>CAYWKS010000029.1:0-23278 GCA_964458935.1 uncultured Planctomycetaceae bacterium
CGGATCATCAAGCAGGTCGTCGCCGGCGTCCGCGACTACCGCAACCGCAAGGGCATCCCGACCGTCAACGGCGCGGTGTGGTACGACGACCGCTACCTCGGCAACCCGCTGGTGTTCTGTGGCTCGGTCGGGATCATCCCCCGCGACAAGTGCTTCGGCGAGCCCGGGCCCGGCGATCGGATCATCGCCCTCGGCGGCCGCACCGGGCGCGACGGCAGCCACGGCGCCACCTTCAGCTCCGCCGTGCTGACCGACTCCCACGCCTACGATTTCTTCCACGCTGTCGAGATTGTCAACGCGATCACCGAGAAGAAGATGCTCGACGTGATCCTCCAGGCCCGCGACCACGCGGCGGGCTGCCTGTTCACCGCCATCACCGACTGTGGCGCCGGCGGGTTCAGCTCCGCCGTCGGCGAGATGGGCGAGAAGCTCGGGGCGCGGGTCAACCTCGAACAGGCCCCGCTCAAGTACGCCGGGCTGTCCTACACCGAGATTTGGATCAGCGAGGCCCAGGAGCGCATGGTCCTCGCCGTCCCGCCCGATCAGGTCGACGCGCTGCGGGCCATCGCCGACCGCGAGGACGTGCTCATGTGCGACCTCGGCCACTTCGGCACCGACGACGCCATGCTCATCCTCCACTACGCCGGCACGGAGGTCGGCCGCCTGTCGATGGACTTCCTGCACAACGGGATCCCCCAGCCCACACGGCAGGCGACCTGGGGCGGCGGCTCGCCGACGCCGGCGGGCGACGCCGCCGCCCGCACCCCGCAACCGGTCTCCGGCATCGCCGCGTCCCTGCTCGCCCTGCTGCGGCACCCCAACATCGCGTCCAAGCACTGGATCATCCGCCAGTATGACCACGAGGTGCAGGGCGGCGCGGCGGTACGGCCGCTCGTCGGCGTCCGGCACGATGGGCCCTCCGACGCCGCGGTCCTCCGCCCCAAGCTCGATTCGTCGCGGGGCGTGGCGATCTCGTGCGGGCTCGCCACCGCACTCGGCGATGTCGACCCGTATTGGATGACGCTGGCGGCCATCGACGAGGCGGTCCGCAACGCGGTCTGCGCCGGGGCGCGGCCCGACCGCATCGCCATCCTCGACAACTTCTGCTGGCCGTCGTGCGACGACCCGGCGAACCTCGGCTCGCTCGTCCGCGCCGCCGAGGCGTGCTACGACGGCGCCATCGCCTATCGCACCCCGTTCATCAGCGGCAAGGATTCCCTCAACAACCAGTTCACCACCGACGACGGCCGCACCATCGCGATCCCGCCGACGCTGCTGATCAGCGCCGTCGGGCTGATCGACCACGTCGAGCGATGCGTGACGATGGACGCCAAGCAGCCCGACGACGTGCTGATGCAGGTCGGCGCGACCCAACCCGCGATGGGCGCCTCGCACCACGCCACCGTTGCCGGCCACGCCCCATCCTCCGACATCCCGCGGGTCGACCTGGAGCGCGGCCCGCGCACGGCGCAGGTCGTGGCCGACCTGATCGGCCGCGGTGTGGTCCGCGCCGCTCACGACAGTTCGGAGGGCGGCATGCTCGTCGCTGCCGCGGAGATGGCGTTCGCAGGCGATCTCGGCCTGGCGCTCGACCTGGCGGGCGTGCCCGCCGAGGGCGAGGTGACCGACGTGGCGGCGTGCTTCGCCGAGACACCCGGACGCTACCTGCTGGAGATCGCCCCGCACCACTTCGACGAGGTGGTTCGGGCGTTGCGCGACGCCGAGGTGCCCCACGGCGAACTGGGCACGTTCAACGACACCGATCGCCTGACCGTGCGCAGCCCGGACGCCGGCGCGCTCGCTGAGGTGCCGCTGGCGGACCTGCGCCGCGCATGGCTGGCGCCGCTGGACTGGTGAGTGCCGCCGCCATGCCGCGCCACGCGGCTTGCTACACTGAGGTCGACATGAAGCCACGCACGCTCATCCTTCGCACCGCCGGCACCAACTGCGATGTCGAACTGGCCCACGCGTTCCGCACCGCCGGCGCCGATACCGAATCGCTCCACGTCAACGTGCTCACCGCCGAGCCCGAGGCGCTGCACCGGTACGACCTGCTCGGCCTGCCCGGTGGGTTCAGCTACGGCGACGACATCGCGGCCGGGCGTATCCTCGCCAACCGGCTGAAGCACCGCCTGCTGCCGGCGTTGCGGCAGTTCGTCGCCGACGGCAAACCGATCATCGGCATCTGCAACGGCTTCCAGGTCCTGGTCAAGCTGGGGCTGCTGCCGGACTTCGATGCGACGCGTGACGAGCCGGTGGTCCAGACCGCGACGCTTGCGGACAACGCGGTGCCGCGATTCGTCGACCGCTGGGTCGGGCTGCGTGCCGAGCCCGGGTCGCGGTGCATCTGGACGCGCGGGCTGGAGGAGATGGCGATGTGCGTGGCGCACGGCGAGGGCCGCTTCGTCGCCCCCGACGACGTGCTCGATCGCCTCGAAGCCAACGGCCAGGTCGCGCTGCGGTACGTCGACAATCCCAACGGGTCGATGCGCGACATCGCCGGCGTGTGCGACCGCAGCGGGCTGATCTTCGGGCTCATGCCGCACCCCGAGCGCGACTGCCACCCGACGCACGATCCGCTGTGGCCCCGCGGCCACGGTTCGGTCGCCGGCCTGAAGGTCTTCACCAACGCCGTCGACTACGTGCGGGCCGATTCCCCCGTCGCCACGCCCTAGACGCAACGCCCTACCGCGCCTTGACCTTCACCACGATCTTGCCGATCACGTGGCGGTCTTCGATCTCGCGGTGCGCCTCGGGGACCTGTTCGAGCGTGAGGGTCTTGTGGACGTGCGGCCGGACCTTGCCGGCGTCGACGAACTCGGCGACGGTCCGCAGGATCTCGCCGTGGCTGTCGATGTTGATCCCATGGATCGGCGGGACGCCCATGAACTCGGCGTGCAGCGTGGCGCTCTTGCGGAACAGCTTGTCGAAGACCGTGTCGGTCCGGGTGTGCACGATGCCGACGACATCGCCGGCGATGCTGACCGCGTCCATGCACTGCTCGAGCGCCTCGCCGCCTACGCAGTCAAGCGCCACCGGCACGCCTTCGCCGCCGGTCAGTTCAGCCAGCCGCGCTACCACGTCCTCCTCGCGGTAGTTGATGACGTGGTCGGCGCCGCATCGGCGGCACAGGTCGATCGACGCGTCGCGGCTGGCGGTGGTGATCACGCGGCAGCCGTGCGCCTTGGCCAGTTGCACGGCGACGTGCCCGACGCCGCCGGCGCCCGCCTGGATGAACACCGTCTGTCCGGGGTGCATCTGCGCCCGGGCGTGCAGGCTTTCCCACGCGGTCAACGCCACCAGCGGCATCGCCGCGGCCTGCTCCTCCGTGAGCGTGGCTGGCTTGGCCGCCGCCGTCCGCTCATCGACCAGCACGTATTCGGCGTTGGACCCGTTGCGCCCGATCGAGGGCGAGGCGTAGATGACATCGCCTTCGCGGAACTGCTCAACCGCAGCGCCGCAACCGACGACGCGGCCGCACACGTCGTAGCCCAAGACCAGCGGGAAGTCCCGCGGCATGCCCAGGCCCGTCTGCCGCACCTTGTAGTCCACCGGGTTGATCGCCGCGGCAATGACCTCGACCAGCAGGTCGTGATCGCCGGGGCTCGGCTCGGGCAGTTCGGTCAGCTTCAGCTCTTCCGGGCCGCCGAGTTGTTCTATCGCCATGGCGCGCATCGCCTGCTCCTTCGCGTCCACTAAGTTGGCGGGATTGTAGCGGCGGGTGGGGCGATCGGCGTCGCCGCCGCCGTCGAGCGCGTCGGCCGGGCCGCTCACCCCAGCATCGCCGGCTCGGTCGCCAGTTGCGGCGGGTCGAAGTTCCAGTCGCGCACCGCCTCGCCGTCGACGGCCGCCACGTGCAGGTCCGGCTGCTCGCGGAGGTCGATCGGCTCGGCGTCGCCGGAGGCGTCGAGCGGCTGCACGCTCGGGCGACACGGGTCGTCGGGGTGGTGCATCACGACCGCGACGCGGCGGTCGTCGCTGAGCGTGACCAGCGAGCCCGGCGGGTAGGGCGGCGTGACCTGCAGGAACGCGCCCAGCACCACCGGGTCGAACCACGCGACGATGGGCGGCTGGAGCATCCGTCCGACGGCCTCGACCGCGGTCCGCGGCGGCGACAGGTCGTACCCGTGCCGAAGGCGATCGAACACATCCGCGACGCAGGCGATGCGGGCGTAGATGTGAATGGCCGTGCCTTCGAGGCCGGCGACCCGGCCGTCGCCGCGCTTGAGCCGCGGGAACCCGCTGCCGTCGTAGTGCTGATGATGGTGGAGGACGACGGCGCGGGCGGTCGGGTCGACGCGATCGCCCAGCAGCTCGTAGCCACGGACGACGTGCCGCCGCCACTGTGGGTCGTCGAAGCGATCGTCGGGCCCGTTGCGCCGGGCGGCGCGGTCGTCGTGCGCAGCGGGCAGGCCGATGTCGTGCAGCAGCGCACCGAGCCCGAGGTTGGTGATCTGCTTGGCCTGCTGGGGGTGCAGCCGCGACCGCTGGCTGATGAGGTAGGCGTCGAGCTTCAGGCCCATCAGGGTGCACAGGAAGGCGACGCGCAGGCTGTGGTTGGCCAGCGGCTCATCGGCTTCGCACGTCTGGTCGAGGTAGATCGCGCTGGCGGGGTGCGCGAGCAACTGCTCGATCAGCGCCGTCACCGACTCGACGTAATCGCGGAAGGGGATGCCGGCGGCGGTCTGGCATTCGGCCTGCTTGAAGGCGTTGCGGACGTGGGGCACCAGTTGGGCCCGGCGCTGCAGCAGCTCGGGGCTGACGCGCTGCTCCACCGCTTCGAGCCCGGGGTATTTCACCCACACGTGGTCGATGGACATGCCCTTGAGCCGCGTGATGATCGCGGAGTTGAGTTCGAACCCGGTGTTGAGGAGGATCCCGCCCTGCCGCTGGGGGTTATAGACCGGCAGCGCGATGCTCATGCCCGGCTCGGCCTGTTCGATCGGCACTCGCAGCACGCAACACGTCCCGGTATCTGACGGATCAGGGGCGGATCGACAGCACGCTCTAGAGCGAGATCGACCCATTACCCACACGTGTTGAGCCGAGGTCGGCGGCGGCGCGGCGACGCGTCCGTTTGTGCTGGCCGTGCCGGATGCCCAACGACAGCGATTACGGCGGATCGCGTCTTGCCCAACGAGGCGGCCGGTGCCTATAACTGCCTCACTATGGCCAACAACACCCTCAAACATGCGGACCCCGATCATCCCATCCTGCCGGTCCTGAGCGAGCGTTACAGCCCGTACGCGTTCGAGCCCCGCGGGGTCGAGCGGCAGAAGCTGCTGTCGTGCCTGGAGGCGGCTCGGTGGGCGGCTTCCAGCTACAACGAACAGCCGTGGCGTTACATCCTCGCCGAACGCGATGACGAGCCGGCGTTCAACCAGATGCTCGGCTGCCTCGTGGAGGCCAACCAGCAGTGGGCGAAGCACGCCGGTGTGCTCATCATCGCCTCGACGAAGCGGACGTTCACGAACAACGACAAGCCCAACAAGGTCTGCGAGCACGACCTGGGGCTGGTCGCGGCGAACCTGACGGTGCAGGCCCAGGCGCTGGGCCTGCACGTGCACCAGATGGCGGGCATCGAGCCGGGCAAGTGCCGCGCGACCTACAACATCCCCGACGGCTTCGAGCCGCTGACCGCGATCGCGATCGGCTACGCCGCCGACCCCGACCAGTTCGACGACGCGGAACTGGCGAAGCGGGACAAGGCCGCCCGTGATCGCATGCCGCTGCGCGACTGGGTGTTCGGCGAGTCGTTCGGCAAGTCATCGCCCATCGTCTGACTCGGCCGGGTACGGGCGCATGCGGTTCAGGCATCACCAGCGCGATCAGCGGATAGGTGGCGACCTTACGCGTGAAATGCAGTTGTATGGTTATCCCGGGCGCAGAAGAACTTCTCACCGGGAGTACAGACACAGAATACGATTGCAGGACTTCGAGTACAGGGCGACAGTGCACGTGATGCGCAGCAGGCCGAGGACCATCGCCCGAGGTACGCGACTTGGCCTTGCATGTCAGGCAGGTGAGACCGGGCATGGCGCCGAAGGCTTGACGGGCCCGGCCATGCTAATCGTAAATCAATGCGAGAGGCATTGACTGACATCGCCGCGGCGATATATAAGATAATCTTATCTGATTTTTGGCGGGTGGCCCGAGGTGAGAGCCGGGCTGATTGTGGGCACGGGCTTAGTCGGCGTTCACGCCGGCGCTGATGAGAGAGACTTATCCGATGAGCAAGCGTGAGGTGATCGTTCTTGCCGTGCTGTGGGTCTGCATGGTCATGGCCTGCCGTGCCATCGCCGAGCCACGAGTCTACGTCGATGTGCACCAGACGCGATGGTACGAAACCGGCGGCGATTCCATCGCCCCAGGCCAGTCGCTGTTCGGCGAGCATGACACCTCGCTATGGATCAATAACTGGAGCACGGCGGCGCAGAATCCGACGGTCAGCACCGATGACACGGAAGTCTGGTGGGTGTGGGGCGGTGAGCCTTGGCCGGGGTCGATGTCGCACGACGCGGACGCCGGCCGGATCGCCTGGCGCTTCGACGGCCCGCTCGAGGGCGACGACTGGATCGGCTTGGGCTACGACCGGTTTGCACCGAGCTGGACAGGGGTCAGCCCGATCGGCGTGACAAGGTCGTTCGACAGGGACGTGCTGACCAGCGACGACGATACCGTCCGGATGACCGTTGCGCTGGACGTCGCGGCCGGCTCGCTGGACGGCTACGACTACCTGGAGGTCTGGATCCCCAGTGGCGACAACTGGTGGGCCGACGGCGTGTCCGTCAGTATCGACAACAGCGCCGCGCCCGAGTACTGGGGCAACGGCAACTATTTCAGCGCCGATCCCTCCGGACTGGACGGCACCTATCAGATCGAGGTGGATGTGCGGGTCCGGCGCACCGGCCAGTTCGCCCAGGCCAACTACGGTGACATGTGCTTCCGGCCGAATGTGCAAGTGAGCTTCGGTATGGATGGCTCGGCACATTCGGCGACGGGGACGCAGGTCTCCGTGCCGGGCTCAACCGTCCAGGTCGCCGTCGACGGCCCGCCCGACACGCAGTTCAACACCTGGCTGGTCGATAACAAGACCACCCTGGAGATGAACGAGCTGTATGGGCAGGCGAACGGTGAGCTGCAACTGCATAGCATCGAACTCATCATGCAGCGAGTCCGGTCGATGGCCGGCGGGGAGCTATCTCGCGCGGGCGTTTGGGTCGAGGCGAACAACCTGACGTCCGCACAAGTCGCCACACCCGGGGGCCAAGTCTACGACATGGAACTGGATTACGATGATGACGACGATCACGTGCACGCGGACCTCGAGTTCGTCGCGCTGACCGACGCCCTGGTTGAGGACGAGGGCTTCACGAACGGCACGTACGTGTTCACCTTCGTCGATTGCGCGGGCAACGTGACGCAGCGGACTGTGGACCTGGCCGGTGGGTACCCCACGGCTTTCCCCGAGTTGGTCAGTGATGTCATCACCGACGCCGACGCGCCGATGCTCGAGTGGCTTGCACCGCCCGCCGGCGTGGACGCGATTCACGCCGAAATGGAGGGCGCCTACGACGAAGACGTATGGCCCGACAACTCCATGCTGATCATAGACGGGGCGGCGACGAGCACGACGTTGAGCCCGGTCCCGGCGCTCGGCCAGCAGGCCAGCATCATCTTCTTCGACGGGGATGTGATCTACGACGGGGACACGCGGGTCCTCGCCGGCTACGTCACCGAGGCCCAGCATGCCGTGATCGTCACGCCCGAGCCGACGAGCATGGCGCTGCTGGGATTGGGATCACTGACACTGCTGCGTCGACGCCAGAAACTGTTGCGGTGAGCGACGATCAGCCCGTAGACACTTCGACGCAGGACATGGGGCCAACCGTCAGCGCCCTTGGTCGAGGGTCGGCCGCCTGGTCAGTGAAACAGTTCGTCGGGCTTGAAGTGGCGACGTTCGATGCCGGGGCCTTCCCATTCGAGTTCGTGGATGCCGCGATTCGATTCGATCTCGATGGGGTAGAAGCCCTTCTTCAGAGGCACGCGAACGGCGCGGGGCATCGGCGTGCTCGATAGGCCGGTGTACGCCAGCACCTCATCGGCGCCGATCTTCATGCGCCCATCGCCCCGCGGCCGGAGGTGGAAGGTGTAGAGGCCTTCAGCAGGCACGCGGAGGTAACCGACGTACCGCCGCCCGGCTTCGTCCATGCTCCGGTACAGGTCGTCGGCGACGTGGGGATCGTCGCCGGTGGCCTTGAGATGTTTCGCCAGGCCCGAGGGACTCACCCGCGCCGGCTCGCGCGCCACGCGGAAAGCAAACGTGTCGTACAGCGGCGCCTTGATGCCGCTCGCGGTCACGCTCCGCGCAACGAGTTTGGCGTGGCGATCGATCACGATCGGCTTGGTGTACGTTTGCCAAGCGATCTCGCTGGTGTACACATGGTCATCGGCCAGAGGCAGCAGCGCATACTGGACCCGGGCGTCGGGCGCCGCCGCATGCGTATCGAGTTCAACGCGGACCGGCTTCATGTACTCGCCGCCGACGGGTTGTGCGGTGACGCGGCCCTGGTTGGAGATGGCCGGGTAGATCGTGTACGTGACCGGCGCGCCTTCCAGCCAGCGCTGCGGGAAAAAGTACTCGTGGCACTTGTCGCCGTCGATCTCCAGGCCGTGGTCGGCGGCGGTGCGGATGAACGTGCGGCCGTCGCGTTCCTCGATGCCCGCGATCATGGCGCACCAGGTGGTGGGGGTTCGGATTACGAGTTCCCTGTTCTTCTCGATCTCCTCGCGGAGGGCGACGACGCGGCGGCCCAGCGGCGTCTTGAGCGCTTCCTGTTGGATCTCGGCATACGGCTTGATGATGCCGTTGTTGCGGAGGTTGTGCTCGATCTCCCACCGGACGAACTTGAGCTTGTAGGACAGGAAGTCTTCGCGGCGGCCGGTCAGGCTGCCCTGGCCGAAGCGCCGCTGCCCTTCGCGCGCGTTGATCATCTCGCCGTCATTGCGGAGGATGATCCAACTGCCGACCAGCGACTCGGGCAGCGGCTGATCCGTGTCGACGTAGAACCCGTTGGCTTCGTCGCCGTTCCACGTGCGGCGGCTCTCGCTGACGACACCCCGATAGGCGTCGTGCGGCTGCTGCAGCGAATGCCCGTCGCCTTTGACCTTCAGCACGGCGCCGCCGATCAGGTACGTGTCCGCCTTGCCCTGGTGACGGGCCACCGTGCCGATGCGACCGTTGAATTCGATGCCGGCCACGTCCAGATCGATCGGCTCGTCGTTGGTGCTCAAAAGCACGACGTCCTGCCGGCCGTTGGTGAAGCTGACCTGCAGCGCCACGGCGTTGGGTTGATCCCGCGGCACGGGCAGGCGGCTGACCGACCGGATGGCGGTCTGGGCGACGTAGGGTTCATGGACGGCGACGAACACGGCCCGCCCGTCCTGGCCGCTGTGGCGGAGCATGAAGCCCGGCTGCCGCGGCCACTCGTGACTGGGCTTGTCGTCGTCCATGCCGCCGGAGGTCGGCATCTCGAAAAGGTGCGCGGTGTAATCACCGTCCACGGCGAAGTGATGCCGCAGGCCGACGATCGGTTCATCTCGCCACGAATCGTCGAACGCCTTGAAAGGCAGTTTGGCCCAACCGGTCTTTCCCGTGATCTCTTCGAAGTGCCGGGGGTCGTCCGCGTGCTTGTTGCCGCTGATGCGGCGTCTGGGCAGGTCCCAGGTGTCCTGCACCTGGTAATCCACGTAGAAATAGTCGGGCGCCGAGGTCTTCCTGACGTCGAACAGGACGCCGTACCCGTCGCCGACGACGTCGACCTGCTCTTCATCCCACGCGACGCCTTCGGGCAGCAAGGGGCGAAGCCCGGGGACCGCTTGCGTGCTCAGCGAGGTGGTCTGCTTGCGGATGCCGTGCGTCTTGCCGCCGCGCATGAAGTAGTCGCGCGTCTGGCCACCTTCGACCACGAACAGATCAACGATGTACGGCTGATCGATGTCCACCGTGTTGAGCAGCAGCGTACGCGAATACTGGTCGGTGACGCCGGCGTACACGCGCGGCGAGTCCACCCGGACCGCGGAAAGCCCGGGCAGGTTCGGCTCGTAGAAGTGCGGGTTGCCGTCGCCCAGCGCGTCCCGGAAGTTCTGGTGGTCCACCATGACCACGTTGTGACCCATCGCCCCGGAGTAAGTCAGACGCAGCCTGTGCTTGGGATAGCTGTAGTCGTCGAGCAGGTAATGGCCGTTGTCGAAGACCTGGATGTCCAACGTGTCCTGGTGGCCGTGATTGGTGGAGATACCGAATCCCATGTGGACCTGGACCTGCTGGTCGCCCTCGCCGTCGCCGAGCAGCACGTGCCGCAGCCCGGGCATCATCACGTCGTCGCTCCGCTTGAGCGGTTCGCGGCGGAGGAACGCCGCCTTGGTGACGCTGCCATACGACGCGTCGTTGAAGATCGGCGGCGGGCCGGCCGGCGTGGCGATCTTCTTCGTCCACGTAAACGCCTTCTTCCAGAAGTCTTCGTACTTGCCGTACGGGAACTCATAGTCCTTGAGCAGGCCCTGGTCGGGCACGTCGCCCTGCGGGAACATGCGCTGCCAGGCCCGCGCGTTGTAGCTGTCTGCCGGAACCTCGTAACCTTCGGGATCGGAGTACCCGTTCAGGCGCCGCAGGCTGTTGTTCGCCTTGTACAGGTGGATGGAGGTATAGCCGGGGCCTTCGGTGTACCCGCCGTCGACCGTGAAAGAGACCTGCGGGAACTTCTCCATGCACTGGGCAAAGGCGCGGAACCACTCGCGATTGTTGACCACGCGGGCGTGCTTGAAGTTGTGCGTCGCGGGGAATCCCTGGTGGAACTTGCCGAACCCGCCGTAGTAGCGCGCCCGCGCGTACTCCATGGTCTGGAGTGTCTGCTTGATGATGTCGCGACCGACCCGCTCGCCGTAGTCCTTGAAGCCCTGGCTGTGCCAGCAGACGTCGGCGACGCGGAGCATGTTGCCCGGGCCGCCCACCTCGCCCGACGCGCGACGCCCGTAACGGGTGCTGGTCCATCCGTAAGGGAAACCTCGGCCCTTGGAGCAGATGTAGTCCGCGCCATAGCTGCGCACCAGCACCCAGTCGCGGAAGCCCATCGCGTACGCGTCGACGAACACCGCCGCCTTCCGCGCGTACTTCTCGTCTTGCGTGTTGTGGTAGGCGCGCATCAGCGTGCTCATCGCGCCCTGGCTCCAGTCGTTCCGCGCCGTCTCGAGCATGCCCTGGAAACAGTAGATCCGCCCTTGCTCATCCTTGTGGTACTCGGCCACGTGCTCCTTCCCGAGCGGGCCGTCCTCCGTCAGCTTCGGGGCGTAGAACGGCTTGGTCAGGTTGATCGGGTACTTCGGGTTGTTCGGAAAGGTCTCGCCGCACACGGTGCACGTGTACTGGTGGGGCCTGGCCGGGTCGAACCGGACGCCGCCCCGCTTATCCGGATGGTTCGGACAGCGCGAAGCGTCGCGGGCCCGCCAGTTGTGGATCAGCGGCGACTGCTTCGGGATGCACGCGATGATCTGGTCGTCGGTCATGGCCGCGATCTCGTCGGCGCGCCGGAGCTGCTCTTCCCGGTCCTTTCCATACGCGAGGCCGCTCACGGACTGAGGCATCGGGTGGACGAACAGCGCCTCGTCCGTCCATTGTTCGGGGTTGCGGTCGGTGGGGTACGTCTCCGCAAAGACCTGCGCGGCGATCATGAGCGTCGCCGCGGCGCAGAGGCCGAGCAACCCGTGAACGGTGGTGGACAGTGAGCGATGCATTGCGGTGTCTCCGTGCTGTCGCGGTCGAGGGGGAGGTTGTACACCTATAGACGCTGTGTGCCAGGCCAGGCGGTCGCCGGGTTGGAATTTCGTCGCCCGGCGAGCCGCGGGGCTCGCATGGTGTCTCGCCGGGAAGGCCTCGCCGGGCCGGCATCCGCCTCGATTCGGTCTCATCATGGACTTGCCAGGCACGTCGGTTGGGCTCGAGCCGGGCTCGTGCGTCGAGCGACCGACGGCGAGATGGACCACGAGCGCCGGCGGGGGCACGCAGCGGTGTGGGGCTGTTGCTACGCTGACCGGATGAGCGAGACGTGCGACATCGCGATCGTCGGGGGCGGCGCGGCGGGGCTGGCGGCGGCGATATTCGCGGCCGAGGCGCGCCCCGCCCCGGGTAGCCCGTGGCGGCCGCCGCGGGTGGTGCTGCTCGACGGAGCGAACAGGCTCGGCGCCAAGATCCTCGTCGCCGGCGGCGGGCGGTGCAACGTCACCCATCATCAGGTCTCGCCCGAGGACTACTTCACATCCGGCTCGCGCAAGATCGTCCGCAACGTGCTCCGCGCCTTCGACGTGCCCCGGACCGTCGAATGGTTCGCGTCGATGGGCGTCGAACTCAAGCGCGAGCCGACCGGAAAGCTGTTCCCGACGACCGACAAGGCGCAGACCGTCCTCGACGCGCTGCTGGGCCGCTGCGCCGCGCTGGGTCTCGACGTGCGGACCGGCCACCGGGTGGGGCGTGTCGCGTGCGTCGCGGCCGGTGGCGACGGCGGCGTTGCGGGCACGGACCCGACGTTCACGATCACCCATGCCCGCGGCGAGCTCCGCGCGCGGCGCTTGATCCTCGCCACGGGCGGCCGATCGCTGCCGCGCACCGGCAGCGACGGCGGCGGCTACGACCTGGCCCGGGCGCTGGGGCACAGCGTGACGCCGACGCACGCGGCACTGGTCCCGCTCGTGCTCGACGACCGGTTCTTCCACGCGGGCCTGTCGGGCGTGAGCTGCGACGTTGAGCTGGGGTGCTACGTCGACGGCAAGCGGGTCGATCGGCGGGCGGGGGCGATGCTGTTCACGCACTTCGGGGTCAGCGGGCCGGTGGTCATGGACGTCTCGCGTCACTGGCTCGCGGCCGCGGGGGCGGGCGAGGCGATCGAGGTGCGCGCGAACTTTAGGCCAGGCCGCGAGTTCGCCGAGGTCGAGCGGGCCTGGGTCGATCTCGCCGCGCGCCGCCGCGATGTATCGATGGGCCGGCTCGTCGGCGAGAAGCTGCCGGAGCGCGTGGCCGAGGCGTTGCTTGGCCACGTGGGCATCGACCCGGCGGCGCAGGCCGGCCACGTCACACGCGACCAGCGCCGGGCGCTGGTTCATGCCCTGACCGGGCTGGCGCTGCCGATCGTCGGCGAGCGCGGGTGGAACCACGCGGAGGCGACGGCGGGCGGCGTGCCGCTCGATGAGATCGACTACCGCACGATGGGCTCGCGGCGGTGCGCCGGGCTGTACCTCGTCGGCGAGGTGCTCGACGTCGACGGGCGGATCGGGGGATTCAACTTCCAGTGGGCCTGGGCAACGGGGCACGTCGCCGGGCGGGCGGCGGCGAGCGACGCGTGAACCCGAAGGCCGGCGCTCGCGGGCCCAAGGGATTTGGCGGTGCGGCTGGGACCCGCTACAACAGGGCGACCATGACCGACGCCACGCCTGACAAGCCACGCATCCTCACCGGCGACACCCCGACCGGCGCCCTGCACCTGGGCCATTTCGTCGGGTCGCTGGAGAACCGGCTGGCCATGCAGGACGCCTACGACTGCTACTTCATCGTGGCCAACGTGCATGCGCTGACGACCCGCCCGGACAAGACCGACGAGATCCGCGGCGACACGATCGAGATCGTCAAGGACTGGCTGAGCGTGGGGATCGACCCGGGCAAGGCGACGCTGTTCGTGCAGAGCGAGGTCCCCGCGATCGCCGAGCTGACCTGGTATTTCGCGATGCTGCTGGGGTACGGCCGGCTGATGAAGAACCCCACGATCAAAGACGAGATCCGCGTGAAAAACCTCGGGGACCAGTACAGCTTCGGGTTCCTGATGTACGCCGTGGGCCAGATCGCCGACATCCTGGCGTTCAAGCCCGCGCTCGTGCCGGTCGGCGAGGACCAGGTGCCGCACATCGAGATGACACGGGAGATCGCGAGGCGGTTCAACCACACGTACTGCGGCGTGGACACGCAGACGCCCGACGAGGACCACACGGCACGCGGCGGGGTCTTCCCCGTGCCCGGGCCCAAGGTCGGACGCGTCGCCCGGCTCACCGGGATCGACGGCCAGCAGAAGATGAGCAAGAGCCTGGGCAACGCGATCCTGCTGTCCGACACGCCCAAGCAGATTCAAAAGAAGTGCAACAAGATCTACACCGGCCGCGGCACGATGGACGACCCGCCGGTCATCGAAGGCAACACCGTCTTCGAGTACCTGGAGATCTTTCACCCCGACCCCGGCAAGGTCGAGGAACTGAAACAGGCGTACGCGGGCGGCGACGTCGGTGACGGCGACTGCAAGAAAGCGCTGGGCGCGGCGCTCAACGCGTGGCTCGACCCCATCCGCGAACGGCGCGCGAGCTACACCGACGACGACGTGCTCGACGTGCTCAAGGCGGGCAACGCCAAGGCCAACACCCTCGCCGAGCAGACTCTGTACGAGGCGAAGCAGGCGATGCGCTTCGATTTCGGCCCGCGGAAGCTGGGGATCCGCTAGTCGATACGGGGCGATGCTCCGTTCACCGGGTACGGGGCATGCCCAAAGACGTCATCGGCGCTGAAATCGCGGGTGGCGCGGCCGGGGCGGCGGCGGCCGTGCTTGCATCTTGCGGGCGCCCGGCGGAACCGGCACAATGGGTGCCTTGGGGACATGGGGATCCGCGATGGACGACCTCACGGTGGAATTGGTGCACGGCCCGGACCAGGTGGCCGTGGCGCTGCGCGGGGCCGGGTCGAACGTGTACGCCCAGCCGGTCCGCGGTTATTGCGAGGCGATCGTGAGCTATCGGCCCAAGCGGGTGAGCATCGACCTGTCGGGGTTGACGTTCATCAACAGCATCCTGGTGGGCGTACTGGTGGAGTTCCGGGGCCGGCTGGCGAACATCGGCGCGACGCTGGTGCTGCACGACGCCCAGGGGCCGGTCCTCGACGTGCTCAAGACCTGCCACGTCGCCGACCTGTTGCGATGAGCGATCCGCGGTCCGGGGGCCGGCGTCACGATACAATTGAACGGTCGAGCGGGTCGCCATACGATGACGTTTTGCGCCCGGTCGTGCCCGCGTCGGCGGACCGATCCGGACGGCAGTCGCAGGGACTGACTGGAGCATGAGCGAACCGACCGCGATGCAGCAGACATTGGCGGGGCAGGCCTCGCTGGAAGGTCGCGGCCTGTTCATGGGCGAACAGGCGTCGGTCCGGTTTCGCCCCGCGCCGGTGAACCACGGCATCGTCTTCTACCGCACCGACGTGACGGAGGACGCGGGCCCGGTGCGGATCCCGGCGTTGATCCAGAACGTGGCCAAGCGGGCCCGGCGGACGACGCTGCGGAACGGGTCGGTGGCGATCGAGACGTGCGAGCACTGCCTGAGCGCGCTGGCGGGGCTGCGGATCGACAACGCGGTCGTCGAGGTCGCGGGCCCGGAGATGCCTGCGGCGGACGGTTCGGCTGCGCCCTTCGTCGAGGCCTTGGGCGGTGCGGGCGTCGAACAGCAGGACCAGCCCCGCCACGTGTACCACATCACCGAGCCGATCACGATCGAAGAGGGCGAGGCGATGATCGCGGCGTTGCCGGCCGACCACCCGGGCATGCAGGTGCTGTACGACCTGGACTACGGCGAGGGGGGCCCGCTGCCGGCGCAGGTGCACGCGTTCAGCCTGACCAACGGTAACTACGCGAAACAGATCGCCCCGGCGCGGACCTACGTGCTCGAGGCCGAGGCCCGCGCGCTGCAGGCCGGCGGCTGGGGCACGCACCTGACCGAGCGGGACATCCTGGTGCTCGGCCCGGGCGGGCCGGTGGGCGAGAACGCCCTGCGGTTCGACGACGAGCCGGTGCGGCACAAGGTGCTGGACCTGATCGGCGACCTGTCGCTGCTGGGCTGCGCGATCCAGGGCCGCATCGTCGCCTACAAGTCGGGGCACACGCTGAACCATCGGCTGGCGATGCGGCTCAGCCGCATGCTCGCGGCCCAGCGTCGGCGGGAGCTGCTCCGCGACGGCGAGGCGGCCGACGTGCGGGCGATCTCGCGGATCCTCCCGCACCGCTTCCCCATGCTCATGATCGACCGCGTGCTCGAGGTGCAGGGCGACCAGCGGGCGGTGGGCGTGAAGAACGTGACGGTCAACGAACCGTTCTTCCAGGGCCACTACCCCGGCACGCCGATCATGCCCGGCGTGCTGATCGTCGAGGCGATGGCGCAGTTGTCGGGCGTGCTGCTCAGCCGCAAGCTCGAGCACACGGGCAAGCTCGCGGTGCTGCTGTCGATGGACAAGGTCAAGCTGCGTCGGCCGGTCACGCCCGGCGACCAGTTGGTGATCGAGGCCGAGGCGATGCGCGTCCGCAGCCGCACGGGTCACACCCGGTGTCGCGCGTGGGTGGGGCAGGACCTGGCCGCGGAGGCGGAGATCAAGTTCATGCTCGTCGACGCCGAGCGCGAATAGACGACGGACGCACGAAGCTATGGCGCAGATTCATCCCACGGCGATCGTAGACGCGACGGCGGAGCTGGCCGACGACTGTGTCGTGGGGCCCTACTGCGTGGTCGGCCCGGGCGTGGTGGTCGGGGCGCGGACCCGGCTGGACAGCCACGTCGTGCTGACCGGCCGCACCACGCTCGGCGCCGACAACCACCTGTTCAGCCACGTCGTGCTCGGCGGCGCGCCCCAGGACCTCAAGTACGAGGGCGAGCAAACCACCCTCACCGTCGGCGACCGCAACGAGGTCCGCGAGTTCGTCACCATGCACGTGGGCACCGCCAACGGGGACGGGTGCACCACCGTCGGCGATGACAACCTGTTCATGGTCGGCGCGCACATCGCCCACGACTCGCACATCGGCGACCGCTGCGTGCTGGCCAACAACGTCCTGCTCGCCGGGCACATCACCATCGAGGACTTCGCCGTCGTCTCCGGCGGCACGGCGATCCACCACTACGTGACGATCGGTCGGTACGCCTTCGTCGGCGGCAACAGCGGGATCGTCCACGACGCCCCGCCGTTCATGGTCAGCGACGGGCACCCCGCGCGGGTGCGGGGGGTCAACCTGATCGGCCTGCACCGCCACCACTTCGACCCGGGCATCATCGATCGGCTGAAGTACGCCTACCGGCTGCTGTACAAGCGTGAGCAGGGCAACCAGAACGGCGCGATCGACGCGCTCGAGGCCGAGCTCGCCGACGACGTGTGGGTCCGCGAGCTGTGCGAATTCGCCCGCCGGGCGGCCGGGAGCACGCACGGCCGCTACCGCGAGACGCTCCGCCGCGACGATCGTCGGGAGGCGGCGGCCCGCGCCGCGTCCTGCGTCGCGCCCAAGGACGCGCCCGCGTCGTCCCCCGCCTCGCGCTAGCCCCCTTCACCGAGGATCGCCGACATGGTCGGCAACTGCTTGTCGAGCAGCGTGCGCGCGTAGGTGCACAGCAGCCGGTTCGCGCGCTCGATCGAGGCGCGGTCGCGGTCGTCCGGGTCGTCGCCGCCGGCGACGCCGCGGAGCAGCTCGACGGTCTCGCGGCGGATGCGCCACGTCGCCTCGCCGCCGGCGTCGACCAGCCCCCCGGCGCGCGGGCTGAAGTGCATGACCGCCGCGTCGGTCGCCGCGTCGAGCACCGGCCGATACCCCGCGTCTTCGATGACCGACCACTGGAATCGCAGCAGCGCCGCCTGCGCCGCGGCGCCGTCGCGGGCGGCATCGGTGCGGCCGAGCACGCCCAGCAGGCCCGCCAGCGCCTCGAACGTCGCCGGGTGCGGGTCTTCGTCGTGGAGCATGTGATGCACCAGGTCGACCGCGTACATGCCCAGACCGAACGCCGCCAGCTCACGCCGCAGCCCCCAGTACCCGTCGGCCAGGTCCCATTCGGTCAGGTTGGCCAGGTCGCGGCCGGCGCGGGTGATCCAGACCGCCTCGCCACGTGTGAGGGTTTCGAGCCCGCCGCTGAACTTCGCCATGACGCTGGGCGTGGGGCGCTTGGCGCCCTTGGCGGTCGCCGAGACCTTGCCGTGGTCACGCGACAGCAGCACGACGATCTGGCTGGTCTCCGACCAGTCCATCAGCCGCAGCACGACGCAATCGTCCTTGAGCGTGGGCATCAGCCGCTCCGTCGCCCCCCGCCGGCCACCGCCGCGAGCAGCAGCGCCAGCCACCCGAGGATCATCGCGCCGCCGCCGATCGGCGTGAGCCGGCCCACCCAGGCCACGCCCGACCACTGCTCGAGGTAGATCGTCCCGGCGAACAGCCCGCACCCCGCCGCCAGCAGCCACCCGGACAACGCCCAGGCCGACCCACTGCCCAACCGCAGCGACCCGGGTTCCGCCGCGGCCAGCCTCGCCCACCCCACGATCAGCAGCACCGGCGCATGCATCATCGTGTACCGCGTCGCCGCGGCCCACGCCTGGGGCTGATCGATCGACAGGTGCGCGCCCATCGCGCCCGCGACGACCCCGACCAGACCGAACAACGCCCCGATGCCGACGAATGCTCTGCCCATGATCGGTCATCGTACGCCCCACAGCCCGGGGCTGCTAACATCCGGCGACGTCATGAAGCTGAGCATCATCATCCCGGCCTACAACGAGGCGGCGCTGATCGCGGGGACGGTCGCGGCGGCGGGGCGCGCCGCGGCGGCGCTCGGCGAGCCGTATGAGATCATCGTCGTGGACGATGCGTCGGAGGACGCGACGGCGCAGCGCGCCGCCGGCGCCGGGGCGCGGGTCGTCCGCGCCGCCCATCGGCAGATCGCCGCGACGCGGAACGCCGGCGCCGGCGCCGCCGACGGCGACTGGCTCGTGTTCCTCGACGCCGACACGCACGTGCGACCGGCGACGTTGCGCTCCGCCCGCCGCGCCCTGGCGAACGGGTTCGTCGGCGGCGGGGCAACGGTCGCGTTCGCGTCGCCTGCGCCGCCGGGCGCGCGGCTGGGCACGGGCGTGTGGAACTTCATCTCGCGGGTCCGGCGGTGGGCGGCGGGGTCGTTCGTGTTCTGCCGCCGCGAGGCGTTCCAAGCCGCCGGCGGGTTCGATACCCGCTACTTCGCCTCGGAAGAGATCCACCTGTCCAAGGCGTTGCACGCCCGCGGCGGCCGGGAGCGGTTCGCGATCGTCAGCCCGCCGGTCGTCACGTCGAGCCGCAAGATGCGGTTGTACGGGTGGATGGACCACTGGCTGGCCCTCGGCCGCGCCCTGGTCACCGGCGGCCGGTCGCTGCGGCGGCGCGAGGGGCTGGAGCTGTGGTACGACGGCCGGCGCGAGATGCCCTAGCCGGCGCCGATCGGTTCAAACCAGCGCGTCGAAGGCGTCGTCGAGCGTGGCGTGTTCGAACGCGTAGCCGAGCTGCTGAAGCCGGGCGGGCACGGCGCGGGTGCTGGCCAGCAGCAGCTCCGAGCCCATCTCGCCAAACGCGAGGTTGACGAACGCCTCGGGCATGGTGAACACCGCCGGCCGCCTCAGGTGCTTCGCCAGCGCCTTGACGAACTCGCCGCACGTCACCGACTCGGGGGCGACGAGGTTGACCGGGCCGTCGGCGGGCAGGCCCTCGGCGAGGTCGGCCAGCGCCGCGGTCACGTCTTCGATGCTGATCCAGGGCCAGTACTGATCGCCGCGGCCCATCTTCCCGCCGAGCCCGAGCTGGAAGATCGGCAGCATCTTCTTCAGGGCGCCGCCCTGTCGGCTGAGCACCATGCTGATGCGGGGGTGGACGATGCGGATGCCGCGTTGGGCCGCGGGCTGCGCCGCGGCCTCCCACCGCCGGGCGACCTCGGCGAGGAAGCCCGAGCCCGAGTCGGCCGACTCGTCGAGCGTCTGCCCGCCGCGGTCGCCGTAGTAGCCCGAGGCCGAGGCGCTGATGAACAGTTGCGGCGGGTGGACCAGGCCGGCCAGCGTCCGCGCCAGCAGGCCCGTGCCCTCGACCCGCGAATCAAGGACCCGCTTCTTCTTGCGGGCGGTCCACCAGCCCTCGATGCTCTCGCCGGCGAGGTGGACGACCACGTCGGCGTGCTCGCACTGGTCGGCGTCGATGGTCCCGTTGGCCGGGTCCCACCGCACCAGCGTGCCCAGCGGCGCCTTGTTGGGCGCGGTGAGCGTGCCCGGCCGCACCAGCCGGCGAACATGATGGCCCCGCTCCATCAGCGCGCTGCAGAGCCTGGAGCCGATGAGCCCGGTCGATCCACTGACGATGATGTTCATGCCGATCTCTGCGTGTTAGCTGGGGGGAATCAGACCCGAACCGGCATTCTAACGGCGTGGGCGTGGATGTGTAGCCGCCTCGGGACCGACGGCGAGTTGACCGCCCCATCACGACGCACTAAGTTGCCCGATTCCCCCCGGCGGCGCGGCTGGCGGACCGCCACAGCAGGCACAGGAGCCCCATCACCATGGCCATCGACATGCTTTACGAGAAGGACGGCTCGCTCGGGCCGCTGCAGGACAAGACCGTCGCCGTCCTGGGCTACGGCTCGCAGGGCCACGGCCACGCCCAGAACGCCCGGGAGTCGGGCCTGAGCGTCATCGTCGCCCAGCGCTCCGGCAGCGCCAACCACAAGCTCGCCGTCGAGCATGGTTTCGACCCGGTCAGCGTCGAGGACGCCGTCCAGAAGGCCGACATGCTCGTCGTCACCATCCCCGACGAGGCCCAGCCCGACTTGTATGAGCGGTCGATCCAGCCGCACCTCCGCGCCGGCCAGACGCTGTGCTTCACCCACGGGTTCAACATCCATTACAAGACGATCCAGCCCCCCGAGGACGTGAATGTGATCATGGTCGCGCCCAAGGGCCCGGGGCACCTGGTCCGCAGCGAGTACGTGCGCGGCGGGGGCGTGCCCTGCCTGATCTGCGTCGAGCAGGACGCGACCGGCAACGCCCGCGATATCGCGCTGGCCTGGGCCATCGCCATCGGCGGCGCCCGCTCCGGCGTCATCCTCACCACCTTCAAGGACGAGACCGAGACCGACCTGTTCGGTGAGCAGGCCGTGCTGTGCGGCGGGCTCAGCTCGCTGATCAAGAACGGCTTCGAGACGCTCGTCGAGGCCGGCTACCCCGAGGAGATGGCCTACTTCGAGGTCTGCCACGAGCTCAAGCTCATCGTCGACCTGATCTACGTCGGCGGGCTGGACTACATGCGCTACTCCATCTCCAACACCGCCGAATGGGGCGACCTGCACGTCGGCCCGCAGGTCGTCGACCAGCACGTCAAGCAGAACATGCAGAAGGCGTTGAAGGCGATCCAGGACGGCTCGTTCGCCGCCGGCTGGCGGAAGGAATACAAGGACGGTTTGCCCAACTTCAAGGCCCGCTACGAAGCCGACTGCAACCACCCCGTCGAGCAGGTCGGCAAGAAGCTCCGCGGCATGATGCCCTGGCTCGACGCCAAGGAGCCCCCCAAGGGCTGAGCGTGACGAACACCCCGGCGATCCGACGCGCACGGCCAGAAGACGATCACCTTCACGTTCGAGCGCACGTGGCGGAACCCGCAGGAACGGGGCGGCCGATCACGTAGCCCGCGCTGCATGAGCGCCTGCACCGGCGGAAGCCGACGGGGCCGGGCGACCGCGATATGCCGCACGAAGGATCATCGCGAACGGGACCCACCAGATCAGGTCGTTGGTGAGGATGGTGTAGCCCAGCGTGGCGGGCACCTCGCCGTTCGCGTAGCCGAGGGCGAACCCGACGGGCCCGAAGACCTTACCGAGGAAGCCGACGAGGGTGATCGGCCAGTGCCGCAGCGGATCGCGTGCGGCGACGGCGTACCCCACGCCGTACACCCCGACGATCATGCCCACGCAAGCCCAGAGGTTGCGTTGCCCGGGGTCGGCGCCGTCGAGCCCGAGCAGGTCGAGCGTCGCTCCGGGAATCAGCACGACGACCGCACCCCACGCGCCGTTGTAGGCCGCGGCGAGCAGCAGCGTCACGCGCATCCAGGCGGGAACGGTCGGGCCTTGCATGACGCACGCTAGCATCGGACAAACCGTCGCATCCGTCGGCACTCACCACCCCGCTGGGTCCTGCCGATAAAACGCGCAGAGCACGTCGTACAGATCGGGCAGCTTGCGCCGCAGCACGTCGGGTTTCTCGAAGAACGCTTCGGTCGCCACGGCGAAGAACTCCGCGGGGTTGGTCGCGCCGTAGCCGTCCAGCACGCTGCGGCGACCGGCCTGGACCTTGCCGACCAGCGACTGGTAATGCTCGGTCATGACCGCGATCCACCGGTCGAGCTGATCGCGCGAGCCCAGCGGGGGCGTGCCGTCGAACGTGCGGTCCAGCCCGTCGAGCGCGTGGGCGAATTCGTGGAACACCACGTTCGACCCGTCGTCGGGGTTCATCGCGCCGCCCGCCGCCGCGTCCCACGAGAGGATGATCGGCCCGCCGTACACCGCCTGGCCGTGCACCGGCGTCTCGCGCACCAGCAGGCCGTCGCGGCGCGGCACGACATACGTGCTCGGGTACACCAGGATCGTCTTGACCGTGCGGTAGTAGTCGTGGTCCATGCCGAGCAGCAGCAGCGCCGCCTGCGCCGCGATGCACAGGCGAACCCGATCGGTCAGCTCCAACCCGTCGCACCCGACCCAGTCCTTCTCCGCCACGATCACGCGCGCGATGTCGACGAGTTCGCGGCGGTCGGTTGGTCCGAGCCGCCGGTAGAACGGCACGTCCTCATCGAGCCAGCCGTCCCACGATCCGGGCCGCGCGTGCGCAAGCAGCCGCCTGCGTCGCCTACGTTTGAGCCAGTCGAGCAGCATGGTCAGGATTGTAATGCGTGTTTTGCGTCGCGGTGGCGGCGTGTTGCGTCGGCCCCGCGCTGCTCAGATTGCGCAGCTTAGCTATCTTGCCAGTGCAACGAGCGGCGTAGGGGGCGTCCCCCGCGGTCGCCGCGTTGAATTAATCGCTTCGCAACGTTGCCGTAAGCGCACATTCATTATTGCCCGATAAGTTGTGAGCCTTGGAGGAGGATCGGGATCGCGAGGGGAGAATGATGATTCCTGGGGTGACGCCCCGGGGCGTTTCGGGGGATGAAAGATGTGTCGCGAGGGGAAAGATGACCTTCTCTTCGTAGCTTGGCGCGTCTGGACACAGTCCGCCAAGTTTTTTCATGCGCCCCCCGCGCCGGGCGACGAACCCCACCATTCGGCAATAGCCCCGCCTGGATTTGAACCAGGGACCAATCGATTATGAGTCGACTGCTCTGACCGCTGAGCTACGGGGCCGGTCAAGCGTAAACGCCTGATCTTACCAACGCCTATTCTACCGCATGCGGCGCCG
>CAYWKS010000029.1:23378-39554 GCA_964458935.1 uncultured Planctomycetaceae bacterium
GGTCAAGCGTAAACGCCTGATCTTACCAACGCCTATTCTACCGCATGCGGCGCCGGTCGCCGGGGCGCGGGAACCGCGCGACCCGGCGCCGCGTCTGCCCTGCGCGAAGGAGGTCCGCCATGATCCCCGATCGACCGAGCGTTGAATGTCGCCTTGGAGGTCTGACCTGCCTGACGCTGATCCTGACCGTGCTGTGCGGCGGCGCGGTCGCCCAGGCCCAGCGGGGCGTGGTGGCCTACGACCCGGAGGGCGTGCGGATCGACCCGGCCGGCGTCATGCGCGCCGAGCGGCTGGAGCACGGCGCGCGGCTGCGGGCGATCGTGAATCGCGGCATCCGCGACGGGATGGTCGGCGAACGCACGTTCGTGTCGCTGCCGCGCGTGTTCGCCGAGGCGCGGCGGCTGCAGGAGGCCGGCCAGACGTTGCCCGACGACGTGAAGTACCTCAAGGGCCTGGTGCGGTTGCGGTACGTGATCGCCTACCCCGAAGCGGGCGACCTGGTCATCGGCGGGCCCGCCGAGCCGATCGAAAGGATCGGGGGCCAAGCGTTCGGCGGGAAGACGGGCCGGCCCGTACTGCGGCTGGACGACCTGGCGACGGCGTTGCGGATCGTCGGGCCCGCCGCCGACCGCAGCGAGCCTTTCGGTTGCACCATTCAACTCAAGGCCGAAGCGGCCCAGCGGATGCTCGATGCGCTGTCGGCGCGGAAGTCGATGATCGCGTCGAACCCGGGACGGCGTCACGAGGTGGCGGCGGCGATGGCCGAGGCCGGCGGCGCCATGCCCATCGAACTGCTCAACCTGCCCGGCGACAGCCGCTACGCCCAGGTCGCCATCGAGGCCGACTACCTCATGAAACGGCTGGCGATCGGGCTGATGCGTTCGCCGGTCCGCGGCGTGGGCAGTTACATCGCAACGCTCGACCAGCCGCAGATGCTCAGCAACCGCTTCTGGTTCGCCGAGAGTTACGAGCCGGTGCGCGTCTCGGCCGACGGCCACGCGTTCGAGCTGCGCGGCCCGGGGGTGAAGGTGCTCACCGCGCCCAAGCGCGTGGGCGGCCGGGTCAAGCCCACACCCAAGGCGACCGCCTACGCCAACCTGCTCACCGAGCATTTCGACGACCTGTCGCGGGGCATCCCGGCGTTCGCGGACCTGGCGAACCTGGCCGACCTCGCCGTCGCCGCGGCGATCGTTCGCCACGACAAGCTGCACGACAAGGCCGGCTGGGACATGGGCTGGGTGCTCGACGTCGCGGACGGGTATCGCGCCCAGCCGGCGGAGGTGGCGCAGCACGCCGCGGCGCTGGCCAACGTCGCGCTGGCCGGTCGCGTGGTGCTGTTCATGGGCGGGGGCGTGATGATCGACCCGACGGGCGCCGCGGCCGACCGCGTCGTCGATGAGCGGGGCGAACTGGAGGCGCTGCCCGACGCGCCGCCGGGCCCGTGAGCCGCGTCATTGGGGATCGGGCGCGGGGAGCAGGTGCTCGGCGTTGAGCGGTTCGGGCACGTCGTCGAGCCCAACCGCGCGGTCGAGCGTGTAGGGCCCGACGGTCGTGCGGCGCAGCGCCGCGAGGTGCCCGCCGGTGTTCAGCGCCACGCCGATCTGCCTCGCCAGCGAACGGATGTACGTGCCCTTGCCACAGGTCACGGTGATGTCCAGCCGCGGCCAGTCGTACCCTTCCAGCGCGATCGCGTCGATGCGGACGGTGCGGGGCCTGACCTTGACCGCCTCGCCCTTGCGGGCCAGGTCATAGGCCCGCCGGCCGTCGACCTTCACGGCGCTGTACGCCGGCGGCGTCTGCTCGATCAGCCCGGTCAACTCGTCGAGCACCCCGCGGATGCGATCCACGCTCGGGGGGGCGGCGACGTCCACCGGCTCGCGCTCGCCCTCGGCGTCGTCGGTCGCGGTGAACGCGTCCAGGTCGATCCGAGTCGCGTACACCTTTTCCAACGCCATGAGCCGATCCACCGCCCGGGTCGCCTGCCCGAGGCAGCAGACCACCACCCCCGAGGCGAGCGGGTCGAGCGTGCCGGCGTGACCGGTCTTACAACCGCCGGCGCGGCGACGCACCACGCGCACCACGTCCATCGACGTCGGACCGACCGGCTTGTCCACCACCAGCAGACCATGCAGATCGGTTCGGCGGTAACGCATGTCTAGCTCCTTTACTCACGCTCGCCCTCCGCTACCATACCCGTATTCGGCCGCAGAGGTTGCGCAAAAACCGGGCCGAACTCTGGAGCGGTGTCCGAGCGGCTGAAGGAACACGATTGGAAATCGTGTGTACCCCTTACGGGGTACCGTGGGTTCGAATCCCACCCGCTCCGTTCAGCAACAGTCACACCCGCCGCCGACCACCCGCGTTCGAGCGGAGGCAGCCATGGTCGGATCACGGCCGGCGGCCGGTTCGACGAAGATGCGACCGGCCCCCGCAAACTGTGGGCGGCCGGTGATGACGATGGCTGCGCCACGCTCAAGATACGCCGGCTACCTGGCGGGCAGCGATGCGCTGCGTCCTGGCGCAGGGCCTGCTCGATCGCGGCTCGCGCCGCTGGTTAAGGTTGTTAGTTCTGGGGTGTGCCCGTTGACAGCTCGCCGCACCGGTCCCTAACTTACTCGCGTTAACTTCCTGCACGCCGCCCGTGAGTTCCGGGCATACGGGGCGGCACCGAGAGAGTCATCCTGGGTGAGAGCTTGGCTGAGCGTCAAGTTGTCGACCACGCGAAGTAGCGCGGCCGAGACTTGTCTGACACATGCGGTGGCTTGTGCCACACGCCAAAGGAGATCGGAAAGATGCCCAAGTTCCACCTGTCCGTGCTGTTGACCGCCCTGCTGCTCGGTGCCGCAACGCAGTACGCCCACGCCGTGCTCTTGCTGCGCGAGTTCGAAGGCGACCCCAATCGCTACAGCTATATCCTCGCCGGCAGCGAGCAGGCGATCGCCGAAGCCCGCTTCGGCAACAACGACGACGCCAACCCGCTCGTCGGTGACTGGGAGATCGGCGTGGGTACCGACACGCAAGCGAGCGGTCAGTTCGCCCAGGCCCAGCAGGCCTGGACCAGCGGCGACACCAACGCGTGGCGGCTGACGTACGACGATACCAGCAACCTTCTCAGCTTCACCGTCGCCGGCAACACCGTGAACTGGGACGTCGGCGAACTCACCGCCGACAATCTGTTCCTTCGGGGCTACTCCGGCACCGGCGCCGCTGCGGGCAACGGCAACGAGACGCTCATCAGCAACGTCGTCCTCGACAGCCAGATCGTCGGCATCGATATCCACAGCGAGATCGACGAGCAAGGCGCCGAGTACCTGGCGATCTACGACGCGTTCACCGGCTCCTTCGAGCTGACCGGTGACCTGCGGTTCGCCTGGTCCGAGGTCGATCCCCAACTGGCCGGCTCGCGCCCCGCGTTCCAGGTCAAGATCGCCGATGAAGTCGAGGGCACCAAGATTCCCGAACCGGCCACCGCCGGCCTGGTCCTGCTCGGCTTCGCCGCCCTCAGCACCCGCCGGCGCCATCGCTGAGCGACGATCGAAACCACCGGTGGCCCCGCTTGGCCATCGGTTGGGTCTGGTCGGCAACGTCGGCAACCGCGCGTCGAGGGGTTCGGCCCCATCCCCATCTCGACCGAAGGCCGGCGCTGACGCGGCCACGGTAGCCGTTGCCGACGCCGCGGGCGCTGGCACCGTCGTGAGGGTTGCTCTCATGCCGTGGGGGAGGCGGTGTGGAAGACCCGATCGCCCGCATCGCCGAGGCCGGGAACGATGAAGCCGGCGTCGTTGAGGCCTTCGTCGAGCGCGGCGATGTAGAGCTGACATCGCGGGAAGTCGCGCCGGACGCGCTCGACGCCGGTCGGGGCGGCCACGACCGCCATGAGCTTGAGGATCGGCACACCCCAGCGAGCCAGTGCGTCGAGCGCCGCGACCGCCGAACCGCCCGTTGCCAGCATCGGGTCCAGCACGATTGCCACGTCGGCCGGGCCATCCGCCGGCAGCTTGTTGTAGTAGTGGACCGGCTCGAGGGTCCGCTCGTCGCGGTACAGGCCGATGTGCCGGACCTCGGCGTCGGGGACCATCTCCAGCAGGGGATCGACCATGCCCAGCCCCGCGCGGAGGATCGGCACGACCGCCACGCGCTGGCTCAGCCGAACGCCCCGGGCGCAGCCGACGGGCGTGGTCACGTCGATCGGTGCGGTGGCCAGGTCGCCGGTCGCCGCCACGGCGAGCATCCCGGTCACCCGCCGCAACGCCGCCCGAAACGCCGCCGGCGGCGTCGCCGCCGCACGCAGCTCCGCCACGCACGCCCCCGCCAGGGGGTGATCGAGGTAGACCGGGTCCGCCATGGCCCCCAGCATACCCGATTCCCGCGCCAAATCGCTTTCTCACGCGATTGCGGTTGACACTGCCCGATGGCCGATCATAATTGCAGCAGCATGAGTCATCGGTTCGCCTTTTTTGCGTGGTACTTCTTTAGCGGCTTTGATTCCGCAAGGGGTATGTTGCGAGGCTGACCGACGCCGACGAGCACACAGCAACGACGCCCCGATGTGGAACACCACGCATCGGGGTTTTTTGTTGACCGACCACCCCGAACCCTGAACCCCGAACCCGACACCCGAGCCCGGCCCGACGCGCCCGGCGCCAACCAAGGAGCACAGCCATGATCGTCGTCATGCAACCCGGAGCCACCGAACAACAGATCCAGGAGGTCGTCGCCCGCGTGCGCGAGGCCGGCCTCAAGGACCAGGTCATCCACGGCACGGAACTGAGCGTCGTGGCCGTGATCGGCGACGATCGCAAGAAAGACCGCGAGGCGTACGAGACGCTGCCGGGTGTGCAGAAGGTCGTGCCGATCCTCGCGCCCTACAAGCGGTCGAGCATCGAGGTCAAGCCCGAGCGGACGCAGGTGCGGATCAGCGACGACTGCGTGGTCGGCGGGCCGACCGTCCAGGTCATCGCCGGCCCGTGCAGCGTGGAGGACGCCGACCACATCCTGGCGATGGCGCGTCACGTGAAAGCGGCCGGCTGCACCGCGCTGCGCGGCGGGGCGTTCAAGCCCCGCACCAACCCCTACAGCTTCCAGGGCCACGGCGAGGATGGGCTGAAGATGCTCGCCGACGCCCGCGCCGAAACGGGCCTGGCCATCGTGACCGAGGTCGTCGCGCCCGGCGATGTCGAGCTGGTCAGCCAATACGCCGACTGCCTGCAGATCGGCACCCGCAACGCCCAGAACTTCGAGCTGCTCAAAGCCGCCGGCCAGCAGCCCAAGGCCGTGCTCTACAAGCGCGGCATGGCGATGACGCTCGACGAGTACCTGCTCGCCGCCGAGTACATCCTCGACGCCGGCAACGACAACGTCATCCTCTGTGAGCGGGGGATCCGCACGTTCGAGAACCACGTCCGCAACACGCTCAGCCTCGCCGCCATCGCCGAATGCCACAAGCGCTCGCACCTGCCGATCGCGTCGGACCCGTCGCACGGCTCGGGCCACGCCCACCTCGTGCCGTCGCTGACCTACGCTTCGATCGCCGCGGGCGCCGACGCGATCGTCCTCGAAGTCCACGACGACCCGCAGCACGCCATGACCGACGGGGCGCAGTCGGTGACGCCGGCCGTGCTCAATGAGATGATGCCGATCATGCGGCGGATCGCCGAGTCGATCAACCGCACGCTGTGCGGTGAGCCGGTGGCCGCGTGAGCGCAGCGGGATTCAGCCGGCGGCGATCGCCACGCTCGACGAACACCCGAGGCGGTCGGCGCCGGCGTCGAGCATGGCCAGGGCGTCGGCGCGCGTGCGGACCCCGCCCGAGGCCTTGACGCGCAGCCCGGCCGGATGGGCGTGCCGGCACATCAGCCGCACCGCCTCGACGCTCGCCCCGCCCGCCGGGTGAAACCCCGTCGAAGTCTTCACGAAGTCCAGGCCCGCGGCCTCCGCCGCGACGCACGCCCCGGCGATCCGTCGCTCGGCCAGCGCCGCGTCGTCGGTCTGCATCAGCACCGCCGACTCGATGATCACCTTGATCACCAGGTCCGGGTTGGCGGCGCGACCGGAGGTGGCGATGCGGCGGAACTCCGTCGTCGCCGCCTCGACATCCGCGCAGAGCAATCCCGGCAGACCCGCCACGAAGTCGACCTCCTGAGCGCCCTGCTCGGCGGCCTGGACCGCCTCCATCGCCTTGATGCCCACGTCATTGGCCCCCAGCGGAAAGCCCACCACGGTGCAGGTCCGCACGGGCGAATCGCCCAGCGCCTCGCGGACGCGCTGCGTCCAGACGCCGTTCACGCACACCGACGCGAAACCGTGAGCCAGCGCTTCATCCACGACCCGCCGCACCGCGGGCCAGTCGGCCTCGGGCTTGAGCAGCGTATGGTCGATCCGACTGGCGATGTCGTCGCGCGCGTGCATCGTGTGGTCAGTCATGCGGGCATCATAATCGAGTCCACGGTGTGCCGTGCCACGTTCGGGGTGCGAGGTCCGGGACTGGCGCGAGCGGCTGCGTCTGCTTGCCAGGCGTGAACCACCCGGTCGTGTCGTCCGGCAGGGTGATGCTGCGCGAGATTCGATCACCATCGCGTGCGAGATCGACTTCGATCCAGCCGTTGGGTTGCGGCATGCGCCCCTTGGCGTGCTCGAGTTCTCCCAATTGGGGACGGATGTCGACGGCCTGGAAGCGAAAGCCGCCGGGGCGGATGCCCAACACGCTGGCGAAATAGTGGTAGATCGGATGCGCGCCCCAGGCGTGGCAGTCGCTGCGTGAGGTCCTCGGCCGCCTGCACCGGTCCGCGTCGGCGACCGGCGAGCGCATATGCCGCCCGCGGTCCCGGCCGGGGTCAGCTCTCGCGGAGCTTCCTGCGGACCTGTTTCATGACCTCGGGCAATTGGCGAACGGCGGCGTACTGGCGGCCGGCCTTGTGGAATTCCTGTGCGGGGGAGCCGGCCCATGTTTCGCCGGCGGGCACGTCGTTCATGACCTGCGATCCGCCGGCGATCCGCGCCCCGGCGCCGACGGTGACGTGATCCTTGACGTCGCAGGCCCCGCCGATCTGCACGCCGTCGCCGATCTCGACGCTGCCGGCGAGGGCGGTGTGGCCGGCGACGACGACGCATTGGCCGAGGCGGCAGTTGTGGCCGACCTGCACGAGGTTATCGATCTTGCAGCCGTCGCCGATGACGGTCTGGCCGACCTTGGCGCGGTCGATGCAGGCGCCGGCGCCGATCTCGACGCCCTGGCCGATGGCGACGGTGCCGATCTGCGGGATCTTGACCAGGCCCGCGCCGCCGGGCGCGGGGCGGTAGCCGAACCCGTCGGCGCCGATGGCGGCGTTGGGGTGGATGATGCAACCGTCGCCGATGGTGCAGCGTTCGCGGACGACCACGCCGGGCCAGAGCACGGAGCCGCCGCCGATGACGGCATGGTCCATGACGGTGACCGAGCCGTGGAGGATGGTCCCGGGGCCGATCTGCACGTGCGGGCCGACGTGGCACAGCGGCCCGACGCGTGCGGAGGCGGCGATGCGGGCGGTGGGGTTGACCACGGCGTGGTCATCGACGCCGTCGTTGGGCAGGACCGGCGGTGGGGCGAAGCGTTCGAGGACGGCGGCGAGGGCGAGGTCCACGTCGTCGACGACGATCAGCGCCCGATCGGGCCCGGGCTCGAGTTCGAGCTTCGCGTCGACGAGCGCGGCGGCGGCGGCGCTGTCGGCCCAGCGCTGGGCGTGCTTGTCGTCGCCGACGTACGTCAGGTACCCGGGCCGGGCGCGGTCGACGACCTCGACGGCCTCGAGGCTCAGGTCGGCCGGGCCGCGCAGCTCGCCCCCGACGAGGTCGGCCAGTTCACGAGTGGTCATCGGCATGTCGATCGCTCACGAGGGTTGCGGCATCGGCGGCGGGCTCAGCGCTCGAACCCGGCGTTGAGCTTCTGCTTTACGCGTTCGGTCAGGTCGAGCCGATCCGCCGAGTACAGCACCTTGCGGACCTGGATCAGCCCGGCGATCTGCTGCTGGCTGGCGTTGGTGATGTCGGGGATGTGGTCGCGGAACAGGACGATGTCGTACCCCTCGGCCTGGGCGATGGTCTGGATGACATCGATCACCTTGCGGTAGATGGCTTCGAGCTGCAGCGCCTTCTCGTGCTCGATCTCGCGCTGGGCGACTTCGAGGTGGACGCGGAGGTCGATCAGAGCCTGCCGCAGTTCGTCCCGCTTGCGGGTGTAGTTGGGCGATTGGGTGTCCATGATCTCCAGGTCGGTCCGCAGGTTCTCGATCTGCTGCCGCTTGTCCTGCTCGAGCTTCTGGAGCTCGGCGATGCGGCCCTGGATGTTGGCCTCGACGTTGGCCCGCTCGTCGGACTCGTTGAAGACCTTCTGGACGTCGACGACGGCGACGGCGACGGGCTGTGCCGGGCCGGCCTGGCCACGAAGGTTCACGGCGAAGCCCGCGGCGAGCACGATCGCCGCGCCCAGGCCCATCATCATCATCTGTCGCGTCTGCATGGGGGTTGCTCCTTCCGGGTCATCCTGGAATCAGCGTTCAGGGGTCGGGGGGTGAGATTGCCTGCCTGTCACGATAGCCCCTCCGCGGGGCGAATGCATCCCGCCGGGGCGCCGCTCAGAAGGGCACGGCGAGGGAGAAGCTGAAGATGCGGGTCTCGTCCGCATCTTCCTTGAGGACGGGGTAGGCCAGATCGAAGGCGAACGGGGCCTGCCCGAGGAACGGCAGCTTGAGGCGGACGCCGGCGCCGACGGAGACGCGGTACTCGCCAAGGCCGATGTCCTCGCGGACGGTGCCCGAGTCGACGAAGAACACGCCGCGGACGATCTCGTTCATGGACCCGTCGGGCGCGGGCGTGCCCCAGATGGGGTAGTTGTACTCGGCGCCCAGCAGGAACAGCCAACTGCCGCCGACCGGGTCGTCACCGATCCGCAGGGTGTCGGCGCGGACGCCGCGGGGCCCGACTCCGCGGAACTCGAACCCGCGGAACGACGAGTGCCCGCCCGCGTAGAACCGCTCGAACGTCGGCGCATCGCCCTCCGGGAAGATGTAGCCGATCTGGGTGTTGAAGCCCAGCACGGTCTTGCGGCCGTAGAAGTCCTGGTCGATCGTGAAGAACGCGTTGCCCTCGGCGCTGAACCGGGTGAAGTCGAAGTCGCCGCCGAACCCCACGTGCTCCACGCCGGCGACCAGCCGCGTGCCGCGGGTGGGGAAGATGCGGCTGTCCACGGTGCTGCGCGCGACCGACAGACCCAGGCCCATGAGCGTGGAGTCGCCCTCGACATCGAACACATCGACCGGCGCGTCGGAATCGACGTCGTCGATGTTGATGCCCTCGAAGCGGGTGTTGACCGTGGCCGACCAGATGTCCCCGAACCGCTTGCCGAAGCGGGTGAACCCGCCGAGGCGTTCCTCGTCGTACTGCTCGCGGACGCGGGTGAAGTACTGGCCGCGCAGCGACAGGAAGTAGTCGGAGTCGAAGACGTAGGGGTCGGACCAGCTGATGCTGTAGCGCTGCAGCTCGTCGCCGGGCTGGATGCTCAGGCCGAACTGCTGGCCGGCGCCGCTGAACGCCTTGCCCGTGATGAACTCGGTGGTGCTCTCGGGCAGGTCGGCGATGTCGAAGTTGCGCTGCCGCAGGTCGAAGGCGCCGAGGATGCCGGCGTCGGAGCTGAGCGCCGCGCCGAATGAGATCGACCCGGTCCGCTGTTCCTGCACCTCGACCAGGGCGTCGCGGATCGGGTCGTCGGGCTGGCCCTGCACGGTGATCTTCGCCCCGCCGACCAGCCCCGTCCCCCGGACGCGCTGCACCGAGTTGTTCAGGCCCGCGTTGTCATATGGCCGGCCCGGGTCCACCCGCCGAAGCTGCCGCCGGAACACCCGGTCCTGCGTCGTCGCGTTGCCTCGGATGATCACGTTGCCGACCGTGTACTGGCGGCCCTCGGCGATCAAGACCAGCAGGTGCACCCGGGACGCCTCGGGGTCGAACAGCCGCTCGATCGCGACCCGCGTGTCACCCCCGGCGTCCGGCGGCAGGTACCCCAGCTCGCCGTAAAGGTCCTCGATCGCCTCGACGCTGTCTTCCTGGGCGCGGCTGGAGAACACGTCGCCGCTCTTCAGCGGCATCGCCTCGCGCAGCATCGCCTCCGAGTACACCCCCTTGCCCTCGACCCGGAAACGCACGTCCCCCACCGTGTACTTCACCCCCTCGTCGATCACGAACGTCACCCGCGCGTCTTTCTGGTCGTCGCTGAGCTCGATCCGCCGCCCCACCCGCGCGTCGAGGTAGCCCCGATCCCCGTAGAAGTCCCGGATCCGCGCCACGTCCCGGTCCAGCTCCTCCTCCGACAGCGATCCCTTCGAAAACAGCACGAAGTACTCGTCCGTCTTGATCTTGCTGTCCAACTGCTTGCCGGCGATCTGCTCGTTGCCCTCGTAGGCGACCTCGCGCACCTTCACGCGCGGCCCCTCGCGGACACGGAAGATCAGCACGTTCGACTCGTCCAGCGTCTGCTCGTCCACCGATACGTCCGCCAGGTAGTAGCCCGCCTCGCGGTACGACTCGCGGATCTGCCGCACACCCCGGTCGATCAGAAACGGGTCCAGCGGGTCGCCGCCGCGCAGCAGCACCGACTCCAGCAGCTTCTGGTCGTCCAGTCGCTTGTTCCCCACGACCTGCACGTCCGCCAGCAGCGGCTGCTCGTCGACCACGAACGTCAGCACCACCGCCCCGTCGTCCCGCTGGGTCACCTCCGCACGAACCGACGCGAAACGACCCAGACGCGTGATGTTGCGGATGTCCCGCGCCACCTGCGCCGGGTCGTATGGCCGGCCCGCCTGCGTCCGGACCTGGTTCAGCACAAACTGAGGGTCCACCTTGCTCACCCCCGTCACCCGCACCGCGGCGACCGGTCGGCCCGCCACGTCCACCCCCTGGGCGCCGGCCCGGGGACCGGCCAGGATGCACAGGAGCAGCAGGCACGCTGGCGTCAGGATCCGGGTCTGTTGCACGGTGTCTATCCGCATGCGCGGCGCGACGCTGCTTACGCCGCCCCATGGTCGCTGTGAGCTCGTCAGCACGCGATCGACCGTCGCCGATCGCGAAACGACGCCAGTGTAGTCACGCCCCGGGTATCCAACAAGCGACCACGACGCACCCTCACCCGTTGCCAACCCACGCCCGCCCCGCTAGCTTCGCCGTCATGGCCATGACCCTCGCCGAGCTGGCCCACCGCATCGGCGCGCGGATCGTCGCCGACGACCCCCGCGCCGGCGATCGCCCCATCGAGCGGTGCGCCAAGCTCGAAGACGCCGGGCCCGCCGACGTGGCCTTCCTCGCCAACCCCCGCTACCTGCCACGCGCTCGCCACACACGCGCCGCCGCGCTCATCGCCGCTCCCGGCGTCACCCTCGACGGACCCGCCCTGCTCGTCGCCGACGATCCCTACATCGCCTTCCGTGACGCCGCCGTCGCGCTGCACGGCTGGCGACACCACCCCCGCCCCGGCATCAGCGACCACGCCTGGATCGACCCCTCCGCGCTGCTCGGCGAGCTGTGCACCGTCCGACCCTTCGCCTACATCGCACCCCACGCCGTCGTCGGCAAACGATGCATCCTCTACCCCGGCGTCTACGTCGGTAAACACGCCCGGATCGGCGACGACTGCGTGCTCTACCCCAACGTCGCCATCTACGACCATTGCACGCTCGGCCACCGCGTCGTGCTCCACGCCGGCTGCGTCATCGGCAACGACGGCTTCGGCTACGCCACCCACCGCGGCGAGCACCACAAGATCCCCGCCGCCGGAATCGCCGCCGTCCACGACGACGTCGAAATGGGCGCCGCCTGCGTCATCGACCGCGCCACGCTCGGCGCCACCACCATCGGCCAAGGCACGCGCTTCTCCAACGCCGTCACCATCGGCCACGGCTGCTCCGTCGGACCCCATAACCTCTACGTCGCACAGGTCGGTCTCGCCGGCAGCGTCACCACCGGCTCACACGTGGTCATGGGCGGGCAGGTCGGCGTCGCCGGACACCTGCACATCGGCGACCGCGCTCGCATCGCCGCCAAGAGCGGCGTCATGCACGACGTCCCCCCCGACGCCCAGGTCGGCGGCACTCCCGCTCGACCCCTCACCCACGCCAAGCGCGCCCTCCTCGCCGCCGAACGCCTGCCCGAACTGCTCCGCCGCGTCCAACACCTCGAAAAGCAGCTCGCCGATTTGCAACAAAAACCCCGCTGACCCCGCCCACTCCCCCACCCCGCCCGCTTCAGCAGACCGGTCCCGCAAGCCTCCCACGCCGCCAACCGCAACCCATCCCCATCAATCCCCGCGCACTAGACAGCGGCCAACTAAACGCGCTTGATCACCCCTCACCCCCCAAGCCCCCGACCCCGGCCCGCCTGCAATCAAATTGCCTATCAGTAACGGATACCCGGAGTTGACGATCGCCGACCGCACGCGCTCGATCGATTCCTTCACCCCCGCGTCGGGTAGGCCGACGATGGTCGTCTTCTGAATCCCCCGCTCGGCCAGGTCGATTTCGATCTCACAGCCAATGGCATCGATCCCCTGGAGCACGAAGCTATGGACTTGTGCGAGCATGGGTACAAGATAGTGACGGAGGGATGAAGTGACAAAGGGACTGAGGCATGAGTGAACCGGCGACAAGCTTAGCGCCGAAGAAATGCTTGCCGATCAACGAGGATCACCCTATCCTCTTTCGCGTGGGGTTCTGGGGACAGAGTTGACATCTTACAGGGACGACGACGGGGAGTGGCTGCGCGTTCATCAAGCCGCCGTGGCTTGTGGTCTGTCCCTGTGTCTTCATATTTCAAGGAGAAGACAAGATGCCTCGATCCCTGTGTCGTTCCGCATTGTTCCTGACCGTCCTCGCCGTGCTGGCCATCGCCTCGTCGGCCCGGGCGGGAAGCATCCTCACTGTCACCACGCCGAACACGGCTCCGCAGGACGTCTATAGCGACAACGAACTGCGCGTCGTCGATGGCGGAAGTATTGTCGCTGCGTTGGGCGGAGCCGTTCATGCCTATGACTCCAGCGTTGTTCGTGTCCAAGGCGGATCGGTCATTTCGAGTAACTTCATCGCTATGTCTGCCAATAGTTTATCAACTGTGCATATCACTAGAGGAACGGTCGAGGGCTCGTCGGGCCTCCGTGCTAATCACACTGCCACAATCCGGATTGATGGGGGCAGCATCAACGGATTCGATAGCGATGGCTTCGTTAATACCAGTTCTCATACCGCTTACATTTCCGGCGGCACGCTGCAAGGCAATCGTTATGGGCTTTACGCCTACTACGAGAGTCACACGGTCATCACCGGGGGCCGGATCAGCGGAGGAAGCCAAGATATCTGCATGCAAGGGTCTGCCGTGGTCGAGATCCGGGCGCTGGCCGGTTCCTTTACCTACAACAGCAATCCCTACCACTTCTCCGGCGACAGCATCGACATCCCGATGACCGAGGGCCGTATCGGCGGCGTCTTTGTCAACGGCCAGGCGTTCGACTTCTCCTTCGAGCGATATGTTGGCACTGGCAACAATCCCACCCTCCGCCTGGTCGAAGTCATCCCCGAGCCCGGCTCGCTGGCGCTGCTGGCCCTCGGCGGCATCGGCCTGCTCCGGCGGTGGCACTGAACGAACCCATCTTCCGGTAACAGCACCAGGCCCATCGGCTCATCTTGCGCCGATGGGTCTTTATCTGTTGACAATTGTGGTCTTCTGAATCCACCGCTCAGCAAGGTCGATTTCGATCTCACAGCCAATGGCATCGATCCCCTGGAGCACGAAGCTATGGACTTGCGAAGAAAAGGTGTCAGGTTGATTTACATCGAGGGGAAGAAAAGGTGTCAGGAACCTTCTTGTAGTATGTTCACAGCAAGAACGCGAATAAGGTTCCTGACACCTTCTCTTCCTGACACCTTTTCTTCTCGACACCTTTTCTTCTCCGGCCGAAGCCCGCGCGGACACGGATAGAAGGTGGCTCCAGGCCCGAGCGTCTGGACTGACCACGAAGCCGCCGGCGAAGACGCGACGAGCCGAGACCGAATCGTAAATGTCGATCCCCCGTACGCTGCCAGACGATTAACACCAACGGTTCACGGAGACGTCACCATGAACTGATTCAACCGGCTCAAGAAGGAGCTTGACAACCAGCGGAACATAGAAGGAAACTTGATCCCAGACGGGCCGGGATCAGGGGCTTGGGGGGGGTGAGGGGTTAGACGACCGCTACCGGAACAGATTACGCAGTCGGCTCTTTGCCTCCTCCTCGGCTTGCCGCGCTCTTTCCCGAGCAGCTTCCTCTATTTGCTCACGCGTGGATGAATCAGCGGTGGTTGAGGGCGCGGTGCGCTCTCGGGGCTGTTCTGTATTTTGCATCCTTTGCTGGTCTGTCTCGGCGTTCCGTTTGCTGTCGTCAACTTGCTTGTCTACCGCCGTCGCTCTAGTGCGGACGACCCCGGGATCCTCGTAGCCGGCCTCAGCAATGGAAGACTCCCATCTGCCCGGTCGCCAAGCTTCCGACAGGTCCTTATTGAACCACAGATCGATCGCCGGCACGTTGCCCATGTTGCCCATGACAACTTCGATGCTGTGATAGGCGCTCGCGATTTCGCGATGTGTCTCGCCATCAAATGAAACGATGTATGCCGTCTTGCTTGTTCGGCCGGCGCGCTCGAGCACGAAGAACTCTTCATTTGGTACGCGGTGTAACCCTGTATTTTTGTCCATGGGGTACCGACTAACCCTAGTCGATTGGCCGGTGGCTGTATCGAAGAGGTAAGTCCCGATATTTGAGAGACCGCCGTCCGAGTTGCTGTAGAGGTATTGTGTCGGTGTCAGCCAAGCCCGCCGTTCGGCGGGCTTGATTTTGATTGGGCGTTTGCTAAGGTCGCGCAAGTCCAATACAAAGTGATCGCTCTTATCCTGGCGTCCGACACTGACTTCGACCGGAAACATGTGGCCGAAGAGTCGGAATCCAGCCAGGGGGATCACAGCTGGCTCAATGAACGCTTCTGTGCGTGTGCCCGGCATGTAGTGGTGAATGTGGTCTGGAAAGATCTCGCCCCACCTAGTCACGGTGACTTTCCCGGACTTTAGGTCCAGCCGCGTGCAGAAATCTATGCCGGTCGAGACCAGTGTGTGATCGTCTAGCCAGGCTCGCGCGGTAACTAGGATGTTGTTCGGGCCGTTCTCTCTAGTGAGTTCTGGTTCGTCATCTAGGGGGATTCTGAGCGTGCGCCCTCGCACGAGATCGATAACCCGTATCTGATCGCCGCGAAGAGCGAACGCGATGGTTCGGCTTGGGTTTGTCCATAGAGCGGCTTGTGCGGGCCCCCTTCGCGGTAGGGCGTCGAACCAGTCGACCTCTTCGTACTCCCCAGTGTTCAGATTCAGTCGAACAGTGGGTCTCTGTTTGTCAAACTCACCCCAGATATACAGGTGATCCGCAGCCCAGAGAAAGGGGGGTTTATGTGTGAAAACGCCAAGATCTGTGAGTTGCTTGATATCTGTGATCGAACCATTGGACCAATCAATCGTACCTCGATAGTAATCGCCACCATCCGTGATTCCGACGATCCGAACTAAGTCGTTATGCAGCCAAGCCTCGCCCTCTAGGGAAAGACGAATGTCCGGCTTGCCCTCGGTGCGGCGAAGCTGGGGGTGGGTTTGGGTCAGCCCGCTGTGGTACAGGGGGTGGTCGTTCGTACCCACGTTAGCGAGGTACCAGCCATCGGTGCCCATTACGGAATAGCGTGCTTCGTCAAGGCCTGCCAGTTCATTGATTACCAGTTGGTCACGCTCGACCGCTTCGCCAGTCTGTATATCAACGAGTTGAGGCGGGCGCCCCGGTTGCCCTTCGTCGACCAGAAGAAAGGTCCGCTTCTCCTCCTCAGACAGTGGATTGATGGCTATCTGCTCTTGCGCTGAGGCGGCGGCGGCAAAACCGATAACGAGGCAGGTTCCAATCGAACGCGCGTTGACGACAGATAATATCTGGATGCTTTTCATGACTATCTTCAGGTTTGCCCGGTGTTTTTGGATAGAAACCCGCTTGGGAACTGTACAGGATACTTGCGATCGAGTCAAACGATCAACTGACCGGAAATTTGATTCCAGGCGGGCCGGGATCGGGGGCTTGGGGGGTGAGGGGTTAGG
>CAYWKS010000030.1:0-32874 GCA_964458935.1 uncultured Planctomycetaceae bacterium
GCGTGGCCGATGCCGACCCAGAACACGAAGTTGACGATCGGGAAGCCCCAGGCGACCGGCTGGTTGTTGCCCCAGACCACCACGCCGGTCAGCAGCAGGTACCCGATCAGCACGACCAGCACGCCCAGCAGCGTGACGGAGATCAGCAGCGCCACGTACCAGGCCTTGGGGGTCTGCCGCATCGGCTTGAGCGCCAGGTCGCTGACGCTCTCGGTGACGCCGTTGAAGTCGGTGCCGCCGAGCACGAGCGGGGCCCGACGCCGCGGGTCCTCATGGGTGTTGTCCATGGGGTCGGCCGGGCGCGCGGTCACGTCCGCGGGGATCGATCCTGTCAGGTCAGCCGTGCTCATGCGCGCCTTCCGCAGCGGGCTTGGTGTGACGGGGGTTGGTGATCTTCGCCAGGTACTTGGTCCGGGGTCGGACGTTCAGGTCATCCAGCAGCGTGTAACCCCGCTGGTTGTCGTAGTGCAGCTTCGCGACCTTCGACTCGGGGTCGAGCAGGTTGCCGAAGTGGATCGCCTGCGTCGGGCAGGTCTGCTGGCAGGCGGTCCGGACCTCGTCGCCGCCGACGGTATAGTCGTCGCGGCGGCCCTGGCCGTAGTCGGCCTTGGCCTGCTGCTTGGCCTGCTGGATCCGCTGGACGCAGTAGGTGCACTTCTCCATCACCCCGCGCATCCGCACCGTGACCTCGGGGTTGAACGCCAGGCGTTCGACCTCGCCGATGCCCTCGAGCTGCTCCTGATCGGGCATGCCGATGAACGGCGGGGTATCGCCGTCGTTCCGCGGGTCGCGGGCGTGCCAGTCGGCGTAGTTGAACCGACGGACCTTGTACGGGCAGTTGTTCGAGCAGTACCGCGTGCCGATGCAGCGGTTGTAGACCATCACGTTCAGCCCCTCGGTGTCGTGCACCGTGGCGCTGACCGGGCAGACCTGCTCGCACGGGGCGTTCTCGCAATGCACGCACATCAGCGGCTGGTGCACCGCGTTCACCGAGTCCGGGTCGTGCGGGTCGCCGGTGAAGTAGCGGTCGACGCGGATCCAGTGCATCTCGCGATTCATCTTGACCTGGCTCTTGCCGACGATCGGGATGTTGTTCTCCGCCTGGCAGGCGATCACGCAGGCGTTGCACCCGATGCAACTGTGCAGGTCGATCGCCATGCCCCACTGGTACTGGTCGGACCCGTCGCGGTCGAGCGGGTTCTCGAACTGCTGCACGCCGCGCGACGTCGCGAACCCGTCCGGGTGTGCGGGCGCGGCGTGGTGGTCGCCGTGCGCGTGGTCGACCTGGTGCCCGTCGTGCTCTTCGTGGCCGTGCCCCTCGTCCGGCCGGCCGTAGATCGGAAGCGGGATCGCGTGGCTGTGGGCGTGAACGAAGTCGGGGTGCGCCTTGTAATGCTCGAAGGTCGCCGAGCGGATCAGCTCATGCTCGACGCGATCCGCGCGGGCCTTGGCGCCGACCGGGTCGATCGCGTAGTGGTCCTGTGTGGTGACCAGGTCGTAGGTCTGGCCGGTCTTGCTGACGCGGCCGGCGGCGAACGGCCGGCACCCGCCGGCACGCCAGAGCGGCTGCACGTCCGTGCCCACGGACCGGCCGACCGGCCCGCAGACCGTCCGCCCGTAACCCAGCGTCAGCGTGACCGTGCCGTGCGCCTGGCCCGGCAGGGTGTACACCGGCACGTCGACGGTCGTGCCGTTCACGTTGACCCGCACCACGTCGCCGAGCTTCACGTCGAGCTTCTTCGCATCCGACGGGCTGACATAGGCGGCGTTGTCCCAGGCGAGCTTGGTGATGGGGTCGGGCAGCTCCTGCAACCAGCCGTTGTTGGCGTACCGGCCGTCGAGCACCTTGTAGCAACGCCGGAAGGCGATCTCGAACTCGCCGTCCGCGGGCCGGTCCGCGTCGACCGGCGGGATGTCGCTGCGCAGCGTTGGGGTCGCCCAGGGCTTGGCCGTCCCGGGCGCCAACCCGTCGTGCAGCACCTTCCGCCACTGCTTCTCGTTCAGGCCCCGCTCATCGAGGTGCGTCCGGCGGACCAGTTCGTAGCCGCTGCGGCGTTGGCCGAGCAGCATGCCGACCACCTCGATGTCGCTGCGTGCGTCGAACAGCGGCTCGATCACCGGCTGGACGATGGAGGTCGCGCCGTCGGCGCAGGCCGCGTCACCCCAGGCTTCGAGGTAGTGCGTCCGCGGCAACGCCCACGTGCATTGTGCCGACGTCTCGTTGATCGCGTCGGTCAGATGGATCGTCGTCCGGGCGTTCGACAGGTCCAGCCCGTCGGTGAAGACCGGGTTGCCGCCGAGGATGAGCACGTGCCGGGCATCGGCGGGCAGCGCACCCATCGGTTCATGCGGCAGCGCCTCGACGAAGGAGACGGTCGACCCGACCGCGCCCAGGCGCTGGTTGATCGCGTGGGCGATCGCGTGGACCTCCGGCGGCTGGTCGGGGCCGACGATGACGACGCCGTTCTCGCCGGCCTGCTTCAGGTCGGCCGCGACGGTCCGGGCATGCTCGCGGTAGGGACGTTGCTCGGCCGTGACGCCGGGCACGTCGAGCGCGGCGGCGATCTCGGCAACGAGCTGGCCCACGTCGCAACGGCGGATCGCCAGCCGCTCGTCGGCGTTGGTGCCGGTCACCGTGAACGTCGGCTCGGCGACGTAGAGGCGACTGATCGACTCGGCGTCGTCCACGTCACGACGCGACCGGGCATACTCGCCCGCCAGCCGTATCGCGTCCGGATCGTCCATCATGAAGTCGGCGTCGAGGCTGACGATGGTCCGGGCCCATTCAAGGTGATAGATCGGGCGCAGCGCCCGGCCGAACGCCAGCTTCGTGCCGTCGGTGACGTTCGCGTCTCTCCGGGTGGTCTGCGGGATCACCCGCGCTTTGGACCAGCGGCTGTTCTTCAGGTCCCGGGCCAGCAGGCCGAAGAGCGTCGGCGAACCGGTGGGCTCGACGAGGATGACCAGGCCTTCGCCGTCGTTGGCGTCGGCCGCGGCGGCGATGTCGCCCAACGCCTGTTGGACGTCGGACCAGGTCGCGCGCTGTTCGGCCTTCCGGGGATGCCGCAGGCGATGCGGGTCGTAGAGGTTGAGGACGGAGGCCTGGCTGATCAGGTCGGCCGCGCCGTGGGATGCGGGGTGCTCGGGGTTGCCTTCGACCTTGATGGGCCGGCCGTCGAACGCGGTCACGAGCAGCGGCCGGGCCGCGCCGTCGCGATCGAACGCGGTGGCGTAATGCTCGGGCACGCCGGGCGTCTGGTCCTCGGGGCGGGCGGTGTACGGGGCGAGCTGGCGCTTGGGCCAGCGGCGGCAGCCGGCGAGCCCGGCGAGGGCGAACGACGCGCCCATGATCTTGAGGAAGCCGCGCCGCGTGCCCGAGAGGATCGTCTGCGGGTCGTACCCGGGAAACTCGCTGTCGAGGTACTGGCGGAACTCGGGGGTGTCGGCCAGCTCATCCAGCGACCGCCAGTAGGTCGGGCCGGTCGACGCGGCGCGCGCGACGTCGGGCGTGGGCTGGTGCGCGTGGTCGGGCGCCGGCCCGGTGCTCCGATTGTCCTGCGTCAAGTGACTCATTAGCTAGCTTTTCACATCACATCCGACATCCCACCTCACCGGTGGCAGGTCGAGCAGTTCTGCAGGCTCATGTTCTCGCCGACACGTTCGTGCAGCGCTTCCAGCTCTCGCCGCTGGGTCTGGGTCATCGCGAGCGGGTCCCACCCGAGGTTCGTCACTTCCGCCGTCGGACGCAAGCGCTCGGTCGGGTTGCGGTGGCACTCCATGCACCAGCTCATGCTGAGGTTCTCGACGGTGTAGACGCCGGCCTCGCCCATGCGGTCGACCCGGCCGTGGCACTCGACGCAGCTCACCCCCGCGTTCACGTGCACCGAGTGGTTGAAGTAGGCGTAGTCGGGCAGGTCGTGGACCTTGGCCCAGAGGATCGGGGTGCCCTGCTCGTAGCTCTCGCGGATGGGCAGGACCTTGTTGCTGTTCTTGTGGATGGCGTGGTGGCAGTTCATGCAGGTCGCGGTCGGCGGGACGGCGGCGAAACCGGCGTCCTCGACGGACGTGTGACAGTAGCGGCAATCCATGCCGAGCTGGCCCACGTGGACCTCGTGGCTGTACGCCACGGGCTGCTCGGGCTGGTAGCCGACGTTGATCGTGGTCGGGCTCAGCGTGAAGGGCACGAGGGTGCCGAGGTAGAGCGGCCCGCCCACCAGCGCCAGGATGATCGCCGGCAGGGCCAGGTTCGACCACCTCGGAAAGACGAAATGTCCGGTCGGGCCGGATTCGCTCATCGCGCTGACCTACTCCCGCAGTGCGTAAAGGGGAGGCGATTGTAGCGTCAACGGGCGCGCCGTCAAAGCGGACAAACGGGTCAGAACGTGGGCTTTGCGTCGCCGCCGCGCCGCGTCGCTTTGTCTGCGCGGCGTGTCATCCTTATGCTCTCGCGTCATGCCCCCGCTGATCGTCGTCGCCGCCGTCGTGTTCCTCGAGATCGTCTGTCTGGGCGCGACGATCCCCATCCTCCCCTACTACGTGACCGAAACGTTCGCCGCCGACGCGCTCTGGGTCGGGCTGCTCATGGCGATGGTCACCGCGCCCAAGGTGGTCGGCAATCCCCTGTGGGGGGCGTTGAGCGATCGCATCGGTCGCAAACCCACGCTGATGATCACGATGACCGGGGCGGCCGTCGGATCGGCGCTGTGGGCGCTGGCCCCGACCCTCGGGGCCGCCGCCCTCGGCGGGCTGTTCTGGCTCGGCGTCGGCCGGCTGATCAACGGCGCGTTCGCCGCTCAAGCCACCCTCGCCTTCGCCGTCGCGTCCGACCGGTCCGACCCCTCCAAGCGCACCGCCGCGCTCGGCGTGCTCGGCGCCGCCTTCGGCGCGGGGCTGACCGTCGGCCTGCCCCTGGGCGGGTGGATCGGGTCGCACGCGCACGCCGCCGTCGGCTGGCTCTGCGTGGGATGTGAGCTGGCCGCCGTCGCGCTCATCGCCGCCACGCTCCGCGAGACACGCACCGCACGCCCCGCCGGCGACGTGCTCAAGCCGGCACGCCTCCCGCAACTGCTACGCCATCGAGGCGTCAGGCCCCTGCTGCTGGTCTGCGTGGTCATGACCGTCGGCTACTCGGTCATGACGCCCACGCTCAGCCTCTTCGCCGCGGACCGCTACGGCTACGGTGAGCAGCAGGTCGGCTGGGTGTTCTTCGTCTGGGGCGTGACCGGCATCTTCATCCAGGGCGGCGCGATCCGGCCGATCGTCAAGCACCTCGGCGAGCCGCTCACCGTCATCGTCGGCAGCGCGACGCTCGCCGGCGGATTCGTCTGGCTCGGGGTCGGCCCGTCGGTCAGCGGGCTCTGGGTCGCCGCGGCGCTGATCGGCGTGGGCGGCGGGCTCGCCATCCCCGCCCTCGCCGGGCTCATCAGCCTCCAGGTCTCCGAGCATGAACAAGGCGCGGTGCACGGCCTGACCCAGTCCGCCACCGCCGTCGGCCGCAGCGTCGGCTACCTCGCCGGCGCCGCCCTTTACGCCGCCCATGCCACCGGCCGACCCTACTGGCTCGGCGCCACGCTCCTGGGCGTCACGGCCGTGGCCATGCTCACCCGCCTCGCCCGCCCGCAACCCGACGCGTGAGCACATCCCCGGCTATCGCCGAGTATTCCGATGCGCGACGGGAAGGCCCGCCAACCAAACGATGCATTGAGTCTCGGCAAGCGCCGCGCGGGGGGGCGCCCCAGGCAGCGCCGCGCCTCGGTCGCGTTCCCGGGTGGACCTGCCTCCAACACGCGTTGGGATGGGCGCATCTCGACCGGCCGGGTGGCTCGCGTTACTTGCTGTCCTGCTCGATCACCTCGTGGCGGGCGGCGCCGAGGTCGAACGACTTGACCTCCGCCGGCTCGCCGTGCATCGCGTACCACGCGAACCAGCGCGCGTACGCCACCGGCACGCCGTCGGGGATCCGCTGTCGCTGCACGAACGGCTCGACCACGACCACCCAGCCGTCGGCCGACTCGTACGCGGCGATGGTCGAGGCCAGGTGCAGTTGCCTGCGATCGGTGACATCGCCTTCCGGTTGCGGGGGCAGCGGCGCGGCCGGGTACAAAGGCTTGCCCGTGCGGAACGCGTCCTCGATCGGGGTGCGCTTGTACCGCTTGCTGTAAGCCCGCTGGCCGGCGAGCAGGCTCGATTCCGGATGCAGCGCCTCCCACTGCTCCCACCGCACGAGCCGCATCGGCAAGACCTTGAGCTGCTCGCCCCGCCGCGGCCCGGCGATCGATTCGAACTTGAGCTGCGACCACAGCGACTGGCCGTTGGGGTCGGCCTGGTGGTCGTACATGACCAGGTTGTGGTTGTACAGCAGGCCGCTGTACCCGAACGCCAGCGTCCGGTCGCCGACGCGGCGGTCGAACACGGCGGCGGCGCGGCTGATGGGGTTGAACGTCACGGCGATGGGCACGCCGCCCAGCGTGTCGTTGACGATCTCGTGCCAGTTGAGGATGCGGACGGGGTACGCCCGTGCCTCGCCGTTGATCTCGACGCCGACGACCATGTCGCGGCCGACCACGACGCGCTGGTATTCGTTGTCGCTGAGGCGGGCGACTTCCGCGGCGGGGTGCACCTCCGGATCGGTCATCGCGGGCTGGCCGTCCTTGGGCATGCCCGACGCGACCAGCAGGTTCGGGTCAACCGCGAGGTTCGACAAGTCGTAGCCGTAGCTTGCGACGTTCTCGCCGTCGCCGGTGACGCTGTGGCGGATGTCGTAGACGTACCAGGCCTGGACGGCCATGGCGGAGACGAAGATGACGGCGATGACGGCGACGACGCGGCGGAAGCTGCGGCGGCCGGCCGGATCGTAGTAACGATGCATCGTCGCCTGGGGGTCTTGCGTGGCGTTCACGGCAACTGTGCCTTCAAAGCGGCCCCGTGCGTGGCGTTCGCCTGACCGTCGGGGTCGATCGACTCGGCCGGCCGATCGATCATCATCACGACCATCAGCAGCGGCAGGTAAATGACGCTGGCGAGGAACAGCTTCCGCGCCCGGGCGTCGGTGCGTCGGCGGAGCATGCGGACCGCCAGCCCGACCAGCCAGAGACCCAGCGCCGCGGCCGCGGCGTAATACACCCAGCCGGTCATGCCGACGTGGGTGGCCATGAGGGTGACCGGGATCAGCGCCAGGGCGTAGAGCAGGACGACCCGCCCGGTGAGCCGGCCGTTGGGGTCGCGTGAGGGGAGCATGCGGTAGCCGCCCTTTTCGTAGTCCTCACGATACATCCACGCCAGGGCGAGGAAGTGGGGCATCTGCCAGACGAACAGCACGGCGCCGAGCACCCACGCGCCGGCGTCGATCGAGCCGGTGGCCGCGGCCCAGCCGAGCATCGGGGGGATCGCGCCGACGACCGCGCCGACGAGCGTGTTGAGGCTGGTGCGGACCTTGAGCGGGGTGTAGACCGCGACGTAGAGGATGATGTTCAGCGCCGCCAGCGACGCGGCGAGCAGGTTCACGCCCAGCGTGAGCGTGGCCAGGCCGACCACGCCGCATGCCGTCGCGAACGCCAGCGCGTGGAGCTGGCCGATGCGGCCGGCGGGCAGCGGCCGGCCGCGCGTCCGCGGCATCCGCGCGTCCCGGTCGATCTCCAGCCACTGGTTCAACGCGTTCGCGCAGGAAGCGGCCAAAGCCGTGCCGACGGCGGTCAACACCAGCGTCCACCAGCTCACCCCGGTCGTGGAGCCCATGACGAACCCGACCACGGCGGTGAGCACGACCATCATCGTCAGCCGCGACTTGCTCAACTGCGCGTAGCAGTCGACCAGTTCCCTGATCCGTGCGGATGTGGAACTGACGGGACGGGCGATCTGTCCGACTGAAGCGGTGGTCATGACGGTGGCTTTCCGAGCGTGGGGCATAGTAGGCCAGGGGCCTTGGACCAGCAAGCGACGCAAGGCGCCGCGCATGGGCATGCGACGCGTTCGCGGCTGGGCGAACTGGGCATGTCGGTCTACAATCTTCGACCATGAGCGAGCAGCGACTGGAGCAGCAAACGCATGGCTACGCCGACGTGCTGGCGGTGAGCCTGGGCACCGTGGTGGCCATGTGGATCGCCGGGTACCTGTTGCATATTCCGTTCATCGCGGCGCCGGGCTGGTTGAGCTTCGCGGCGCTGGTGGGGATCCTCGTCGGCGGCGGGGTGGCGCTGGGGCGACAGACCCAGCGCACCTGGCGCGGGGCGACCGCCTCCGGCGCGATCGTCGCGCTGGTGAACCTGCTGATTATCGGGTCGGTGCTGTCGCAGGCCTCGTCCCGTGAGACGCTGCTGGTGGGGCTGCCCGGGTACCTCCTCGCGACGATCGCCGTGATGCTGCTGGGGCACGCGGTCGGCCGGCGGACCCGACCGGGGACGCCGCGGGTGATCGACTGGCCGGCGCGGCTGGCGTGGTCCGTGGTGTTCGCGACCGGGCTGGTCGTGCTGGCCGGCGGGCTGGTCACCGGCTTCGACGCGGGTTTCGCCGTGCCCGACTGGCCGAACACGTTCGGGTCGAACATGTTCGTCTTCCCGCTGGCGCGGATGACCGGGGGGATCTACTACGAGCACACGCACCGACTGGCCGGGACGCTCGTCGGTCTCATGGCGATCGTGCTGGCGGTGCACACGTGGCTGGGCGGCGCGTCGCGGGGCGTGAAGGTCTTCGCGCTCGCGGCGCTGGTGATGGTCTGCGTGCAGGGCGTGATCGGCGGGCTCTGGGTCACCGACCTGCAGCACGGCGCCGAGACCGGCGCGGCCGCGGCGTCGCCACGCCCCGTCGAAGCGACCCCCAACATCCTGTACATCCTCTTCCACGGCACGTTCGGGCAGGTGGTGCTCGGCGCGTTCGTCGTGCTGGCGGCGATGCGGTCGCGGCCGTGGCGGGCGGCCACCCCCACACGCACCGACACCGCCTCGACCGATCGGTTTCTCGCGGCGGCGTTCATCGTGGCCATGCTGATCCAGCTCGCGCTGGGCGTGACGCTCCGCAAGACCGGGGGGATGCTGCTGATGCACATCACGTTCGCGGCGGTCGTGGCGACGCTGGGGATCGGCGTGGGCGTGCGGGCGTGGGCCGTCCGCGGCGGGGACCACGCCCCGCTCCGTCGCGTCGGCAAGGCGTTGCTCCTCGTGCTCGGGCTGCAACTGCTGCTGGGCCTGGGGGCGCTGTACCACCGCGGGCTCAGCCCCGCCAAGACCGTCGTGGTCGGCAGCGACGCGGTGTCCAGCACCACCGAAGCCGTCACCACCACGCTGCACCAGACGACCGGCGCGGTGCTGCTGGCGCTGGGCGCGGCGGCGGCGGCGTGGACGTTCCAGCTCGTGCGGCCGGCCGTCCCGGGCGCCGCGGCCAGCGACACGACCGCCGACAACCCCGCGACGAAGAACCAGGCGCCGCCCCGCATGGCCGGCGTGTCCTGACGCGATTGGACCGGCACGGCGACGCGTCTACAATCGCCCGCGTCGCCTGAGTGACCGCCTCACAGGGAGCCAAAGCCTTATGCGCTATCGCACCGTGCCTGGAACGGACCTGTCCGTCAGCGAGATCGGTTTCGGGGTCTGGACCGTCTCGACCACCTGGTGGGGCGTGACCGATGAAGCGCTCCGACGCGAACTGCTCAACACCGCGGTCGACGAACACGGCATCAACTTCATCAACACCGCCGACACCTACGGCGACGGGCTGGGCGAGACGATCGTGCGCGACGTGCTCGGCGATCGCCGCGACAAGCTCGTCATCGCGACGAAGTTCGGCTACGACCTGTCGGACGACTCGGGCCGACCCGGACACCGCGAGCGGCGGCAGGACTTCACCCCCGAAGCCATTAGATCGAGCTGCGAAGCCTCGCTGCAACGACTCGGCACCGATCGCATCGACCTCTACGAAGCGCACAACCCGCGCATCGACGCGATCGACAGCGACGCGGTCATCGACACGCTCGAACAACTGCGCGCCGAGGGCAAGATTCGCTGCTATGGCACGGCGCTGGGCCCGCGCATCGAGCCGACCCGCCAGATCGACGAAGGCGTCGCCAGCTTCCGCCGCGGGTGGCACACCTGCCAGATCATCTACAACATGCTCGAGCAGTACCTGCACGAGCGCGTCTTCGATGCCGCCCACGCACACACCGGCGGCATCCTTATCCGCGTCCCCCACTCCTCGGGTCTGCTCGAAGGCAACCTCACGCCGGACACCACCTTCCCGAAGTGGGACCATCGCTCGCATCGGCCGGATGGCTGGCTCGCCGAGGGCCTGCAGAAGGTCGATCAACTCGGCTTCCTCACGTCGGGCCGGCGGACCATCGCACAAGCTGCGCTGAAGTTCGTCCTGCACGACCCGAACGTGTCCAGCGCGATGCCCAACGTGTACGACTTCGACCAGCTCGCCGAGTTCGCCGGGACCAGCGACGCGCCCGACCTGACCGATGACGAGCTGGCCAGGATCGACGAGCTGTACCAGGCCAACTTCGGCGTGGTAGCCGCAACCGGCTGAGACGGAAACCCGATGCCCGATACCGTCCCCACATCGACTGACGATCCGATCAACCAGGCGATCCTCACCGTGAGCGAGGACCAGGTCGGCGGGTTCGTGCGCGACCCTTTCGGCGCGATCGCCGAGCGATCGGGCGTCGCCGTCGAGACCGTGATCGAGCGGATCGGCGCGATGCTCGCGGCCGGCGTGATCCGCCGGGTCCGCCAGACGCTGATCACGACCAAGCTCGCGCGTGGCGCGCTGATTGCCTGGAAAGTGCCCGAAGACAAGCTGCAGGACGCGTTTGACTGGCTGCATGCCAACGACCCGTTCAGCGGCCACGTCGTGATCCGCTCGACCGATGCCCAGACGCCCGGGTCGATGTATCGGCTGTGGACGACGCTCAAGGTCCCGCCGCAGGCCTCGCTCGAAGCACACTGCGACCACCTCATGCGTGTCATCGGGGCCGAACGCTACCGCGTCATGCCGGCGAAGAAGCTGTTCAAGCTGGGCGTGGGCCACATGCGCCGCCGCGGCATCGAGCCCGGCGACCGCGCCCCGGCACAGGCCGAGCCGCACGACACCCAGCTCGTCGAGCTCACCGACGAGCAGTGGCGATTGCTTTGGACCACGAAGCGTGAGCTGGCCGTCGAGGAGATCGGCCAGGACCTGTGGGCGCGTCGGGCGGCGGAGATCGGGATGAATATCGATCGCTTCTGCCGCATGGCCGAAGACCTCGACGCGATGGGCGTGATCGGGCGTTTCTCGACCTTCCTCGAACACGTGAAGAAGGTCAACGACGCGGCGCCGGTGACGAAGTACAACGCGCTGTTTCACTGGGCCGTGCCGCCCGGAATGGAATTGGCCGCCGGTGGTGAAGTGGGTCGGCATCACATCATGACCCACGCGTACTGGCGCGAGGGTGGGCCGGAGTTCAACCACGTCAACATCATGGGCGTGGCGCATGGCACGGACAAGCAGCGCGTGCTCGAGCACAAGGCCGCGATCGACCAGCACCTCGAGGAAGCGGGCATCCCCGTGAACTACACCGCGGTGTTCTGGGGCGGCCGCAGCGAAGTCACGCCAAGCGAACTCAGCCCGGACGAGTACCGCGCGTGGCGCGCCGAGCAGGGATTCGCAACCGGCGACCCCGTTGGATAGAAATGGAATCGCGCACGCGAGCACAACCACGCGTCCATCCTGGACGGTGCAGCACGAGCCTGGGCGGACGCCACACCCCTCGATGGTGTTGAGAAGGTGCGGCAGGCGTTCGCCATGTATTCGTCCGGGCGACGGATCGTGCTCGATGGCGTGCGTACTCAGCATCCGCAGTGGTCGGAGCAGCAGGGGCAGGACGAGGCCGCGCGATACGCGCCGGCCGACCGAACCACGGTGGTGAAGGAAACCCGCAGACCGGATGCCGAGAAGAGCCGGGCGATCGCGGTCCGGATCAATGACGACGTGCGCGACGGTAGCGTCGCGTTGCCGAGGAGAGCCCCTCGCTAACCGCGCGAGCGGCTAGTCGCTCTGCCACACCTTCTTGCCGACGAAGAACGGGCCGAGGCGTTCGAGCCAGGTGCTGGTCTGCTTGGTCTTGCGCATGGTTTCGATGAGCTTGGACAGCGGCGCGAGTTCGGGGCCGACCACGCCGATCACGAAATCATTGTCGTTGGCGTCGAGGCCGTGGCAGGCGAGCCGGATGTCGTGGCCGGCGTCGGCTGCGCCGAACCGCATGCCGATCGACCCGTGTTCCTTGAGGATGTCCATCTGCTCGTCGCGGGGCAGTTGCGAGAACCCGCCCTTCCGTCGCAACGGGTACCAGATCGCCCACGGCCAGTCGGGATGCAGCAGCGTCCGTCGCGGCCTGTCGATCAGCGTCTCATCCAGGTCGCGCTCGTAGCCGATCGCATACGTCCTGCCCAGCATCGTGAACTCGGGCTTGCGATCGAAGCGGACGAACGGCTCGCCCATGTAGAGCTTGCGGATGGGCCCGACGAAGTCGTCGGGATGCTCGGTGAAGGTGACCACGCCGACGCCGTACGGATCGTTGGCATCTTCATAGAGCGCCCCCGGCACGCCGGTGATCTCCATCGCCTCGACGATGGTCGCCGGGTCGGAGACGTCGGTGAAGGCGTGGAACTGCATGAACAGGCGGCGATTCGAGGCCGCGCCGTTACCGCCGCGTTCGGACAGGTCGAGTGTGTTTTCGCTGGATGCGGATGTGGGGTCGGTCATGATGGTTATTCTAACCGCCCCCGCCGGGTGATTCGCCCGCCCGTCGCCAACGCTGCGCGGCGAGCACCGCCAGGAGCAGCCCCGCCCCGATCGACGTCCGCACGACGTCCGGCTGAATGAGCAGGAACGCGGTGACGACCAGCACCGCCCGGGCCCACCAGGCCAGCCGGCCGAACGCCCAGCCCTCCAGCGCCGCGGCGAACGACAGCATGGCCGCCACCGCCCCCGGAAGGACGAACAGGACCTCACCCGGCGACACATCGATCAGCAGCAGCTCGCGGTTGTAGAAGAAGATCAGCGGCAGCATGAATGCGGCGAGGTCAAAACGGAAGCTGGTCAGGCCCGTGCGGATCGGGTCGGACCCGGCGATCCCGCTGGCGGCGTAGGCGCACAGGCCGACCGGCGGCGTGTCGTCCGCAAGGATGCCGTAGTAGAAGACGAACAGGTGCGCCGCGAGCACCAGGCTCATCGCCGCCTCGGGCTCGAGCCCGGACCCGCCGGCGATGTGCACCAGCGCCGGGGCGGTCAGCGTGGCCATGATGATGTAGGTCGCCGTGGTCGGCAGCCCGATGCCCAGCACGATCGACGCGACCGCGGTCAGCAGCAGCGCCGGGAGCAATTGCCCCTCCGAGACGTTCATGATGATCGTGGTGATCTTCGCGCCCAGGCCGGTCTGGGAGACGACGCCGATGATGATGCCGCAGCACGCGCAGGCGCAGGCGATGCCGACCATGTTCATCGCGCCGTCCCGGAGCGCGGCGAGCGTGCGCGTGGTGAAGTAGTGCAGGCGGCGACCCGGGCCGATGCGGCCGCCCGGGCCGGCGTGATCGGGGCCGACGCCCCTCGAAGGCGAGCCCCGCCTCGCGCTCCGCAGGTCGGCCAGGCCGTAGGCCGTCGGTCGCATGAACAGGGCGACCACGAGAAACAGCCCGAGCGTGATCCAGATCGTCCATGTCGCCGCGGTGATCTCGGTCATGGGCGCCCGCTCCCCGGTCCGGACCAGATCGATGGGGTTGCCGACCAGCAGGAACGTCAACACAGCGATGACCGGGAGATTGAGGTGCAACCCGCGGAGCAGCGTGCGTCCGACGTGCGGGAGGCGGTCGACGTCCGACCTGGGGACGCCGGACTTGACCGCGTTGAGGTGAATCATCGTGAAGATCGCGAGGTAGCTCAGCAGCGCCGGCAGGGCCGCGGAGAGGATGATGCGGCTGTAGGGGATATCGGTGTACTCGGCCATGATGAACGCCGCGGCGCCCATGACCGGCGGGACGAGCTGGCCGTTGGTCGACGCGGCGACCTCGACGGCGGCGGCGACGTGCGGCTTGAAGCCGGCCTTCTTCATCAGCGGGATCGTCAGCGATCCGGTCGTCACGGTGTTGGCGATGGACGAGCCGCTGATCGTGCCCATGGTGCCGGAGGCGAAGACGGCGGCCTTGGCCGGCCCGCCGCGGAAGCGTCCCATCGTGGCGAACGCCAGGTCGATCAGGTACTGGCCCGCGCCGCTGCGATCCAGCGCCGCCCCGAACAGCACGAACAGGAACACGTATGTTGAGCTGACCGCGACCGGCACGCCGAACACGCCCTCGCCGGTGTAGAACTGCTGGTTGAGCACCTGCCGCAGGCTCAGCGGGGCATGCCCGAACTCGCCGGGCAGATGATGGCCCGCCAGGGCGTACGCGAGGAACGCGAGCGTGATGCCGAACAGCGCCGGCGAGACGCTCCGCCGCGTCGCCTCCAGGATGATCACGACGCCGACCCCGGCGACCCACAGGTCCAGCGGCGTCGGCGCCCCGGCGCGGCGGGCGAGCTGCTCGTGGCAGTAGCCCACGTAGCCGATGCACACCGCCGCGACCACGCCCAGGACGATGTCCAGCGCCAGCCACGCTCGTCCGCGGCTCGACGACCGCCAACCGAACAGCAGCATCGCCAGCGGCACCGCGAGCACGAGGTGCACCGACCGCTGCACCATGGCCGTGGGGAACCCGATCGTGCCCATCCAGAGGTGGTAGGCGCTGGTGACGACCAGCAGCGCCGCCGCCGCCCAGCCCAACACCGCGCCCAGCGGGCGTGTGCGGCGTTCGGTGAGCGGTGCACCGGCCAGCGGGTCATGGTCGAACAGGCGAGCCAGCATGTCGCGGATGATACCGTCTGGCGGGCGATCGCAGATCGCCGCGGCCGCTACGGCGCCTGGAAGTATGCCTCGGCCGCGTCGTGCATGGGCAAGGTCAACTTCGCCGCGGCGTCGGCGCGGTTGACCTGCTTCAGCCGCGCGTGCGTCGCCTGGAACTGGTCGAGGTGATCGAACACGCCACGCAGCACCGCGTCGATCACGTCGGCCGGGACCTGGGCGCGGGCGACGAGCGTCGCCGTGACCGAGACGGTCGGGACGTCGGACTCGACGCCGCGGTACGACCCGGCGGGGACGACCGCCTCGCTGTAAAACTCGTATCGATCGAGCAGTCGGCGGCGCGGTTCGCCGTCGACGGGGATGAGCTTGATGCGGCTGACCAGGGCGAGCTCCTGGATGGCCGCGGTGCCGACGCCGAACGTGAAGAACGCCGCGTCGACGCGCTTGTCCTGGAGGTACTGGCGCGACTGGGAGGCGCTGAGCCGCTCGACCCGGCCGAGGTCGGCCTCGCTCAGCCCGTACGCCGCGAGGATCTGCCTCGCGTTGGCCTCGGTGCCGGACCCGATCGCGCCGATGGCCACGGCCTTGCCCTCCAGATCGGCGATGGTGCCGACGCCGCTGTCGGCGCGGGCGACGACCTGGATGTGCTCGGGGTACAGCGCCGCCACGCCGACGAGGTTGTCGATCCCCGCCCGGCCGGCCGTCGACGCGCTGAACATCTCGGTCCCGTGCCGCGCGTACGAGGCGATGTCGTTCTGCATCGTCGCCAGGTCGGCGTCGCCGAATCCGATCATCCGGGCGTTGGCGACCGACCCGCCGGAGGTCTGCACGTCGAGCATGAGGTTGGGGTCGGCCTGGCCGGCGAGGCGGGCGATCGCGCTGGCGGTCGGGTAGTACACGCCCGACTGCCCGCCGGAGACGATGACGTAGCGGCGGGCGTCAGGCGGCGCGGCCCCGGTCGGGGCGCCGTCCTCGCCGCAGCCGGCGAGCAGCAGGACACAGGTCGTCAACAGAACGCTGCCGAAAAGGTGTGCGTGTCTCATGGCGATCATGATAGGCCCGATCCGGCCGAACGCGAGCGCCGCCCTACCGCTCGACGACATGATAGATCGCATCCTTGACCAGAGAGATCGTGACCCGTCCCGTGGCCGCCTGGCGCCCGAGGGCGGGAGCCTGGTCGGTGCGGGCCCGGCCGTGCGGGTCGAGGGCGACGGCGCGGCTGACGTCGGCATCGGGGAGCGTGATTCGGGCGTCGATGTGCCTGACGTTGAACGGCGCGCCGCCGAGGTCGGTGATCCGGTCGCCGCGCGTCTTGAATCCGTAAGGCCGCTCCTCCGTCATCGCCTGCACGAGCAACCTGTCGCTGGTCTCGATGGGCTTGTCGTCGAGGCTGACGACGAGGATGCAGCCGTAGTCGTTATGGGTCTGGATGGTGAGCCCGCCGAGGGCGATCTGCGAGGCGGTCTTCATGAAGCCGACGATCCCACGTGCCTTGGGGGTGTCGATCACGCAGCGGCCGGCCTGGATATCCCACCGCAAGTGGTCGGGCAAGGCCGATGCGGCGGGGTTCAGCGCGGGTTGACCATTGCCGTAGACGCGGGCGATCGGCCCGGCGAGGAACGCGCGGCTGGCGGCGGGCATGTCCATCGCCGGCGCGTCGTCGGCGCGGAGGGCGTCCAGCGCCGCGGCCACCGCGACGTTCGCTTCGGGGTCGAGCGAGAACAGCGCGTCGGCGTCGATGCGGCTGATCGCCGCCGGCGGCGCGGTCGGCACATCGCCGCGGCGGTAGATCAACGCCGCGGCCGGCGAGCTGTACGCGACCGCCGGCGAGCAGAACTGGAACTTGGTCATCGACTGGTCGAGCAGGTAGTTGCTGCCGACGGCGAAGTGGAACAGCCCATCGATGCCCTGGTGCGCGGCGTACGCGGCGCTCATCGGCAGCCACTCGGTGCGGTAGCGGTTGGGCTGGGGCCAGCCCAGTTCGCTGATGATCTGCGGGTAGCCGGCGACCTGGGCGGCTGCGACCGGGAAGCGATCCGGGTGCCTGAGTCCCGACAGGTCTTCGTAGCGATGCCCCACGCGGACGGAGTAGCTGGCCCCCTCGCCTTCGTGCGTGGGCCCGATGTAGGCGTGGCGGTCGATCACGTCGGCGGCGGTGTAGGTCCATCGCTCGACGCGGTCGAGCGTCCCGGGGTCCGCGGTCTTCCAGTTGCTCGCGGCGATCAGGCCCTCGTAGCCGAGCGAGCGGATGAAGCGGACCGACTGTTCATAGAATCCGCGCTGGAGTTCGGCGAGGAAACGGACCTGGTCGCGCAGGCGCCGCTTCTCGGCGTCGCGCTTGCCGCTCAGCGCGCCGGCGGTCATGTGCCACGCCTCGCGGATCGCCATGCTTTGGCCGGCGTCCTCGTCCAGCCGCGCCCCGCCCCACGCGTCGTAGGCCCCGGCGATCGTGCCGTAGCGGTCGTTCAGCCATCGGCCGAAGCGCCGTTCGAGCTGGCGCCAGTACCGCGGCGGGATGTTCTTCTTCGAGAAGGTCCAGAAGAACAGCGAATCCTCGTTGAGGACCTCGACGATGCCGACGCCCGGGTTCTCCGCGAGCGGTTGGCCGGCATACGGGTCCGGCCGCGTCAGCATCTCCCGCAGCCAGTTGCGGTGCATCCGCTGAAACGCCTCGTCGAAGAAGATCAGCCCGAACGGCTTGGTGTTGTCGATGGCGTCAAAGCCGGGCAACCCCGCCGCCCTGGCGTCGAACCACAGCGGGAAGTAGAAGCTCAGTTCGACGTAGATGCCTTGCCGGTTCATCGCGTGCACGAGGTAGTGCAGATCGTCGAGCTTGTCCGCGTCGACCTGCTCGCGGTCGTCCTGGTCGTACAAGGGCGCGTGGTAGCGGACCGCGTTGAACCCGAGCTTGGCGAGCTTGCGGGCGAGGTAGTCGACCGAAGCGCGGTTCTGGCCGGCGTTGGAGGCGCTGAGGTTCGCCGCCCAGAGGCGGATCGGTCGGCCGTCGCCGCGCACCAGCTTGGCGCCGTCGCGTCGCAGCGGGCCGTGCATCCCCGCTCGCCGCTCGTTCATCGACCGCAGGTCCAGCAACGCATCGTCACCGAACTCATCGAGCCCCGGCTCGAAGGCGAACCAGCCGGGCGCGGCCTTGCCCGACGCGACGCCGGGCTTGAGCTTGCCCCGCGGGACGAACGGCCCGTCGATCAGCATGAAGCAGTCAAACCCCGCCGCCTGGTTGTCGCCGACCCCCGCCAGCAGCTCGATCTCGAAACGATGTCGGCCCGCGCCCAGTTCCACGTCGCCGAGGTGGACCCAGTTGGCCGGCACGTGCGTCCGCAGGGTGACGCTGTCGGCCAGCTCGACATCGCGGCCGCACGTGCGCCAGGCCCCGCCGTCGAACCGCCAGCGGAACGGCCCGTGCTTCCACATCTTCCGCGCCCACAGCGCGTATGCGCCGGCCTCGCTCACGTCGACCACGTACCGGGCGGTCGGCGTGGGCGAGCCGGCCGGCCGCTCGTCGATGTGCGTCAGCCAGTCGCCGCCGCTGAGCTTGTCGCGCTCCTCGTCGTCCTGCGGGTCGAACCACGTGCGTTCGGGGAAGTTGGCCTGCTCGGGCTGCTCGGCCTCCCACCACACGAAGTCCTGGGCGCCGGCGACAGTCGCCAGCATCGCGCCCAGGCACGCCGCCGCCACGCCGATCCGCATGTCACACCTCGCTCCCGGCCGCCGCGGGCCGCTCGATCACCTGCTGGTAGTATCGCTCGTAGCGCGGGATGACCAGGTCCTTGCAGAACCGGTCGCGTGCCCGCTGGTGGCTGGCCAGGCTCATCGCGCTCCACGCCTGCGGGTCGGTGAGGATGGCGGTCGCCGCCGCGGCGACCTCGTCCACCGCGCCGACGGGGATGAGCCGGCCCGTCACGCCGTCGTCGATGACCTCGACGAGCCCGCCGGCCTTGGAGGCGATGACCGGCGTGCCGCACGCCATCGCCTCCAGCGCCGAAACGCCGAACGACTCGTACTGGCTGAGCAGCAGGAACAGGTGGCTGCGGCGGTAACATTCCTGGATGTCGACCTGCGTGCCGACGAAGTCGACCGCGTCGCACACGCCCAGCTCGGCGGCGAGTTCCTCGGCGCTGCCGCGCTCCGGCCCGTCGCCGACCATCAGCAGCCGCGCCCCCGGCAACTGCTGCCGCACCTGCGCGAACACCCGCACGATGTCGAACACCCGCTTGACCGGTCGGAAGTTCGATGCGTGCATGAGCTGGTACGCGCCCCCGGCCGCCGGGCCGACCCGGCCGTTCGGCCGGAACCGGTCGCAGTCCACGAAGTTGGGGATCACCACCGGCGGGTCGGGCAGGTTGAACACCTCGATCGTCCGCCGCGCCAGCCACTGCGACACCGCGGTGGTGCCGTCGGCCTTGGCCATCGCGTACCGGCAGACCCGGTAGAAGTCCTTGTGCGATCCGACGAGCGTGATGTCCGTGCCGTGCACCGTCGTGATGACCTTCACCTTCCGCTCGCACAGGCAGAGCATGTCCCGCGCGAGCATCGCGCTGATCGCGTGCGGGACGGCGTAATGGGCGTGGATCACGTCGACCTGGCGATCGACCGCCAGCTCCGCCAGCACGTTCGCCAGCGACAGCCCGTGCGGCGGATAACGGAACAGCGGGTAGTCCGTGACCGGCACCTTGTGATAGGTCAGGTTGGGCATGTCATCCAGCCGGAACGGCCGGTCGTGGCTGACGATGTGGACCTCGTGGCCACGCCGGGCCATGGCCATGCCCAGCTCCGTGGCCACCACGCCGCTGCCGCCGTGCGTCGGATGACAACTGATCGCGATCTTCATCCCTCCACCTTCTGCCTTTCCATATGGCTGTTCGTCGACGCGTGCACCTTGGGGAAAGGCGCGTACATCGCCACCGGGTCTTCGACCGGGACCGGGCGGCGGACGAGGAACGGCTCGCCGAACTCGCGGTAGATCATGTTGCCGTAGTTGCGGGCCCGCCCCTCCAGCCGCTTCAGGAAGGTCGGCTGGCTGATCAGCGTCTCCAGCCCGTCGACCGTCTGGTCGTGCAGTTGCGACCCGTAGCAGACGACCGCCTCGACCTTCTGGGGGTAGAAGTCGGTGACGTCGACGATGAAGCTGGGCTCGAACGTGAAGTGGGCCATGAAGTACAGGTATTCGTTGGGCCGGTACGGGTCGCCCGCCGCGGGGTAGTTGGCGAAGCCCGCCGGGTACATCGTGTCCCTGACGATGTGGCCGGTCGCCGAGTGGTCGGGATGCAGGTCGTCCCAGTAATGGGTCATGACGATGGTGGGGCGCAGGCGGCGGATCTGCTCGACGACCTTGATCCGGGCGGCCTCGGTGTTCTCCAGCCGGCCATCGGGCAGTTCGAGGTTGACCCGCTCGGTGACGCCGAGGATGCGGGCGGCTTGCGCGGCCTCGGCGGCCCGTTGCTCGGGCGTGCCCCGCGTGCCCATCTCGCCCCGCGTCATGTCGATGATCGCCACCGACCGCCCCGCCGCCGTCAGCTTCGCCAGCGTCCCGCCGCAGATCATCTCCACATCGTCGGGGTGCGCCCCGATCGCCAGCACGTCCACCTTCACGGATCGGCCTCCTTCATGATGAGTGCACCTGCACCAGGTGATGCCGGATCGCCGTCGGATCGACCGACTGCATCAACTGCGTGACGAACCCGACGCCGAATCGCCCGACATAGTCCAGCGGCGAGACCACGCGTTCGGCGGGCCGGCCGTGGGGCGTGACGGCGTGGGCCAACTGCTTCAGCTCGCCCTTGCCCAGCCCGCGCCGGCTGAGCCGGTCGTTCCGCACCCGGTCGGCGAGCTTGGCGACCTGGTGGTCGATCGAGTCGCCCGCCTTGCCGACCAGCTTGGCGTCCACCTCGCCGTCGAGCGACCGCACCCGGGCGAGCAGTTGATCACGCAGCGCCTCGATCTCACGGAGGTCGGCGTCCTCGACGTCGAACCGCGCCGGGTCGAACGCCTCGGCCAGCGCCGCCGCCTCGAACACCCGCTCGCCATCCAGCCCGAACGCCCGCGCCCGCTCGGCATCGCGCGGGCCGAGCACGGTGACCGACATGCGGGGCCACAGCCGCGACCGCCTCACGCCCGCCGCCTCGTACAGCGGATCGATCTGCCACAGGTAGCGCAGCTCACCGGGCCCGCCCACCGTCGCCAGCACCGGCAGCGCCATGTCCTGCACCAGCGGCCGCAGCGCCGCGCCCGGCGAGTACCCCGCGGGGTTCGCGCGGATCAGCCCGGGCAGGTCGTCGGTCATCTCGCACGCCACGCGGCGGCCGTCGGCGATGCGGAACAGCCCGAGGCGCTCGAGCTGCGGGTCGTAGCCGGCCCCGCGGACCTGCTCGGTGCCCCGGTCGAACGCGGCCGCGACCGCATCCCGGCGCTCGACCACGTCCGCCAGCGCCGGCGCGGTCAGCTCACGCATCTGCATCGGGTCGATCAGCACCAGCCGACCTTCGCCGACCAGCGCCGCCAGCAACCGGGCGAACGCCGTCGTGTAGCTGCCGAAGTCCAGGCGGCGGACGATCTCGAGCACCGCGTCTTTGGCCGGCCCCGCCGGCAGCGCCGCATCCACGTACGCGATGATCGGCTCGCGCCACCGCGCCGGCGACAGCGACCCGACCGGCGGTCGCGGGCCGCCGCCCTCCAACTCATCGTGATCGCACGTGAACGGCTTGGACCCGATCGTGCAGCGGTTGACTTCCTCGATGTCGTGATCTTCCGAGGCGATCCAGAACGCCGGAACCAGCGGCACCGGCGAGCGGTCGGCCAGTCGCTCGGCCAGGGCCATCGCGGTGATGGCCTTGTACAGCGTGTAGGCCGGCCCGAGCAGCAGCCCCGGCTGCTGGCCCGTGATGATCAACCGCCCTTCGCCGCGGATCGCCGCGACCGTCGCCTCGCTCAGCGTGTTTCCCCACGCCGCGTTCATCCGCGTCAGCGCGTCGGCCAGCGCCGGCCGATCCAGCCAGGGCGAATCGGCCGGCGTCGGCGGGGCATCGAGGTCAAGCAGCGGGAAACCCGCGGGCCCCTCGCCACGCCCCAGCCCCGCCAACAGCGCGTCGCCGACCGGCGTGCGTTCGTACGCGACCGCGGCCGCGTGCAGTCGGGTTGCCGTCGCCTCCGTCATACGCGGGCTCCGAGCACGATCATACGCGGCGAATCGGGCGTGAGCGGCTCGCCGGCCAGCGACCCGAACACCCGCACGCCGCCCAGCCCCGCCGCCTCGCACATCGACCCGAGCTCCGCCGGCCGGTACAACCGCACGCTCTCGGTGAGCCGCTCGGAGCGGCCCGCGGCGTCGGTGATCGTCATCCGCTTGACGACGCGGTCGTCGGCGATCCGCCGGCGGCTGTCGACGGTCAGCTCGTCCACCCGCTGCGTGTCCTGTTCGATGAGGTTGGCCGCGACGTGGTCACGGTTGGCGTGGTCGATGAGCAGCCGGCCGCCCGGTCGCAGCGAGCGCACCATCGACCGCAGGGCCGCGGCGTTGTCGGCGTCGTCCTCGAAGTAGCCGAAGCTGGTGAAGAAGTTGGTCGCCAGGTCGAAGGCGTGATCGAACGGCAGCCGCCGCATGTCGGCCTGGGCGACGCGGCCGCCGAGCCGCCGGTCGTGCACCGCCTCGGCGAGCAGCGCTGAGCTGAGGTCGACGCCGAACGCGTCCAGCCCGTCGTCGAGCATGGGTCGCAGGTGCCGGCCCGCGCCGCAGGCCACGTCCAGCGCCCGCTCGCCGCCGGTGAGTCCGAGCAGCTCGCACACCGCATCGATCTCCCGCCGGGCCGCCGCCTCGTCGCGGTGGCGGTACACCTGCGTGTAGAGCACATCGAAGGCCTTGCGATACCACGGCTGGGCGGAGGTCGTCGGGTCCACGTCGGTCGCTGCTCGGCGGGTGCGGGGCGGTCGACGGCATGGTAGCACGCGTCGGGCGAGGCGGCTTGGACCGGTTCTGCGGGCCCATTATCATGCCCGCATGCTGCAAGAGGCCTGGGATCAACTGGCGGAACTGATCGACCGGGGCGGCTGGGTGATGTACCCGCTGCTGGGGCTGAGCATCGCGGCGGTGACGCTGATGTTCGAGCGGTTGTGGTTCTGGATCGGCACGAACAACCCGTGGCGGCGCGACCGGTACGCGCGGATCGCCGAGCATCTGGGCGCCGGCCGCCGCGATCATGCCGCCGCCCTGGTCAACGGCGACAACAGCGTGTACGGCCGACTCGTCCACCAACTGCTGCGGGGCGGCGCGTCGGACGCCGCGGTGTTGGCCGCCGTCGAGCAGCAGCGCCCCCGGCTGGATCGGTTCATGGCGTCGCTGGGCACCATCATCACCGCCGCCCCACTCATGGGCATCCTCGGGACCGTCATCGGCATCATCTCCAGCTTCCGCGTGCTCAGCGACGAACAGATGGTGACCGACCCGTCCGCGATCGGCGCGGGCATCGCCGAGGCCCTGCTGACCACCGTCGTGGGACTGATCATCGCACTGGTCGTCCTGTTCCCGTACAACGCATTCCGGGCGCAGATCGACCGCACACTGGGTCGCATGGAAAGCCTCGTCGCCGCGGCGAGGCAGGAACACGAGACCGAAACTGTCGCAACCAACCGATCCGAACACCACACCTGACAGCGCCGTGACGCCATCCCCGCCGCCCGACGCGCCAACCGCCAGCAAGAACAACACCGTCACGATCGTGGTCGTGATCGCCGCGGTCTGCGTGGTCGGGCTGCTGATCTGCGGCGGCATCATGGCCGCGATCTTCCTGCCGGCGGTCAGTATGTACCGCGACACGACCAGGCGCGTCGTAGATGCAGCGAACACCCGGAGCATCGTCCAGGCCATGCGAGTCTATGCCACGGTGAACAACGACGTATTCCCACCACACCCGGGTCTGTTGATCGACGACGGGTCGATCGCCCCGGACTTGCTCGACAGCCCGTTGACCGCGGACGAGCCGTTCATCAACTACACCGGTGCGATGCCGCCGGTGAACACGAACCACAAGTTCGGCGAGTATTTCTTCGTGTACAACTATGAGCATGGGGTACTTGCTCCGCCCGACGAGATCATCATGTTCGGGCCTTCGGTCAACGGGGCGGGCCGCAGCGTTGCGTTCGGCGACATGGACTGCGAGTTCATGCCGGAGGCCGAGTTCGAGCGATTGGTGCGGGACCGCAACGTGGCGCGGCGGGGTGATCCTCGCCTCGGCGTGCCGATCGACCTCGATGCGCTGGGCGCGCGGTGAGGGCGTGATCGATGCGGCGCGTCGCCCCGGGCGGTATCGGCGGCGTCTATCGTCTTGCCCGGTGCATGAAGACCTCGCGGATCTCGCGCAGGGGGTAGCCGCCGTCGTTGAGCATCTTGACCATGCGGATGCGTCGGATCGCGCGGGCGTCGAACAGCCGCTGGCCCGACCGGGTGAGGGCGGTCGGCTCCACCACCTGCATGTAGCAGTAGTACTGGAGCTGGGCGACGGTAACGCCGGCGCGACGGGCGGCCTCGCCCAACCGCACCCGCCCTTCCTCCAGGGGTTCGCCGCCTTGTCCGTCGGGCACGCCGGCCATGGCGAGCCAGTGTAACACGCCCCCGGGGCTGGCCTGACCGCGGGCACGTGGCGGGGTGACCCGGTCGGCCGTCCCCGTCGCCATCGAATTAACTCGTGGATCGGCGGCGCGGTCGGTATGATGATGCGGTCGGCCTCGGGAGCCGGCGCCACGATCACCACCCACGCGGGAGCACGTTATGAGCCAGACCATCGGGACCCAGGAGATCGGTACGCAACTGGTCGAGTTGATCAAGGCGGGCAAGACGTTCGAGGCGATCGAGCGGTTGTACGCCGACGACATCCAGAGCATCGAAGCGATGGAGTGCGGCGAGGGCGAGGGCGAGGGCATGCCCCGCACGCAGCAGGGCAAGCCGGCGATCATCGCCAAGAACGAATGGTGGTACGAGAACATGGACGTGCACTCGGCCGACGTCGAGGGGCCGTTCCCCCACGAGCCCGACCGGTTCGCGTTGATCTTCAACATGGACGCGACCTGCAAGCAGACGGGCAACCGGATGCAGATGAGGGAGATCGGGCTGTACACGGTATCCGGCGGCCGGATCGTCAAGGAAGAGTTTTTCTACGCGATGCCCGGCTGAGCGTCCGCGGCGCGGCCGACCGGCCGCATCGCGCACCAACGCGTCGCCTGACCGTGACCGCCCGGGGCACCCGCGAGGCGGTCGTTATCCTGTAAGGCATTTGGCTGCAATGCGTTGTCGATGGCCGCACCGGGTTTACCCGCGGACAGGGCTACTGGTGGAGGTTGGCGGGGTCAAGTGCAGATGTCAAAGAGCTTTATGCGCGATCGCCCGCGGCGGGCGGCGTGACCGCCCTGTCCGCCCCCCCCGAACCCCGGGAATGCCACTGACGCGGCATCGCCGCGAGGGCGGCAGGCGCGGCCGGCGGTGCCGAAGCGCGAAGGGCGTCCATCAAGGGGCGGCGCGGCGCGGTTCTGCGCGGCGGGCCGTCGTTTCGCGGGACAACCGCGTGCGAACGCGGTTCGAGCACGGTCGCGCCCGTGCGCGATCGAGCGGCGGTGGGCGGAGCCTCGCTGAACGCGGCGTCCGGCTGTAGCATGGCGGCATCCCGGCCCGCAGCCAGCCAGAGCGGAAGGAGGCATGGCGTGCAACATCCCAAGGTGGTACTGGTCGGCGCGGGCAGTTTCTTTTTCGGCCGCAAGGCGATCTGGCAGATGGTTCATTCGCCGCACCTGAATGGCGGGACGCTGGGTCTGGTCGACACCGACGCCGAGCGGCTGGAGAAGATGACCGAGCTTGCGCGGCTGGTCGCGTCGCACCACGGGGTGGACCTGGCGATCGAGTCTTCGACCGATCGCACGCAGGTGCTGGCCGACGCCGATTACGTGGTGCTGAGCTTCGCGGACCGCAACGCGCATTTCCGGGGGATCGACGTGGCGACGTCGGCGAAGTACGGGGTGCGGATGTGCTCGGGGGACACGATCGGCCCGGGCGGGATCATGCGAACGGCGCGGGAGTATCCGCAGATCATCGCGGTGTGCAGGGACATCGAGCGTCAATGCCCCGACGCGTGGTTGATCAATTACATCAACCCGACGGCGGTGCACGGGATCGGGCTGCGCAAGCACTTCCCGCGTCTGAAGAGCATGGCGTTGTGCGATGCGCAGTGGAAGCTGCGGGATCGCCTGGCGGATCGCGCGGGCGTGGCCAACGACGAGAAGCTATCGGTGCTGAGCGTCGGGCCGAACCATTTCACGTGGCTGATCAAGGCCGAGTACGACGGCCGCGACCTGATCCCGGCGTTTGTGGAGCACATGCGCGGTTCGGCGGAGCAGGACCTCAACGAGCAGGCGCACGGTGGGAAGGTGCACTCCAAGGGCTTTCTGAACAACGCGATCGCGGTCGAGCTGTACGACATGCTGGGCTGCATGCCGACGGTGACCGGGCACACGAAGGAGTACGTGCGTTTCTACCAGGGCCTGGGGCGATCGGGCGGCGACAAGTTGCCGGAACTGAGATTGTTTGACGCGGCCGAGCGGGCTGCGCGGACCCAGCGGGCGTGGGCGCGGGTCGATCAGTACGTCAGGGGCGAGGCGAGCGTCGCGGATTTTGACGCGGAGTTCGGGCCGGACCCGGCGTTCGACCTGGTCGAGTCGATGGCCGGCGGGCTGGGCAAGCGGTTCTTCATCAACACGATGAACGAGGGTGCGGTGTCGAACATGCCCGACGACGCGTTCCTGGAGATGTATTGCGACCTTGACGCCGAGCACGGCCCGCGGCCGGTGCCCCAGCCGGACCTGCCGGTCGGTGTGCGGGGGATGTGCCAACTGGTGCTGGACGCGCACGAGTTGACGGCGGAGGCGGTCTATCGCGAGGACGCGGCGCTGCTGAGGCGGGCGATGGTGATCGATCCGCTGACGAATTCGCTCGGCGACGCCGAGGCGCTGCTGGCGGAGCTGATCGAGAAGGAAGCCGACGCGTTGCCGGGGTTCCTGCGGTAGGCGCGGCGTGGGGCGGCGCTGCCGCGGGGGCGTGAGGTTCGCGCGCGATTATCGATCGACGGCTAACGGGAGACGACGTTGTCGCGCCGGTGTCCGATGGGCGACCGCGGGAGGACTACTTGCCGGTGAAGAACTTGCGGATGGAGTGGACGGTCGTGGCGCGGCCGATGCGGGCGATGGACTCGGTGAGGGGGATTTCCTTGGGGCAGGCCTTGACGCAGTTCTGTGCGTTGCCGCAGTCGGTGATGCCGCCGGGGCCTTCCATGACCTGGAGCCGCTCATCGCGGAGCTCGGCGCCGGTGGCGTGGCTGTTGAAGTACTCGACCTGGCTGATGACGGCGGCGCCGACGAAGTTGTTGTCGGCGGTGTACTGGGGGCAGACTTCGAGGCAGCAGCCGCAGCTCATGCATCGGGACAGCTCATAGCGGCGTGACGCGTTCTCGGGCGATTCCTTGGGGCCGACGCCCAGGTCGTAGGTGCCGTCGATGGGGACCCAGCCCTGGATGCGTTCGAGGTCGTTGAACAGGCGTGAGCGGTCGATCATGAGGTCGCGGACGACGGGGAACTTGGACATGGGTTCGAGGGTGATGGTCTGACCCTCGACGAGGTAGTCGTCGACGAGCTGGGAGCACATCTGGCAGACGCGGCCGTTGACCAGCGCGGTGCACGAGCCGCAGACTTCCTCGAGGCAGGCGGCGAGGTAGGCCACGGGCGTGGACTTGGCGCCGTCGACGGTCACGGGGTTGGCCGAGACGGCCTGGAGGGCGCTGATGATGTTCATGTTCGGCTTGTACTGGAGCTCGAAGGTCTCCCAGTAGGGCTCGGCCTCGGGGCGGTCCTGCCGCTTGACCTTGAGGTAGAACTTGTCACGCTTGTTGGCGATCATGGTGCGATTCCTTCATGTCGCGAGGCGCGGGTGGCGGGTCGGCGTCGGTGCCGACGGCCAAGGGGTCAGGCGCCGGCCTTGGCCGGCTCGGGCTTCTTATCGACCTTACCGTAGGACCGGACTCGGGGCTGGACCATGGGCTGGGGCACGTCTTCCCATTCGAGGACGGGCTTGTCGGCGTCGGCGTCGTACTTGACGATGCCGGTCCGCAGGAAGCCGTCGTCGTCGCGTTCGGTGTAGTCGGTGCGTGCGTGGCAGCCGCGGCTTTCCTTGCGGTCGATGGCGGCGACGACGATGGCCTCGGCGTACTTGATCATGTCGCCCAGGGCGCGGGTGAACGAGAGGTTCTGGTTGGTCCACATGCCGGTGTCGGCCAGCCCGACCTGCGTGTACCGCTGCTTCCAGGACTGCACGCGGTTGTACAGTTCGTGGAGGCCCTGCTCGTCTCGGACGACGGTGCACTTGTCGGTCATCCACTCGCCCATCTCGCGGTGGATCTCGTAGGGGTTCTCGCCGCCGTTGTTTTCGATGAGCCTTCGGGCCTTGGCCTGCTCCTCGGCGACGAGGTGGTCGTAGAGCCGGTCGGGCGTTTGGTCGGCGCTGGCTTGGAGCGCCTTGACGTAGTTGACGACGCTGGGCCCGCAGAAGATGCCGTCGAAGATGCAGTTGAGCAGCGCGTTGGCCCCGAGGCGGGTGGCGCCGTGGTAGGCGTAGTTGACCTCGCCGAAGGCGTAGAGCCCGGGGACGTTGGTCATCATGTTGTCCGGCGCGCCGTGCTTCATCCCGATGACCTGGCCGTCGGGGTCGCCGGCGGCGCGATCGCTGGGGCGCTGCTCGGCTTCATAAATGGTGTAGAGCCCGCCCATGGAGTAGTGGACGGCGGGGAAGATGCGCATGGGCACTTCGCGCGGGTCGTCGCCGGTGAACTTCTCGTAGATCTCGAGGATGGCGTGGAGCTTGTTCTTGGTCGCCTGGGGCAGGTGGGTGATGTCGAGGTAGGCCATGCGGCCGCCGCCGACGCCGAAGCCCTGCTGGCAGGCGTCGAAGATCTCCCGGGTGGCCACGTCGCGGGAGACGAGGTTCTTATACTCGGGGTACTTTTCTTCGAGGATGTACCACCGCTCGTGGTCGGGGATTTCGTTGGGGTGTCGCCCGGCGTCGGGGTGGGGCTTCCATTGGCCGTTGTCCTTGACGGCGGGGACCCAGACGCGGCCGCCCTCCCCGCGGGCGGACTCGCTCATGAGCCGGCACTTGTCTTCGCCGGGTATGGCGGTGGGGTGGACCTGGATCATCTCGGGGTTGCCGAGCCAGGCGCCGGCCTGGTAGCAGCGGCTGGCGGCCCCGCCGTTGCAGATCACGCTCATCGTGCTCTTGCCGAAGATCAGCCCGCAGCCGCCGGTGGCCATGACGACCGCGTCGGCGCGGAACGCCCGGGTCTCCATGGTGCGGATGTCCTGGCCGATGATCCCGCGGCAGCGACCCTCGTCGTCGACGACGGGCCAGAGGAACTCCCAGAACTCGTACTTGTGGACGAGACCGGCGGCCTCGTAACGCCGCGTCTGCTCATCCAGGGCGTAGAGCAACTGCTGACCGGTCGACGCGCCGGAGAAGTGGGTTCGGCGGTGCAGCGACCCGCCGAAGTAGCGGCGGTCGAGGTTGCCCTCGGCGGTGCGGTTGAACGGGACGCCCATGCGGTCCATCAGGTGGATGATCCGCGGCGCCCAGTGGGCCATTTCATAGACCGGGGGCTGGTGGTTGAGGAAGTCGCCGCCGTAGAGCGTCTCGTCGAAGTGGTTCCACTCGCTGAAACCCTCCTGCTTCACGGGGGCGGTGCACGCGTTGATCCCGCCCTGGGCGCAGACGCTGTGGCTGCGCTTGACGGGCACGAGGCTGAACAGGTCAACCGGGACGCCGGCCTCGGCGATGCGGACGGCCGCGGCGAGCCCCGCGAGCCCCCCGCCGACGATGATCACCCTTTGCGTATCCTTGGCCATAATTCACCTTCAGTATGTTGCGGACTCGCCGTCGCCGGGCTCGTGGTCGTGGTCGTGGTCATGATCGTGGTCGTGTTCATGATCGTGGTCGGCGTCGGCGAGCTTCTGCTTGACCTGTTCGACGGCCTCGGGGTCGAGTGTGGCGTGGCCGCCGTCGCCGTGGTGCTCGGGGTGGGCGCCCTGGCCGGTGGTCTTGGCGTACTCGATGGCGAAGCGTTCGTTGTAGCTGACGTCGTAATTTAAGGCGCCGTAGATCGCGCCGGAAAAGAAGACGGTCAACGCGACGAAAAGCGCGCCGCAGACCCACGCCCAGCGGCGTTGGGCCATGTCGCTGATGGTCAGGCCCCACGTGATCGCGGCGGTCCACAGCCCGTTGGACCAGTGGTACACAACGCTCATCGCGCCCACGGCGTAGAGCAGGACGACGAGCCAGCCGGCCTGGAGCGCGACGGCGGTCGAGGCGTGGGCGAGGGGGATTTCCGCCCCGCCGGGCGTCACGCCGCTGACGTAGAACGGATCGAACCAGCCGAAGATGTCCCACCGCCAGCGGAGCGTGGCGATGTGCAGGAAGATGAACACCAGCGCGAGGATGCCGGTGACCCGCTGGAGCGTGTAGCGCCAGTTGTCCCACCAGCCGTATCGGGCGGCGTTGGGCTGGTTGCCGCTGACGGTGTAGACGATGCCCAGGGCGGCGTGGAACCCGATGCCCAGCCAGATCCCGATCTCCAGGAACAGCAGCGCGGGCATGGAATGGATGAAGTTGACCTCGTGCTGGAACTCACCTTCGCGGACCATCTGGAAGTTGGTGAACAGATGGAAGATCACGAACATCCCCACGGGGATGATCCCGCTCAGCGAGTGAAGTCGCCTCAGCAGGAAGTGGTGTCGAGCGGCCCAGCTCGGCGCGGTATCGGGGGCGGGTGAGGCGGAAGCCTGGGTCACGGCGGCGTCCTTTCGTGCGGTTCACGTCTGATTGGATGTTCGCATCCAACTTGGCGGGACCGGGATCATACAGGCTCATGGCGGTCAGTCAACCGGCAAAACGCCGCGGTTCCACGCGGCGTGGCCGCGGCGGCGCGGCGGTCGCGCCACGCGGGCCGAACGACGCGCGGATCGGCTACTGGCCGGGCATCTGGATGCCGGGCGACCCGCCCGGTCCGCCGCCGGCTTCGGAGCCGGTCTGCTGCTGCACCGCCTGCTGGCTGAGCTGCACGTACTGCATCCGCAGCTCATACAGCGCCCCGGCGAGCAGCTTCTGCTCCTCGTCGCTGACGTTGCCCTGGGTCTTGTCCTCGAGCACGCCGAGCATGTCGATGTGATGCCGCGCCAGGTCCAGGATCGCCACCCGCTCGCCGGTCTGGGGGTCGGGGATCATGCCCATGGCGTACATCGCCTGAGTCACCATGGTCGAGACCAGGGTCTGGAAGTCGGCCGGCGGGAGTTGGCCCGGCTGGCCGCGATCGCCCGCGGCGGCCGCCGCCGCGGCGCCGGCCTCGCCCCCCGCCTCGGCCGGGCCCGAAGCGGACGCCGCAGCCATCCGCTCCTTCTCCTTGCGGGCCTCCGCCTTCCAGTCCGCGTCCACGTGAAGCCCCTGCGCAGGGTCATTGTTCGGATCGGTCGAGTCATTCATGACACTAGCTTCCAGTGCTCTTGAGGCGTCGTGTGAAGCCATTGTAGAGCACGACCGACTCGCTCGCGACTCGCCGCCGCACCGGCCGGCAATTGTCAGGCCCACCACCCCTCCGTAAACTGCGTCCGGGCGAACCGACGCCCGCTGGGAGATGCTCATGCTGATCCACCGCTTGAAGACACCGACGGTCGCCGCGGTCCTCGCCGGCGGCGCGGTCGCGCTGATGGTCGGCGGGTGCGACGACCCGCCGAAGGGCTCGGCCCTGCCACGTATCTCGCCCGGGACGACCCGACAACTGCCCGGCGACAGCGACACGGTCTACAGCGCCTCGTCCAAGCCCGGCCGCCCCGCCATGCCCGTCGACGCCAACGATCCGTCACCCGGCCCGGCCTACGCCGTCGACGCCATGGTCGGGCAGATCAACGGCCGGCCCATCTACGCCAGCGAGGTCTTCGAGGAGGCCGGCGAGGAACAGCTCCAGGCGCTCGGGCGAAACAACCCCCCCGCCGAGTTCCGCCAGCAGGCCGCGTTCCTCCTCAGCGAGAAGCTCCGACAGTTGATCACCGACGCGCTGATCCTCGCCGAGGCCGAGGCCTCCCTCACCGAAGACCAGCAGGTCGGCCTGTTCGTCGCCCTCCAGGAATTCCGCGGCGAGCTGATCAGCAAGGCCTTCGGGTCCGAGGCCATCGCCGAGGAGCAGCTCCAGCGCGACCGCGGCATCAGCCTCGACGAGGCCGTCGAACTGCATCGCCAGCGCATGCTCACACAGCGCTACCTCCACGAGAAGCTCTACCCCCGCGTCCACGTCGAACGCCGCCAGGTCGAACGCTTCTACAAGGAAAACGAGCAGCGCTTCGCCCCGCTCGACACCGTTGTCGTCGCCGTCCTCTACACCGATGACGACCGACACGCCGACCAGATCGAGCGACGCCTCGACGCCGGCGAAGACTTCGACGCCGTCGCCGGGCCCTACGAGGCCGCCGGGCACGCCGACGGTGTCCGCTACCGCCCGCGGATGAGCTTCCAGACCAACCTCGACGAGTTCGACGAGTTCCCCGACCCGGTCGACGCCAAGGTCCGCCAGTTGTCGGTCGGCGGGCACACCGGCCGCATCGATACCAAGCGGTTCGTGTTCTTCGTGAAGCTCGTCGACGTGGTCGCCGCCGAGGGCCAGAGCCTCGACGACGTGTTCCTGCAGATCGAAGCCCACCTCCGCTCCCAGGAGTTCGATCAGCTCAACCGCCGGTACCTCCAGAAACTGTTCGAGGACGGAAACTACACCCCGCTCAACCAGATGATGCAGTCCCTCCTGACCGTCGCGGTCAACCGCTACTCCTCGTCCGGCTGAGCCCACCAGGCGGCACAAGTCCCTTGCCCCGCCCCCACCTGATCCCCCGCGCGTTGGAGTTTGCTGATTAGAACGCGCACGGCACGGTGCTTGAGGCCA
>CAYWKS010000031.1:0-31623 GCA_964458935.1 uncultured Planctomycetaceae bacterium
GGGCCGATCACATGCTCATGCCGTTGATCAGGCCTTCGAAGACGACCTTGCCGTCCGCTAGTGTGTTGGGTCCGGTCCTGAGAGCCGGGCGGGGGCGGGTGCTTGGGGAGGCGGAGCATTGGCGGTGAGCTGATTGCGGGCCAAACCGCACCCGTGGTGCGTCTTATGTGCATACAGCCCAAGCAAGGAGCATTTTCATGCGTCAGTTGACAAGCATCCTCGGCAGTCTGGCCGTGCTGGGATTCGTGGCGGTGTGTCTTGGTGGTACGGCCCAGGCGGGGCAGGACAAGTATTATCATGCGGCCAAGGGGTACGCCGACGCGATGGTGGAGCGGGGCCGGGACACCTACGGCCCGAAGCACACGCCGCTGTTCGCCGCGGCGCTCGACCGCGAGAAGATGACGCTCGGCCACTTCCCCGGCGTCAAAGGCGTCCGCGGCAAGGACCGGTCGATGTTCGGGGCGAATCCCCAGGATGACCGGGAGCTGTACGAAATCCTGTACACGTTGACCGAGTTGACGGGAGACGCGAAGTACGGCGACGCGGCCGACGATGCCCTGGAGTACTTTTTCAAGAACTGCCGCAGCCCGAGGACGGACCTGTTGGCGTGGGGCGAGCACTTGTTCTGGAACCTGAAGAACGAGAGCATGGGCCCGCGGCGTGACAAGCTCCACGAGATCCGCGGTGCCTGGCCGTTCTGGGACGCGTGCTATCGCCTGGCGCCCGATGCGTCGTGGCAGGTGGCGCTGGCGTTCTGGGATCACCAGATTCACGACAAGCAGACGGGCAACTTCAGCCGGCATGCGCTGTGGTATGAACACGACCCGCATAGCGGGGCGGAATTCCCGCGGTACGCGGGGCAGATGATCCTGACCTGGGCCGACGCGTATGCCCGGCCGGAGAACGCGAACCGCGAGCGTCGCGCGGAATTGCTGACGGCGATCCGCGTGATCATGGAGCGGATGAAAGGCGGCATGGCGCTGTCTCAGTCGGGTTACCTGGCCGCCAGCTACGGCGGCAAGTATGTCTGGCCGGCGAGCAATCTCGAGCTGGCGCGGTGCCTTTACGAGGCCCGTCCGCTGGTGCCCAAGGCCCTGGCCGATGAGATGCAGCAATTGGCCCTGGAACTGGACCGACAGTTCCATGAGATGCCGCACACGATCACCGAGCCTGACGGGGGCATTGCGACGGAGCTGGTCGCGGAGACCGGCAAGCCACACTTCAAGAAAAGGGACCAGCGGGCCTACTCGCGCACGTGGACGGCGGGCTATGGCCTGGCGACGCACGCCGACATGGCCAACCGGTGCTATCGCCGTTACCTGCAGTTGAAGAACGAGCAGTCCGAGGTGGCGCGGAAGTATCGGGCGCTGATCCTCGCGGCGGCCGAGCACTACCTCGGGTCCGAGCCGCGGGCGGACCGGTTCCTCCGACCCGACGCGGTCGCGCCGGCGATCGAGCTGCTGCTGCATACGCACGAGATGACGGGCGAAGACAAGTACCTGGATCGCGCTCGCGACTTCGCGGACATGGGCATCGAGCAGTTCATCGACGAGACCTCGCCCCTGCCCAAGGCGTCGAACCGTCACGATCACTATGAAGCGGTCACGGGCGGCCCGCGCCTGATGCTTCTGTTGCTGCGGCTGCACCAGGTCGAGAACGGCCAGATCACCGGCGACCCGCCGTACGTCCCCGCCGATGGCTTCTGATGGGTCGGGGCGGCGTCACCCGTCGGCAAGTCGCTGGGCGTGTGCGGCCGTGTGCACGGTCTGCACGGCGGCCGCGGTGTCGACGAGCGGTGCGTGGCTGGGGTCGCGGATGTGGTGGGCCTGGTCGCGTATGAGCGAGCGGACGACGTGCTGGTAGAGTTGGGGCTTGTCCATGCCGACCCCGGCGGTGAGGCGGTAGCGTGCAGCGGCGTGGATGGGTTGATGGCGGCCCTGCAGGGTCCGTCCCGCGAAGTCGGCGAGCATTTCGACGCGGGGGTCATGCAACAGGTCGACCAGCGCATCGAGGGTGGCGCGGTCGGCGAGGCCGTCGATGTCGATCCGCGTGGGCACCCATTCGTGCAGCGTGATGGCGCCGCGCTCGAAGAGCAGTCGCAGTTCCTGGCGGTCCATGCAGCCGGGCTGGGTGAAGCCGTGGTAGAAGTTGACGGTGATGTCGTGGTGGCGGGGGTAGCGTGCGGTGCACTGGATCTGGTCGATGAGGTCGGCATGGGGTCGGTGCGTCTGCTGTGCGGCGACGATGCGGCCGGTGCCGAGCCACCAATCGAACAGGTCGAAGAAGTGGACGCCGTGCTCGACGAAGATGCCGCCGCTCTTGAGCGGGTCCCAGAACCAGTGTTCGGGATGCAGTTGTTCGTCACCGGCGTAGTTCTCGAAGAACCCGTGGAGCACGTCGCCGAGCAGTCGGCGGTGGATGATCTGCCGGACGACGTCGTTGAGCGGGTCGTGCCGCATGATCAGGTTGACCAGCAGGGAGCGTCGCCTGGCCTTGGCGAGGTCGGCCAGGGCGTCGACATCCTCGACGGTCGTGGCGAGCGGCTTTTCGCAGAGCACGTGCTTGCCGGCGTTGAGGGCGGCCTCCACGAGCGGTCGGTGGGTGTGCGGCGGGGTGGCGACGTGCACCAGCTCGACGTCCTGGCGTTCGAGCAGCGACTCGACCGATGGTTCGGCGTCGATGCCCGCCGCGGCCGCGGCTTCATGCGCCAGTGCCGCGGCCACGTCGGTTACGGCGCGGGGTACGACGGTCGGCTCGTCCGCGTAGGCGTCGAGGCAGAAGCGACCAAAACCGCCGGCGCCGATCAGGCCGTACCCGACGGGCGCGATGGGTGGGGCGGGGATCATGGCGGGTGTCTCCGCGGTGGGGGCTGGTACAGGATACGCGCCGCGGGGTGCGGTGGTCGGCGGGTGGGGCGGTCGCTATGATTCCCGCTTTGCCTCCGCGAGAATCCCCCCATGGCCAGCGCGATCCGGAATGTGGCGATCATCGCCCACGTCGACCACGGCAAGACGAGCCTGGTGGACCAGTTGTTGCGTCAGAGCGGCCAGTTCCGCGAGGGTGAGCTGTCGGGCGAACTGATCATGGACTCCAACCCGCTGGAGCGGGAGCGGGGGATCACGATCCTGTCGAAGAACTGCGCGATCCGTTACACGAGCCGCGCGGGCGAGTCGTACCACATCAACATCGTGGACACGCCGGGGCACGCGGACTTCGGCGGCGAGGTCGAGCGTGTGCTGAAGATGGCGGATGGGGCGCTGCTGGTGGTGGATTCGGTGGACGGGCCGATGCCGCAGACGCGTTTCGTGCTGGGCAAGGCGCTGGCGGAGGGGCTGAGGCCGATCGTGGTGGTCAACAAGATGGACCGCCCCGAGGCGCGGGCGGACGAGGTGATCACGGAGGTGTTCGACCTGCTGGTGGAATTGGGCGCGGACGACGAGGCGTTGGATTTCGCGGTGGTGTACGCGTCGGCGAAGGACGGGTGGGCGACGCTGGACCCGGCGAGGCCGGCGTCGGACGTGCACGACCTGTTCGACATGATCGTCGAGCGGGTGCCGGCGCCGCGGTTCGATCCGAACGCCCCGCTGCAGATGCTGATCACGTCGCTGGACTATTCGGAGTACACGGGCCGCATCGGGGTGGGTCGGGTGTTCGCCGGGACGCTGAAGCGAGGGCAGGCGGTAGTGACGATCGACCGTCAGGGCGAGCGGAAGTCGCAGCGTGTGGGTCAGGTGTACCGTTTCCAGGGTTTGGGCCGCGCCGAGGCCGAGTCGATCGAGGCCGGCGACATCTGCGCGGTGGTGGGGCTGGAGAAGGTGGACATCGGTGACACGCTGGCCGACCCGTCGAACGCGCGGGCGCTGCCGGCGGTCCGCGTGGACGAGCCGACGCTGGACATGGTGTTTCGCATCAACGACTCGCCGGGGGCGGGCAGCGAGGGCGAGTACGTGACCAGCCGCCAGATCAAGCAGCGGCTGGAGCGAGAGCTTCAGTCCAACGTGGCGCTGCGGGTGGGGTTCGACGGGCCGGCCGATTCGTGGCACGTCTCGGGCCGCGGCATGCTGCACCTGGGCATCCTGCTGGAGAACATGCGGCGCGAGGGATATGAGCTGACGGTGGGCAAGCCGCACGTGATCCATCGCGACGTCGACGGCGAGCAGCACGAGCCGATCGAGCGGCTGGTGATCGATGTGCCCAGCGGCAGCGTGGGGCCGGTGATGCAACTGGTCGGCGACCGCAAGGCGGAGCTGGTCAAGATGGAGCAGCGAGGTGAGATGACGCACCTGCTGTTCGACATCCCGGCGCGGGGCTTGATCGGGCTGCGCAGCCGCATGCTGACCGCGACCGGCGGGGAGGCGATCGTGCACCACGTCTTCGAGAAGTACGACGCGTTCCGTGGGCCGATCGGCGGGCGGGTCAACGGGGTGATGATCGCCACCGAGGGCGGGCAGGTCACCGCGTATGCGCTGGAGCAACTGGCCGACCGGGGCGTGTTCTTCGTCGGCCCGGGCGAGTCGGTCTACGAAGGCCAGATCGTCGGGGAGCACTGCCGCGACAATGACATCCCGGTCAACGTGACCAAGGGCAAGAAGCTGACCAACGTCCGCTCGTCGACGAAGGAAGCGTTCACCACGCTCAAGGCCGCCCGCAAGCTGACGCTCGAGGCGGCGCTGGAATACATCGAGGACGACGAGCTGGTCGAGCTGACGCCCGGTGATATCCGGCTGCGCAAGAAGCTGCTCAAAGAAGCCGACCGCAAGCGGGAGGACCGGCGGGCGAAGTCGGCGGCGGGGCAGTAGCGGGGTTTTGGCGCTCGGGGTGCGGGTGCGGGGGTTCGGGGCGGGTATTGCGTTTGCGAAGCGATCGCAATACAGTGTGCATATCGCGATGGAGTTGTCTAGAATCCGCGCTGGATCCGGGGCAACGAGCGGCTGGATCCGGTGGTCCTAACGGATCACCTGGGCATACCGGACTATCGATCTGAAAGGTGCGACGGGCATGGGCACGGTTCAAAAGGTGGGCATCGGATTGTTGGCGGCTTTGGCGTTGGTTTGGGCCGTAAGCCCGGTCGCGCGGGCACAGACTGAGCCGGCGCGGCTGCCCGAGAGCGAGTCGGCGGCGGCGGATCGAGCGGCGTTGGACGAGCCGACGCCGTCGGCTGCGTGGGTGGAGCCCGACCCGCTGGCGCCGGTGCTGCGGCCGTATCGCGACCTTCAGAGCTGGTTGGCCAACGAGGCGAACTTCGAACTGGAGTTGGGCTACACCGCGGTCTTTCAGTGGGCCGACGACGTGGCCGACGACACCCACACGCTGCTCTCGGGCAGCTACGACGTGGCGGGGTTGTGGACGCCGATCGACGATGAGCGGTGGGGCGTGGGGCAGCTCGGGCTGCTCGTGGAGGGCGGGCAGGTCATCAGCCACCGCGAAGACGAGGACCTGTCGGCCAACGTCGGCAGCGCCTTCGGGATCAACGACGACTTCGACAACACCGACATCGCCGTCACGGAGCTGTGGTGGGCGCACGCGCTGTTCGAGGAGCGGCTGGTCGTCACGGTCGGCAAGATCGATCAGACGGTGTTCTTCGACACCAACCGGATCGCCAACGACGAGACCGCGCAGTTTCTGGCGACGCCGCTGGTGAACAACCCCGCGGTCGCGTTTCCCGACAACGGGCTGGGGGCGAACGTCACGGTGCAGGCGACCGACTGGCTTTACGTGATGGGCGGCTTGGGCGACGCGAAGGCCGTCGCGGACGAGTCCGGTTTCAACACCATCGATGGCGACGAGCTGTTCTACGCGGGCGAGGTCGGGGTCACCGTCGAGCCGTTCGACCGGCCGGGCACGTATCGCGTCATGGGCTGGGCGAGCGAGGGGGAAGACGGCACCGATGGCAGCGGCGTGGCCGTCAGCATCGACCAGGAATTGCTCGCCGACGGGCTGGTGGCGTTCGGCCGGTACGGCGCGGGCGACGAGCAGATGACCGACTTTGAGCAGTTCGCCTCGGCGGGCGTCGGGTTCGAGGGCCCGCTCGGCAAGACCGGCGACCTCATCGCGGTCGGATATACCTGGGGTCGCGTCAGCGGCGACGAGGAAACCGAGCAGCTCATCGAGGCGTTCTACCGCATGCAGGTCACCGATACGCTCGCCCTGACCCCCGACGTTCAGTTCATCGTCGACCCGGCCGGCCGCGTGGACGAAGATGCGGTGACGGTGTTCGGGCTGAGGCTGCAGGCGACGTTCTGATCCGGCGGGCCGCCGGCCGCCGCGACCCACGCCGGGGGGATTGCTGTTATGCTGACGTGGCCGAGAGGCCGGCCGCTCGCCGCGGCCGATGGTGGCACGACGCCGGCACGACACAACAGGAAAGGAACAGGTCATGGCACGTGGGATGACAACGGCAGCGTTGCTGATCGCGTTGAGCGCGTTGGGCGGCTGCGGCGATTCCGGTAGCGACGCCAACAACGCGACGTCAGGTGTGAGCCACGAACCCGGCGGCCAGACGCCCCGGGCGGTTATCGAGCGGCTGGCCGCGGCCGTCGACGCGCAGGACGTCCGCGGCATCGCGGTCCTGCTCGACGTGGACCAGGCCGACGGACAGAAGGCGGCCGGCCTGCTGCTGAAGATGAACAGCCTCGGCGAGCCCATGCAGGCGGCGCGGCAGAAGTTCGGCGACGAGCCGCTCCAGCAGGCCATGGGCATGGGCTACATCATGCTCTCGAGCATGAGCCCGGAGTTCCACGCGCTCGCCGCCGACGGACAGGCCCAGATCGACGGCAACACCGCCAAGTTCGCCCAGTCCGACCAGTCCCCGAACGCCGGTCGCTCGTCGATGTCCGTCGACCTCGTCCAGCGCGACGGCCGGTGGTACCTCGACATGGACACCGCCGACATGCCCCGGGACATGGCGAAGGTGGAATCGGCGGTCGACACGGCCCGGACCAGCCTCACCGAGGCGGTCGCCCAGAGCACCACCGCCGAGGAGTTCGCCGGCGCGGTCCAGCCGATCATGATGACGTTCATGCAGTCGCTCCAGCCGTGACGCCGCCGGCCCCGGCGGTTGGGCAAGCCCCCGCCGGTTGGTTATGATGCCCGCCCCATGGGCATCAAGGTGTGCAAGTTCGGCGGCAGCTCGCTGGCCGATGCGGACCAGTTCCGCAAGGCCGCGCAGATCATCCAGGCCGACCCCGATCGCCGGTACGTCGTGCCCTCCGCACCGGGCAAGCGGTCGCCCGACGACCAGAAGGTCACCGACCTGCTATACCTTTGCCACGCCTCGGCGGCGCAGCGCGTGGCCTTCGACGAGACCTTCGACCGCATCGGCCGGCGGTACAAGCAGATCGCCGAGGCCCTGGGCCTGACGCTCGACCTCGACCAGCACCTCGACCCGGTCAAGCAGCAGATCGAGTCCGGCGCGACCGCCGATTACGCCGCCAGCCGCGGGGAGTACCTCAACGGCCTGATCATGGCCGAGCTGCTCGACTATCACTTCGTCGACGCGGCGAAGGTCGTGCACTTCGGCGCGACCGGCCGTTTCGACGCCCACACCACCCAGGACGCGGTCAGCCTCGAGCTCGGCCGGATCGACCGCGCCGTCGTGCCCGGGTTCTACGGGTCGATGCCCGACGGGTCGATCAAGACCTTCAGCCGCGGCGGCAGCGACATCACCGGGTCGATCGTCGCCCGCGGGGTTCGCGCCTCGGTCTACGAGAACTGGACCGACGTCTCGGGCCTGCTTATGGCCGACCCGCGGATCGTCGACGCGCCCAGGCCCATCGACGTGGTCACCTACGCCGAGCTCCGCGAGCTGGCTTACATGGGCGCGAGCGTGCTCCACGACGAGGCGATCTTCCCCGTCCGCCAGGCCGGCATCCCCGTCAACATCCGCAACACCAACGCCCCCGACGACACCGGGACGATGATCGTCCAGGACGCGGCGCCCATCGCCCACGCCGGCAGCATCACCGGCATCGCCGGACGCACCGACTTCACCGTCGTCAACATCGCCAAGAGCCTGATGAACAGCGAGATCGGATTCGGCTACCGCCTGCTCGGCGTGCTCGAGCGCAACGGGCTGAACTTCGAGCACCTGCCCTCGGGGATCGACACCATGTCGCTCGTGCTCTCGGACCGGGAGATCGAGGGCAAGCTCGACGACGTGCTGGCCGGGATCCACGCCGACTGCAAGCCCGACGCCCTGGACGTCACCCCGGGCATGGCGCTGATCGCCACGGTGGGCCGGGGCATGGCCTGCACGCCCGGCATGGCGGCGAAGCTGTTCACGGCGCTGGCCGACGCCGGCGTGAACATCCGCATGATCGACCAGGGCTCCAGCGAGCTCAACATCATCGTCGGCGTCGACGCCGGCGACTTCGAAACCGCCATGCGCGCGATCTACGCCGCGTTCGTGGACTGACGCGTCCACATTAGAATGATGCCGAATCCCCGACTTCCATTTGCATTGCGCCGCTCATGTGCTTTATTAATGGTTGGCGCGCCGCGCATGGGAGCCGGCGGCCCCGATGGCCCATTACGATTGGAGAACGTGGGATGAGACGATGGATTTATGCGTGTGTCTGCGCGCTGTGCGGCGCGATCGGCGCGTCGGCCGACGCGGCGATCACCGGCGGCAACGCCACCGGCGGCGATACCTTCAGCCTGATCAGTCCGCCGGCCAACGTCGGCAACAATAACCAGGACACCAATGGCGTGCTCTACGCTTTCGACGAAAAGCAGCATCACGTGCTGACGGTCGCGCTGGATGTGAACATCACGCCCGGCGGCGGCGCGCAGACGATCCCCGTCGGCACCGTCGTCTCAAGCCACTACGTCTTTGTCGATCCGATCAGCGACACGGTCGGCGGAACGGTCAGCTTCTCCGACGACATCATCGGCATCGTGGAAGTCGACAGCGACCTCGACGCCAGCGCCGCCGAACTCGGCGCGCCCGGCACCACGTACAGCAGTCCCTTATTGCTGGGCCTCGAAAGCGTCGATTCGGTCAGCATCTCCGGCCCGAGGCAGATCACCCTGAGCTTCCAGGCGTCCGACCCGGGCGACTATGTCCGCGTGATCACCGTGCCCGAGCCGGGGTCGGCGGTCCTCGCCGGCGCTGCCGGGCTGCTCCTGCTCCGTCGCAAGCGCGGATCGAAGTAGCCGGGGGCCCCCGCCGGGCCCCCAAATCCGGGCACCGCGGCGTTCACCGCTGCTGTTCGGCCAGCCAGGTCAGCGCACGCTCGACCACGTCGGCGGTGCCGACCATGTCGGCCTTGTCCGCGGTGCGGGGCTTGAACTCGACCTGGTCGTTGGCCAGCCCCTTGTCTCCGACGGTCAGGCGGAGCGGGATGCCGATCAGGTCCGCATCCTTGAACTTCACGCCCGGCCGCTCGTCGCGGTCGTCGAACAGCACGTCCACGCCCGCGTCCATGAGCTGGGCATAGAGGCGGTCGGCTTCCGCGGCGACGGCGCTGCCGGGCTCGTACTTGATCGGGGTGATGACCACTTCGTACGGGGCGATGCCCAGCGGGAAGATGCACCCGCCGTCGTCGTGGCCGCCCTCGGCTTCGAGCGCGGCGGCGAGGATGCGGTTCACGCCGATCCCGTAGCAGCCCATGATGGGCGTGACCGCCTGCTGGTTCTCGTCGAGCACGCTGACGCCCAGGGCTCGCGTGTACTTGGGGCCGAGCTTGAAGACGTGGCCGATCTCGATGCCCTTGGATTCGCGGAGCGTCCCGCCGCCGCGATCGGCGGGCGCCGGGTCGCCGTCCTGCGCGTTGCGGATGTCGGCGACGGTGACCCGCGCCGCATCGACCCGATCCAGCACGTCCCGCTGCCAGTGGAAGTGCTTGACGTGGTGGTCGACCTCATTGGCGCCGGTCGCCCAGAACTTGTCATGGGCCACGTCGGGATCCAGGAAGACCGTGACGTCATCGCGGCCCGCGGCGACGTGCGGCCCGACGAACCCGATCGCGAAGCCCGCGGCGCGTGCGGCGGCGTCATCGGCCATCTGCGGCGCCGCGCCACAGGCGTCCGACAGCTTGCCCTCGTTCAACTCGTGGTCGCCGCGCACGACGGCGACGATCCACTGGTCATCCGTCGCGTAGATCAGCGTCTTGAGCATGTGCTCGGCCTTAACCTTCATGAACTTGCAGACGTCGTCGATGGTCGTGCAGCCGGGCGTGTGGACCGGGTCGAGTTCGCCGGTGGGCCCGGCGGGGTCGAGCGTCGCGGTCGCCCGGGGCTCGCGGCTGAACGCGGCGAAGCCCGCGGAGACCTGCCGCGGGCCGATCTCGCACTTCTCGACGTTCGCCGCGTAGCCCTGGCCGTTGGAGAGGATGGTGTCTTCGCCGGTGGGGCTGGGGACCATGAACTCGTGGCTGGCGGACCCGCCGATGGGCCCGGACTCGGCCTCGACGACGGCGTAGGGGATGCCGCACCGCTCGAAGATGCGGCAGTAAGCGCGGTACATCTTCTCGTACGTTGCGTCGAGCCCGCCTTCGCCGTCGACGCCGAGGTGGAACGAGTAGGCGTCCTTCATCTGGAACTCGCGGCTGCGCAGCACGCCGAACCGCGGGCGGAACTCGTCGCGGAACTTGGTCTGGACCTGGTACAGGTTCAGCGGCAGTTGCTTGTAGCTGGAGACGAAGGCGTCGAAGAGCTTGGTGATGACCTCTTCGTGGGTCGGGCCGAGCGCCTGGTCCCGGCCGTGCCGATCGCGGAGGACGAACAGGTTGTCGCCGTAGGCTTCGCGGCGGCCGGTCTGCTCCCACCACTCCAGCGGCTGCAGGCTGGGCAGGAAGACCTCGACGGCGCCGGCGGCATTCATCTCCTCGCGGATGATGGTCATGACCCGGTGCAGCACCCGCCAGCCCAGCGGCAGGTACGCATACGCCCCCGCGGCCACCTGGTGTACCAGCCCCGCACGCAGCATCAACTGGTGGCTGGGCGCGACGGCCTCGGCCGGCACCTCACGCAACGTCGGGATGAGCGTCTGGCTCCAACGCATGGCGACCTTCCTTTCGAAGGCGGCCATGGTATGCGATCCGACCCGGGGCTTCGAGACACGTCGCGGCGTCAGCGGCCCACGCGCAGCTCGACCTCGACCCGCTCCGATCGCGGTGCCTGGCAGGTCTTGTCGTCGCAGGCCTGCCACGTCAGCTCCAGTTCCACCGCCGCGCGGTCGACCGCGTCGTCGGCCACTTCCACCGGCACCACGAACTCGACAACGCCTTCGTAGACGCTCAAGTCCCGGTCGAACACCGCGTCGCGGACCTTCCGGGCCTCGGGGTAGCGCGGGGCGCCGGGGCGGAGCCCGGTCGCGTCGGCCACCCGCACCACGGTGGGCGTGAGATCGTCCATGCCCGGGTCCGGGCCGTAGATGTGATACGGCCCGGCGATCGTGAGCTGGACGGTGAGCGCGGCGCGGCTGCCGGGAGCGACGGGCCCATCGGGCGCGAGAACCTTGACGCCGACGGCACCGCCGCGGTCGGCGGGCGGGCTGAGCCCGGGGTCGTGCTGGAGCATGGCGTAGGCGAGCAGGAGCGACTCGTTGCCGTGGGGTTGGTGGGCCATCGCGCCGGCGAAGGCGGCGAGCGTCTCGTGCGCGAGCCGGGCGTAGCGCAGGTCACCGGTGAGCCGTGCCAGCCGGAGCAGCGCGCGGGCGGCTGAGCCGTTGGGGTCGGGCGTGTTGCCCCCGCCGCCGGTGGTCTTGGTGCGGGGCAGGCGGTCGTCGTGGCTTGCAGCGGTGTAGAAGAATCCGCCGGTGCTGCCGGGGTCGGCGTCGCCGAATCGCTCGATCATGACGTCGGCGAGGCGGCGGGCCTCGTCGAGCCAGCGCGGGTCGTCGGTCGCCTCGTGCAGGCTGAGCAGGCCGTTGATGAACCAGGCGTAGTCGTCGAGGTAGCCGGGCCCGGAGAGTTGGCCGTCGCGCCAGGCGCGTTGCAGGCCGCCCGCATCGTCGGTCATGGCTTGCAGGATGAACCCGGCGGCGGCGTTCGCCGCGTCGATGTAGCGGGGCTCCTGGAGCAGGCGGCCGGCGTCGGCCAGCGCCTCGATCATCAGCCCGTTCCAGCCGGCGAGGACCTTGTCGTCGATGTGGGGCCAGACGCGGCGGTTGCGGACGGTCAGCAGGCTGTCGCGCAGGCCGCCCAGCCGCTCGCGCAACGCCGCGGCCTCCGTGTCGTGCGCCGCGGCGTAGTCGTCGATCGATCGGGGCAGGTGCGCGATATTCGTGCCGGTGGCGCGCCCGGTCGATTCCTCGGCCCAGTTGCCCCGGTCCTGCATGCCATAGACGTCGATGAACAGCTCCGCGTCCTCGTCGCCGAGCGCCTCGCGGACCTGCGAGGTGGTCCAGACGTAGAACTTGCCTTCTTCGCCCTCGCTGTCGGCGTCGATGGCGGTGAGGAACGCGCCGCGGTCGTGGGTCATCTCCCGGCCAACCCAGCCGAAGATGTCCTCGACGACGCGGCGGTCGTTGGCGTCGCCGGTCATGGTCGCGGCGTCGGCGTAGATGCCCAGCAGTTGCGCGTTGTCGTAGAGCATCTTCTCGAAGTGGGGCACGAGCCAGTGGGGATCGGTGCTGTAGCGGTGGAACCCGCCGCCGACGTGGTCGTGTATCCCGCCCCGCCGCATCGCATCGAGCGTGGTGTTGATGAAGGTCCGCGCCGCGGCGTCATGGGTGTGGCGGTGGCGGTCCAGCGCCAGGCGGAGCACGCCGTGCGGCGGGAACTTCGGGGCGCCGCCCAAGCCGCCGCGCTCGGTGTCGCGATGCTTCATGAACTGCTCGAACGCCCGGTCGATCGCGTTGGGGTCGAGCTCGGCCCGGGCCAGCTCCATTTCGCGAAGCCGATCCATGGCGCGGACCATGGCCTGGGCGTTCTGCTCGACGGCGTCGCGGTCGTCGCGCCACAACTCGGCGATCCGCTCGAGCAGCCGCACAAACTGATCCCGCGGGAAGTAGGTGCCGGCGTAGAACGGCCGACCGTCGGGCGTGAGCCAGACGCTGTTAGGCCAGCCACCGCCGCGCGGCATGCCCTGCAGCGCGTAGAACGCCTGCGTCGCCAGCATGTACCGCGCATCGACGTCGGGCAACTGCTCCCGGTCGACCTTGATCGGCACGAAATGCTCGTTGAGCACCGCCGCGACCTGCTCGTTCTCGAACGACTCGTGGGCCATCACGTGGCACCAGTGGCACGTGGAATACCCGACCGAGAGGAACACCGGCTTGCCCTGCCGCCGTGCGTGCTCGAACGCCTGGTCGGACCACGCCTGCCAGGCCACCGGGTTGTCGGCGTGCTGGAGCAGGTAGGGGCTGGCGCTGCGGTCCAGCGCGTTGCTCAGATCGGTCGCGGGCGTCTGCGATCCGCCCGACGCGCTCGCGCGATCGGCCAGCGTCAAGTACAACCCCGCGGCCGCGATGCCGACGGCGGCGCCAAGAAAAATCATCGTCATGGTCCTGATCCGTGAAGGTCGTTCGGTCGTCACGCGCGCATGGTAGGCCCGTCGCTTCGGCCGAGCAGCGGGCACCCACCCCGGTCGGCCGCGGCGATCAATACCCCGGCTCGTCGAGCTCGAGGCGGTCGTTGGCCAAGTCCCACGTGATCCGCTTGGCGCGGATGGGCTTGGGCTGATCGAGCTGGATGACCTGGACGTGGCGGTCGGGCAGGGCGGTGAGCACGGCGCGGCGGGTCGGGCCGTCGTAGTGGATCCGGTTGGCGGAGATCACGCGGCGGCCGTCGCGGAGCTGGACCTGGCCGCTCGCTTCGATGTGGTCGACCTCGAGCGACCGGGCGCGGCTCATCTGCATGGCGCTCAAGCCGCCGAGGCTGTCGATGTCCGCTTCGAGCCGGTGAGCCTGCAGCTCCACCACGTCGTCGCTGTCGAGCGGGCGGTGGGTCATGCGGACCTCGCGGACGAACAGCACGTCGGCGTGCGCCGCGTCCATCGTCAGCGCCCCGGTCCACGTGAACAGCGTCGCGCCGCGGCCGGAGATGGGCACGGCCTTGACCGGCGCGCCGCGGCCGGCCTCGGAGTAGTCCTCCAGCAGGAGCGTGCCCTTGCCGGGCACTTCGACCCGCTCGGTCGTGTGGTCGTAGCTGATCCGCGACCCGCCGAGCCGCATGCGGTGGTGCACCTTCCGCCGCGCGGGGCTGGTCCAGCGCTGGGCGAGCAGGACCGCGTCGCCGCGCGCGACCAGCGACTGCAGCGCCGTCGTCCCGCCCTTGGCCCCGCCCAACGCCCGCTCCGCCCGTGCCGGCTCGTTGGCGTCCGCCGCGTCGAGCAGGTCGATCCGCAGCGAGCCCGCCGTCAGCCGGTTGAGCTGGTCCGGCCGGTCCGACTGGTCGGCGACCACCCCGCCGAAGACCTCCACCACGTCGGCGCGGCGGTCGTAGGTCATCGAGTCGGTCCAGCGCACGTCGAGCTGGCTGGCCGGGGTATCGGGCTCATCGGCGTTGGGCCGGTCGAGCAGGAAGCGGCCGGCGCCCCGCGCCTTGGCCCGCGCCCCGCTCTCGGCGATGTCCAGCCGCGCCAGCTCCATCGTCACGTCGTCCTGCTCGATGACGACCGGCTGGCCGGCGAGTGTGGCGGTGCCGGCCTCGTTGTCCGCTTCGAGCTGCTGCGCCCGGATGCGCGCACCGTCGGCCGTGCGCAGGTCCACGTCGCCGCCGGCGAGCAGCATCGCCACGTCGATCTTCGGCCGGCCGGTCTCCCGGTCGATCTGCGATCGCTCGGCGAACTGCACGCGCAGACGCTGGCACGCGATCGATTCGCGGCTGGCCGCGTCCTGGACCAGCACCCGCTTCTCGGCGTGCAGCGCCGTGGGGGCGATGCGGCCGTCGCGGCCTTCGTCGGTGTGCAGCACGAACCGGTCGGCCTGGATCGTGCCGTCCGGCGAGTTGATGACCACCGCCCCCGAGCCGTCGATCGCGCTGAAGCGGCGATGCGCGCCGGCTTCGTCCGCCTCGAACCGCACGCCCAGTTGCTTGCCCCGCAGGTTGAAGCGCGGATCGTCCACCGCGACGTCGCCGACAAACCGCACCCGCTCCAGGCCCTGGGGCGTCTGGCCGGGCTCGGTGACTTCGAGGTCCACGCGATCCGACCAGCGCACCGCGAAGCCCTCGGGCAGCGCACCTTCGGCGCCGCGGCCGGACGGGTGCGCCCGCAGCCACCCCGCCCCCCACAACGCCCCGCGCCCGGTGTCCAGCGCCAGCGTCATGTCATCGGCCCGCAGCACGCCCAGCGCCGGCGAGTCGATGTGCAAGGGCCACTCGTCCGACCCGCGCAACGCCACCTGGTTCGCCGACTCGTGGTACTCGGCGCGATCGCAGGTGATCAGATCGTTGTTCTCGCTGTGCAGCTCGACCGGCGACCCGCGGAACGTCAGCAGCACGTCGCGCCGCCCGACGATGCGCGGCGGGCGCACGTTCTCCGGCGTGACCACCATCTTCCCCTCCCAGGTCATGATCACGTCGTGGGCTTCATCGCCGGCCTCGGCCCGGGTCACGGGCGTCGCCGCGGCGGCGGCGGCAAGGACCGACGCGTCGCCGCCGGCCGAGGCCAACGCGCCGGCGGGCACGCCGCGCGGGAGGGGGGCGGGCGGTCGTCGCGTCGTGCCCGGCTCGATGCTCCCGCCGCGCTCGTAGGCGAAGTAGCCGACGAGTCGCTCGGCGTCGATGCTGCGGCCGGCGCTGCGGACGTGCACCTCGCGCTCGAAGACCACCTTGTAGAACTGCACGGCGTCGGGATCGGCGTCCTCGGCGGTGGCGTCCAGCGCGGGGGCGTTGGGGTCGACCGGCGGGCCGGGGGGGCCGGCCGGATCGCCCGGGCGATCGTCCCGGGCCGCCGGGCTGTACCGCAGGTACTCGCCCTCGGTGATCTGGAGGTAGTCCACGCGCTGGCGAGGCTCGTTGTAGACCAGCGTCAACCCCATCCCGACGAACCGGGCGTTGGTCGACTGGACCGCGACGCGGCCGGTCGAGTCGATCTTGCCCAGCCGGGTGTCGAACGTCGCGTCCTCCAGTTGCACGGTCGCGACGAGGTCGGGCGAGTCCTCACCGATGGTGAGCGGCAGGCCGGGCCGCGTCTCGTACAGCCGCACGATGCACCCGCCGGAGAAGCGGCCCTGCTGGGGCACGTTGTCGGGCGCGGTGATGACGCCGCGCGCCGCTTCCATCTGGATCACCCGGTAAGGCGCCAGGTGCAGCCTCGCCTCGGGCTGGACCACGTCGAACTCGCCGGCCTCGCGCGGGTCCATCTGGTCGTAGCGGAACTCCTGGAGGACGCGGCCGGTCTCAGGGTCCTCGCGTCGGACCCACCCGCCGGCGCCCGCCCCGAGCGGGGGGACCTCGCCGACGGCGGTCGTGCGGTTGGGATCGAATCGCTCGGGCAACTGGCTGGGGTCCAGCGGCGGCGCGGTCGCATCGTCGGGGCCGCCGCCCAGGAGGCCGGCGATCAGCGTCGCCAGCGTGAACAGGCCCACCACGATGCTGCTTGCGATGGCGAGTTTTCTGAGCATGGTTTCACGCGGTTCACAACCGGCATAGTAGCCGTGGTCATTCGGGGTTGTAGGCGCGGACGACCTGGTCCCATCGGCCCGCGGCGCGGAGCAGGTGCTCGATCGCCTCGCGGACCGCGCCGCGGCCGCCCGGTCGCTGCGTGACGAAACGAGCCGCCGCCTTCACCTCGTCGACCGCGTCGGCGACGGTCATCGGGTAGCCCACCGCCGCGAGGACGGCGAGGTCGGCCAGGTCGTCGCCGACGTAGGCGATGTGCTCGGCGCCGATGCCGGCCTGGTCGCAGATCGTCTGGAGTCGGGCTCGCTTGTCGCCGCAGCCCTGGATGACCAGGTCGATGCCGAGCTCTCGGGCGCGGGCGGCGGTGGCGTCACTGGTCCGCGCGGTGAGCAGCCCCACGGTCAGGCCGCTGCGCTGCGCCGCCTTGATGCCCAACCCGTCGCGGACATGGAAGCGTTTGATCTCCCGGCCCGCGGCGTCGATGAAGATCGACCCGTCGGTGAGCACGCCGTCCACGTCCAGCAGCAGCATGCGGATGTCCTGGGTCGGGGTCATGGTTTCAGCTCTCCACGACGCGCATGGCGACCAGGTCCTGCACGTCGACCAGCCCGACGGGCTTGCCGGTCGGATCGACCACGGGGATCTCGTCGAGGCGGCGTTCGCGCATGATCTGCACCGCGTCGCGGACCAGCGCGTCGTCGGCGAGCGTGATCGGCTGGACGGTCATGACCGCGTCGATGGCGCGATCGAGCACGGCCGGGCCCGCGTCGGCCAGCAGCCGCCGCAGGTCGCCGTCGGTGAAGATGCCGGCCAGCCGGCCCTCGTCGTCCACGACGACCACGGCGCCGGCGCGGCGGGGCCCGGCGCCGGCCGCCGCCGACGCCTCGCGCAAGACCTGGGCGACGGTTCGGCCCGACCGGATCAGCGGCAGGTTCTCGCCCGCGCGGAACCGCAGCGCCTGCGCGATGGGCATGAGCTGGCGACCGAGCTGGCCGCCGGGGTGACGCTTGGCGAAGTCCTCGGCGCTGAAGGATCGGCGGGCGCTGACGGCCATGGCGACGGCGTCGCCGAGCGCCAGCATCGCCGTCGTCGACGCGGTCGGCGCGAGGTTGTGCGGGCACGCCTCGGTCACGTCACCGATGCAGAGGCAGACGTCGCTGATCCGGGCCAGGTGGTTGTCGGGCTTGCCGGTCAGGGCGATGACCTTGACGCGGTCCTGGCGGGCCAGCGCCGCCAGCGCGAGCACCTCTTCGGTCTCACCGCCGTAGCTGAGCAGCAGCAGCAGGTCGTTGGGCCGCAGCCGCCCGAGGTCGCCGTGCATCGCGTCCGACGGGTGCAGGTAATGGCTCGGCGTGCCGGTCGAGGCGAGGGTCGCCGAGACCTTCCGCGCGATCAGGCCGCTCTTGCCCATGCCGCTGACGATGACCGTGCCGGTGGCGGCAAACAGCATCACGACGGCGTGGTCGAGCGCATCGTCGAGGTGGTCGATGGCGTGGGTGACGGCGCGGGCCTCGGCTTCGAGCACGCTGCGTGCGATGGCGCGAGCGTCGGCCGGGTCGGCGTCGGATCGGGCTTTTCCCATGACGTTCCTGCCGCTATGCTCCGGGCAAGCTAGGCATTATCGATCGCCGCCGTCGCCGTGTAAACCGCGCGGCGACGCCGCCGCCACCCGCCCATGCACGACTATCGCGTTGAACTCGACGTCTACCACGGCCCGTTGGACCTGTTGATGTACCTCATCCGCCGCGATGAGATCGACATCCACGATATCCCCATCAGCCACATCACCGAGCAGTACCTGGCATACCTGCAGCGGGTCCGGTCGCTGGACATCAACCTCGCCGGCGAGTTCCTCGTCATGGCCGCGACGCTGATGGAGATCAAGTCGGCGATGCTCGCGCCCCCGGAGTTGGCTTCGCAAGGGGAAGAAGGCGAGGCGAGCTCCAACGCCGCCGAGGACCCGACCGACCCGCGGTACGAGCTGATCCACCAGTTGCTGGCGTACAAGCGGTTCAAGGATGCGGCGATGGAGCTGGACGAGCGGCGGGAGACGTTCGAGGCGCGGTTCGCGCGTCGCCCGGCCGACGCCGACCGCCAGCAGACCCAGCAGGTCGAGCTGGACATGGACGACGTGTCGCTTTGGGACCTGGTCGAGGCGTTCGGGCGGATCATGGACCAGGTCGGCGTGCGGAAGGCCGAGCACGAGGTCATCGCCGACGACACGCCGATCGAGCTGCACGCGGCGGACCTTTCGGATCGGCTCAGCCGCGAGGGCCCGATGACGCTTCAGCAGGTTTTCGAGGGCCGGCGGCGCGGCGAGATGATCGGGCTGTTCCTCGCGACGCTGGAACTGGTGCGGCAGCGGAAGCTGATCGTCAAGCAGGTCGAAGCCGGCGGTCCGATCGAGCTGGAGCTGCGCGACCCGGCGGCGGCGCAGGCGGAGCTGGACGCCGAGGCCGAAGCGCCCCAGCGCCCCGCGGCCGACCCGGCGGACGCCGACGCTTTCGCGTGGCCCGACGAGCAGACCCGCCAGCGCTACATCCGCCGGCAGCAGCGCCGCGCCCAGGGCGAGTTCGTCGAGGAGGACGCGGAGCTGGAAGCCGACATCGCCGAGCTGGAGAGCCGGGAACAGGACGATGACACCGAAAACTGACCGAGCGGGCGTGCCGGCGACGCTGTGGATCGGGCTGGGCCTCATCGCGCTGTGCGAGGTGATGCTGATCGTCGACGTGCAGTGGCGCGGCGGGCGGGTGCTCGGGCCCGGGGCGGCGCTGCCCGATCCCGGGGGGGCGGCGCAGATGGTGGTGCGGTGGTTCTCGCGCAGCATGACGCCGCTGTGCTGGGCCGGGTTCCTATGCGCCATCGAGGGGCTGCTGACGTGGCTGGCGCGGCGTCGGGGCGAACGGGGCGGATGCGTCCGCCGGCGGCCCTGGCTCTTCGTCGCCTGCTTCCTTACCTCGATCCCGGTCTGGTGTTACTGGGACTGGATCAACTTCTACTTCATGGACGCATGGCGGTACTACGGCATGCCGCCGCGATGGTACGAGCGGTACTTCGGCTACTTCATCGCGTTCGGGGCGATATCGCCGGGCATGTTCCTCGCCGCCCAGCTCTGGCAGCGCCTGGGTCTGCGGCGGCTGCGGACACGGGCGAACCAGGGCGCGGCGCTGTGCATCGTGATCGCCAGCGGTGTGCTGGGCGTGGCGCTGACGCTGCCGCTGATGCACGTCTGGCGCGAGCGGATGACGTTCGGGGTAAGCCTCGGCGAGGCGGCGCTGCTGCTGGTCGGGCCGGCGGTCGTCGGCTTGACCGCGGGCGTGCTGTTCCATCGCCGGCTCACCGGGTACCTCACGGCGCTGGGGCTGGGCGTGGGCTGGGTGAGCTTCTCCATCATCGTGGCCAATCCGGTCGGCAACTTCGTGCTGTGGGTGTCGATGCTGTTGCTGCTGGACCCGATCAACGCGGCAGCGGGCCGGCCGAGCATCCTCCGCGACTGGCGCGCCGGGCGCTGGGGCCGAACCCTCGCGCTCATGGCCGGCGGGGCGACGTGCGGATTGCTGTGGGAATTCTGGAACTACTGGTCGGCGACCAAGTGGGTGTACGACCTGCCGTTTCTCGGCGACCTGGAGCGGTACCGCTATTTCGAGATGCCGCTGGTGGGTTTCCTGGGATTCCTGCCGTTCGGGCCGACCTGCTGGGTCATGTTCCAGACGTTGTTGCTGGCGCTGCCGGGTTTCGCCGAGGCGTTGCCCGGGGACGACGACGTGATGTGAGCGGCGCGGCGGGGCGACCGCATGCCCGCGTGCGTCGCCTAGCGGCTCGATGCGCGCGCGAACCTGAGCCAGTCCTGTTCGATCGGGTCGACGGGTCCGAACGCCTTGACGAAGTCGTCGACGAGCGTGTCGGGATCGCGCCGACCGGCGGGGCGGGTGAGCATGTGGTGGATGTAATCGCGCAGTTGATTGGGGCGGCTGTTGTAGAGGTAGCGGAACATCCCCCAGGCCTGGGCGTAGGCGACCTTCCGCGGGTGGTCGCCGTCGGGCGGGCTCGCCAGCCTCAGGAACTGCTGCAGCGGGTAGAGTTGGCCACGGGTGAAGGCCCGCTTGAGGTGAAAGCGGCGCTGGCGGTTGTCGTGCATCGGACCGAACGGCGCCCCGGGGTGCGTCGTTTCGAAGCAGGTGGCCAGGCCCTCGCTGAACCAGAACGGGTACTGCACGTCGCGGCGTTGGATGCCGGTGTTGAAGGCGAGCTGGTGGACCGCCTCGTGGATGGTCTGCTGGATGTTGCCCCAGGCGCCGATGGTCTCGTACCGGCGCTGGACCCGGTTGAGCTCGCGCTGGGCGGTGGTGAGTTCGGACGCGCCACGGCCGTCGCCGGGCCGCGCGCCGGCCAGCCGATCGACCCGCTTGCGGAGCTGGTCCATTTCCTCGGCGAGCTCGTCCATCTGCGGGCTCGTTGCGAAGTTGAACATGGCGATGCGGTTCGTGCGCGAGGAGTAGTAGCCGGCGGGCCATTCGGCGTCGAGCCGATCCACCGATCTGGCGTAACCGAGGAAGTCCTCGTGTTCGGCGAACAGGACGCATTCGAGCCGGCGTTCGAGCGGGTAGGGCTTCAGCCCCTTGCCTTTGAACTGGGTGATGAACGCGTCGTAAGTCTTCTCGAGCAGCGTCTGCCGGGCCTCGGCCCAACGGTCGGGTGCGTCGTGGAGAACCAGGTAGTGCCGGGACTGCCGCAGTCGCCAGCCCGAGGGGAACTGCTTGGCGAGTCGATCGCGCTGTTCGGGGTCGTCGGCGATGCCGCGCGCCCTGTCGATGATCCACAACTGGCGGTAGGCCAGGTCATGGCCCGGCCGGGCGCGCAGCACCGCTCGGTAGGCGTGCTCGGCCCGGTCGACGTCGCCGGCGCGGATGGCGTCGGCCGCCTCCTCCAACGCCCGATCCACCTGGGCGGGGCTGATCGCGCCCGGGTCGAGTTGGGCGGCCGCGTCGCTGCCGGCCAGCAGCGCCAGGAGACAGAGGATCGTTACGCCGGCGCGGGGCAATGCCATGCGGTTACGGTACCCCGCCGCCGACGGGCGGGCCAGCGCAGCCGGTGGGATGGGTTGGATTTCCCACTTTCACACCGACCGCCGCCGGGGCGGCAGGCGCCCGGACCTCCGCTGGACGAATGGGTCTGCCTTCGCCACAATGGCTCGCTCTGCCCCGCATGGGGGACTTAAGGGAGTCTGCGTTCGATGCAGTTGATGACCTGGCCTGTGGCTCGTCTGGGATCGCGATTCGGGCTGTTGGTTGAGCCCCACCACCGCCGGGTGATGCACTCGGCGCTGGGCCGGTTCATGGACCAACCGCTCGACCTGGCGGTCGGGCTGGTCGAGCCGGATGGCACCGAGCGTGTCCTGCCGTTCACGCAGCATGGCAAGCTGCTCTACGCCTGCGAGCAATTCGAGCGCAACAATTCCATTACCTTTCGGGGGTATGACGAAAAGCTGGGCCTGAAGTTCGAGATGAACTTTCACAGCGTCTTTTATCCGCAAGACGAGCAGCTATGCATCCTGCCGGCGTTCTACCTGGAGATGCGGATCACCGGGCTGAAGCGGATCCGCTGGCTGTGGCAGGGCGACAGCGACCTGAACCAGGTGCGCCTGTTCCTGCGCATCAATCGCCCCGACACCGAGGTGACGGCGACCGACGGCCGCATCGACATGCGGTACGACGTGCCGCTGGCGCCGAGGTACGAGCGGACCGGGTACGAGAACCCCAACCCGCGGAAAGTCGAAGGCGAGGTCGGCGTCGCGCACGTCGCCGAACGGATCCAGAGCATCAACGAAGGCGCGACCGCCTACGCGGACGAGCACGGGTACGGCCTGGCGCTGGACCTGCCCGTGACGCGCGAGGGCAGCGGGACCAAGTGGCGGCTGGTCTGGGCCGCCCACACGCCCGATCCGATCATGCAGGTCCGCGGCACGCCCGCACGCTTCCGCTATAACCGCTACTGGCCCGACCTGGACGCGGTGATGGAATCGGCGCTGGCCAACCGCGATGAGAATCTCGCACACTCACGGCGGTTCGAGAAGCTGCTCGAGCAGGCCCCGCTCATCCTCGCCCGCCGCCACCTGATCAGCCTCGGTTTCCAGAGCTACCTGTCGAACACCTTCTGGTGCGACGTCGAGGACGGCGGTGAATGGTTCAGCAACTGGGAAGGCACGTGCATGTTCCACTCGACCGTCGACGTGGAATACAACCTCGCGATGCTCTACTTCGCGATCTGGCCGGACCTGCTGCTCAAGACCGTCAACCAATGGGTGCACTACGGCAAGGCCCACGCCGACTCCGGCGGGATGATCCTCAGCCACGACATGGGCCGCATGCTCCCCGCGGACGGCCAGAAGTACCCGCACGACATGCCGGTCGAGGAGAACGCCAACTTCCTGCTGTTGCTGCACGCCTACTGCCACTGGACCGGCGACACCGAGCCGATCCGCCGGCACGCCGACTTCGTCGGGCGGCTGGTCGACTACCTGATCTGGACCGACCGCGACGAGTCGGGCTTCCCCTCGGAGGGCACGGCGAACACGATCGACGACGCCACGCCCGCCGTGCAGTTCTCGCACAAGCAGACGTACCTGGCGATCAAGCGCGTGACGGCGCTGCTGTCGGCGGCGGACCTGTTGACGCGCGCCGGCGATGAGCAGCGCGCCACGACCTGCCGCGACACCGTCCGCAAGGACGTGCCGAAGATCGAATCCGAGGCGTGGCTGGGCGACCACTTCGCCGTGTGCGTCGAGCGCGACACGGCGGGGCTGACCGACGTCTGGACCGGCAAGCCGCTGCTCATGGGTGAACTGGAGGGCTGGGACGCGTATTCGATCTACACGGCCAACGGGCTGCTGCTGCCGCAGATGGCCAATGGTCGGTGCCCGTTCGACGTGGACAAGCTGCAGACCGACATCACCAACGCCTTGCGCGAGACGCTGACGGCGTACGGTTGCAGCCACAGCTCGACCGATCCGCTCAACGTCTGGGTGAGCCAGAACATCTGGCGGGACCTGGTGGGCCGGTACCTGGGCGCGACCGTGCCGAGCATCGACAGCCGCTACTGGGACCTTCAGGTCTACAGCAACACCGCCGAGCAGTCGCTGGGCTTCATCGACACGTACATCGGGAACGAACTGGCGTTCTACCCGCGTGGCGCGGCGGCGTTCGGGTACTTCCTTTCGGGCCCGCGGATTCGCATCGACCGCCTGGCCGACCGCGACAGCGGGGCGGCGATCTCGGTCCAGCCGGACCTGCATCGCCACAGCCGCTGGCCGCTGCTGCCGCTGGCCGACTGGAAGGCCGGCAAGATCCCCGTCTGCGTTGTCGACGGCGAGGGCCGCGTCACCATCGAAGGCGAGATCGAGAACGTCACCGTGCTCAACGCCACCGAGGAACCGGCGGACGGTTGATCGGATCATCGCGCCGGCCCTGGTTGGAGTGGATCGACCGGTCCCTCGCCCCGCTATAATCGCCCCGATGCGAGATGAGCGCTTCGACATCCTCGTGGTAGGCGGTGGTCACGCCGGCGCCGAGGCGGCGTGGGCCGCGGCCAACCTGTTGCGTGCCGAGTTCGATGAATCGGCCGGCCGCACCGGTCACGTCGCGCTGGTCACCCTGGACCGGGCGAAGATCGGGCAGATGTCGTGCAACCCGGCGATCGGCGGGCTGGCCAAGGGCCAGATGGTTCGCGAGATCGATGCGCTGGGTGGGCTCATGTCGCACGCGATCGACGCGACCGGCATCCAGTTCCGCGTGCTCAACCGCTCCAAGGGCCCCGCGGTCCGCGGCCCGCGCGCCCAGGCGGACAAGTATGCCTATGCCCGCGAGGTCCGACGCCTGCTCGAGACACGCCCCAACCTCCGGATCATTCCCGCCTCGGTCGAGTCGATCATGGTCGAAGACGGGTGCGTGGCCGGTCTGCGGGTCAGGTGCGGCGAATCGGGCGTCGCCAGCCTTCGCGCTCGCAGCGTGGTCCTCACCACCGGCACGTTCATGCGCGGCCTCATGCACACCGGCCTCCGCCAGACCGCCGGCGGGCGCGTCGGTGAAGCGTCGGCCACGCCGATCAGCGACGACCTGCGGCGGCACGGCTTCGAACTGGGTCGACTCAAGACCGGCACCCCGCCGCGCCTGGACGCCCGCACGATCGACTTCGAGGGGCTCGCAGAGCAGCCCGGCGACAACCCCCCCGAGCCGTTCAGCGATCTGACCGACCCGGCCCGTTTCCCCGCGATCACACAGCGGGTCTGCTGGACGACGCAAACCAACCCGGCCATTCACGACGCGATCCGCGCCAACCTCGATCGGGCACCGATATACAACGGCCAGATCACCGCCGACTGCGGGCCGCGCTACTGCCCCAGCATCGAAGACAAAGTCGTGCGGTTCGCCGACAAGTCGGCCCATCACGTGTTTCTCGAACCCGAGTCGCTCACGACCGATGAGGTCTATTGCAACGGGATTTCCACGTCGCTTCCGGCCGACGTGCAGGACCTGATGGTGGCCCACCTGCCGGGCTGCGAACGGGCGACGATCCTCCGGTACGGGTACGCGGTCGAGTACGACATGGTCTGGCCGCACCAGATCGACGCGACGACGATGACCAAGCGCGTGGCGGGGCTGTTCCTCGCGGGGCAGATCAATGGCACCAGCGGGTACGAGGAAGCGGCGGGGCAGGGCCTGCTCGCCGGGCTCAACGCCGTCCGCTACCGGCGTGGCGATGACCTGGTTCGGCTGGGCCGCGACCAGTCGTACATCGGCGTGATGATGGACGACCTGGTGACCCGGATCCCCCGCGAGCCGTATCGCATGTTCACCAGTCGCGCCGAGCATCGGCTGCTGCTGCGGGCGGACAACGCGGCCGAGCGGCTGACCCCGGCCGGTCGCGATTGGGGCCTGGTCGATGATGAGCGGTGGGCTTGGTTCGAGCGTCGCCGCGAAGCGCGGCGGGCGCTGGACGACTGCTTCCGCCGCCGCAAGGTCGATGGCAAGCGCATGGCCGACTGGCTGCGGCAGCCCGAGGTCGACGCGGATGCGGTGTTGGACAGACTCCATGGCGACCCGATGCCGGCGCAGGCCCGCGACCGGCGGCTGATCACCGCCATGCTCAGCGACGTCAAGTACGCCGGCTTCATCGAGCGCCACCGCCGCGACCACGACCGCGTGGCGAAGATGGATCACCTGCCGATGCCCCAGCGCGTCGACTACACCGCGATCACCGGCCTGCGCAACGAGGCGCGGCACACGCTCGAACAGTTCCGCCCGGCGACGTTCGGCCAGGCCTCCCGCCTCGCCGGCATCACGCCCGCGGACATGACCGTCCTCACCCTCGCCCTCGGCAAACGCTGAGCGGCCGCTATAATCGCCCCTGCACTCGACCCGTCCGGACAGCGTCATGATTGAACTCATCGCGGGATTGCTGATCGGTCTGGGCGCGGCGGTCGCCCTGGGCGTCGTCTGGCGCCGCAAGGCGCCGGGCCGAGGCGGGCCCAACATCGCCGTCCAGTCGTCCATCGAACAGATGCGATCGGTCGGCGAACTGGTCGTCTATCGGCTGGTCACCAAGGAGATCGTCACCGCCGCCGACCACACGTTCGGCGAAGCCGGCCGCCGATACCTCTCCTGGCTGGTCAGCGAGAAGAAGATGGCGATGATCTTCCAGTTCGGCATCGACTTCCGGTACAACCTGCGGTCGGGGCAGTTCCGGATCGAGGACCTCGGGGAGGGCGGCTACCGCCTGCACATGCCCGCCTGTCACTACACGACGAGCATCCTGGACATCAGCTTCTACGACGAGCAGAATTCGCGATTCCTGCCGGCGCTGATCCCTGATCTGCTCAACCGGGCGCTCAGCGCCGGGTTCGACGAATCGGAGAAGAACCGGCTGAAGGAAGAGGCCCGCGCCGAGGCCGACCGCCTCGCCCAGGAGATGGTCGAGTCCATGCAGTCGGACGTGCAGCGATCGGCGCGGCAGACGCTCCAGGCCATCGCCCGGGGGTTCGGGGTCGACGAGGTCCAGATCGAGTTCGCCGAGCACCGGCCCGTCCTCGCCCAGATCAACATCTCCGACAAGGCCGACGCCCAGCTCGAGGGCAAGGGCGCGTAGCCGGCCGGCGCATCAGCGCGCGGGCCTGGCGCGTTGGCGCTGTTTCTGCTCGACCATGCGGATCAGGATCTCCTGCACCATCGTCGAGTGCTCGACCACGTGGTTGAGCAGGGCGATCAGATCGACCAGGTCGTCCTTCCTGACCGTGCCCGCGGCGCAGGTCGAGCGGACGTGCATCAGCGATCGCCCGGCGTCGTGAACGACACGGATCGCCGCGTCCAGGGCGTCATCGGCGTCGACCTTCCCGTCGCGGTTGATGTCCAGCGACAGTTCGGCCGCCCGGACCCGCCAGCCCGTGCCGGTCGTGACCACCGCGAGCAGCGCCTCCTGCGCTCGCCGGTTCGGCAAGCCCCGGATGATCCGCCGCACCGCGTCGAAGTCGGGCTGACTCTTGCGGCCGATCCACCGGTACACCGTCGAATTGCTCACCCCGGCCAAGGACGCGATCTCGTCCACCGTCGTGTGCCGCCGATCGATCAACTGCTGCAACGTGCTGGCCAGCATGTCGGTTCCCCGTTGAATGTGTGAGGCGCCGGGGAGTTTACCACGAACGGGATTCACGAGTGTGCAAGCCCGCGGCGTCGTTTTGGCACCATCGCCACCCCTTGCCGTGGTAGGGTGGCGCACCACTCAGGCATGGGCTTCCGAGGGTGACGCCACGAGGGCACGGGTCGCGCCGCACGCTTACCATGCGGGCATGACCGAGCGCGCCGCGATCCAGCCGCAACCCCCGGCGGATGATCCGCCGCGGTATACCGATGCGCCACTCCCGCCGTACCGCTTCGTACCCGGCGGGCCGTGGCCGCACCCGGTGCGCGACCCGGCTGGCCACATGCACAACACCCCCGACCCCGACGAACCGATCCTCCCGCCCGAGCGATGGGCCGATCAGCGCACTTACCTGCTCGGCGTCGATCTGTTCAACCACGCCTACTGGTGGGAAGCGCACGAAGCGTGGGAACACCTCTGGAAGCACGGGACCACAAGCGAACAGCGCGACTTCGCGCATGGCCTGATCCACCTCGCCGCCGCCCTGCTGAAGTGGCACCTCCGCAAGGAGCGCGGCGTCCGCATCCTCCTCGAACGCTGCCACGGCCGGCTCGACCCCGTCGCCGCGACGCATGATCGCTACATGGGCCTCGACGTCGGCGGGCTGCTCGGGCGAATCGACACCGCGGCGCTGGAACCTTTGCCCGCAACACCCGCCGCGCCGATCATCATCACGCTGACCGCTTGATGACCCGTCACTGCAACGCGTGAGCGGCTTAAGTGCCCGGCCAGCCCTTGCGGGTGAACTTGCCGTTCTTCGAGATGACTTCGCCGTCGACCTCGATCTGCCCGCCGCCGGCCGCGGGGCGCATGTCGCAGACCATGTCCCAGTGCAGCCCGGAGTTGTTGGTGTTGCCGGTCTCGGGGTAGCCGGCGCCGATCGCCGCGTGGAACGTGCCGCCGATCTTCTCATCGAACAGCGTGTTCTTCGTGTACTGCTGGATCTGGTAGTTGGTGCCGATGGCGATCTCTCCGAGGCGGGCGGCGCCGGGGTCCATCGCGATCATCTTCTTGAGGAAGTCCTGGTTGCGCGAGGCGGCGGCCTTGACGACCTTGCCCTTGTCGAAGGTCAACTCGATGTCGTGAACCTCCCGGCCGTGGTGCACCGCCGGGAACGAATACCGGACGAAGCCGTTGACCCCGCCGTCCTTCGCCTTGAGGTTCGGGCCGGTGAACACCTCGCCGTCGGGGAAGTTCTCGTGCCCGCAGCAGTTGATCCAGGTCATGCCTTCGACGTTGACGGTGAGGTCGGTGCCGTTGGCCGCGGTGAAGCGCAGCTCCTTCCTGCCCGTCAGGTAGTCGACGACCTTCTGCTGCTGCTTCTGCAGCTTCTGCCATTCCGCGACGGGGTCGCGCTTGTGGAGCATGCCGGCGCGGAAGACGAAATCCTCGTACGCGCGGAGGCTCATCTCCGCGTCCTGGGCGCTGGCCGCGGTCGGGTACAGCGTGCCGCACCACTTCAATTCGCCGTCGGCGGCGCGCTTCATGAACGTCTTCATGATCTGCCGCCGCGCCTTGCTCATCGTCGCCTGCTTCTTCGGGTCCACCTGGCTCATCGACTTGGTGTTGGTCTCGGCCCACAGGCCGATGCTCACGTCGATCTGCTTGACCATGTACTTGCTGATCGGCGAGACGTATTCGAGCTGACCCCGGGTGGCATGCTCGAAGAACAGGTCGGCCAGCGAATCGGGGACGCACTGGAAGTGCACGTGGGCGCCGGCCTGGATCACCTTCTCATAGATCGCCTCAAGCAGGGGCAGGGCGATCGGCTCGCCGTGCAGCCGCACGAGTTGGCCCTTCTTCACGCCGGTCGAGTAGCGGACGATCACGTCGGCAAGTTTGTCGAGTCGGGGGTCGCGCACGGTGTCTGGCTCCTGGACAGGGGTCTGCGTGAGCCCGGAATCCCGCCCATGCTACAGGCCCTTGGCGGCGACAGAAAGCGTCAACCCGCCCGCCGCCGGCGTGCTTGCCCAATCCGGGCCGACGGCGTACAGTCGCGGCGATCATGGACACGACTTCACCTCAGGGGAACCGATATGATCCGCATGCTCGCGCTGGTTGCCGTGCTGGCCGCCCTGGCCGGCTGCCTGCCCATCGAACTCGACGTGTCGCCGACCGGCCAGGTGCTCGTGCCGCGCGAGGAGGGGCTGTTCGAGTTTGACCCCGAGACCGGGCAGGTCGAACGCATCGCCGAAGCTGGAGACAGCTTGCCCGCCTTCGCGCTATACGTGCCCGGCAGCGACGACAAGGTCCACATCACCGCCGGCGAGAGCGGCGGCATGGGCGGGGGCCGCTTCACGTTCAACATCCTCAGCCCCGGCGGCAAGAGCCGCGTGGCGTTCGCCGCCAGCAACGTCACCTACGCGTCCATTTCGCCCAACGGCAAGCACATCGGCGTCAGCCGCGTGGCCGACGATCAATCCGAAAAGTTTGATCAGAACATGCCCGAGTTGCTCGCGATCAACATCGCCGACGGCGGCAAGACCGCCATCACCTCCGACGCCAGCTCGATCCATCGCTGGATGCCGGACGGCAAGCACCTGCTCGTATTGCACCTGCTCAGCGAGCACGAGGACGCGGACGTCTACACCGGGCAGATCGCGATCTACGATCTGGACGGCAAGCAGACGAAGGTGATCGGCACCGTGGTCGGGCCCCAGGGCGCGTTTCTCGATGTCTCGCCGGATGGTTCGAAGCTGCTGTTCACCGCGACAAACTACGCGCCGGGCGAAAACGCCGAACTGCGGATCGATGAGGACGCCGAACCCCGCGCCTACCTCGTCAACATCGACACGGGCGAGGGCACGGCCGGTCCCGATGGCGTCAAGTACGCCATCTGGTCACCGGATGGCCGGCACATCCTCAGCGGCAGCGACGAGGACGATGGCACGCTCACGATCAAAGTCCACAACGCGTCGCTCGGCGACGCCACAGAAATCGCCACCGACGCCGCCGCCGGCATCGGTGGCGGGTTCGGCCCCGCAACCGACATCTATCCCGGCTGGGTCGATAACGACACCATCTACTACCTCGCCCGAAAGAGCGTATACGGCACGGCGGGCAAGAACCTGTTGCTCGCCACGGTCGGCCGCGACGGGTCCAACAAGCAGACCCACCAACACACGCTGGACGCCGCCGCCAGGTAACCGGACCATCGCGATCAGCGTCGCGCCCCCGGGGCGGCGCACTCACGCGAGCATGTCCGCCATCGCCTGCGGGAACGTGACCTCCAGGACCGTCGCGGCTTCGGTCACCTCGACCTGCGCGCCGACCATGTACGCCGGCAACAGCCACGTCTGCCCGCGCTCGAACCCGGCCGATGCCGCGCCGGCGTCGTCGTGATCGCAGGTCATGCGGCCCGCCCCGTCCAACACCATCCATACCGTCGGCTGTGTGTCGGTCAGCGCACGCTGATGGCCCGTCGACATGTTGAGCCGATCGATGTTGAAATGCTCGCAACGCACCAGGCCCTCGACCGTGTGGGTCGCAAACTCCGTGACGGTGTGCGGCTCGTAGCGGGCGGTGTCCGCCGGCGCGAAGTCGATGCACTGCAACGCTTGTTCGATGTGCAGCTCGCGCCCCTCGCGGCCCCAGTCGTAGACCCGGAATGTCGTGTCGCTGGGGGTTTGTACTTCGGCCACGAGGATCCCCGCGCCCAGCGCGTGACACGTCCCGCTCGGCAGATAATGGACCTGGCCCGGCTCCACCTCCACCGCAATCACCAGGTCTTCGACCGTGTTGTCGGCGATCGCCTGGCGGAACTGCTCGCGCGTCGTGTCCGGCCGAACCCCTTTGTAGATCACCGCGCCCGGTTCAGCCGCGACGATGTACCATGCCTCGCTCTTCAAGAAGGCTTCGGGGTGCGCCTCGGCATAGGTTGGATTCGGATGGACCTGGAGGCTGAGATTCGCGTTGGCGTCCAGGAACTTCACGAGCAGCGGGAACTCGCCGTGGACGTTCGGGGCCAGCCGCCCCATCAACTCGTCCCGATGGTCCACCAGCAGGGCGTGAAGCGTGCGGCCGGCGTGCGGGCCGTTGGCGATGGTCGACCGCTCGGGCCCCCCGCCACCCCCGCTGGTCGAGCTCTGACCCAGGTCGGCCAGTTCCCACGACTCGCCGACCGAGGCGCCGGCGGGCAAAGATCGGCCCAGATCGGCCAACGCCCGCCCGCCCCAGACCTTTTCCTTGTAGATCGGCTCAAAACGCAGCGGATACAGCGCCATGGCTCACCTCATCCCGCGACCCGGCCGACCGTGCGCGGCCGTGAGACTGGTCGCATCTGCGACAAGCCTAGAGCCGCCGGGCCCGCGCGGCAAGGCCCATTCCCACCTTGCCAAACCCCCATCGCGAGGTACAATGCGTAGTCCCCATGCGGGTGTAGCTCAGTGGTAGAGCGTCACGTTGCCAACGTGAATGTCGTGGGTTC
>CAYWKS010000032.1:0-30357 GCA_964458935.1 uncultured Planctomycetaceae bacterium
GATCAGCGTCCGCTCGAACTGCCCGGTCTAGGCGGCGTTGATGCGGAAGTACGTGCTCAGCTCCATCGGGCACTTCACGCCCTTGGGCACGTACACGAAAGACCCGTCGCTGAACACCGCGCTGTTGAGCGTGGCGAAGAAGTTGTCGGAGTAAGGCACGACCGTGCCGAGGTACTGCTTGACCAGCTCCGGGTGCTCGAGGATCGCCTCGCTCATGGAGCAGAAGATCACGCCGGCCTTGCGCAGCTCCTCCTTGAACGTCGTGGCCACGGAGACGGAATCGAAGACCGCGTCGACGGCGACCCGGCTCGTGCCGCTGCGGGCCTCGGCGACGCTGGTCGCGGCGCCCTCCACGCCGGCGAGCACCTTCTGCTCCTCCAGCGGAATGCCGAGCTTGTCGTAAGTCTCGCGGATCGCCGGGTCGATGTCGTCGAGGCTCTTGGGCCGCGCCTTGGGCGCGGCGTAGTAGCTGATCGCCTGGTAATCCGGCTTGTCGTAGCCGTAGGGAAAGAACGGCCATCCCGGATGCGCCATCGTCTGCCAGTGGCGGTAGGCCTTCAGCCGCCACTCGGTCATCCACTCCGGCTCCTGCTTCTTGGCGGAGATGAAGCGAACGATGTCCTCGTTCAGCCCGGGCGGGGCGAACTCCTGCTCGATGTCGGTGAAGAACCCGGCCGTGTACTCGCGGCGGGACTCGGCTAACTGATGTACTTCTGTGGTCGTCATGGCACTGATCTCACCAAAGTGGTGGGTGTATGGACTGTTACGCGTCGCCCGTGGTCAACTCCAGCAGGCGGGACTGGTGCTGAGCCTCGCCGGGCCGCTCCACGTGCAGCGTGAGCTTGAGCGGCCGACCCAGCACGTCAGCCAGGGTCGTTCCCTTCAGAAAGCCGACGATCATCTCGTTGAACTGCTGCATCGTGCCCGTGATCGGGCAATGCTCGGTCAACCGGCAGGCGAGGCACTGATCCGAGTCCGCGTGATCGTCTGAATCCTCGCAGCAGACCGCGACGCTCACCGGGCCCTCGATCGCGTCGACGATGTCGGCGAGCCGGATGCGGTCGGCCGGACGGGCCAGCCGGTACCCGCCACCGGCGCCACGCTGCGAGGCGATCAGCCCATGCCGCTGCAAGTCCTTGAGCACGTTCATGAGCAGGGCCAGCGGCAGGTGATACGCATCCGCGATCGCCCGGGCGCTGGTGGTAGTCTCGCGGTCGGCCTGCTGCGCGAGGCAGGCCATGGCCACCAGAGCGTAGTCGGTCTTTCGGGTGAGGGTGAAACTCATTTTCCGCCATGCCGTCCGCTGTGTCGAATCACGCCTATTAATAGCACCGCGTGAGTGCTATTTCCAGCCGCGGGGCCGTCAGAATGCTCGCTTGGCGGGTTCTGGGGCGGGTGCGTATGCTTCTGGCACTATGGGGTCATCGCAGCCCATCTCGTCGTCCGGGGACGCCGACGCCGACACCCGGCTCGTCGAGGGCTTGCGCCGGGGCGAGCCCAAGGCGTTCGAGCAGTTGGTTCGCGACCGCGGCGGGCCCATGTTGGCCGTGGCCAAGCGTATCGTCCGCGACGACCACGAGGCCGCCGACGCCGTGCAGGACGCCTTCATCACCGCATTTAGGCGTATCGACCAGTTTGATGGCCGGTCCAAACTGTCCACGTGGCTGCATCGGGTCACGGTCAATGCCGCCCTGATGCGGCTACGCAAGCAGCGGCGGCTGGCCGAACGCAGCGTCGACGACCTGCTGCCGCAGTTCGACAGCGCAGGCCACCGCAATCATGCTGGCAAGTCCGGCTCGGAGTGGCCCCAGACGCCGGACCAGGCGGTGGCGGACGCGGAAATGCACGCGATGCTCCACGAAAGCATCGCACAGTTGCCGGAAACCCACCGTGACGTGCTGGTCCTGCGGGACATCCAAGAAATGTCCACCGAGCAGGCGGCGGCTGCGTTGGGGATTCGGCCCGGGGCAGTGAAGACGCGGCTTCACCGGGCACGCCAGGCCCTGCGTGAACTGCTGGAAGACCGCCTCACCCAGCGCGAGGAGACTCAGCCCAGGCACCATGGTTAGCTGTCGTGAACTGATCGAGTTTCTGGACGATTACGTGGCCGGCACGTTGCCGGATGGGGTGCGTTCGGAGTTCGAGTTGCATCTGAAGTTGTGCAGCGCCTGCCGCCGCTACCTCGAGTCCTATCGGATGACCATCGGTCTCGAACGCAAAGCGCTGTCGGAGATCAGCGAAGTCGATTGCGAGAAGATGCCTGACGACATGGTCGCCGCGATCGTCGCGGCCATGACCCACGCCCAACAGTCTAAAGAGGACTCACCATGAATCATGTGCTGATGCCGGGGAATAGGGTGTTGCTGGCCGCTGTTGCATTGATTTGGATCGCCTCGGTAGCGCCGGCCGCGCCGGGCGAAGATCGCTCGGAAGCCCAAATGTTCGCCGAGCCGATCGAAGCGGCGCACGGTATTGGGGCCTGGAAGACGAAGCAGGCCGTGCAGTACGACATCCGCATCGAGTTCGGCGGCAACGTGACGTTCGACGGCAGGACCATCTTCGAGATCGGCCGCGAGCGAGTGCGGATGGAAAGCAGGGACGGCGACCTGGCCATGGTCTGGGACGGCGAGGATGCGTGGTACTGGCCGGCGGACGCGAACATGTCCGGTCCGTCGCCGCGGTTTCACCTGCGCACCTGGACGTACTTCCTGGCCGCGCCGTTCAAGCTGCGCGATCCGGGCAGTCACCTGCAATTGCGGTACGGCATGCCCCTGCGCGAGGGAGAGGGTCGGCATTACGACGTGGCCAAACTGTCGTTCGGCGAAGGCGTTGGGGATGCCCCCGACGATTGGTACATGCTCTATCGAGATCCTCAAAGCAGGCGACTGGCGGGCATGGCCTACATTGTGACCTATACCAAGGACGTCCAAGAGGCCGAGCAATCGCCCAGCATGATCATCTACGAACAATATGAGGAGTTCGATGGCGTGACGCTGTCGACGCAATGGCGATTCCACCACTGGTCGCTGCGGAAGGGTGCTCACGGCGAGCCGAAGGGCATGGTCACTATCAGCAACCTTCGCTTCGTGGAACTGGAGGGTGACGAATTCGAGCATCCGGCCGGCGCGGCCAAAGATGAGTTGCCGCGGTAACCGATACGATTCACAGACCGCATTTTGGATATCAGCATGATCGACACACACAACGGGATCTTCGCCGACGCCCTGAAGCGCCTCGACCACGCTGCCCAGTACTCGATGATCGACAGTGAATCGCTGGAGCGGCTCCACCACCCCCGCTCCACGGTGCGGATGTCGATCCCGGTGCGGATGGACGACGGGTCGATGCGCGTGTTCATCGGCTACCGCGTGCGGCACGACAACACGCGGGGCCCCGGCAAGGGCGGCCTGCGGTTCCACCAGCACGTCGACGTCGAGGAAGTCGCGGCGCTGGCGCTGTGGATGACCTGCAAGTGCGCGGTGGTCAATGTGCCGTTCGGCGGGGCGAAGGGCGGCGTCACCGTCAACCCCAAAGAACTCAGCCCGATGGAGTTGGAGCGGCTCAGCCGACGCTTCGTCGAGTACATGTCCGAGGTGATCGGGCCGAACCTGGACATCCCGGCCCCCGACGTGAACACCAACGCGCGGATCATGGGCTGGATGATGGACGAGTACTCCACGATCGCGCGGCGGTACACGCCCGACGTGATCACCGGCAAGCCGATCGAGTTGGGCGGCAGCGCCGGCCGGGCCGAAGCGACCGGACGCGGCGCCTACTTCTGCGTCCGCGAGTTGGCCAGGCGGCAGGGCTGGGACCCGGCCCAGACCACCGTCGCGATCCAGGGGTTCGGCAACGGCGGTCAGGTCGTCGGGCGGCTGCTGCACGAGGCCGGCTACCGCGTCGTCGCCGTCAGCGATTCGCAGGGCGGCATCTACTCGCCCAAGGGTTTCGACGTGCCGTCGCTCATCCAGCACAAGAACGAGTCGCGCCGCGTGAGGGCCGTCTACTGCGACGGGTCGGTGTGCGAGGCCGTCGAAGCTGACAGCATCACCAACGAGCAGTTGCTTGAGCTGGAGGTGGACGTGCTGATCCCCGCGGCGCTGGAAAGCGTCATCACGGCCGACAACGCCGACCGCATCCGGGCGCGGGCGATCGTGGAACTGGCCAACGGCCCGGTCACTTCCGATGCGGACCTCGCGCTGGCCGATCGTGGGGCGATCATTGTCCCGGACATCCTCGCGAATGCCGGCGGCGTCACGGTCAGCTACTTCGAATGGACGCAGAACCGCCAGGGCTTCTACTGGGACGAGGATGACGTGAACCGACGATTGGAGACGATGATGGATCGCGCGATCCAGGCGGTCTACAGCAAGGCCGAGGAGAAGGGCATCGACCTGCGGACCGCCGCGTACGTGGTGGCGCTCGATCGTCTGGGCAGTGCCATCGCCGCCCAGGGCACCCAGCGCTACTTCGCCCCGCAGCACGAAGACGGCTGATCGAACCGGCTGCGGACATGCCGGGTGGGCGCGGCCTCGTTGCGTTTTAAATGCTTTTCCGTCGCCATTCGTCTTGATTCGGCGATTGCGGCAGGCTTAGATTGTCGCATTCCTCGTGACCCATGGCGTTGAGCTTATGTTCACCAACGATCGTATTCGCAACAAGGTCATGCAACGGACGCTCTGGATCGTGGTGACGCTCGGGATCGCGTTTGCCGGCTGCAGCGACGGCGGCAAGGACGAATCATCCGAAGGCGGCGGCGGCGGGCCGCCGCAGCAAGGTTCGGACGCGGCCAACGTGCGTGTCGCGCCGATCCGCGTCGAGACCGTGCAGGAGCGCCGGCTGGTTACCGGTCGCATCCGCGCTGCCCAGCGCAGCGTCGTCGCCGCCGAGGAGCCCGGCCGCGTCATCGTCGCGCCGCCGGACATCGGTTCAACGGTGGATGCCAACGACGTGCTCGCCGATCTCGATCGTTCGCTGGTCGAGACGGAGCGGCGTGTGGCCGTCGCTGCGCTGGAAGAATCGCAGGCCCAGGTCCAGCAGGCCCGGGCCACGTACGACCAGGCCGCCGCGCTGCGGCAGCGGTACGAGCGCTTGATCAAGCAGGGCGGCATCACCGAGGTCCAGCTCGACCAGGCGGTCCGCGACGAACAGGTCGCCGGCGCGTCACTCGAAACCGCCCGCGCCAATGTCGCCTCCAGCAAGGCCACCATCGAGCAACTGGATATCCGCTTGGCGAAGATGACCATCCGAGCACCGTTCGCCGGGGCGGTCGTGAGCAAGGACACCGAGCTCGGGCAGTGGCTCTCGCCGGGCTCACCGGTCGTGGCCATGGTCCGCACGAACCAGGTCGACGCCGAGTTGATGGTGCCCGAGCGCATGCTCAGGGAACTGGCGGTGGACCAGGCCATCGGGGTGCGCGTGGACGCGGCGGGCGGCGTGTTCGACGGTCGTGTCCATCGCATCGTCCCCGACGCCGACGCCCGGGCGCGGTCCTTCCCCGTGCTCATCCGGATAGACAATGATGACGGTCGGCTGAAGCCGGGCATGAGCGCCGAGGCCGAGCTGCCGACCGGCGAAGCGGTGCCGGCGACGCTCGTGCCACGCGATGCCGTCCAGGTCACGCCGACCGGCACCATCGCCTACGTCAACCGAGGGGGCGTGGCGTCCCCGGCCCCGCTGACCATCCGCTTCACGATCGACGACCTGTTTGTCGTCGACGGACCGCTGCGGGCCGGCGACTCGGTCGTCATCGAAGGCAACGAACGGCTGCGCCCGGGCCAGGAGCTGAACGTTCAGAATGGCCCAGCCAGCGACACCGCTGCACCCAATGACGCCCGTGACTGACCCCGTGCCATTTGCCCTTTGACATCGGTCACTGCGGCGGAGCCGCCATGGATCCCATTCGTTTCGCCATCGACAATCCGGTCAAGATCAGCGTCGGCGTGATCATGATCATCCTGTTCGGGTTGCTGTCGCTCACGGTGATCCCCGTGCAGTTGACGCCGAACGTCGATCAGCCGGTCATCTCCGTCACCACGCGGTGGGAGGGCGCCAGCCCGCAGGAGATCGAGAACGACGTCATCCGCGAGCAGGAGGATCAGCTCAAGAGCATCACGGGCCTGGAGAAGATGAGCGCGGTCTGCCAGCAGGGCGAGGGCCAGATTCTGCTGGAGTTCCCCGTGGAGATGGACAAGGACGTGGCGTTGCGCGAGGTGTCGGAGAAGCTGCGCCAGGTCCCCGAGTACCCCGACAACGTCGACGAGCCTGAGGTCGAAGCGTCCGATCCCCGCAACCGCGACTACATCGCGTGGATCATTCTCTCGAGCACCGATCCGAATTACGACATCCGCCACCTTCAGAAGTGGACCGAGGACAACGTCAAGACCGAGCTGGAGCGCGTGCAGAACGTCAGCGAGGTCAACGTGCTGGGCGGGTCCGAGCCGGAGGTGCAGGTGCGCGTGGACACGCGTCGGCTGGCGCAGGAAGGGATTTCGCCCGGCGCGCTGGCGCAGGCGCTTCAGCGTCGTAACGTCGACATCTCGGCCGGCGACGTCGAAGAAGGCAAGCTGTCGATCCGGCTTCGCGTAACCGGCCAGTACGACAACCTGCGTGAGATCGAGCAGACGGTGCTGACCGGGCCGGGCGAGCCGGTCGTGCGTGTGCGCGACGTGGCCGAAGTCGTTCAGACGTACAAGGAGCCGACCGCGATCGTGCGGTCGCGGGGCGAGCGGAGTCTCGCCATCAACGCCCAGCGCGAGGTCGGGTCCAACGTCATGCGCGTCATGGCCGAGTTCAAGCAAGTCATCGCCTACCTGCAGAACGACGTGCTTCCGGCGAAGGCCCAGGACCTCGGCCTCGACGGCAAACTGCAACTCCGCCAGGTGTACGACCAGACGGTCTACATCGACCGGGCGATCCGGCTGGTGCAGAGCAACCTGTTCGTCGGCGGGTCGCTGGCGGTGCTGGTCCTGCTCACGTTCCTGCGGAGCTTCAAATTCACGCTGATCACCGCGCTGGCGATCCCGATCTCGGTGATCGGCACGTTCGTGGCCATGGTCGCCATGGGCCGCAACATCAACGTCATCTCGCTCGCCGGCCTGGCGTTCGCCGTGGGCATGGTCGTCGACAACGCGATCGTGGTGCTGGAGAACATCGACCGGCACCAGCGGCGCCTGCACGAAGGGGCGTTGCACGCCGCCTACACCGGCGCGAAGGAAGTCTGGGGCGCGGTGCTGACCGCGACCCTGACAACGCTGGCGGTGTTCATCCCCGTCCTGCTGGTCGAGGAAGAGGCCGGCCAGTTGTTCCGCGACATCTCCCTGGCCGTCTGCGCCGCGGTGACGCTGAGCCTGCTCGTCTCGGTGATGGTGATTCCCGTCGCATCGTCACGTTTGATGCAACGCGACGAACGCAAGGGCACGCAGGCGCGGCGCGAGCACGGCTGGCGCAAGATCTTCCAATCGCTGTTCGGCTTGGCCTCGCTCGGGAGCAAGGTCACCGACCTGATTGCCGACACCGTGGGCGGGCTGTGTCGGTCGTGGGTCGCCCGGATCGGCATCACCGTCACCCTGACCGCGGTCGCGCTCGGCGGGTCCTACCTGCTCATGCCCCAGGCCAGCTACCTGCCCGCGGGCAACCGCAACCTGGTGTTCGGCCTGCTCATCCCCCCGCCGGGCTACAACCTTCAGAGGATGGAAGAGATCGGCCTTCGCATGGAGGACCAGGTCGGGCCCTACTGGCGCGCGCATGACGATCCGAATCGCGCGGCCGACCTGCCGCCGATCATGATGTTCGACCCCGTCTCCCAGCAGATGCTCCGCGTCGACCAGCCGCCGACGGTGCGGCAGTTCTTCTTCGTCGGGCTGGAGAGCGGCCTGATGTTCACCGGCGCCATCAGCGGCGACGTCAACCGCGTCGATCCGATCGGCGGGCTGCTCAACAACGGCATCACGCAGCAGCCCGCCATCTTTGGATTCGCCAAGAAGCGGTCGCTGTTCCAGACCGGCGGCAGCGACACCGGCATCGAACTCGAATTCAGCGGCCCGGACCTCGACGCGGTCAACGCCGCAGCCGAAACTGTCTTCGTGACACTCATCAACGACAAACGCTTCGGCGAGCGCGCCGTTCAGCCCGACCCGGGCAACTTCATGATCCCCGGCGAGGAGATCAACGTCGACATCGACATGGTGCGCGCCGGTGACGTGGGGCTGAACAACGCCGAGCTCGGCACCTTCGTCCAGATGCTCGGCGACGGCGCGATCGTCGACGACTACATCTTCGAGGGCGATTCGATCGACCTGACGCTGGTCGATCACAACGTCTTGCGGGACAACGTGGCGTACCTGCGCGATGCGCCGCTGTACGCGTCGGCCGGCCGGGTCGTGCCGCTCGGCGCCGTCGCGGACGTCAAGCGGACGACCTCGCCGCAGGAGATACGCCGGATCGAACGGCAGCGCGCGGTGACGCTGAACATTGACGTGCCCGAGGCCATGCCGCTCGAGGAAGCCGAGCGGATCGTCCGGGAGGAGATGATTCAACCGCTCCGCGACTCCGGCCAGATCGCCCCGTCGGTCAAGACGTTCATGGCCGGGTCGGCGGCGAAGCTGACCGAGGTCAAGCGCGCCCTGCTCGGCGAGTGGACGGGGTTCAACAGCGAATCGTTGATGTCGCTCTTCACCAGCCGCGCCTTCCTCGCGCTGGTCGTGGTGTTCCTGGTGATGGCGGCGCTGTTTGAAAGCTGGTTCTACCCGCTGGTGATCATGTTCACGGTGCCGCTGGCAACGGTCGGCGGGTTCCTGGGCCTGCGCATCATCAACATCTGGACGCGCTTCCAGCCGTTCACCGAGACGCAGCAGCTCGACATGCTCTCCATGCTCGGGTTCGTGATCCTGATCGGCGTGGTGGTGAACAACGCGATCCTGATCGTGCACCAGGCGTTGAATTTCGTGCGCGGCACGGGCGAGGCCGGCGAAGGCGGCGCCGTTCAGCTCGAACCCCAGCAGGCCATCCGCGAATCCGTTCGCTCGCGTGTGCGGCCGATCTTCATGTCCACGTTGACCAGCGTCGGGGGCATGCTGCCGCTGGTGATCTTCTCGGGCGCGGGCAGCGAACTGTATCGCGGGCTCGGATCGGTCGTGGTGGGCGGGCTGATCCTCTCGTCGCTGTTCACGTTGCTGTTGACGCCGATCATCCTGAGCATGGTCTTCGCCCTGTTCCCGCCGCAGCGCCAGAGCATGGAAACCGCCGCCTGAGACGCGTCGCCGGGCAATTCGGCCCGGTCCCGCCTTGTCCTGAGGGGGCGAGGGTCTACAATGGCGCGATTATCCGCCTGAATTCCTGTGAACTAAGCTTCGTCAGCGAGGAGCGCAGCCTGCGTGTGTGGCATTTGCGGTGAACTGGATCTGGCCGGCGAGAGCGTAGGGCGCGACGTGGCCGAGGCCATGTCACGCCGCATGACCCCGCGCGGACCCGATGCGCACGGCCTGCACCACGACAACGGGACCGTCTTCGCCCATCGACGCCTTTCGATCATCGACCTGTCGACCCACTCCAACCAGCCCATGGTCGATGAACAACTCGACCTGGCGATCGTGTACAACGGCGAGATTTACAACTACCGCGAGCTTCGCGAGCAGTTGGTCGGCAAGGGCTACGCGTTCTTCTCGAGCGGCGACACCGAGGTGCTGCTCAAGGCGTATCACGCCTGGGGCGAGCGTTTTGTGGAGCGGTTGAACGGGATGTTCGCGTTCTGCCTCTGGGACCGGCGAACGGACAAGTTCGTGCTCGGCCGCGACCGCCTGGGGATCAAGCCGCTGTACTACGCGGCGAACGGCACGCGGCTGCGGTTCGCATCGAGCCTGCCGGCGCTCCTGGAGGGCGGCGATATCGACACGTCGATCGACCCGGTCGCCCTGCACCACTACATGACCTTCCACTCGGTGGTGCCGGCGCCGCACACGATCCTCAGGGGCGTGCGGAAGCTGCCGCCGGCGACGATCATGGTGGTCGAGCGGAACGGCACGCAGCGCCGGACCCGCTACTGGGAGCCGATCTGCAACGCCGACCCGGAAGACGCGGGCATGACCGAGGCCGACTGGCAGGACCGCCTGCTCGATGCGCTGCAGAAGAGCGTCGAGCGTCGGCTGATCGCGGACGTGCCGGTCGGCGTGCTGCTCAGCGGCGGGCTCGACTCCTCGCTGGTCGTCGGGCTGCTGGCGCGGTCCGGCCAGCGCGGGCTCAACACCTTCAGCATCGGCTTCGAGTCCGTCGGCGGCGAGGAGGGCGACGAGTTCCAGTACTCCGACGTGATCGCCCGGCACTTCGGCACCGAGCATCACAAGATCCAGGTCGACTCCAGCCACGCCCTGACCTCGCTGGCCAAGGCGATCGACGCGATGAGCGAGCCGATGGTCAGCCACGACTGCGTCGGCTTCTACCTGCTCAGCGAGGAGGTGGCCAAGCACGTGAAGGTCGTCCAGTCCGGCCAGGGGGCCGACGAGGTCTTCGCCGGGTATCACTGGTACCCGCCGATGATGGAGTCGACCGATGCGCTGGCCGACTACCGGGCCGCGTTCTTCGATCGCGACCACGCCGAGTATGTGCAGGCGGTGCATCCGCGGTTCCACGGCGCCGACCACAGCCTCGCGTACGTGGAAGAGCACTTCGCCCGCCCCGGCGCGGACCGACCGATCGACAAGGCTTTGCGGATCGACTCCACGGTGATGCTGATCGACGACCCGGTGAAGCGTGTGGACAACATGACCATGGCCCACTCGCTGGAGGCCCGCGTGCCGTTCCTCGACCACGAACTGGTCGAGCTGGCGGCGCGTTGCCCGGCCGAGCTGAAGGTCGCCCACGGCGGCAAGGGCGTGCTCAAGGAGGCGGCCCGCCGCGTCATCCCCTCGGAGGTGATCGATCGGCCGAAGGGCTACTTCCCCGTGCCCGCGCTGAAGTACATCCGCGGCGAGTACCTCGACCACATGCGCGAGCTGCTGCAGTCGCCGCAGGCGCGGCAGCGCGAGCTTTTTGACCCGGGCTACGTCCAGCGACTGCTCGACGAACCCGAAGCCCACCACACCCCGCTGCGGGGCAGTAAGCTCTGGCAGGTGGCGCTGCTGGAGTGGTGGCTGCAGACCCACGACATCAAAGGGGGCTGAGCATGGCACGGTCCGGCTCACGCAGCCGACGATCCAGCGCTGAGTCGCAACCCCGCCTCGACCGCGGGCACAGCCCGACGCTGCGCAACTGGGAGCAACCCACGGGCCCCGCCGCCGAGCAGATGACCTCCGATGCCTACGTCGAGATGGGCTGGGGCAAGCTCATCTTCGCGCACACCTTCGACGACCACCAGCAGATCGTGAACCTGCTCGGTGAGGAGCGACCCGAGCAGCGCGACATCGTCTTCTACGTCCGCGACCCGCACGTCATCCTGTCCATGGCGCCGCAGCACCTGTTCCTCGACCCGTCGCACACGTATCGGCTGTGGACGTCGCACTACCGCCAGGCGGGCGAGCCGCCGCGGGGGCTGCGCATCCGTCGGATCGAGACCCGCCACGACGCCGAGCAGATCCGCCGCATCTACGCCGCGCGAAGCATGGTCAAGCCCGATGTCGACTTCATGCTCGACCGCAACGCCACGCGGCTGCGGACCTACCTCGTCGCCGAGAACACCCAGGACGGCCAGGTCGTGGGCACGGTCACGGGCGTCGACCATGCCGAGGCCTTCAACGACCCGGAGAACGGCGCGTCGCTGTGGTGCCTCGCGGTCGACCCGCAGTGCCAGGCGCCCGGCGTCGGCCGGTCGCTCGTCCGCCACCTGGTGGAGCACTACTTCGCGCGCGGCCGCCAGTACGTCGACCTGTCGGTGATGCACGACAACACCGAAGCGATCCAGTTGTACGAGCACCTGGGCTTCCGGCGGGTGCCGGTGTTCTGCGTCAAGCGCAAGAACCCCATCAACGAGCCGCTGTTCATCGCCGCGGCCCCGGAGGAAGACCTCAACCCGTACGCGCGGATCATCGTTGCCGAGGCGAGGCGGCGGGGCATCCACGTCGACGTGCTCGACGCCGAGGCCAACTTCTTCCGACTGACCATGGGCGGGCGGACGATCGTCTGCCGCGAGTCGCTGAGCGAATTGACGACGGCGGTGGCGATGAGCCGCTGCGACGACAAGCAGGTCACCCGCCGCGTGCTCGCCGAGGCGGGGCTGAACGTGCCCGACCAGGTGGTCGCCGAAGAACACGATGCGAATCGCGCGTTCCTCAGCAAGTACGGCAAGCTCGTCGTCAAGCCGCGCCGCGGCGAGCAGGGCATGGGCATCACCGTCGGCGTGACCGCCCACGGCGAACTGGAGGAGGCGATCGGCTACGCGCGTCGCTACTGCGACCAGGTCATCCTCGAGCAGTTCGCCGAGGGCGACGACCTGCGGGTGATCGTGATCGACTTCGAGGTGGTGGCCGCGGCCATCCGTCGGCCGCCGTACGTCACCGGCACCGGTCGACACACCGTCGAGCAACTGGTGGACAAGTACAACCGGCGTCGCGCCGCGGCGACGGGGGGTGAGAGCCGCGTGCCCATCGACGACCAGACGCGGGGCTGCGTCGCGGAGGCCGGGTTCCGATTCGATGAGACCCCCCCGGCCGACGCGGTCATCCGCCTCCGCAAGGCGGCGAACCTGCACACCGGCGGGACGATCCATGACGTGACCGCCGACCTGCACCCGGCGCTGGCCAAGGCGGCGGTCGAGGCGGCCCGGGCGATTGACATCCCCGTGACCGGGATCGACTTCATCGTGCCCGACGTGGCCGACGACCGCTACGTGATCATCGAGGCCAACGAGCGGCCGGGCCTGGCCAACCACGAGCCCCAGCCGACCGCCGAGCGCTTCGTCGACCTGCTGTTCCCGCATTCCCGTTCCGTTGAGCCAAGGACAAGGACCTGAATGGACATTCGCCTGCTCGAGATTGATGAAGATTACTTGCGTGACGTGTTGCTGAACCTGCTGGAGATCCCCAGCCCCTCGGGGTTTACCGATACGGCGGTGCACTGGGCCTGCGACGAGCTGAGCCGGCTCGGCATCGAGTACGAGCTGACGCGGCGTGGCGCCATCCGTGCCACGATCAAGGGCCGGCATCGTCGGCCCAACCGCGCGCTCGTCGCCCACCTCGACACGCTGGGGGCCATGGTGACCGACCTCAAGCCCGACGGGCGGCTGAGCATCGCGCCGGTCGGCACCTGGTCGGCGCGGTTCGCGGAGGGCGCCCGCGTGACCATCTTCACCGACGACCCGCAGGTGCGCGTGCGCGGCACGATCCTCCCCGCCAAGGCCTCGGGCCACATCTTCGACGAGGAGATCGACACCCAGCCGGTCGGCTGGGACCACGTCGAGGTTCGGGTGGACCGGCCCGTGCGGACCAATGGAGAGCTGTTCGAGCTGGGTGTCCGCGTCGGTGATTACGTGTCGATCGACCCGCAGCCCGAGTTCACCGAGCACGGGTTCATCGTCTCCCGCCACCTCGACGACAAGGCGGGCGTCGCCTGCATGCTCAGCGCCGCCCAGGCGGTGCTGTTACAGCAGATCAGCCTGCCGGTCGACACCCACCTGCTGCTGACCATCCACGAAGAGGTCGGCTCCGGCGCCTCGGCGACCCTCCACCAGGATGTCGCGGAAATGGTGGCGATCGACAATGCCACCCCGGGCCCCGGCCAGGCGGCCAGCGAGTACGACGTGACCATCGCCATGATGGATTCCAGCGGGCCGTTCGACTATCACCTCTCGCGGAAACTGCTGCGTCTGGCGCGGGACTACGACCTATACCACGCGCGCGACGTGCTGCGGTACTACCGATGCGACGCGGCCGCCGCCGTGGAAAGCGGCAATGACATCCGTGCGGCGCTGCTCGGATTCGGCGTTGATGCGTCGCACGGATACGAGCGAACGCACATCAGCTCACTGCTGGGCCTGACGCAACTGCTCGGCCTGTACATGCAGAGCGAGCCGGTCACCCGCCGCGATCGCATGGAGCTCGGCCCGATCACCGGATTCACCGACCAGCCGACCGAAGCCCCGCCGGTACCCGAGAAACGCGCCGGGCCGCAGGCATGATCGCGCCGGCACGTCCATGCCGCGCCGCGTCATGCCTGATCGTGCTGGCGTGGGTCTTCCTGTCGGGCGGGTGCGCCGAAGACCCGGGCACGCCGGCACCGAACCCGCAAGTCCGGTCCACCGGACCGCGGCCGGGCGGCACGCTCGTCGTCGCCGTTCAGGACGATGCCAAGAGCCTGGACCCGCACACGGTCACCGACGCCGCGTCGATGCGGATGATCGAGCCGATGCACGCGACCCTGTTGCGGTACGCGGCGGTCTACGGCGAGTTCGAGCCCGATCTCGCCCGGTCGGTGGAGATGTCGGCCGACGGGCTGACCTGCACGATCGCGCTGCGCACCGATGCAAGGTTTCATTCGGGCCGGCCGGTGACCGCGGCAGACGTGAAATACAGCATCCAACGCATCGTCGATCAGCAAGTCCGTGCCCAGCACTTCGCGAACGTCGAGCGGGTCGCCGCGGCCGATGAGTCGACGGTCGTGCTGACGCTCGCCGAGCCGTCCGCGCCGTTGCGGGCGTACCTGGCGCACCCGATGAACGCGATCGTCGATCGCGAGGTGGTCGAGGCGAGTAGGGGGCGGCTCGACCGCGCCGATGCCGGGGCCGGGCCCTTACGGCTCGTCGAATGGAAGGCCGATCAGCACCTGCGGCTCGAAGCCCACGGCGATTACCACGAGCCGAACCGGCCTTACCTCGACGCGGTGACCTTTCGCCCGATGCCGGACCAGACGGCTCGGACGACGGCGCTGCGGACCGGCGAGGTGGATCTGATCCTGGACGTGGCGCCGATGGACGCGCCCTTGCTGGAGCGGGCGAGCGGTGTCGTGGTCGAGTCCGTTCCGGGCACGTTCTGGGAGTACCTGGGGATGAACTGCCGCTCGGGTCCGCTGAGCGATCCGACCGTGCGGCGGGCGATCGCGTGGGCGATCGATCGTGTCGAGTTGAACAAGCTGGTCAAGTTCGGGCGCGCGACGGTACTCGACGGCGGGCCGATCCCACCCAACCACTGGGCCCACCCCGGCCACGCCGTTTACACCAAACCCGACCGGGCCACGGCGCGGCGGTTGCTCGCCGAAGCCGGCTTCGGCGACGGGTTCGGTGCGACGCTCAAGGTCGGCTCGGCCTTCGCCTATCAGGTCAAGGCCGCCGAGGTCATCAAGCAGCAACTGCAGCCGATCGGCATCGATGTCGAGGTCCGCGCGCTGGAGTCGGGCGTGTTCTTCGACGACCTCAACGCCGGCGATTTCGACATGACCTTCGTCGGGTGGGTCGGGTTCGTCGATCCCGACCAGTTCACGTGGAACCTGTTCCACTCCGACGGGAAGTACAACCAGCAAGGCTATGCCAATCCCCGGGTCGATCGGCTGCTCGTCGATGGCCGCCGCACGCTCGACCGCGCCGAACGCCAACGCGTCTACGCCGAGGTGCTGCGGCATGTCGTGCACGATGCGCCGATGGCGTTCTGCTACGTGAATCCCCAGGTCTCCGCGCGGCGCCAACGCGTACGGGGATTCGTCGTGCATCCGACGGCCACAACGATCAGCCTGCGACGGACCTGGCTGCACGAGTAGCTTCAAGGGGCAGTGCCTAGACCGCGGTCTTGGCGCTGATCCGTTCAGCGCCCTTGTTCAGGATGCGGTCGAGCTGGCGGAAAGCCTGGCGGATGCGTTGCTCGTTCTCGACCATGGCGATGCGGACGTAGCCCTCGCCGAGCTCGCCGAACGCCCCGCCGGGGCACATGGCGACCTCGGCCCGTTCGACCATGTCCAGCGCGAAGTCGATCGTCGATCCGTCGTATCGCGCGAGGTGATCGGCCTTGACCCGGGCCCAGACAAACATGGTCGCCTTGGGCGGGTCGACCTCCCAGCCGATGCGGCGGCAGCACTCGACGATCACATCCCGCCGATCCTGGTAGACGCGCGACTGGTCGAGCACGTCTTCATCGTGCTCGCGCATCGCGATGATCGAGGCGATCTGGATCGCCTGGAAGATGCCGTAGTCGTAGTAGCCCTTGATGGTGGCCAGTGCCTTGATCATCTCGGGATTGCCGACGCAGAACCCGATCCGCCAGCCGGCCATGTTGTAGGCCTTGCTCATCGTGGTGAACTCGACGCCGACCTCGTCGGCGTCCTGCGCCTGCATCAGGCTCGGCGCCTTATACCCGTCGAAGCAGGTCTGGCCGTAGGCGAAGTCGCTGATGACCATGACGCCGTGCCGCTTGGCCAGCGCCACCGCCTTCTCCCAGAAATCCAGGTCCACGCACATGGCCGTCGGGTTGTGCGGGAAGTTGAGGATCATCACCTTGGGCTTGGGGTACAGGTGTTCGAGGACGTTCTCGATGCGTTCGAGAAAGGCGTCGTCATTGCCGAGCGGGACCTTGATGACGTTGCCGCCGGCAAGCGCCACGGCGTAGGTGTGGATCTGGAACGCCGGGTCCCCGACGACGGCGGTGTCGCCGGGGCCGAGCAGCGCCAGCATCATGTGGCTGAACCCTTCCTTAGACCCGATGCACGCGATCACGTTCCTGTCGGGGTCGAGGTCGACGCCCCAGACCCGCTTGTACTTGCGGGCGACCTCGCGGCGGAGGTTGTACACGCCCTTGGACGCCGAGTAGCGCTGGTTGCGAAGGTCGCCGGCCGCCTCGGTCAGCTTCGCCACGATCTTCGAGGGCGTGGGGTCGTTGGGGTTGCCCATGTTCAAGTCGATCACGTCATAGCCGGACTTGCGCTGCTCGTAGGTCAACTGCTTGAGCCGACCGAGCATGTACGGGGGCAGGCGATGGATGCGGTTGGAGATTTCGATCTTCATGCCGATGGCGTCCGTTGCGGGTGGAACCTGCTATTGTATCACAGCGTGTGCTGAACCATACGCCGCCGAGCGACGTCTAAACCTTTGGCTCATCAAGGGATTTGCGATACCCTGCGGCGCGGCGGCGGCCGCGACGTTGAATCACACGCGGCCGAATCGGCCATCACCCGACCGGAGTGTCCCGACCGTGTCCGATACCAAGAAGCTGATTCTCTGCCCTTACTGCGGGAGCACGCAAAGCGAGCCCGAAGACCGCTGCGCGGCGTGCGGCGGGTTCTTCGATCCGCTCAGCCTCAAGGTCACCCAGCAGCACATGGGCCCGTGGTTCATCCGCGACCGCCATCACCCGTTCCGTCCCGGTTGCAGCTACGAGGTCCTCGCACGCGAGGTCGAGAAGGGCAAGGTCAAGCCCACGACGATCGTCCGCGGCCCCACGACGCGCCAATTCTGGTCCGTGGCGCGGAATGTCGCCGGCCTGTCCCACCTGCTGGGCTACTGCCATGCCTGCGGGGCGCACGTCGAGCCGGATGCCGGTCGCTGCGAAGCGTGCGGCGAGGTGTTCTACGCGCCCAGCCAGCGGGATCAGCTCGGCCTGGCCCCCGCGGGCGCCGATGTGCGAGCCGTACCCACACTCAGCGACAGCGGCACCTTCCAGGCGATCGGTTCGACCGGGGCGTCGGCCCAGGGCCAGCCCCACCCGGGGGCGGCCCCGACCGGTGAGCGCGGCAGCGGCAAGCCCTCGGGTGCAACCGGCGGTTACGAGGCGGCGCCGGTCGTCGGCGGATCGCCCGCCCTCGCCGGACTCCGCGACGAGCCCGCCCCCGTCCGCGCCGCCACCGCGCAGACCAGCGCCGAGCGCAACGCGATGGCGTGGATGACCTCTGGAACGGACGATCCGGATACGCTCGCCACCGCCACCAGCAGGACGGCCCCGCTGCAACGGACGGGCTGGACGAGCCTGTGGACGTGGATGCTGATCATCGTCAATGTCGTGGTCTTTGCCGCCGCGATCGCCGCTGTGCTCATTGTCGTGGACCAGATCATGGATGATGAGCCGACGGACAACCAGCCGCCGGCGACCGCGAGCGCCGACGAGGGCTTCGGCGGGGCAGCCGGCATGCCCGACCGAACCCCGACCGGTCTCGGCCGATCCGAGCCGGCCGCCCCCGAGCCGCGCCCGACCCCGCCCGCCGCGGCCGATCCGCCGCCGCCCGAGCCGCCGACGGCGACCGGTCCCGAGCCCGCCTCGGCAACTGCGCAACCGGCGACCGCGGCGACGGGAGTCGATCCCGCCGCCGGCTCGGCCTCGAGCGCCCCCAACACCGGCGCCGCCCCTGCGCCCGGATCCGCCCAGCCCGCGACCGCCGCGAGTGAGACCCAATCCGGCCCCGACGACAACATCTTCAACCTGGGCTCGGAGGACGACGGCGAGACGTCCGGCGGTTCGTGGCAGCAACGTTACCAGCGGGCGATCAGCCTGGAACAGGCACAGCAGCTCGATAAGGCCATGGCCATCCTGAAGCAGATCGCGGCCGACGCACCCGCCGCCGAGCAGCCCGGCGACCTCGAACAGGTCATCGAGCGTGTCCAGGACAAGCTCAACCGCAAGCAGTTGGAGGAGTTCTTCGGCGAGCCGTAAGCACGAACCTCACAGGCTCATCGTTCGCCGCCACGTCGCGCCCTCGCGCGAGATCTGGACCTCGACCCCCGCTTGCTTCAGCTCGTCGCGGATCGCGTCGCTCAGCGCGAAGTCCTTCTGCGCCCGCGCGTCGTTGAGCTGCCGGACTTTCTGTTCCACCTGCGCATCGGCCATTCCCGCTGCGTCGGCGGGCGTGGGCAGGGCCACGTCCCCGTCGGCTTCGTCGATGACGTTGAGGATGGCGTCCATGCGTCGCAGCGCCGCGACGTCGTCGGCGGTCGGATCGGAGATCGTGTTCATCCACCCGAACAGCGCCCCCAGCGCCGCGCTGATGTTCAGGTCGTCGGCCAGCGCCTCGGCGAACTGCCGCTCTACCGGCGACGCGCCCATCCGCGGGTCGTTGTGGTCGACCGTGACGTCGGCGGCGGCGGCGAACTGCCGCATCCGCCGCACCGCTTTCTCGGAGTCGGCCAGGCCCTTCATCGTGAAGTTGGAGTTCTGGCGGTAGTGCGTGCGGAGCAGCTCGTATCGCAGGACCTTCGGTTCGACGCCCTTCGCCAGCAGGTCGCGAAGGGTGTAGAAGTTGCCCTTGCTCTTGGACATCTTCTCGCCCTCGACGAGCAGGTGCCGGTTGTGCAGCCAGTACCGGGCGAACGGCTTGCCCGTCGCGCCGACCGACTGGGCGATCTCGCATTCGTGATGCGGGAAGATGTTGTCCTCGCCGCCGGTGTGGATGTCGATCGTCTCCACGCCGTGCGTGTCCATGGCCATGACCGAGCACTCGATGTGCCAGCCGGGATACCCCTCGCCCCACGGCGAGCCCCACTTCATGATGTGCCTGGGGTCGTGTTTCCAGAGCAGGAAGTCGGCGGGGTGGCGCTTACCGGCCTGGTTGGCCTGGTCGATCCGCCCGCCGGCGCCCGCCTGCACGCTCTCGAGCGTGTTGCCGCTCAGCTTGCCGTATTCCGGGAAGCTGGTCACGTCGTAGTAGACCGCTCCGTCGTCGGTCACATAGGCGTGGCCCGCCTCGATCAACCGCTCGATCATCCGGATCATGCCCGGCACGTTGTCCGTCGCCCGCGGCAGGTGGTGCTGTTCCTCGCGCTCGCCCAGCTTCATCCCCAGCAGCTTCGCGTCCGCGAGGAACGCCTGCGTGAAGTACGCGGCGACCTGGTAAGGGTCGTTCGGGTCATCGACGTCGGCCTTGCCGTGCTTCTTCGACTCGCGCAGCCGCTCGGCGGCGAGCTCCATCTTGTCCTGCCCACCGCCGTCGGCGAGCTGGTCCTCGGTCATGTGCCCCACGTCGGTGATGTTCATCACCTGCGCCACGTCGTAGCCGACGTACTCGAAGAACCGGCGGAGCAGGTCGGCCAGCAGGAACGTGGAGAAGTTGCCGATGTGCACGAAGTCGTAGACCGTCGGGCCGCAGTGGTACATGCGGACGCGGCCCGGCTCCACGGGCTCGAACGCCTCCACGCGGCGCGTCAGCGTGTTGTACAGGCGGATGTCCATGATGGGCGGATTCTAGCTGGAGCGGCGCGGCATGAAAAAGCCCTCGCCGGTCGCGGCGGGTCACGGCGAGGCTTGCGTGGCGGCGACCGCGGCCGCGTCGGGCTCCGCCCCGACCCGCCCCGGCGCATGGCATCCACCGCGATGGTCGGCCGAGTGACCTTCCAGCAGGTCGGCCCACCGTCGGCAGCACACGTCCTTCTCGAAGTGTTCGAGGAACCGCGACCGCGCGTTGTCGCCCAGCCGCCGCACCAATGCCGGATCGTCCGCCAGCTTGCGGATGGCCGCCACCAGCCCGTCGGCGTCGTCCACGTCGAGCACGAAGCCCATGTCGGCCTCGCGGACCTGCACGGCGGTGTCGGCGTCGGCCGGCCCGACGAAGATGACCGGTCGACCCGCCGCCATGATCCCGTAGGTCTTGCAGGGCACCGCCGTGCCCTGCATCCGCGGCCGCATCGTCACCAGGTGCACGTCGCCGGCCGCCAGCGACTGGCCGAGCATCTCGCGGGGCTGGTAGGGAAGACAGATGAAGTTGCCCAACTGGTGCTCGTCGACGTAGCCGCGGATCTCCGCCAGCCGCCGCCCGCTGCCGACGAACAGGAACCGGACCCGCTCGTCGCCGTCCAGCCGCCGCATCGCTTCGCACACCGCGTCGAAGTGATGGATGATCCCCGCGTTGCCCGAATACATCACGACGAAGCGATCGCTCAGCCCGTTGTCGTTCCGCAAGGTCGACGCGTCGGGCGCCATCGGCTCGACCTCGCCGGCGCGGTTCCAGACGCTGATCGTCTGCACCCGATCGCCGGCGATGCCCTTGCGCCGCAGACGCTCCGCCATGCAGGGCCCCAGCGCCACCACCGCGTTCGCCTTCCGCAAGTGCAGATCGTTCAGGAACCCGAACGTCGCGTACAGCGGGTGACGCCGCGACCACATCCCCAACTCGAACTCGATATCCGGATGCAGGTCCATCACCCAGCACACGTGGCGCGTCCGTCCCAGGGTCAGCCACTTGGCCAGCGTGGCGTACAGCCCGATCAGCGGCGGCGTGGTGAGCGTGACGATCACGCGGTGCCGCCAGCCGAACAGCAGCATCCACAGCCCGGTGAGCAGGTGAAACCCCGCGTAGTCGATGACACGGCCGAACCGACCCGACTTGCCGAAGCCCGGAGCGCTCAGCCGGCGGATGTGCACGCCCTCGTGCACCTGTCGGCGTGGCGTCCGCGTGCCGCTGCCGTCGGCGTACTGGCCGCGGGAACACAGGACCGTCACGTCATGCCCCCGCGCCGCCAGGTGCTCGGCCAGGTCCGACATCTGCTGCGCCGTCGCCGCCAGGTCGGGCCAGTAATACTGATTCACAAAGAGTATGCGCATGGCGTCCGTTTCATCCCGCAGCCCAACCCGATCGGCCGCGGTCGACGCCTAACCGTACGCCACCTCACGCACCGTCTGCTGCTGCTCGAACCATTCAATCGTGCGACGCAGCCCCGCGTCAAGGTCGACCGCCGCCGACCAGCCGATCAGCTCCCGCGCCCGCGTCGTGTCCAGGCACCGCCGCGGCTGGCCGTCGGGCTTGGTCGCGTCCCATACCAGCCGACCCTCGAACCCCGTCAAGGCCGCGATCCGCTCGGTCAGGTCCCCGATCCGGACCTCGCTGCCCGTGCCCAGGTTGATCGGGGTCGGCTCGGTCATGCGATCGGCGGCGAGGACGATCCCCTCGGCCGCATCGTCGACGTAGAGGAACTCGCGGCTGGCCGAACCCGTGCCCCAGCAGGTCACCGCCTCATCGCCGCGCCGCCGCGCCTCGACGCACTTGCGGATCAACGCCGGGATCACGTGCGAGGTGTGCAGGTCGAAGTTGTCGCCCGGGCCGTACAGGTTCACCGGCACCACCACGGCGCTTTGCAGCCCGTACTCGCGGCGGTACCCGTCGAGCATGACGAACAGCGCCTTCTTGGCCACGCCGTACGGCGCGTTGGTTTCCTCGGGGTAGCCGTTCCACAGGTCGTGCTCACGGAAGGGCACCGGCGTGTGCTTGGGGTAGGCGCAGACCGTGCCGGTCTGGACGAACTTGCGGATGCCCCGCCGCCGGCCGTGCTCGATCAGGTGCATGCCCATCGCGGCGTTGGCGAAGAAGAAGCGGCCCGGGTGATCGCGGTTGGCCCCGATCCCGCCGACCTCCGCCGCGAGGTGGATGACCACGTCGGGCCGGAGGTCGTCGTACATCCGCTCGACCGCCGCCTCGGCGGTCAGGTCGTAGTCCGCCCGCCGCGGCACGTCGATCGACGCCGCCCCGCGCTCGGCGAGCTTTCGGCAGACCGCCCGGCCGAGGAAACCCGCCCCGCCCGTCACCGTCACACGCAGCTTCGTCCAGTCCAAGATTACCTCCCGCCGATGACTTACTGGTCGTGTCCCACGCGGGCGGGCAGCACGTGTCCGGCGTCGCGGAGCGTCTTCTCCTGCGCCGCCTGCTCCACGTCGTGTTCGACCATCATCCGTGCCAGTTGCTCGAAGCTGACCTTCGGCTCCCACTCCAGGACGCGGCGGGCCTTGCTCGGGTCGCCCAGCAGCAGGTCCACCTCGGTCGGTCGGAAGTACCGCGGGTCGATCTCCACGTAGTCGCGGTAATCCAGCCCGACCGTGCCGAACGCCACGTCCAGGAACTCGCGGACGCTGTGCGTTTCGCCGGTGGCGACGACGAAGTCGTCGGGCTCGGGCTGCTGGAGCATGAGCCACATCGCCTCGACGTAGTCGCCCGCGAAGCCCCAGTCGCGCTTGGCGTCGATGTTGCCCATGAACAGCTTGTCCTGCAGGCCGTGCTTGATCCGCCCGACGGCGCGGGTGATCTTCCGCGTGACGAACGTCTCGCCCCGCCGCGGCGACTCGTGGTTGAAGAGGATCCCGTTGCTCGCGTGCAGGCCGTACGCCTCGCGGTAATTCACGGTGATCCAGTACGCGTACACCTTCGCGGCGGCGTAGGGGCTGCGCGGGTAGAACGGCGTCGCCTCGGTCTGCGGGGTCTGGACCACCTTGCCGTACATCTCGCTGCTCGACGCCTGATAGAACCGCACCGTCCGACGCGTGTAGTCCTGGAACTCCCGCACCGCCTCCAGCAGCTTCAGCGTCCCGATCCCGTCGATCTCGGCGGTGTTGATCGGCAGGTCGAAGCTCACCCGCACGTGCGACTGGGCGCCGAGGTTGTACACCTCGTCGGGCTGGACCTCGTCGAGCACGCGGCGCAGGTTGTTCGCGTCGGTCAGGTCGCCGTAGTGCAGCTTCAGCCGCACGTCGTGGTCGTGCGGGTCCTGGTAGATGTGGTCGATGTTATCGGTGTTGAAGGTTGCCGAGCGGCGGACGATGCCGTGCACCTGGTAGCCCTTGCCCAGCAGCATCTCCGCGAGGTACGAGCCGTCCTGTCCGGTAATACCGGTGATCAACGCCACCTTGCGTCGGGCCATGTCATCTCCAATGTCGTTGCAGCGGATTGCGGATCGACGCCGCGACGCCCCTGTCGCGGTCCTGCCCCGACCGTCTATATCGAATCGCCGGCACACCGACTTGACCCAGGCGGCGCGATCACGCGACCGGCCGGCCCGCGAACCGGTGGGCGACGTGCCAGACCGGCCCGGCGCCCATGACCACCAGCAGGTCGCCCGGGCGGGTGATCTGTTCGAGGTGCCCGACGATATCGTCGAACGCGTCGATGTGCTCGGCGATGACGCCGCGGCCGTGCAGCTTCGCCACGAGGTCCGCCGCGCTGACCGCCCGCCGATCCGCCTCGCTGTCCCGTACGAAGTAGATGTGGGGCACGATCACGATGTCGGCCTCGCCGAAGCTCGAAGCGAACTGGTCGAGCAGGAACCGCGTCCGGGAATGCTGGTGCGGCTGGAAGACGCAGATCAGCCGCCCGCCGCGCCCGGGGTGGGCGGCATCGGCGCCGCCGGCGAGGAACCGCCGCCGCAGCGCCCGCAGCGTCGTTGCGATCTCCGTGGGATGGTGGCCGTAGTCGTCGACCACGGTCACCCCCTCGATCTCACCGAGGTACTCCATGCGCCGGTCGAGCCCCTGAAAGTCCGACAGACCGGCGCCCACGCGTTGCGGGTCGGCGCCGAGTTGGATCGCCAGGGTCGCCGCCACCGCCGCGTTGTAGGCCATGTGCTCACCGGCGATCGCCAGGTCGAACCGGACCACCGGCTGACCGGCGGCCGTGACGGTGACGCGCTGGCGGTCGCCCTGCCAGGCGGCGTGGATGACGTAGTCGGCTTCGGGGGCGAACCCGATGGTGCGGACGGCGCAGCTCACGCCCGCGGTGACGGCGGTGCGGTGGGCCCCGTCGTGCCCGATGATCAGCAGCCCGTCGGGCGCCGCGGCCACCCGATGGGCGAACTGGCCGAACGACTCGACCACGGCGTCGAGCGTGCCGTACACGTCGAGGTGATCTTCCTCGACGTTGAGGATGGCGGCGAGGGTGGGGTTGAAGTTGTGGAACGATCGGCCGTATTCGCAGGCCTCGGCGATGAGCATGTCGGGCCGGCCGACCCGCGACCCGCCGCCGATCTGCCTGCACGTGGCGCCGACGATGAAGGTGGGGTCTCGGTCGGCGGCGATCAGGGCGTGGGCGAGCATGGCGGTGGTCGTGCTCTTGCCGTGGGTGCCGGCGATGGCGACGCCGGTGCGGCCGACCATGAGCCGGCCGATCATCTGCGCGTAGGTCAGCACGTCGAGCCCCCGCCGCCGGGCTTCGGCGAGTTCGGGGTGATCGGGCCCGATCGCGGCGCTGGCCACGACCCGCTCGGCGTCGGCGGGCAGGCTCCCGGCGGTCTGCTCGAGGACGACCGCGAACCCGTCGCGCTGCAGCGCGTCGGTCACCGGCGTGCGGGCGCGATCCGAGCCGGAGCAGTCGGCGCCGAGCGAGCGGACGATGCGGGCCAGCCCGCTCATGCCGCACCCGCCGATCCCGACGAAGTGCGTCCGTACGCCGTGCAGTTGTATCGGGTCCGGCATGGGGTCAGTCTCCGCCATCGTGCCCGATGCCCAGGTCGTCGAGGATGGGCTGCACGACGAGGCGTCGCCATCCGTTGAGCAGGCGATGGTCGGCGGGGATGGGATGGTTTCGGATGGCGGCGGTGGCCAGGGCGGCGACCTCGCGCCGGCTGGTGAGCAGCCCCGGGGCGAGCTGCATGTCGTCGCAGCGCTGCTTGAGCTGCTGCCAGAGCCGATCGACGCGCTGACGTTGCGTGGGGGACAGCGGCCGGGGCCGCCGCGGCGGGTCGGACCAGGCGGCGCTCTGCATGGCTCGCTTGACGGTGTGGATGATGGTGCGGCCCTGCCACTGGACGACGCCGCGGGGCACCCCGTCGATCTCGCGGAGCGCCTCGCCGCCGGTGGGCGCGGCGCGGGCGATGGCGACCAGCACCTTGTCCTGCAGGACGGAGCGAGGCGGGAGGTTGCGGCGGCGTGCCATCCGGTCGCGCCAACTGACCAGCCGTCGTAGCAGGACCGCGTTCCGCGCCGGCAGGCGATGCCGCTGCCGCAGTCGCGCCACGACGGCGGCGGCGTTGAAGCGGTGGCTTCGCGGGTTGGCCAACGCGGCGAACTCCGCCGCCGCCCAGTCGGTCCGGCCGAACGACTCGAGCTTCGCCGCGAGCATCTCCCGCAGCGCCGGCAGGTAACGCACGTCGTCCACCGCGTACCGCAGGTGCACATCGGACAGCGGGCGCTGGTCCCACCGGGTGAAGGTCAGCGCCTTGGGCAGCTCGTGGCCGAGCAGGTCGCTGATGAGCTGGCGGAGCGAGACGGGGTAGCCGTGCCCGACGAACCCGGCGGCGATCTGCGTGTCGAACAGGGCCGCGGGCGCGACGTGGTGCAGGCGGACGGCCGGCTCGATGTCCGGTGCGCCGGCGTGGACGAGCTTGACCACGTCAGCGTCGCCCAGCAGGTCCCACACCGGCCGCAGGTCCAGCGCCGGCTCGGGCGCCGCGTCGTGGTGCTCGGGCTCCTCGCCGCCGAACGGGTCGATCAGCAGCAGCCGGTCCGCCGTCGCCAGTTGGATCAGGCACAGGTGCGGGTAGTAGCTGGTCTCGCCGATGAACTCGGTGTCGTAGGCGACCACGGGCGCGTCGGCGATGGCGTGGACCTGGGCATCGAGGGTCGGCTGGTCGACGATCAGCCGGGGCTCGACGTCGGGCACGAGCGGGTGTTCGAGGACGTCGGGGTGCTCGATGTCGATAGCCTGGGCCTGGGCGTGGGCGGCGGTGCGGCGGCGTGCGAGGTAATGGCGCCGCCCGCGTTCGTGTCGGGGTTGGTCCTGCTCCTGGGACATGCCGCGCCAATGGTAACCGAATGCGTGTCGATCGGAAGGCCGTTGCCCGGCCGCGTGTGGGTCAATAAAACCCCGCACCCGGAGATCAGTCCGGCCGCGGGGCGGAGGAGGAGAATAGACACTCAACAAGGAAGACTCGCGCCACGATTGCCGTTGTCATGATCGTACGCGTGGCCGGCGGGGCGGGTTCGCTGGATCGGCGAGAAATCTTGGCAGCGGGGCGGCGGGGGATCACGGGCCCGGCTCGCGGGTGTTACCGGTCGTTGGGGGCGTGGTTCGTTCATGGGCGTCGATCGCGGCCACGGCGAGGGCGAGGACGACGGCGTTGAGCAGGTGCCAGAGCCAGTGCGTGCCGACGCCGCCGGGCGCGTGGGCGGCGAGGTGGTCGTGGCCGTCAATCGTGCGTGCGGTGAGGCTGACGATGAAGACGGCGGCGGCGAGGGCGAGAGGCCGGGCGGCCGGGCTTCGGCGAGCGGCGGCCCCGGCGGCGGCCCCGATCATCGCCAGCAGGACCGGCAGGTAGCTGGCCAGGGCGCCCAGCACCGGGCCGAGCACCGCCATGAATGCCGCCTGGAAGGCGATGAACCCGCCGAGCGTGGCGGCGGTGGCGAGCGGTCCGAGCCGGCCGACGCGGCGGATGAACACGCCCAGGTAGATGTAGACAAACGCGGCGATCGACAGCACGTCGGCGAGCATGGTCAGACGGTTGGCAAAGGTGTGAAAGGCGAAGCTCGCCATGCCGATCACCGCGATCAGGACGATCAGCAGGCGTTGGGCCGGGTCGGGCCGCACCCGCGACCACAGCACGGCCGCGGCCACGATGAACGCGAGATTGGTCCAGGCGTTGACCGGCTCGGCCCAGAAGCCCGGGCCCTGGCGCTCGAAGTAGATGTCGATGGGCTGGAACACGTCGGCCCGCCTTACATGGCCGACGCTTCGTCGAGGGTGAAGCCGATCTTCACGGTCACCTGGAAATGGCTGATCTGCTGGTTTTCGAGGTGGCCGCGGACCTCGACGACCTCGAACCAGCGGAGGTTGTGCAGGGTCTGGCCGGCCCGGTTGACCGCGTTGCGGATCGCCTCGTCGATGCTGTTGGGCGAAGACCCGGTGATTTCGACCTTCTTGTAAACGTGATCGCTCATGGTGAACAGCTCCTTTGGGACGGTGATGTCTTCGATCGTCGGGGTCATGCTAGCCGGTCTGAGCAGGCCGGCCCCAGCGTGCCCGGGCAGAGGCTGTGTCCGGGCGGACAGGCGGGCGGCCCTCGATCACGTGCCCGTAAGGTCCAAACGCCGGGCTGCTGCGCTGCGAGGTGTCGCGTGTCCGGGTGGGGGGGTATGCGGCGGCCTCGTTGTGCACAAGTGATTTTTCAGCAATGACTTGCGTTGTGGCGTGGCGCGATGGTTGCGTGTCTGGGCGGCCAAGGGGCGGGGCACGCGTGTCGCGGGCGGCCGGGTCGGGGTCGTGGGAGTGAGTCATGGGCATGGCTTGGCCTCCACCCTTGGGCGGCGGTGGGTGGATCGGCGCGCGCAGGCGTCGCGTGGGTGCGGGTGGCGCGCGGTAAGTGCCTGTCATGGCGTGCGATGAAAAAGTTTGGAGAAAGTGGCCGCCGGGCCGCGGACGCGGGCGCGCCGGTGCGCGGCGGGCCGTCGGGGCGGTCAGGGCTTGTAGATGGATTCGAGTGCGGCGAGGAGCGGGTCGTGGAGGTGGGCGTTGGTGACGATGACGCCGCGGTTGGCGTCGAGTCCGGCGCCGTGGTGGAACTCGACGGCCTTGCCGTGGACGTCGGAGACGCGGCCGCCGGCTTCGGTGACGACGAGGACGCCGGCGGCGTGGTCCCAGATGCGTTCGACGTAGTCGGAGCGGGTGGGCAGCCGCATGTAGATGTCGGCCTCACCGCGTGCGACGACGGCGTACTTGGCCTGGCTGTCGAGCCGGACCGGCGGGGCGGTGATGTTGAGTTGTGAGGCGACGGACTCGGAGTCGCCGTGGGAGCTGTGGCCGGACTCGACGGACTCGCAGAATCGGGCGTCGGCGGTGTCGGCGGTATCGCTGACACGGATGGGGTTCGGGCGGGCGTCGGGGTCGTCGAGCGGGTGGGCGGCGGCGCCTTCGCCGCGGACGGCGGAGAAGATCGCGCCGGCGTGGTCGGACCCGGGCTCGGCGGGGAGGTTGGGGCAGCACAGCGCAGCGACGGCGGGCTTGCCGTCGACGATGAGGGCGAGGGCGACGGCGTACTGTTCCTTGCGGACGAAGCCCTTGGTCCCGTCGATGGGGTCGAGGGTCCAGAAGCGTGGGGTGTAGTCGCTGGCGCCGCCGTGGTCGATCCATCGGCAGACGGCGTCGGCGTCGGCGCCGGGTTCGACGCGGCCGACGTGGTCGACGACCTTGGCCAGCAGGGCGGCGTTGTCGCCTTCGCGGAGGGCGGCCGAGTCCTCTTCGGCGATGACCGGGTCATCGGGGAAGGCGTCGGCGAGCGCCTTGCAGACGACGGCCTGGCTGGAGAAGTCGGCGACGGTCACGGGCGAGCGGTCCTTCTTCTCCAGCACGTCGGGCGTGATCTGCTGCTGGACGCTCCGGGTGACGCGGGCGGCGCGGCGAACGGCGTCGATCGCGACGGCGAGTTCATGCTTGTAGGGGTGGGTCATGGCGTGGCCGGTGGTCGGTGATCGCTAGCCGGTGGACGGCGGGTCTTACGCGGTCTTGGCGATGCCCTTGGCTTCGAGCAGGTCGAGGATCTTCTGGACGGATTCTTCGACGCTGAGCTGGCTGGTGTCGAGGACGAGCTCGGCGTTCTCGGGTTCCTCGTAGGGGTCGTCGATACCGGTGAAGCCCTTGATCTCACCGGCGCGGGCTTTCTTGTAGAGGCCCTTGGGGTCGCGGGATTCGGCGACGTCGAGGGGGCACTTGATGTAGACCTCGCAGAAGGGCATGCCGGCGTCCTCGTGGAGCTTGCGGACGAGGTCACGGTCGGCACGGTAGGGGCTGATGAAGCTGGTGACGGTGAGGACGCATGCGTCGGTGAAGAGCTTGGCGACCTCGCCGATGCGACGGATGTTTTCGGCGCGATCTTCGGCGCTGAAGCCGAGGTTCTTGTTGAGGCCGTGACGGACGTTGTCGCCGTCGAGGCGGTAGGCGATGCAGTTGCGTTGGAGCAGGACCTGTTCGAGCGCGACGGCGACGGTGGACTTGCCCGAGCCGCTGAGGCCGGTCAACCAGAGGGTGGCGCCCTTCTGTCCGGTGAGCTGCTGTCGTTCGGCCTGGTCGACGGCGCCGTCGTGCCAGTGGATGTTGGTGGCTTTCTGGTCGGTCATGATCTTCGTTCCTCGTGTAAGGCTTGAATCGGGGCGGGCATATTAGCTTGGCGGGGGCGATCCGCCAAGGGCGCGGGTTCGGGTCGGGCGTTGTTCTGCAAAGGTCGGGGAGTATGCTAAGATTGCCGCGGAAACGGTCGCGGCGGCGTTCGGCGAGGCCCTGCACCCTACTGGAGTCTGCATCATGTCGACGCCAATCCGGCGCATCCTGGTCACGGGCGGGGCGGGTTTTCTCGGATCGCACCTGTGCGACCGGCTCGTGGCCCGGGGCCACGACGTGATCGCCCTGGACAACTTCTTCACCAGCCAGAAGGCGAACGTTCACCACCTGCTGGACTACCACAACTTCGAGCTGATCCGCCACGACGTGACGCTTCCGATCTACCTCGAGGTCGACGAGATCTTCAACCTGGCGTGCCCGGCGTCGCCGGTGCACTACCAGCACGACCCGATCCAGACGACCAAGGTCTCGGTCTCGGGGTCGATCAACATGCTGGGGATGGCCAAGCGCGTCGGGGCGAAGATCCTCCAGGCCTCGACGAGCGAGGTGTACGGCGACCCGCAGGTCCACCCCCAGCCCGAGTCCTACCGCGGCAGCGTGAACCCGATCGGCCCGCGCGCCTGCTACGACGAGGGCAAGCGGTGCGCCGTGACGCTGTTCTTC
>CAYWKS010000033.1:0-29728 GCA_964458935.1 uncultured Planctomycetaceae bacterium
GGCGTGTTGCGCTTGAAGTCGGTGACTTCCTCGGGCCGCGCGTCGATCAGCAGCACGATCACGCGGACGTCGGTGTGATTCGTGGTGATCGCCGAGGCCATCTTCTGGAGCAGGACGGTCTTGCCGGTGCGGGGCGGGGCGACGATGAGCCCGCGCTGGCCCTTGCCCAGCGGCGTCACCAGGTCGACGATCCGCATCTCGATGATGTCGGGCGTGGTCTCGAGGATCAGACGCTCCTCGGGGTGCAGCGGGGTCAGGTCTTCGAACGGCGTCTGCTCGTTGAGCGCATCGGGGCTCTCGCCGTTGATCGCGTCGACGCGGAGCAGCGCGAAGTAGCGTTCGGCCTCCTTGGGCGGGCGGATGGTGCCCTGCACGATGTGACCGTTCTTCAAGCCGAACCGGCGGATCTGCGACGGGCTGACGTAGATGTCGTCCGGGCACGGCAGGTACGAATACTCCGGCGAGCGGAGGAACCCGAACCCGTCGGGCAGGATCTCCAGCACGCCGTCGCCGTACATCAGGCCGGCCTTGGCGATGCGGCTCTTGATGATGCGGAAGATCAGCTCGTGCTTGTTGAGCCCGGTGTAGTCTTCGATCCCCTCGTCGGTCGCGACCTCGTGGAGCTTGTCCACGTCCATCTTCTGCAGGTCGCCGACGCGGAGCGAGCCCTTCTTCACGTCCTCGTACTTCTTCTGGGTCGACGCGTCGTAGCCGGCAACGGTCTGGGCGTCGAGGTCGGCCTTCTCGGCGTTGGCCGGGGGCGCGGCGGGCGCGGCGTGCTCGTCTTCCTGGGGCAGCCCCTCGGGCTTGTTGCCGCCGGCGGGCTTCCTGCGTGACTTGGTAGAACTCTTTGCCATCGTGGTCGCAATCTCCTTCGCGCGAAGCCGAGCGGTCACGTGCCGCTCAACGTCAATGTTGTGCTACTCGGTGCGTGGGTCGGTGTCGGCGGGCGGGGGACCGGAGCCTGTTGCAAGGTCGAGGCGCGTCGGGCCCGACCCATGGGCAAACAAGGACGCGTGCGGTGTTCACGGGGCGGGCGGGCTCGCGAGCGGGCCAGCCGAATAGTGACCATACCTCACGGCAGTCGTCTGCTCGTGGCCGGACGTGCAGGCCGGAAACAATGCGTCGACGGGCTCAACTGGCTGGGGACGGTAGAAGCCCGTGCACGAGGCGGTGGACCTGAGCAAGGCAGGCCGCCTCGCCTGCATTGTTTTCGACCATATCATGGGCGCATTTGAGCTTCTTGTCCAGAGGCATCTGAGAATTTTCTCGGCGAATCAGCTCCGATTCCTCCCAACCCCGCTGTCGCAGCCGCTGCATGCGACGCTCGCGATCCGCATCGACATACACGATCCGGTCGCACAAATCGCCCCAGCCCACCTCCAGCAGCAGCGGCACGTCCAGCACGATGAAACGCGTTTGCGCGTCGGCGTTGGCGGCGGCGATGTGGCGGTCCAGGTCCGCTCGCACCTTCGGATGAATCATAGCCTCCAGACGGCGACGATGCCGGTCCGAGTCGAACGCGACCTCCGCCAAGGCCCGGCGGTCGATCCCGCCCGCCGCGTCGAACACCGCCTCGCCGAACGCCTCGTGCAGCGCCTCCCGGACCTCGGCGTCGTCGAGCGCGGCCCGGGCCGAGGCGTCGGCATCGAACACCGACCCGCCCAGCGACGCCATCTGACGCGCCACCGTCGACTTGCCCGACCCGATCCCCCCGACCACGCCGATGACCGGTTTGTGCTGCCCGCTGGACATGCGGTGAGTATATCGCAGGCCATCCGAGCTTCGCGATTCGAGCCTCGGATATCCCTTATCATGTCCGCCCCATGGCGCCCAGACGACCTCAAGCCATCCTGTTCGACCTCGACGGCACGCTCGCCGATTCGCTCGACGGCATCGCCGCGTCGATGAACGCGACACTCGAACGATTCGCCTACCCGACGCACCCGATCGACGCCTACCGCCGGTTCGTCGGCGACGGCGTGCACAAGCTCGTCGAGCGGGCCCTGCCCCCGGAAGCGGACGCCCACGCCCGCGCGCGGTTCCTCGATGCCTACCTGCCCATGCTGCATGAACGCGGCACGGCGCTGGCCCGGCCATACGGCGGCGTGCCGGAGATGCTCGACCAACTCCGCGAGCGCGACGTGCCCCTGGCCGTGCTCAGCAACAAACCCCACGACTCCACCGTCGCGTGCGTCGAGGCGCTGTTCGACCCGACCCTGTTCGCCGCCGTGCGCGGCCACGTCGACGGCACCGCCGTCAAGCCCGACCCCCAGACCGCGCTGGCCATGGTGCGTGACATGCGCGCCGGCCCGCGGGGGGTCTGGTACGTCGGCGATTCGAGCATCGACATGCAACTGGCCCGCAATGCCGGGTTCGTCGGCGTCGGCGTCGCGTGGGGCTTCCGCGGACGCGATGAACTCGCCGCCCACGGCGCGACACACATCATCGATCACCCCGCCGAACTGGTCACACTCATCGAAACAGATTGACCACCAGACGAAGCGACGCGATTCATCGCGTGGCGTTACGCCACCACGACACGTGGCATTGCGAACACCACAACCGCGCGATCACCACGCCGGGTACTTCGGCTCGCCGCCTTCGAGCACCGCCGCCACGTCCCGCACCACCCAGCTCATGTTCGCCATCGCCTCGGGCGTGCGGCTGGCCAGGTGCGGCAGCAACCGCACGTTCGGCCGGCCGAACAGCACGTAGTCATCCGCGGGCGGCTCGGGGTCGTGCACGTCGAGGATCGCCGCGCCCCCCGAGCTCTCGACCGCCCGCGCCCAGTCGGCCAGCGCCGCGTTGTCGATGAGCATCCCGCGCGCCGCGTTGATCAGCAGGCAGTCGCGCCTGAGCTGTCGCAACACCGCGGCGTCGATGAGGTGACGGTTGTCGGCCCGCCCGTCGGTGTGGATCGTCAGCACGTCCGACTCGGCGTACAGCGTCGCCTTGTCGACGAACGCGCTGGGCTCGCCCTCGGGCAGGTTCAACTCCCGCCGCGTCAGCAGGTCGTTGTAGAGCACGCGCATGCCGATCGCGTGCGCCACGGCCGCCATCCGCCGGCCGATGCGGCCCATGCCCAGGATGCCCAAGACCATCTGGTCGAGCTGGCGGCCGATGTGTTGCTTGCGCATGTCGTGGAACTTCGGCGGGGCGACGTAGCCGTCCAGATTCGCGCGCGGCCTCACCGCGTCGAGGATCAGCCCCCACACGTACTCGACGACCGCCTGTGTGTTGGCATCGGGCGTGTAGACCACGCGCACGCCGGCGGCACGACAGGCGTCCAGGTCGACGTTGTCCAGCCCCACGCCGGCACGGCCGACCACCTTCAGCTTCGGCGCCTGCGCCAGCAGCTTCGCGTCAACCCGGGTGTAGGTGCGGACGACCAGGCCCGCGGCGTCGCCCAGCTCACGCGCAAACGCTGCGGCGTCCTCGTGACTCTGACGCACAAGACGCACACGCGCATCCAGCCACTCGGCGCTCCGTTCGTCCAGGTGCTCGCTCAACACAACCTTGGGCTTGCTCATCGTTCGGTGTTCCGATCCAGAATCGTCCTCGGCGGCGACCCGCAACGCGTCGCGGGCCGCGGCTCGGTGTCCCGTGGCCCTGGCGGCTAATCGCCCCGCCGCACATACGTCCGGCTGCTCGAATCCCAAACGAGACTTGATCGATGCAACAGGTACCAGTCGCGCAGCACGTCGAGCTGGAACCGTTGCAGGGCGGGGTCGGCCCAGACCCAGAACGGCGCCCGCTCGCGGACCGCCGGCAGGTAGCGGCGCAGCACGCCGATGAACCGATCGGCATCGAGCGCTTCGCGCAGCGCGCCGTCGTCGCCGCCCAGCGGCGCGATCAGCGCATCCAGCGCGTCGATCCGGCCGACGTGCATCATCGCCCACAGCAGCGTCAGGCGTGGCGCCTCGGGCTGCCGAAGCAGCGGCTTGAGCCGCAGGTCGGCCGGTCGGCCCTGCATGAACAGGCCCAGCTTCAGGTGCAGCCGCACCCGCCACCCCTCCTCCCGCTTCAGACGGTCGGCCAGCAGGTCCGCCGACCGGCCGGTGTATCCGGCGAGGATCGCCCCGCCCATGATCCGGTTGTCGTAAAAGGTCACGACCAGCCGGTCGATGAGCTGGTCGAGCGTCGCATCGTCGAAACGTTCGGCGGCATGGAGCACGGCCAAGTGCCGCACCGCCGCGAGATCGGAGTCAAACGCCAGCACCGCTTCATCGAGGCTCACCCCCTTCGCCGCCCGCAACGCCAGCGCCCGCACGAGGTCCGGCAGCTCGTCGGTGATGGTCATGTCGATGCTGCGCGGCGCGACCGACTCCAGCCACGCCAGCTCCCGCAGTCGATAGCCCTCACGCCCGGTCCATCGCATCGGCGTCACATGATCGGCCACGCGACTGACCGCCGCCGCGGCCAGCGCATCGACCGGCTCGCCGGCGTCGGCCATCTGGTCCACGGCCTCGACGAGCAGCCGACGCGCCTGGGCATCGAGCGGCGCGCCCAGCGCCGCTCGCCAGAACGTCGCACGCCGCCCGGCGTCGGCCCGCGCCGGCGCAACCGCAAGCCACGACCCCCACGGCGCAGCGCTCGTGCCTCGCAGCGGATACACCCAGACCGGGTGCATGCGCCCGTCGTCGGTGGACCCGTTCATGACACCGGCGGCGAAGATCGGGTCGGCCCAGAACATCGCGCCCATCGCCGGCGCCTCCAGCGTTGTCACGGTCCTCGCGGTGATGCGTTGCACGTCCGCGCCGGCCAGGCCGAGCATGATCCACGCGTGTTTGCGGATCGTCGGCTCGTCGTCATGGGTCGCGCCGCGAATCAGCTTCACGCGTTGCGCGTTATCGCAAGCCGCCGCGGCGCGCAGGCCGTGGTACCGCACGACGCCGTTGGGATCGTCGAGCAGTCGCGCGATGACCCCGGCGGCGAGGGGGCGCTGGGCGACGGGTTGGCCGCCCAGCCCGGCGCGGGCCAGTTGCAGCGCGACGCCGACGCGGGCGGCGATCCCGCCGGCGTCGAGCCGGTCGTCGAGGTGGCGGACCCAGACGTCGCCGCAGTCGGCGCCCCAGACCGCGGCGCAGTTCAGCCCGCGGATGATCGCGTCGGCGACCTCGGCCTCGCCGCCGCGCTGGGCCCGGTCGAGCCGGTCGATCGCCGCGGCGAGGACGACGGCGTCGGTGTCGGCGTGGCGGCAGAGGTACGCCGCGCCCTGCAGCCGCGTGTTCGGGTCGTCGCTGGCCAGCCGCTGCATGAACACGTACCGGACCACGTCGTCGCGGAGCGCGAACCCGATCGCCAACGCCGCGACCAGCGCGACGAACATGCCGCCGACGGTCAGCCACGCCCACCGGTAGCGTCGGGATGCGCGCGCGCGAGCCATGCGATCAATCGTATCACAAGCGATGACGCGGCAGGCGGGTCAGGCGAACACCACCCCGGCGTAGCCGACGCTGTTGTCGGGGTCGGCGTGGCCGAGCGGCTGCAGCGCGGCGGTGGAGTTGGTGTGTTCGAGGACGCGGCCCCGGGTCGCGCCCATTTGCCGCGCCGCGGCGACGGCGGCGGCCATCGCGCCCGCGCCGCAGGTGTTCTGATGCGCCTCCGCCTCGCCCACGATCCGCTCGCCCGACATCTGCTCGACCAGGTCCAGCAGCCGCCGGTCGTTCACCCGCAGGGCCCACTGGCACCCGGCCGGGCCGATCCCCTGCGGCGCGAAGCCGTAATGGACCCCGTAGTGCGTCAGGTCGCACGACGCGACGACGAGCGTCGGCCGATCCCAGTCGCGCAGCAGTCTTCCGACGGCCTCGCCCCACCGGGGCGCCGCGTCGCGCGGCGGGATCATGCACGGCACGATCTTCGCCCGCTCGCCGAAGGCATGCTGGATCATGGGCAGTTGCACCTCGACCGCGTGCTCGTGCACGTGCGCCGCGTGCAGCACGCCGAACCCGTCGAGCGCCGCGACCGCGTCGCGCAGCGCCGCGTCGATCTCGATCGGGCCCAGCGGCGTCTGCCAGGCGTCGGCTTCGTCCAGCGCCGGCGCGGCCAGGTCCATCGTGTGCACCGACCCGGTCAGGAAGACCGTCATCGGCCCCGGCGACGCGGCCAGCGCCGACCACACCCGACCGGCGACGCGACCGGAGCAGACCCAACCGGCGTGCGGCACGATCCCCCCGACCAGCCGCTCGGCAACGCCCCCCGCCGCACCGGCATCGGCGCTCAGCCGCTTGACCTCCGCGGCGCAGCGCATCGGGTCGGCGTCGTAGAATCGCCCGGCAACGACCGGCTGACGTATCGTGGGGCTCGTGGAGGCCATGCCGCAGCGCTCCGGATGGACACGGTGCACGGCATCATACGGCCCCACCGCGTCGTTGTTCACCCCGCGCGCCGGGTTTACAATCGCTCCACATGACAGCCCCGGCCATCGCGGCGATCATCCCCGTCTACAACCGCGCAACCGTCGTTCTCGAAGCGCTCGAATCCGTGCGCGCCCAGGCGTTGGCGCCGGCCTGCTGCGTCGTGGTCGACGACGGGTCCTCCGACGCGACCGCCGACGCCGTCGAGCGATGGTTCGCCGACCACGCCCCGCCCTTTGCCGCCCGGGTGGTGCGACAGGACAACGCCGGCCCGTCGGTCGCGCGCAATCGCGGTGTGGACGAAGCGCGGCGGGTGGTCGACGTCGATGTGCTGGCGTTTCTGGATTCGGACGACCTGTGGCCGGGCGATTACCTGCGGCGTGTCGCGGGGGTGCTCGGCGACGAGACCGACGTGATCGCCGCCACCGCCGATCGCCTCAACGTGAACCTGGAAACCGGGGCGACCGAGCTGATCCGCTGGGATCGCATCGGCGAATCGACGACCGAGCGGTTCCTGGTGCATGGCCCGCCGGGCACACCCAACACCGCGTTCACGTTGCGGGCGTTCGACGCGGCGGGCGGTTACGACCCGGCGTTCCGCACGGGCCAGGACTACCACCTGCTGTTGAAGCTGAGCCTGCGCGGGCGATGGGCGCACCTGCCGGGCGAGCCGGTCACCGTGCGGCGCCGGGTCGCCGAGGCGCGACAGGAAGCCGAGCAGAATTCCAAGCGCTACGCCGACCGGCGGCTGATCCGCGCGCGCATGCTCGATCAGTTCATCATGCGCGACGGCGGTCGTGAGGCGCTGCCCGAGCGGGCGTGGCGGAGGCGGCTGGGTCGCACGTGGCACACCGCGGGCAAGCAGCTGGCCGCGCTGGGGCGAAAGCCCGAGGCACGCGACTGCTTCCGACGCGCCGCCGAGGTCTACCCCGCCCACCTGCGGGCTCGCCTGCGCCGGTGGTTCACGTGAACGCCCGCAACCGGCTACGGCATCCGCCAGAAGCAGGTGGACCACGGCTTCACCCCGCCCGGGCCGATGCCGTGAAACATCACCCGGTCATGCTCGGCGAGCAGGCGATGGATCGGCGCGTATCGGTCGCGTTCGGCGTTGTCCAGCCCCAGCCAGCCGCCCGACCGCACATGCCCCATCGCCTGCTTCGCACACGCCACGCGCGCCCGGCCGTCCACCATGACCAGGTCGAACGGCTCGGGCTCGTCGCGGATCGCGTGCGCGTAGCCGCGGAAGTTCATCGACGCATAGTCGGCGCTGTCCGAGGCGTACGCCGGCTCGGCGACCGGCTCGGGCTCGACCAGCCGCACCTCGGCGCCGGTCAACCGCTGGTCGGCCAGGTGCTGTCGGACGACGGCGGCCCACGCGGCGTCGTGCTCGACGGCGACGACGCGGCCCGCGCGCCGCGCGAAGAACAGCGTCGACGCGCCCGACCCGTACTCGAACACGCGCCAGTCGGGTCGGACCCGGTCGACCAGCCAGTCGGCGGCCTTGTAGGGGACCCACGGCCGATCCGACGCGAGCACCGACGCGTCATCGCGGAGGCTGCGCCGCCACTGCGCGAGGTACGGCCGCGACGCCGGGTCGCGAAACACCGTGTGGCACCACGCTCTGAAGATGCGCCTGGCTCGTCCCACCGACTGACTCCCGACGAACGACCTTAGTATACTCATCGATCGCATCGCTTATGGCCAGCCCCGACGCCCGCCCCATCACGGTGATCAACCTGATCAGCGTCGCGTTCAGCGGCAGCACGTGGCTGAACCTGCTGCTCGGATCGCACGACCGGGCGTTCAGCGTGGGGGAGATGAAGCGGCTGCTGCGGGAGCCCGAGCCGACCTGCACGATCCACGGCCGCGGCTGCGATTTGTGGTCGCGGTTCCGCTTCGACCCCGAGGCCAACCCGTTCGTGGAGCTGGCGCGGCTGAGCGGGCGCGACGTGTTCGTGGTCAACAACAGCCGCAAGTTCATGCGTTACCAGCGCGGGCCGGCGGTCCGGGCGAAGTTCGTGCACCTGGTCCGCGACGGACGCCCGGTCGTCGCGAGCATGCTCCGCAAGGGCAAGTACACGTCGGTCTGGACGGCCGGCCGCGACCTTGTGCACGAGCTGCGCCGCAACGAGCGGCTCATCCGCCGCCAGCGGCGCGACGACGCGGTGTTCCTTCGATACGAGGATGCGCTGGCCGACACGCCGGGGGCGGTGCGGCGGGTGTGCGATCTGGCCGGGCTCGACTTCGACCCGGCGATGCTGCGGTTCTGGGAGCGGGAGCACCACTTCCTGGGCGGCAATCCCGGGACGCTGTTCTCGATGCTCCGCCGGGCGGGCGGCGACGCCGACGCCCAGGCCGACCGCAAGGATACGCATCTCCAATGGAACCTCGACCACTACCGAGACGCCTCGCCCGATGCGTTCCGCGACGAGCGGTGGAAGGGCGAGCTGAGCGATCGGCAGTTGCGGCTGTTCGCGCTGGTCGCCGGGCGGATGAATCGGCGATACGGTTACCCGCCGGCGCGGGAGCGCGACGCGTCATGACCGATCGCCCCGGGCAGACCGATCCGCTGTGGCACGCCGCCGCCGATGACTTGGCGGTCGAACGCATATTGAAACGCGATGCGCGCTCGACTGTCGAGCTGGTCCGAATCGGCGAGCGGCGGTACGTCCGCAAGACCTATCACCTGCCGGCGCTCAAGCGGTGGGCATACGGCTGGGTCGGCCGGACGCCGGCCCGACGCGAGCAGTCGAATGCGCGACGGTTGGCGGGGATCGGCGTGCGGGTGCCCGAGCCGATCCGCCTGGTCCGCGGCGCGCTGGTCATGCCCTGCATCGAAGGTCCGAGCCTGCACGAGTTCATCGCCACGTGCGACGACCCGGGTAAGCGGCTCGCCGTGGCGAGGGCGGTCGGCCGGCAGATGAAGTGGATCGTCGAGGCGGGCCTGGCCAACCGCGATCACAAGGCGCGGAACCTGATCGTCGACGCCGCGTGCGTCGAGCGCGGCGAGCAGCCGGTGTTGATCGATCCGATGGGCCTGCGGCGGGCGACGCCGGATCGGATCACGCGGATGACGGCGCGGCTGATCGAGACGGCCCGCAAGGCCGGCCCCGTCTCGCGGCGGGAGATGCTGACCTGCTACCATGCCTCCCGGAGCGGGCATTCGCCCCGCGACGTGCGCCAACGCTGGCTTGCCGAGCTCGACGCCGCACTCCGCCGCATGGGCAAGGACCCGCTATGATGAATCCGCCGACCGCCCATGGCGCGACGCCGACGGGAGAGTGTGAACCGCCAACCGGGAACGCCACCGCCCATGCTTGACAACCTTTCCGACAAGTTCAACGACGTGTTTCGCAAGCTGTCCGGCCGGGGCCGGATCACCGAGGAGAACGTGCGCGAGGCGATGGGCGAGGTGCGGACGGCGCTGCTCGAGGCCGACGCCCATTACGACGTGGTGAAGAAGTTCGTCGACGACGTGACGACCAAGGCGGTCGGCACGGAGGTGCTGGGCAGCCTCAAGCCCGGCGAGCAGATGATCAAGATCGTCTACGACGAGCTGGTCCGGATCATGGGCGGCGGCGAGGACATGCCCGGGATCATGTACGTCAAGCCCGGCCCGACGGTGGTGATGATGTCCGGGCTGCAGGGCAGCGGCAAGACCACCACGTGCGGCAAGCTCGCGGCCCTGCTGAAGCGGCGCGGCAAGCACGTGATGCTCGCGGCGTGCGACCTGCAGCGGCCCGCCGCCGTCCACCAGTTGCAGACGCTCGCCGGCCAGGTCGACGCCGAGATCACCGGCGGCGGCAGCGTCCACTTCTACGGCGAGCCGGACAAGTGCGCCGAGTACGGCAAGGCGGTCGGCGTGGCCGTCAAGGTCGCCCGCAACGCCCTCAAGGCCGCCCAGAAATCCGGCGTCGACGTGCTCCTGCTCGACACCGCCGGTCGGCTGCACATCAACGACGACCTGATGGGCGAGCTCAAGCGGGTCGGCTCCGCCGTCAACCCCCACCAGATCTACCTCGTCATCGATGCGATGACCGGCCAGGACGCGGTCAACAGCGCCAAGGCCTTCAACGAGCAACTCGAACTCGACGGCGTCATCCTCACCAAGACCGACTCCGACACGCGCGGCGGGGCGGCGCTGTCCGTCAAGCAGATCACCGGCAAGCCCATCAAGTACATCGGCACCGGCGAGAAGCTCGACGGCCTCGAGGAGTTCCACCCCGACCGCATGGCCAGCCGCATCCTCGGCATGGGCGACGTCGTCAGCCTCGTCGAGAAGGCCCAGGAACAGGTCGACCAGGAAGAGGCCGCCGCCCTCCAGGAGAAGATGGCCAAGGGCAAGATGACCATGGACGACTTCCTCAAGCAGCTTCGCACCATGCGCAAGATGGGCTCGATGAAGTCGCTCATGGGCATGCTCCCGGGCATCGGCTCGCAGCTCAAGGACGTCGACCTCGACGACGCCGAGCTCAACCGCACCGAGGCGATCATCCAGTCGATGACGCCCGACGAGCGGGGCGACGTCGACCTGCTGAACAACTCGCGGCGGCGGCGGATCGCCAAGGGCTCGGGCGCTCAGGCCAAGGACGTCAGCCAGCTCGTCAAGGGCTTCGAGACCGTCTCGAACATGACCCGGCAGATGTCGAGCATGTCCGGGCTGCAGCGGATGCGGGCGCTGGGGTCGCTCGGCAAGCAGGACCTCGCGGCCATGGGCTCGTCCGGCGGGCCCCGCTTCAAGACCAAGCAACGCTCCAAGCGCAAGCGCAAGGACCGCAAGCGCAAGAGCCGCTAGGCAAGGCCGAACCGGCCCAGGGCGCCGCGCCCGCCCCGGCGCTACAGCAGCGGGCCCATCAGCATCGCGATGTTGTCCGGCAGGGTGTGGCGCCAGCTTCGGCGGCGCCAGGCCGCCGGGTCGATCGGCGTCGAGCGGTCGATGTAGTGCTGCTGCATGAACCGAAGCCGGCCCGTGATGTCGGACCCGAACAGCAGCACGTTCAGCTCGAAGTTGAGCTGGAACGAGCGGACGTCGAGGTTGGCCGTGCCGACCATCGCGAACGCATCGTCGACGGTCATGGTCTTCGCGTGGAGCAGGCCGTCGCCGAACCGGTGGATGATCACGCCGGCGTCGAGCAGCTCGCGGTAGCAGCTCCGGCCGGCCGCCTCGACGATGGGGTGGTCGGTCCGGGCGGGCAGCGCGATCTCGACCTTCGCCCCCCGCATCACCGCCAGCTTCAGCGCCAGCAGCACCGGCGCGTCGGGCACGAAGTAGGGCGTGGTGATGATCAGGTGACGCTTGGCGTGGTGGATCGCCTCCACCAGCAGGTTGCTGAACCATTCGTTGGGGTAGACCGGGCCCGACGGTGCGATCTGCGCCGCGACCTCGCCGACGTGCTCGACCGGGCCGACCAGGTCCCCCACGTCGGGCTCGGCGTCGGTCGCGAACGCCCAGTCTTCGAGGAACACCAGTTGCAGGTGCAGCACGGCCGGCCCGCGAAGCCGCAGCATCAGGTCGTGCCAGATCAGCCCCTTGCGGCCGTAGTCCGCGTCGACGATGTTCTGCGACCCGGTGTAGGCCACGCGCCCGTCGATGACGAACAGCTTGCGGTGGTTGCGGAGGTCGATGCGGGCGAACTTCCGCCGCAACGGGTTCACCGGCATGACCTCGTGGCACTGGACGCCGCGGCGGCGAAGCGACTGCCCGAGCGTCGGCATGAACGACCGCGACCCCACCGCGTCGACCAGGACCCGGCAACGCACGCCCCGCTCGGCGGCACGCCCCATCGCGTCGGCGACACGCCGCCCGGTCGCGTCCGCCCGCCAGATGTACACGAGCAGGTGCACCGTGTCCCGGGCGGCGTCGATGTCCGCGATCAGCCGCGCGATGCACGCATCGGTTTCGGCGATGACCTCGACGTCGTTGCCCGCGAGGATCGGCGAGCCGCCGCTGTTCTGCGCCAGGTTCTCCAGCGGCCCGAACCGCTCGTCGATCTCCGGGTGAACCGCGTACTCCGCGACGGCCGACAGCCGATCCACCCGCTGGATCGCCGCGGTGATGTGGTGATAACGCCGCCGTCGCAGCCAGCCCAGCCGCTGCCCACCCACCAGCACGTACAGCACCAGCCCCACCCACGGCACGGCGAAGATCACCACCAGCCACGCCAGCGCCGCCGGCGGCCGACGCCGCTGCACCACCACCGGCAGCATCACCAGGCGGATCGCCCATTCGCTGATCAGATAGACTGTGGCCGCGTCCGGCATCATGCGCGTCGGCTGCTCCGCCGGGCGGCGCCACCGCCCGCTTTACGCTCATCGGCTCGATCGTTTAGAAAGACACACCATGACGTCGCCCAACATACTCTTCCTCCTCGCCGATGACCTGGGCTGGATGGACCTGTCCTGCCAGGGCAGCACATTCTACGAGACGCCGAACATCGACCGGCTCGCCGCACGCGGCGTGCGGTTCACCGACGCCTACGCCACCGGACCCGTCTGCTCGCCCACCCGCGCCAGCCTCCTCACCGGCAAGTACCCGCCCCGCGTCGGCGTCACCCACTACCTCGGCGGACACGGCCGCGGCAAGCTCCTCGAAGCCCCCTACACCGATCACCTGCCCCGAGAGGAACACAGCCTCGCCGCCGCACTCCGCGACGGCGGCTACCAGACCTGGCACGTCGGCAAGTGGCACCTGGGCACCGAAGACTACTACCCCGAGCACCACGGCTTCGACGTCAACATCGGCGGCGCCCGGCCCGGGTCGCCCGGCAAGGGCGGCTACTTCGCCCCGTGGACCGTGCCCGGGCTCACCGACGCCCCCGTGCCCGACGGGACCTTCCTCGACGACTACCTCACCGACCGGGCCATCAAGCTGATCGAACAACGCGACACCGATCGGCCGTTCTTCCTCAACCTGTGGTTCTACCTCGTCCACACCCCGATCCAGGCCAAGCCCGAGCTCGTCGAGAAGTACAACGCCAAGGCCGCCGACATGGGACTGCCCATGGGCGACGACGCCCTCGTTGAAGGCGAGCGGTTCCCTTCGGAGCACAAGAAGGACCAGCGGCTCGTCCGCCGCACCGCCCAGTCCGACCCGGCCTACGCCGCCATGGTCGAGACGATCGACACCTGCGTCGGGCGGCTGATCGACGCGCTCGACCACGCCGGCCAGCTCGACAACACCCTCATCGTCTTCACGTCGGACAACGGCGGGCTGGCCACCGCCGAGGGCTCGCCCACCTGCAACTACCCGCTCGTCGAGGGCAAGGGCTGGATGTACGAAGGCGGCTTGCGCGTGCCGCTCATCGTCAGCTACCCCGGCACAACCCCCGCCGGCGCCACCTGCTCCGCCGTCGTCAACAGCGCCGACTTCTACCCGACCTGCCTCGACGCCGCCGGGCTCAGCCGCATCCCCGACCAGCACGTCGACGGCGGCAGCTTCCTCGAACAGCTCGCCGACCCCGACGCCCCCCTCGACCGCGAGGCCATCTTCTGGCACTACCCCCATTACGGCAACCAGGGCGGCACGCCCGGCGGCGTCGTCCGGGCCGGACCCCACAAACTCATCGAGTTCTACGAGACCGGTCGCCTCGCCCTCTTCCACCTCGACGACGACATCAGCGAGCAGCACGACCTCGCCGACGACGACCCGGTGCGTCGGGCGAAGCTGCATACCATGCTGTCGGACTGGCGCGCCGAGGTCGAGGCGGTCATGCCGCAGATCAATCCCGACTTCGTGCCGTGGCGGGACGACCCCGACGCCGCCCCCGAGGTCTGAGAACCATCGCCAATCGCATGGCCTGAGCCCCCCACCCCAACCCGCTCCGCCGCCCATGCTCGCCTACCTCGCACGAAGACTGCTCATCAGCCTCGTCGTCCTGCTGGGGCTCTCGGTGCTCGCGTTCGCGCTGGTGCGGCTGGTGCCCGGCGATACGGTCACGGCCATGCTCGGCCAACGCTACACCGACGCCGACGCCGACGCACTCCGACACCGCCTCGGACTCGATCAGCCCCTGCCCGCGCAGTACGCCCGGTGGGTCGGGCTCGCCCTCCGAGGCGACTTCGGACAGACCGTCGCCGGACGCCCCGTCACCGCCGCACTCGCCGAGGCCCTGCCCGTCACCATCCAGCTCATGGGCATGGCCCTGCTGCTCGCCGTCGCCGTCGGCGTCCCGCTCGGCGTCGCCGCCGCCGCCCGACGCAACCGCCCCACCGATTACCTCGCCGCCCTGCTCGGACTCGTCGGGCTGTCCGTGCCCGGGTTCTGGCTCGGCGCCATGCTCATCCTCCTGTTCGCCCTCCAGCTCGGCTGGCTGCCCTCGGGCGCCTTCGTCAGCCTCGACCAGGGCCTCACCGACAACCTCCGACACATGATCCTGCCCGCCATCGCCCTCGGCGGCGCCGTCGCCGCCGTCGTCATGCGCATGACACGCACCGCCATGGTCGAGACACTCGCCGACGACTACGTCCGAACCGCCCGCGCCAAGGGCGCCGGACACGCCCGCACCCTCTTCCTCCACGCGCTGCGCAACGGCCTGATCCCCGTGATCACCATCGTCGGCCTCCAGGCCGGCTACCTCTTCGGCGGGTCCGTCGTCATCGAGGAGGTGTTCAGCCTCAACGGCCTCGGCCGGCTGGTCCTCCGCGCCGTCACCCAGCGCGACTACCCCCTGCTCCAGGCCGCCATCCTCCTCATCGGCGCCGCCTTCATCGCCTTCAACCTCCTCGTCGACCTGCTCTACGCCGCCGCCGACCCACGCATCCGCGTCGGCGACCGTTGAACCCGCCGTCCGCGGGCAGCCCTCGCGCCATGCTCGAACTGCTTCGCACATTCCGAAAGAACCGGCTCGCCGCCACGGGCGGCGCGCTGCTGCTGCTGCTCGTGCACGTCGCCATCGCCGCGCCCCTGCTGGCCACCCACGATCCCTACGCCACCGGCGGGGCACAGTTGGCCGCACCCGGCCCCACGCACTGGCTCGGAACCGATGACCTCGCCCGCGACGTCTACAGCCGCGTCGTCTTCGGCACACGCATCAGCCTCCGCGTCGCCGCCGTCGCCGTCGCCATCGCCCTGCTCGCCGGGTCGACCATCGGCCTGCTCGCCGGGTTCTTCGGCGGGATCGTCGACGCCGCCCTCAGCCGCCTCACCGACATCCTGTTCGCCCTGCCCGCCATCGTCCTCGCCCTGGTCGTTGTGGCGATCCTCGGCCAGGGCCTGTGGAACGTCACCCTCGCCATCGGGATCGTCTACACGCCCATCTTCGCCCGCGTCACCCGCGCCGCCGTCCTCCGCGTCATGACCGAGCCCTACATCGAAGCCGCCCGCGTGATCGGCTGCTCCAACGCCCGCCTCTGCCTCCGGCACGTCCTGCCCAACGCCCTGGGGCCGGTCATCGTCCAGGCCACACTCAGCCTCGCCTTCGCCATCCTCGCCGAGGCCGCTCTCAGCTTCCTCGGTCTCACCGGCGAAGCCGACCTGCCCTCCTGGGGGCTCATGCTCAAGTCCGGACAACGCTTCATGCCACACGGTGCCTGGTGGCTCGCTGTCTTCCCCGGCCTCGCCATCACACTCACCGTCCTCAGCTTCAACCTCGTCGGCGACGGCCTGCGAGACGCCCTCGACCCCAAACGCTGAGCCCCACGGCCGAGCCCGCGTGCCCGCCACCGCATCGCGCCCGCCGCGCCCAAGCCATGCCGCTCGCTCGCGCTGCCCGTCCTGCAAGAATCTCATTTATTCCGCGCTGAACGACGACGCGGTGCGCCCCGCGCCGCCCCGCACCCCCTTGTAAGTAGAAGGCGCACGCGCTCCCGGAGGCCCATCCCCCCATGCACCGCAACATCAACACCCGATCCCTGTCCGCCCGGCCAGACCCGGACACGCGTTCACGCACCGGAAAACCGCCCCGGACAACCCCGCCAGGACGCACGCAAGCCACATGACAACAACACTTAACAGCCATTTCCAACCCGCCGGGGGCAAGGCGGTGGGCGGACACGGACAGACCCACCCCGCTCGACCACCCCCGCCGCCGGACCGATGAAACATCAACGGCCCGGTCGTGGGGCCAGGGTGCTGCCCGCCCCTTGCCACCGCTTCCGCCCGTCGCCACAATGCTCACCCCACCGATCGCTACCGAGGTTCGCCATGTCTGACAAAGCACCGTGGATCACGTATCGGCCCGAGCTCAAAGTCCTCGACTGCACCATCCGCGACGGCGGGCTCATCAACAACCACCAGTTCGACGACGAGCTCGTCCGCGCCGTCTACGACACCTGCGTCGCCGCCGGCGTCGACTACATGGAAGTCGGATACAAGAACTCGCCGCGGCAGTTCCCGCGCGAGGAGTTCGGCCCGTGGCGGCACAGCGATGAAGCCGACATCCGCCGCATCGTCGGCGACCACGACCCCGAGGCGACCGGGCTGAAGCTCTGCGCCATGGCCGACGCCGCCAAGAGCGACTGGCAGACCCAGATCGAGCCCGCCGACGCCTCCGTGCTGAGCATGATCCGCGTCGCCTTCTACGCCCACCAGTTGCCCGAGGCCATCGAGATGATCCACCACGCCCACGAGCAGGGCTACGAGGTCACCGCCAATCTCATGGCCGTCAGCAACATCACCGAGACCGAGATCGACCAGGTCCTCGAGGGCATCGCGCCCACGCCCGCCGGCGTCATGGTCATCGTCGACTCGTTCGGCCACCTCTACCGCGAGCAGATCGACTACCTGTACAGGAAGTACGCCGCGGCGATGGAGCCGAGCGGCAAGGAGGTCGGCCTGCACATGCACAACAACCTCCAGCTCGCCTTCGCCAACACCATCGAGGGCATCATCCTCGGGTCCAACCGCGTGGACGCCACGATGGACGGGCTCGGCCGCGGCGCCGGCAACTGCCCCATGGAGCTGCTGCTGGGCTTCCTCCGCAACCCCAAGTTCAAGCTCCGCCCGGTGTACAAGCTGCTCACCGACTACTTCGTCCCGCTCCGCCGCCAGATGGATTGGGGCCCGAGCGTCCCGTACAACATCACCGGGATGATGAACCGTCACCCGCGCGCCGCCATGCAGTGGCGCGGCGGCGACCAGCCCAACGACTTCCCCGGCTTCTACGACCAGATCGTCGCCGACATCTGAGCCGCGACGGCCGGACCGGCCGCCCCGTCCGACGCACCGCATGAGTTGGCAGCGACATTTCGTGGACCTGTAGACCGCGGCGTCGGTGTTGACGCGAGGCGTGGGCAACACGCCCCGGGGCGGCCGACGTTGCCCCCACGCAACATCCGGCCCTGGCCCGGACCCGGGGCGCCAACATCCAACCACATCATTGACAATGACTTACGTGGAAGTGGCGGCACTGGCATCGGGCTTGCCAGCGTGTATCATGGATCGATTGAGCGACGCGGTCGCCCGGAATTAGAGAGCCGACGACACGAGACGCGCCTCGAAGGGGAGAAAGATGACCACCCAAAGCCCGCTGACGCTGCACGAGACGACGACCCGACGCCCACGACTGTCCCTGGGGCTCGCGGCCGTCGTCGCAGCCGTCGCGGCCGTCGCGGCGATGGGACCCGGCGAGGTCCATGCCCAGTCGGTCCCATACGAGCCGCAGTCCACCACGGGGCAATTCGCCTCGCGGGCGGCTCGCATCGTCGTCCCCGCGCGGCTCCACCGCGAAGTGGAAGTCTCGCGATCGCTCGCCGCACAGCCCGTCCATCCCTGGATGGTCAAGGTCGTGCTCGGCAATATCCGACCGCTCGGCACCAACGGCACGATCCACACCTGGATCGACCCGCTGCGGAAGCTCGACGGTTCGGGCGGCCTCGATGACAATCACTCGCTCGCGCGGGCCCAGCGGCTGTTCCTCTCGCTCTCGGGCATCACGCAGCGCCAGATCGACGCCGTTCGCATCGAGTCCCACCGCCTCACCCGGCAGTACGGCGGCCAGAGCCGCGCCCGCATCGTCACCCCCCACGGCACCCACACGCACCCGCCCCGCGGCGCCACCGTGATCTACCCCGCCGGACCCACGCACTACAACCCGATGCGGCGGCTGTACGACGACCCGCATGACCAACGCTGGATCGCCGACATGCACCGCCGCGGCGACGCCGCCGACGCCCTGGCTGAATACACGCCGACCGAGGGCGCGGCCGGGCCCTGATTTGCCTACCTAACCCCCCTGATCGGGCGAGGCTCGGGCTATGCTCGGGCCTCGTCTATTCTCGTGCATGGCCGCATCGCGCCACCGCACAACGGCAACACGCCTACTTGATGAAGCGGATGTTCAGCGGGTACCGATAGCGAACGCCCTTGTTGGACTCGATCGCCGCAAGAATGCAGAACACCAGGTTCGCGATCCCCACCGCCGGCACGAGCACCAGACCTACGCCGATACACATCGTCACGCCTGCGCAGAAAAAGGCGATCAGCACGGTGATCTGGAAGTTCAGCGCTTCCTTGCCCTGGTCGTTGACGAAGCGGGATTCTTCCTTCTTGATCAACCAGATGATCAGCGGCCCGAGGAAGCCGGCGAAGATGCCCAGCAGGTGGCAGAGCATGCCCATTGTCCGCTCGTCGTTGTTGGGCGGCTCGTCGAAGGCTGAGGCGTCGGCCGGGCCCTCGGGCGGTGGCGGCGGCGCGGCCGCCGAATCGTATGGCGGGTCCTGAGGCGGGCGGTCCTGCGGATGCTCGGGGCCGGTCATCTGATCCATGATCAACGTCTCCCGGTGGGACGTGGGGGGTGTCGCGACTGCACCCATGTTATCACCGCGGCGCGGCCGCCGCGAACCGCGCCGTCGCCCGGGCGCGCCGGCCGGGGCTCAGCCGTCGGCCTCGCCTTCACCGGTCTCGGCGGCGATGCGGTCCAGCAGGGCTTCACGCAGCTTGAGGGTGATCGGGCCCGGCTCGCCCGTGCCGACCTTACCCTTCTCCACCGCCACGACCGGCAGCACCTGCCAGCTTGAGTTGGTCAGCATCATCTCGTCGGCGCCCAGCACGTCCTCGATGTCGAGCATGCGGCGATGCACGGCGATGTCCAGTTCCTCGGCCAGCTCGATCACCGCGGCACGGGTGACGCCCGGGAGGACCGGCGCGGGCAGGGCGGCGGCCTCCTCCTCACCGCGGGCGTAGGGCGTGAGCAGTTGCCCGTCCTTGACCAGCAGGGCGTTGGACACCGAGCCGCCGACCAGGTGGTTGGTCACGCTCAGCCACAGCGCCTCGCCGGCGCCGGCCGCGGCCGCCGACGCCAGGGCCCGCAGCCGCGGCCAGTAGTGCAGCGTCTTGTGACCCTCGCCGGGATCGAACGGGTTGGCCCGACCGTCGGCGATGGTCACGGTGACGCCGGACGCGAAGAAGCTCGGCGGATACTGCGTCGGCTCGGTGGCGACGCAGAGCACGGTGGGCGTGTGGGGCGGCTGCTTGCCACCGCCCGATCGCGCCGCGCCCAGCAGCGACAGGTCGCCGCCCGTGACCGTCAGCCGCAGCCGGGCTTCGGCCCGATCGTTCTCACGCAGCGTCGCCTCGACGCATTCGCACAGCGGGTCGGCCCGAAGCGACGCGCTCAGGCCCAGCTCCTTCGCACTGGCGACGAGCCGCTCGACATGGGCTTCGAGGCGGAAGACGCGGCCGTTGAACGCCTGCATCGTCTCGAACAGCCCGACCGCATGTTGCAGGCCGGCGTCGTGGATGCTGATCGTCGCCTCGGCCATCGCGACGAACCTGCCATTGACGAATGCCTTCATGGCCTTGAGTGTCCGGCGCACGGCGCGGCGGGTCAATCGCGGCTTGTCATCCGCCGGGACCTTGCTAGATTCAGCGGACCCCGCCCGGCATGCAGTCACGGAGACCGATCATGCCCGCAGTTGTGGATGCTGAATTGTGTGGTGGTTGCGGCAGTTGTGCGGATGTGTGCCCGAACGATGCGATCGAGATCACCGACGGCAAGGCTGTCGTCAACGAAGACGAATGCCTGGACTGCGGCGCGTGCGAAGGCGGATGCCCGCACGACGCGATCACGATCGCGTGAGCCCCGGCAGGCCCGCGCCCAGGGCCGTGAGCATCACCGCGGCCTTGTCGAGCGTCTCGTGGTATTCGGCCGCGGGGTCGGAGTCGGCGACGATCCCGCCGCCGACGTGGAAGGACAGCCCATACTCGGGCTTGTCGCGGGCGGCTCGCGGCGGGCCGGTCACGCACATCGTCCGGATGGCGATGTTGAGCTGGCAGGCGTCGCGGGTGATCCAGCCGATGCTGCCGCAGTAGGGCCCGCGCGGGACGGGTTCGAGCTCATCGATGATCTGCATGGCGCGGACCTTGGGGGCGCCGGTGATCGACCCGCCCGGCAGCGCCGCCCGCAACAGGTCGACGATGTCCCGCGACTCGTGGAGGTCGCCTTCGATGGTGGCCACGCCGTGGTGCACGGTCGGATGGGACTCGATGCCGCGCGGTTCCGTGACGCGGACCGAGCCGTAGCTGCAGACCTTGCCCAGGTCATTACGGAGCAGGTCGACGATCATGTGCAGTTCGGCGGCGTCCTTGGCCGAGTCGACCAGCTCGGCGACGGGCGTATGGGCCGGGCGTGTGCCCTTGATGGGCCGGGTGATGACGTGGCCGCGGTCGACCTGGAGGAACAGTTCGGGGCTGGTCGAGAGGATCGCGCGATCCACGCCGGGGATGCCGCCTCCGCCGCTGCCGGTGGGCAGTTCGAGGTACGCGCCGTACCAGGCGGGGCCGACGGCGGCGAGGCGTGCGAACAATTCGCGGGGGTGTACCGCGCAGGCGCCGGTGAACCGCTGGGCGAGGTTGACCTGGAAGACGTCGCCGGCGGCGATGTAGTCGATGCATCGCCGGACCGCGGCCTCGTAGCCGCGGCGGGTGAAGTCGGGCGTGAGGGTGACGCCCGCGGCGCGGGCATCCGGATCGCCGGTCGGTTGCGTGCCGGCCGGGGGCGCCGGCCATTCCCGCACGTGGGGGCACCAGGCGAGCTGGATCAGGGGCCAGGCGTCGGCCCGCGGCGGGGCGAGCTTGCCGGGCTCGATCACGCGGGCCAGGTCATAACTGAAGTAGCCGACCCAGCGGCCGGGCTGACAGGCCGGATGATGCAGCAGCATCCGCAGGTCGCGCCAGGGCCGATGCGTCAGATCGGCCGACGCGGCGTGCGGCCGGCCGGCGAGGTCGGTCAGGGCGCTGCGGCCGCCGGGGGTGTGCGTGAACCACGCGGCCGGCTGCGCGAGGATCGACCGGGTCGCCCACCGGTTTTCGTGGCGGCCGGAGTGCAAGAGCACCAGCGGCGTGTCGGCGGGCGCCCGGGCCAGCGCCGCCAGGGCCGCATCCCCGCTGGGTTCGCTTTGCATGCTCATGAGTGGACACTATACTCTGCGCCTCCGAGCCTGGGGCAGGAAGATCGTTCGCCATCTCCCCGGCAAGAGTCCCGTGAATCACCAGGCAGCAGCCGCCTGCCACGACGCCCACGACGGAAGGTACGCACGCCATGGCCAAGAAGAAGACCACGAAGAAATCCACCGGCCGCACCCAGTCCACCAAGCGCGTCTACTACTTCGGCCAGACCAAGGCCGAGGGCGACCAGACGATGAAGCAACTGCTCGGCGGCAAGGGCGCGAACCTCGCCGAGATGACCAGCATCGGGCTGCCCGTGCCCCCGGGCTTCACGATCACGACCGAGACTTGCGCCGAGTACAACAAGGCCGGGGGCAAGATGCCCAAGGGCCTCATGGACGAGGTCCGCAAGAACGTGAAGATCGTCGAGAAGGAGCAGGGCAAGCAGTTCGGCGCGATCGACAACCCGCTGCTGTTCGCGGTTCGGTCGGGGGCGGCGGTGTCGATGCCGGGCATGATGGACACCGTGCTCAACCTCGGGCTCAACGACGAGGCGGTCGTGGGCCTGGCCAACCTCACCGGCAACGAGCGGTTCGCCTACGACGCCTACCGCCGCCTGATCAACATGTTCGGCGACGTGGTCATGGGCGTCGAGCATCACGCCTTCGAGGCCGAGTTCGACAAGATCAAGAAGAAGCAGAACGCCCGGCTCGACACCGACGTCGACGTCAAGGGCCTGGTCGAGCTGTGCGAGGCTTACAAGAAGGTCTACAAGAAGCACACCGGCGAGACCTTCCCGGAAGACCCGATGCTCCAGCTCGAGAAGAGCGTCGAGGCCGTGTTCAAGAGCTGGATGACACCCCGCGCCGTCCGCTACCGGCAGATCAACGAGATCACCGGCCTGCTCGGGACGGCGGTGAACGTGCAGACGATGGTGTTCGGCAACATGGGCGATTCGTCGGGCACGGGCGTCGCCTTCACCCGCGACCCGGCGACCGGCAGGAACGAGTTCTACGGCGAGTTCCTCGTCAACGCCCAGGGCGAGGACGTGGTGGCGGGCATCCGCACGCCCCAGCCGGTCAAGGAGATGAAGCGCGTCTGGAAGGAAGTGTACAACCAGCTCATCGAGATCAAGGACAAGCTCGAGAAACACTACCGCGACATGCAGGACTTCGAGTTCACGATCGAGCAGGGCACGCTGTACATGCTTCAGACCCGTAACGGCAAGCGCACCGGATTCGCGGCCGTGAAGATCGCTTGCGACATGGTCGAAGAGAAGCTCATCCCCGAGAAGGAAGCGGTGCTGCGTGTCCCGCCGAACGACCTGAACCAGTTGCTGCTGCCGTCGTTCGACTCGGGCGCGAAGCGGGACGTGCTGACGACGGGCCTGCCGGCGTCGCCGGGCGCCGCCGTGGGCAAGCTCGCCTTCACCGCCGACGAGGCCGTCGAACGCACCGGCAAGGGCGAGCGGGTCCTGCTGGTCCGCAAGGAGACCAGCCCCGAGGACGTGGACGGCATGCACTCGGCGGTGGGGATCCTGACCTCGACCGGCGGGATGACCAGCCACGCGGCGGTGGTGGCCCGCGGCTGGGGCAAGTGCTGCGTCGCCGGCGCCGGCGAGATCACCATTGACGAGAAGCAGCGGAAGATCACCGTCAACGGGCGCACCTTCAAGCAGAAGGACACCCTGTCGATCGACGGGTCGACCGGCGAGGTCATGGCCGGCGAGGTCCCCACGCTCGAGCCCAAGCTCTCGGGCGACTTCGGCACGATGATGAAGTGGGCCGACAAGTACCGCACGCTGAACGTCCGGACCAACGCCGACACGCCCGACGATGCCCAGCGGGCCCGCGAGTTCGGGGCCGAGGGGATCGGGCTGTGCCGCACCGAGCACATGTTCTTCGAGGGCGAGCGGATCAGCTCGATGCGGGAGATGATCCTCGCGGAGACCGAGGCGGCCCGCCGCGCGGCGCTCAAGAAGCTGCTGCCCTACCAGCGGAAGGACTTCGAGGGCATCTTCAAGGCGATGAAGGGCCTGCCCGTCACCGTCCGCCTGCTCGACCCGCCGCTGCACGAGTTCGTCCCGCACGACAAGAAGGCCCAGCAGGCGCTGGCGAAGAAGCTCGGCGTCCCGGCGGCCCGGATCGCCAACCGCGTCAGCCAGTTGCACGAGTTGAACCCGATGCTCGGCCACCGCGGCTGCCGCCTGTCCGTCACCTACCCCGAGATCCTCGAGATGCAGGTCCGGGCCATCACCGAGGCGGCCCTCAACTGCAAGAAGAAGCGGATCGACGCCAAGCCCGAGATCATGATCCCCCTGGTCGGCACGAAGAAGGAACTGGCCCTGCTCCGCCACAAGGCCCAGGTCGTCATCGACAACGTCGTCAGCGAGAAGAAGTTCAGCGGCAAGCTGGACATCATGATCGGCACGATGATCGAGGTCCCGCGGGCGGCGCTCACCGCCGACGAGATCGCCGAGGAGGCCGAGTTCTTCAGCTTCGGCACCAACGACCTGACGCAGATGACCTTCGGGTACAGCCGCGACGACGTGAACACCTTCCTGCCCCACTACATCAATCACGAGATCCTCGAGAAGGACCCGTTCCAGTCGCTGGACCAGACGGGCGTCGGTCAACTGGTCGAGATGGGCGTGGCCAAGGGCCGCGCGTCGAAGAAGAAGCTGAAGGTCGGCATCTGCGGCGAGCACGGCGGTGACCCGTCGAGTGTCGACTTCTGCCACCGCGTCGGGCTGGACTACGTCTCCTGCTCGCCGTTCCGCGTGCCGGTCGCCCGGCTCGCCGCGGCCCAGGCGGCCATCAAGCACAACACCCGGAAGAAGTGACCGCGGTTTGCCTCCAACGCTCACGCCCGGGCCCATCCGCACGGATGGGCCTTTTCCATGAGCCACGCTAAGATCAACGCACCTCCACCGGGCCGCATGACGCAAGGAGCAATCTGCGATGCGCAAGACGATGATGGCTTTGATGTTGGCGGGTCTGGCGATGGGGCTGGGGGCGTGCTGCGCGGAGAAGGTCCCGCCGCACGCGCATCGGCCGCTGCTGCTGAACATCACCGAAGGCGCCGACGACGTGCATGAGGTGACCATGGCGCTGCAACTGGCCGGCCACGCGCTCGACCAGGGCCGGGCCGTCACGCTGTTCTTCAACGTCGAGGGCGTCAACGTGCCGATCAGGTCGCTCGATCCGCTGCTCGCGTTCGAGGACGAGCCCATCAAGCAACTGCTCGCCCGATGCGTGCAGCGGGGCGCCATGGTTTACGCCTGCCCGCACTGCATGAAAGCCATGGGCATCGACAGGGACGACCTGATCGACGGCGCGCAGGTCGCCACCGCCGACAGCCTGTTCGGCAAAGTCGACGCCGGCGCGGCGGTGTTCACGTACTGAGCCGGCTCAGGCGCCGGACAGCAGATGCAGGTAGGCCGTGGCCGCGGCGATCGCCGGGCCGAACAGGAACGACCCGAACATGAACGCCCCGATGAACAGGAACAGCAGCGCGCCCTGGTTGGAGGGGTTGGAGATGAACCCGGCGTAGCCGCGGTGGAAGCTGGCGAGGATGTGCGAGCCGTCGAGCGGCGGGACGGGCAACAGGTTGAACACGCACAGCAGCACGTTGATGAACCCGAAGGTCTGCACGAACAGGTAGATGTTGGGGAGGATGTGGTTCTCGGGCGTGGCGCCCATGGTCAGCCGCGGCTCGAACCGCATCCACACGCCCAACCCCGTCAGCGCCACGACGGCGAGGGCGAGATTGGTCACCGGCCCGGCGACCGCGACCCACGCCGCGCCGTGCCGGCCACGGGTCCGCGTGTGGTCGATCGGCATCTGCCCCCACGCGATGCCCGCGACCGCCAGCGCCACGAACGACCACAGCCCCATGTGCACCCACGGGTTGACGGTCATGCGGTCCATGCGGATCGGGGTGTCGTCCCCGAGGCGGATCGCCATCCACCCGTGCGCCAGTTCGTGGAGGGTGATGCTGACCACCACGGTGAAGACCACGCTGACGAACAGCAGCGGGCTGTCCTGCAACGTGGTGATGAACAGGCCGAGCGTGTACATGGCGAGAGTATAGGGCTTGAGTCGGTCAGTGACAGCCGGGGGACGAGGGCGTGGAGGCGGCCGGTTCGCCGGACGCGGCGTCGGGCCCGCAACAGCACGAGGCGGCGGGCGGACCGGCGGCGGAACGGCGGCGGGGCCGGGCCAGCCGCCGCAGCGGGCCGATCGCGACGAGGATCAGCACGATCGCCGCGCCGTGCTGAGCCCAGGCGGGCATGAGGTGGTGCGCGTGCTCGGCCTGTTGGGCGAACGAGTAACCGATGCCCGCCGCGACGTAGTCGGTGACCAGGCCGGCCGTCATCGCCGTCACCGCGATCGCGGCGAGGTAGCCGATGACCGTCCACGTGCCCAGTTCCTTGCGGAGGATCGCGACCGAGCCGATGTTCGTCGCCGGACCCGCCAGCAGGAACACCAGCACGGTCCCGGGCGAGACGCCGGCGACCAGCAGCGCCGCGGCGATCGGCGTCGAGCCGGTCGCGCAGACATACAGCGGGATGCCGATCACCAGCATGACCAGCATCGCCAGCGGGCCCGAGCCCCACTGCGCCAGCAAGTCCTGCCACTGGGGCACCGCCATCACGATCCCCGCGACAACGATCGCGATCGCCAGCCACCACTTGATGTCGTCGAGCAGTTGCGTGAAGACGTAGCGCAGCCCGTCGCCGAGCCGCGCGAGCGGGCCGTCGACCGTCGCGTGGGACCGCGCCGCTTCGTCGTGGTGCGCGTGCGCCCCGGCGGCGAGCGGCGAACGATCGACGTGTTCCCCGTCGCCTTGACCTTCACCCTGGCAGCAATCGCTCGCGCTCGCACAGCCCGACGCGTCGTCGGCCCGCGTCGCCGCCTCCGCGCGCCCCGCCCCCTCGTCCGCCTTGCCGAACGCCAGCGCCGATAGCCCCGCGACCAGCGCGCTGAACAGCGCCGAGATCGGCCGGGCGATCGCCATGAACGGCCCGAGCAGCGCGTAGCTGAGCGCGAACGAATCCAGCCCGATCTCCGGCGTGGAGACGAGGAAAGACACCGTCGCGGGCTTGCTCGCGCCCTGCCGCCGCAGGCCCAGCGCCGTCGGCAGCACCCCGCACGAGCACAGCGGCAACGGGATGCCGATCACCGACGCGATCCCGACCGACCGCACGCCCCGCCGACCGAGCTGACGCGAGATCAGGCCCGTCGGCACCCACGCCTTGATCACCGCCGCCGCCAGCAGCCCCAGCAACAGCCACGGCGCCGCCTCCGCGGCAACCTCCCAGATGCTGACCAATACCGCGACGAACGTGTCCATGGGCGTGATCTTATCGGCACGACAAAACGAATAAACCCGAATTCAACGATAGCACGCCCGGAACGGTGAATTCGACCGCCCACGGCGAAGCGCACGGTCAACACCGTTAAACATTTTCACCCGTCACGCCGATATGACCATGGGTGCTTCGGGGGGGGTCAGGAATCGGCTCGGCCCTTGCGACCGCCGGGGCTGGGACTACGGAGCCCGCAACGCGGGATTTGGACATGTCAGTCGCAGAGCCCAGAAACCTGATCGAGATGCTCAGCCGCATGGAGTACTGGCGCCAGGAGCCCGCCGTCGAACGCCAGCGCACCTTCAAACGCTTCGAGGTCCGCGGCCAGGCGCTGCTCGAACCCATCGAAAACCCCGCCCACACCGGCCACCTGCAGGTCATGCTCCGCGATATCTCCCGCGGCGGCGTGGGGTTTGTTTGCGAACGATTTCTCGAGCCCGGCACCGTCTGGCGCATCGCCTTCGAGGACCGCGGCCAGCGCGTCGGGCAGCAGCCCGCCTGCGTCCGGTTCTGCCGACTCGTGCAGGACGGCCTGTACCTCGTCGGCGCCCAGTTCGTCGTCGAGCCCTACATCATGCTCGCCGCCGGCATCAGCGCCACCGACCTCGCCAGCGACATCACCGAGAGCACCAACCCCACCGACACCGCCGAGTACGTCCCCCCCGACAGCCTGGAGGCCTGACCCCGACCCCGCGACCGACGATGGAGCGTCGGCTATCATGAAAAACATGGTCGATTGACGATCATGTTTCCAGCGTCGAATGGATTTGACGACCTCGCCCGTGCGGAGGGTTCCACGAGTGGCTGACGCACCCGATCGGCCTGACCGTTCCAAAGGCCCGAAAACCTTCGTCCTCGACACCAATGTGCTGCTGCACAACTCCGCGGCATTGTTCATGTTCGACGACAACCGCGTCGTCATCCCCTTCGTCGTCATCGAAGAACTCGACAAGTTCAAGAAACAGAACGACGACGTCGGCCGCAACGCCCGGCAGGTCATCCGCCACCTCGACGGCCTCCGCGAGAAAGGCCGACTCGCCGAGGGTGTGAAATGGAACGGCCACGGCGGCTGCGTCCAGGTCGACGTCACCGATTACCAGCCGCCGCCCGGCCTGCGCGAGCTCTCCCCAGACAACCGCATCATCGCCGCCGCCTGGCACCACAGCCAGAACGGTCATCCCACCGTCTTCATCTCCAAGGACATCAACGCACGCATCAAGAGCGACACGCTTGGACTCCGAACCGAGGACTTCGAGGCCCAGAAGGTCGATGCCGACCGCCTCTACACCGGCTACCTCGACATCATCACGCCCGGACAGGTCATCGACGCCCTCTGGGATGAAAAACAACTGCCCGTCGCCGAGCTCGACGACTTCCTCGTCCGTACCGACGAAGCCACCGGCGAAACCTACGACCTCCAGCTCCACCCCAACCAGTTCGTCCTCATGAAAGACGGGCTCGACGACTCGCACACCGGCCTCGCCCGCCGGCTCGCCGACACCGACCACGTCGTGCCCGTCACCGGCCCACGCAAGCCCGTCTTCGGCATCCTCCCGCGAAACGTCCAGCAGACCATGGCCTTCGACCTCCTGCTCGACGATGACATCAAGCTCATCACGCTCCTCGGCGCCGCCGGCTCCGGCAAAACCCTCCTCGCCCTCGCCGCCGGCCTGGTCAAGACCGTCAACGAACAACGCTACGACCGCCTGCTCGTCGCCAGACCCATCATGCCCATGGGACGCGACATCGGATACCTCCCCGGCGACGTCCAGGACAAGCTCTCCGCCTGGATGCAGCCCATCTTCGACAACCTCTCCTACCTGTTCTCCACACGCGGCGGCGGGTCGCAGCACGCCGACTCCAAGACACCCGAACAACGCATCAACGCGCTCGTCGCCGGCGGACAGGTCATCCTCGAACCGCTCACCTACATCCGCGGCCGCTCCATCCCCAACCAGTTCATGATCGTCGACGAAGCTCAGAACCTCACCCCCCACGAAGTCAAGACCATCGCCTCCCGCGTCGGCGAAGGCACCAAGCTCATCCTCACCGGCGACATCGCCCAGATCGATAACCCCTACCTCGATTCATCCTCCAACGGCTTGAGCTACATGGTCGAAGCTCTCAAAGGACACGGCATCGTCGGACACATCATGCTCGCCAAGTCCGAACGCAGCGAACTCGCCTCCCTCGTCGCCGAAAGGCTGTAAACACACGCCACGCACGCTCGCTTCACGCGAATAGCCCGGCCTCACGCGGCCCCGCTACCCCGCAAACACCACACCCACACCAGGCCGGCGCAACCGACCGGCTACGCACGCCCACGCGGACTCGCAGTTCATCGCGACGCTCTGATACACTGTCGCCATGGCCCGGGCGGATGCAGCAACAGATCGGCCCCCCCGCGACGGCTGGTGGCGCATCGCCCTTGTCGCCAGCATCCTCGTCGTCGTTGTATTCGTCCTGGCGTGGCAGTTGCCCCGCTGGCCCGGTACGTGGATCATCGCGGCCCTCATTGCCGTGTTCGCGCTGTTCATGGCATGGCATCCGATCCTGTGGCACCGCAAGGTCGCGATGCTTTGCATCGGCCTGGGCAGCGGCGCTGGCTCGTTGCCGTCGCTCAACGCCACGTTCCAGTGGAAAGAAGTTGCCGAGGGCCAGATCGCTTTCAGCGGC
>CAYWKS010000034.1:0-29407 GCA_964458935.1 uncultured Planctomycetaceae bacterium
CGCGACTCGGTGTGTGGCGGGGATCGCATCGATCGTGCGGCGTTCAGCGGCGGCGGCGGGTCAGGGTCAGCCCCGCGGCGAGCAGGAGGGTGGCGGAGGCCGGCTCGGGCACGTCGTCGACGTAGGTCTTGAACTGGAAGTCATCCTGCCAGGAGAAGCGGGTGCCGTTGGGGAACGGCGAGAAGGCGGTGCCGCCGTCGTAGTCGCCGCTCCGCAGCCACTGGTAGCGTTCGTCGTTGGTGTTGTTCGCCGGTGAGGACAGTTCGATGGCGAGCTGCTGGCCGACGGTGACCTGGGGCGGGGCGGGCAGGACAAAGTTGACGAACGAAAAGTCGGTATCGACGTTGGCGGGGTCGAGCGCCTTTTCGGTGAGCTTGGTGTCGAGGTTGACGCCATCGACGGTCCAGATGGCGAGCGTGATGTCTTCGACGGTCTGGTCGCTTCGTCGGATGTTGGCCTGGGCGCGGGTGAGGAAGCCGTCGAGACCCACGGTGAAGATCTGGACGCTGTCGAAGTCGGCCGAGACGTTGACCCCGCCCGAGCCGGTGCCGGGCATGTTGGCCTGGTCGAGCATTTCGGCGGCGTGGCTGACGGCCCCGAAGGCGAACAGACAACAGGCGACAACCGCCAACCGCAGGTAGTGACTCATAACTCTCTCCCAAATCAAGCTGTTGTGCAAAGGCTCCCTTCCCCCGCGATACGAGATTATGCGTGAAGCGTGCCGCCGGGGCAAGATTATTTTATGCGGAATGCCGGTGAGAGGCGGCTGATTGCGACGCACCCAGCTTGGTCCGGGGGCGTGGCTGGGGGGATGGGCCGGACGGGCAAGTCAGGGTGAGTCGAGGATGTCGAAGTGGGCGCCGGTGGCGCGGAGCTGGTCGAGCTGACGTTGGCCGATGCGGATGTCCATGTCGACGTGTGTGGTGTCGTAGCGTCGGTCGCGTACGCTGGCGCGGTTTTCGAGGAAGGTCATGGCCTTGCCTTCGCGGATGGGCAGGCGGACGGTGAGCTCGAGCTGTTCGCCCTGCTGGTGGTCGCGGACGATCTCGACGAGTTTGTCGAGGCCGAGGCCGGCCCGAGCGCTGATGGGCAGGGCGTGGGGGTCGCGCTGCCGCCAGGCGGCGAGGTCGGCCTGGTCCTGGAGGCGGTCGATCTTGTTGAGCAGGAGCAGGCGGGGCTGATCGGCGGCGCCGATGCGTTCGAGCACGTTGCGGACGGTGTCGAGGTGCTTCTGGGCTTCGGGGTCGGCGGCGTCGAGGACGACCAGCAGCAGGTCGGAGTGGATCGATTCTTCGAGGGTGGCGCGGAAGCTGGCGACGAGGTGATGGGGCAGGTGCCGGACAAACCCGACGGTGTCGGACAGCATGACGCGGTCGCCGCCGCCGAGGTCCCACCGGCGGGTGCGGGTGTCGAGGGTGGCGAACAGGCGGTCGTCGGCGTAGGCGTCGGCGGCGGTGAGGGTGTTGAAGAGGGTGCTCTTGCCGGCGTTGGTGTAGCCGACGAGCCCGACGGTGAAGTAGTCGGTGTTCCTCTGGTGGACCTCGCGTTGCTTGCGGGACTGGATGCGTTGGATTTCGCGGCGGAGTTCGGCGGTGCGTCGCTGGACGATGCGGCGGTCGATCTCGAGCTGCTGTTCGCCGGGGCCGCGGGTGCCGATGCCCGCGGGCGCGCCGCCGGCGATGCGTTCGAGGTGGCTCCACATGGCGCGGAGGCGGGGGTAGGTGTATTCGAGCTGGGCGAGCTCGACCTGGAGCCGGGCCTCGTGGGTGCGGGCGCGGTGGGCGAAGATGTCGAGGATCAGCTCCGAGCGGTCGATGACCTTGCGTTCGACGATCTGTTCGACGTTGCGGAGCTGGGCGGGGGACAGGTCGTTCTCGAAGATGACGACGTGGGCGTCCTGGAGTCGGACCAGGCCGGCGAGCTCGTCGACCTTGCCGCGGCCGATGAAGGTGGAGGCGTCGGGGCGTGGGCGGGTCTGGGTGACCTGTCCGACGGTCAGGGCGCCGGCGGTTTCGGCCAGTGCGCGGAGCTCGGCGAACGGGTCGCGGTCGTCGAGGCCGAGGCCGGGCAGGAGCGCGGCGGCGAGGATGGCCCGCTCGCGTTGAACCGAGATGCCGGTGCGTAGGTCGGCCATGGAGTCGCGGATCATCATACCATCGGGGATGGCCGCTGGAACGCCCGGAGGCGTATCCCGTACAATCGAGGGCTCGGCGAACCCTTTTCCCTGTCGTGGAGGCCGCACCTTGACCCAGCGCACCCGCAATCGTCTGACGGTGGAGTTCGTGATCCTGGCGGTGCTGATCGGGGCGCTGCTGGGATGGCGGATCCCGGAAGTGGTGGGCAAGCGGCTCGACGCGTACGACTTCTTCAACCCGATCGTGGACATCCGGGCGGAGGTCCTGCGCAGCTACGTGCGGGACGTCGACGAGCGGGAGCTGCTGCACGGGGCGATCAACGGCATGCTCGACCAGCTCGACGACCCGTACACGGTCTATTTCACCGCCGAGCAGTTGGAGAGCTTCGAGGTGCACACGCGGGGGACGTTCAGCGGGATCGGCGCGGAGATCGACCAGCGGGACGACTACATCGGGATCGTCTCGCCGCTGGAGGATTCCCCGGCGTTCGAGGCGGGGCTGGTCGCCGGCGACCTGCTGCTCGCGGTCAACGGCGAGAGCCTGGAGGGCGTGAGCACAGAGGAGGCGGTGAAGATGATCACCGGGCCCGAGGGCACGGACGTCACGCTGACGATCCGCCGCCCCGACGGCACCGAGCAGGACATCACGATCACCCGCCGGCGGATCGAGATCGAGACGGTCAAGGGCCTGGCGCGGGACGACCAGCAGCACTGGGACTACATGCTCGACCCGGCGACGAAGATCGGGTACGTGCGGATGACCCAGTTCTCCCAGCCGACGCTCGAGGCCCTGACGCAGGCGATGGACGAGTTGAAGGACCAGGGGATGGCCGGGCTGATCCTCGACCTGCGGTTCAACCCCGGGGGGCTGCTGGACACGGCGGTGAACGTGGCGGACCTGTTCCTCGAGGACGGGATGATCGTCTCGACACGCAGCCGCTCCGACGTGGAGCAGAAGTGGGAGGCGAACAAGCGGAGCACGCTCGCGGCGTTCCCCATGGTCGTGCTGGTCAACGAGGCCAGCGCCTCGGCCAGCGAAATCCTCGCCGGCGCCCTGAAGTACAACGACCGCGCGATCGTGCTGGGCACCCGCACCGTCGGCAAGGGCTCGGTGCAGCAGATCATCCCCCTGGACGGCGGCGCCGGCGGCGTGAAGCTCACGACCAGCCTCTACTACATGCCCAACGGCCAGAACATCCACCGCCACCCCGATTCCGACCGCTGGGGCGTCGATCCGTCCGACGGGTTCTACGTGGCGCTGGACACCGAGCAGATGAGGGCGATGCTCGAGAAGCGACGGAACAACGGGATCACGCGGCCCTCGACGGACCGGTCGATCGACGTGACGCCGAGCTGGATCGAGCAGCAGTTGGCCGACCCCCAGCTCGCCGCCGCCCTCAGGACCATGCAGGCCAAACTCGCACAAGGTCAATGGGTCCCGGTCGGCCCGGGCGACGCGACGATCATGGCCCAGCTCTCCGAGCGTGAGCGGCTGACCCAACACCGCCGGCGGCTGATGCAGCGCGTCGATGAGGTCGACGAGGAACTGGCGCGGGTGAACCAGATCATCGCCGGCGCCGACCCGAACACGCTGCCGCCGGCCGACCCCAACGCCGCGGTCGACGCCGACGTCGATACCGACGAGCGCGCCGAGCCGGTCGACGAAGACGCGCTGGAGCATGTCGCCCCGTGAGCCGGTCGTCGTGAAGCCCGCCCAACTGATCCTCGGGATTGAATCGAGTTGCGACGAAACCGCGGCGGCGGTCGTGCGCGACGGCCGAACCGTGCTCAGCAACACCATCGCCTCGCAGCACGACCTGCACGCGAAGTTCGGCGGGGTCGTGCCCGAGATCGCCAGCCGCGCCCACATCGAACGCATCCTGCCGACCATCGACCAAGCACTCCACGAAGCCGGCGTCGAACTGGAGCAGATCGACGCGATCGCCGTGGGCCATCGCCCCGGGCTGATCGGGTCGCTGCTGGTCGGGGTGGCGGCGGCCAAGGCCCTGGCGTGGTCGCTGGGCGTGCCGCTGATCGGCGTGGATCACGTCCGCGCGCACCTGTACGCGGGCATGCTGGAACACCACGCCGCGGACACCCAGCCCGCCCCACAGGCGCCCACCGCGGCGGGCGTATACCCGGCGCTCGGATTGGTCGTCAGCGGCGGGCACACGTCGCTGTACCGCGTGGACGGCCCGCTCGACATGACGCTGCTCGGCAAGACCATCGACGACGCGGTCGGCGAGGCGTACGACAAGGTCGCGTCGATCCTCGACCTGGGGTTCCCGGGCGGGCCGATCGTTGACCGCCTGGCCCGCGAGGGCGAGGCGACGATCGACCTGCCGCGGTCGCTGCTGGAGCCCGGGTCGCTGGATTTCTCGTTCAGCGGGCTGAAGACCGCGGTGCTGTATGCCGTGCGGGGCAAGCCCCGCGGCCGCGGCCCCGACGCGACTTTCGAGCGCGACGGCGCGGCGCTCGACGACGCCGCGAAGGCCAACGTCTGCGCATCGTTCCAGCGGGCGGCGGTCGACGTGATCGTCCGCAAGCTCGATCGGGCGCGGCGGGCGATGGTCGACCAGGCCGCCCCGCCACGCAGCCTCGTCATCGGCGGCGGCGTCAGCGCCAACAGCCTGCTGCGGCGGCGCGCGACGGAGTTCGGCCAGGCGCATGGGCTGGACGTCAAGCTCCCCGCGATGGCCTACTGCCTCGACAACGCCGCGATGATCGCCGGCCTCGCCCACCACCCCCTCCGCGCCGGCCGCGTCGACGACCTCACGCTCGAAGCCGTCGCGACCACGGAATTGCGCTGAGTTTGGCGGTGATTCACGACGCAGCACGTCGGCGCGACGGTCCCGGCAGGCCGCGTTCGAACTTCAAAACGGGAACAGCGTCGGCACCAGCCAGATGGTCAAAGCGCCGATCGCCAGGCTCAGGGGCACGCCGATCCGCACGTAGTCGGTGAAGCGGTAGCCGCCCGGGCCGTACACCATCAGGTTGGTCGGGTAGCCGATCGGGGTGGCGATGGTGGTCGCGGCGGCGATGAGCACGGCCATGGCGAAGGGCATGAGCGCGACGCCCAGGTCGATCGCCGTGCCCAGCGCGATGGGCAGGACGAGCACGGCGGCCGCCTTGCTCGTCACCAGCGACGCCAGCACCATCGTCAGCGCGTAGATCGCGGCGAGGCAGAGCAGGGGCGAATCGCCGGCGACGGCGAACAGCTCGTCGGCGATGAAGGCGGCCAGGCCCGATGCCTGCATCGCCGCGCCGATCCCCAGCGCCGCGGCGATCACGATCAACACCGACCAGTCGACCGCGGCGCGGGCGGCGGCGCCGCTGCAGCACCGCGTGACGAGCATGAGCCCGGCGCCGACCAGCGCCGCGTGGAGCATCGGCATCCACCCGACCGCGACCGCGGCGACCATCGCCGCGAGGATCGCCAGCGCCAGCGGGGCGCGCTCGTGGCGGGGCGGCCGGGCGCCGGCCAGCCGGCTGACCAGGTAGAAGTCGCGGCTGTTGCGCTGCTGCTCGACGAAGCTCGGCGCCGCCTCCAGCAGCAGCGTGTCGCCGGGCTTGAGCACGATGTCGCCGATCTTGCCCGGCAGCCGCTCGCCGTTGCGACCGACCGCGATCACCGCGGCGTTGTACACCGACCGGAACCGCGCGTCGCGGATCGTCCGCCCCACCGCCGGGCACGTGTGCGAGACGACCGCCTCGACCATGACCCGGCTGGTCCGCGGGGCGTCGAGCTTGAAGACCTGGTCCGTGGCCGGCTTCAGCCCCCGGGTCTTCTGCAGGTCCACCACCGAGTCCACGACGCCCGCGAAGACCAGCCGGTCGTCGGCGTGCAGGTGCGTGGTGGGGCCGACCGCCCCGAGCACCTCGCCGTCGCGATCGATCTCCACGAGGTACAGGCCGGGCAGGTTCCGCAGCCCCGCGTCCTCGATGGTCTTGCCGACCAGCGGGCTGTCGGGCTCGACGACCATCTCGACGGTGTACTCGCGGGGATCGCCCAGCGTGCCGACCTGCGAGCGCCGCTCGGGCAACAGCCACCGCGACAGCAGGATCGTGCCGCCGATGCCGACCAGCGCCACCGGCAACCCGATCGGGGTCATCGCGAACATGCCCAGCCCGTCGAACCCGGCCAGGCCCAGCGCCTGCCGGCGCGGCGGGGCCAGGTCGGCCGCCTGCTGGATCAGCCACCCGTCGATGATCAGGTTCGTGCTCGTGCCGATCAGCGTGCACGCCCCGCCGAAGATCGACGCGTAGCTGAGCGGGATCAGCAGCTTCGAGACGCTGAAACGGTACGCCTTGGACCAGTCGCCGACGACCGGCAGGAGCATCGCGACCAGCGGGGTGTTGTTCATGAACGCGCTCATGCCGGCGATCGGGAGCATGATCCGCGCCTGCGCCCCGGTGAGCGACCCGGGCCGGCCCAGCAGCCGCTGCGCGATCCAGCTCATCCCGCCGGTGTCGCGGAGCCCCGCGGCGACGATGTAGAGCACGCCGATCGTGATCACGCCCTCGTTGGCCATGCCCGCGATCGCCTGCTTCGTGTCGATCACCCCCGCGAGCAGGAGCACGGTCAGCCCGGCGAGCAGGATGATGTCCGGCGAGCGGCGCGTGAACACCAGCCCCACCAGCACCCCCAGCACAACGCCCAGCGTGATCCATGCGTCCGCGGTCATGCGCGCCTCTCCGGCCGGTTACCCCGGCCCGTCGCCTCGGCTATGATCGACACGATGAGCATCCATCTTCGAAATCGGACGTGGGGATCGGCCCGACCGTGGGCGCATACTTTACGGATCGCCGCGATCTTCGCCACGATGGCCGCGGCCGCGGGCGGCTGCCAGCCCCGCCCCACCGACCCCGGCCACCCGCAACCCAACCCGGGGGCATCCGCGGCGTCGGGGCACGCCGACGATCCCTTTGAGGCCGCGCTCGTCGGCGCGCTCAGACCCGTCGAGGCGATCGACGAGGCGGTCGACCTGTACGAGCCGCGGCCGGCGACATACGTGTATCGTCGGCTGAGCGAGCAGGCGGAGCAGTCGACCCTCCAGCGGCGGTTCGACCCCGCGTCGGTCGACGGCGGGGCCGAGGCGTGGGTCCAGCGGGTGGTGGGCGGCAGCAAGATCAAACACATGCGCCGCGACGCCGACGGCAACATCCGCCTCGCCGCCGTCGAGGACACCGACCGCAACGTGATCTCGCGCTTCGAGCCGGGCCTGGTCACCGCGCCGGCGAGGTTCACCGATCGCCAGCACGTCACCGAGTCGCGGGTGACCGTGGTCGCGCGCGACGACCCGAACCAAGTCAAGCACACCGGCAAGGCGACGATGCGGGTCCGCGTCACCGGCCGCCAGCGCGTCCGGGTCCCCGCCGGCGAGTTCGACGCCTACCGCATCGAAGGGCTGTTCGACTCGAACTTCGGCGCCGCCCGCGTCTCCAACCAGACCATCAGCCATCGCGCGCCCGGGGTGGGCGTCGTGCTCGAGCAGTACACCGAGAAGGGTGTGGCGGTCATCGTGCCGTGGACCGAGCGGCGGAAGCTCATGCTCATCGAACGCCGGGTGGACTGACGGCGCGGGCCGGGGCTAGGCGGGCACCGCCGGCGCGGCCTGGGCCACGCGCCAGTCGGCGCCGTCGCGCTCGACGCGGCGGTAAAGCGTGTCGCGCTCGACGGGGGTGAAGCCGGCCTCGGCGATGTGCCGCCGGAGGTCGCCGACCGTCATCTCCTGGTGCGTGTCCGAGCCGCCGACCTTGGTGATGTCGTACCAGCAGACCGTGCCGTCGATGTCGTCCACGCCGAAGTGCAGCGCCAGTTGTGACAGCTCGATCGTCTGCATGATCCAGAACGCCTTGACGTGGTCGAAGTTGTCGAGGATCAGCCGGCACAGCGCGAGCATCTTCAGGTCGTCCAGCCCGGTGGGGCCGGGCAGGTGCTTCAATTCCGACGCGCCCGGGACGAACGGCAGCGGGATGACGGTCTGGAATCGTCCGGGCCAGCCGCGGGCGATCGCGCGGTCCTGCGCCGCGCGGAGCATGAACAGGTGCGCCAGCCGATCCTCCATCGACTCGATGTGGCCGTAGAGGATGGTGGCGTTGCTCATGAGCCCGATGCGGTGGGCCGCGTCGTGCACCTCGATCCACTTGTCGGATCGGATCTTGCCCTTGAACGCCTCGTCGTGGACGCGGTCGTCGAAGACCTCCGCCCCGCCGCCGGGCAGCGAGCCCAGCCCCGCGTCCCGCAGGTCGCTCAGCACGCCGGCCAGGTCGTTCGGCCGCTTGCTGATCCGCGCCAGGTGCACGATCTCCACGGCGGTGAACGCCTTGATGTGCAGCGGCGGGCACTCCTCCCGGATCGCCGCGAGCATGTCGGTGTAGTAGTCGAACGGCAGGTAGGGGTGCAGCCCGCCGACGATGTGGATCTCCGTGGCGCCGGCGTCCCTGGCGATCCGCGCCTGCTCCCGCGCGTCGGCGGCGGTGAACTCGTACGCGCCGTCGTCGCCGCGCTTGCGGTGGAAGTCGCAGAACATGCAACTCAGCGCACAGACGTTGGAGTAGTTGAAGTGGCGGTTGACGTTGTAGTAGGTCACGTCGCCGTGGCGGGCGCGGCGGGCGCGGTCGGCGAGGCGGCCGACGCCCCAGAGGTCGTTCGACGCGGCCAGCGACCGCGCATCGTCGAGCGTCAGACGCGCCCCGCCGTCCAGCTTCATCGCGATGTCGTGCAGGTCGCTCATCTTCACAGTCTAGCCGCGGCGCTGACGCACGGTCTCGAACATCAGCAGGGTGGCGCACGAGGCGACGTTGAGGCTGTCGGCGGTGCGGCCGGCCGCGGGCACCGCCACGCACAGGTCCGCCCGTTCCCGCCAGAACGCGCCCAGCCCCTCGGCCTCGGCGCCGACGATCCACGCGATGGGCCCCCGCTGACGGAACATCGTGTACGTCAGCGTCGCCTCCGGCGTCGCGGCGCATCGCAGGACCCCCCGCTCGGTCAGCCACGCGTCCAGCTCGCCCGGCTCGCCGCACACGATCGGCAGCGAGAACACCGCGCCCGTGCTCGCCCGGATGCAGTTCGGATTGAACAGGTCGTACCCCGGCGCATCGATGAACACCGCCGTCGCCCCCGCCACGTCGGCCGAGCGGATGATCGCGCCGATGTTGCCCGGCTTCTCCAGCCCCGCCGCCACCACGATCAGCGGGGCCCGCGCCTCGTCCAGCGCCCCCAGCGCGGCGCGGCGATCGGCGACCACCGCGACCAGCCCCTCGGGGTGTTCGCGGTAGGTGATCTTGTCGAGCACCGCGGCGCTGACCTCGACGACCTCGGCGCCGGGCGGCGAATCGACCGGCTCGCGCAGCTTCGCCGGGCAGAGGTACAACTCGTGGACGGTGAACCCGTTGTCGAGGGCGCGGGCCAGTTCGCGGCGGGTCTCGACGCAGAACGCCCCGGCCTCCCGCCGCACCGACGCCTGACGCTGCAGGCGCACCAGCGCCTTGACCCGGTCGTTCGCGGTGCTCGTGATCGTCGTGGTGGGCATGGCGGCTCGCTTCAAACCAGGCGTTCGCCGAGGTAGGCCCGCAGGAGGTTGGGCGCCTCGGGGTCGTCGCGGTCGCCGGCGCCGTAGCCCAGCCGCTCGACGTTCATCGCCGGCAGCGGCCCGAAGTCGTCGGCGATCGCCGCGACGATCGCCGCGCCGGTCGGCGTGACCGTCTCGACGGTCCGGTCCACGCCGGTCTGCGGCACGTGGTGCGCCGCGAGGATCGCCGCGGTCGCCGGCGCCGGCAGCGGCATCGTCCCGTGGGCGCACTCGACGAACCCCGAACCGATCGGCACCGCCGCGCAACTCACCGTCGCCACGTCGAGCATCTCCAGCCCGATCGCCGCGCCCAGCATGTCCACGATCGAATCGACCGCGCCGACCTCGTGGAAGTGCACCCGGTCGATCGTCGTGCCGTGGACCCGGGCCTCGGCGTCGCCCAGGATCGTCACGATGCGCCGGGCACGATCCGCGGCCCGCGGCGCCACGTCCAGCCGATCGATCATCGCCAGAATATCCCCGGGCGTGACGTGATGGGCGTGGGCGTGGTCGTGGGCGTGATCGGGACGGTGGTCGTGGGCGTGGACCTTGACGTCAATGCCGCGGATGCCCTGTCGGAGGGTGGGCTCGGCGGTGAGCGAGGGCCGGGGCCGGATGTCGAGCGGCTCCAAGGCCCCGGCGATCGCCTCCGGCGGCACGCCCAGGTCGACCAGGGCGCCCAGGACCATGTCGCCGGCGATCCCCGCGAACGGGTCCAGGTGCAGGTGTCGGGCCAACGGCGGGCTCCTTGTGCCAGAATCGACCGGGCATGATACGCCCAGCCCGCCTGCGGCGCAACCGCCTGCGAAAAAGACGCTTGGCCGCCCACGACTCAAGCGGTTAGAATACGGTGTTTTACGGCATCGGCCGCGCGACGCGCCGCAGCGCCTCGCGGCACACAGAGGTGTTGCCTGCATGCACGATCACGATTCGTCTTCGAACGCTCCCCGCCCGCCGCGCGAGCCCGAGGGGGATGACGCCGGGGGGGCTTACCCGCCCCCGCCGCCGCCCGCCGCTCCGCCGGCCAGGCCCCGCACCGGGGTCTTCACCCTCCTCAGCAAGTTCATGGGCGTGGTCGCCGTCGCGCTGTTCTTCATCGCCGTGGGCTACTACGGCGCGATGGCCATCGTGTTCAGCGACGCGGGCAACGGCGTCTCGACGCGTGTCTACCAGCCCGGCGACAAGCAAAAGATCATCGCCGTCGTGCCCATCGAGGGCATGATCGACGGGGAGAAGGCGGAGTTCGTTCGGCGGGCGATGCGGTCGATCGAGCGGGACGACCGCGTGGTGGCGGTGGTGCTACGCGTGGATTCGCCCGGCGGGGGCACCGGCCCCAGCGAGAAGATCTACCACCTGATCAGCCGGTTCCGCGAGGAGTCGGGCAAGCCCGTCGTCGCCAGCTACGGCGCGATGGCCGCCAGCGGCGGCGTCTACATCTCCGCCCAGGCCGACTACATCTACGCCCAGCCGACCTGCGTCACCGGGTCGATCGGCGTGTTCGCGCCCATCTTCACGTACGAGGGTTTGATCGAGAAGATCGGCGTGGAAGAGCGATGGATGGAGGCGAGCGGGTCGCCGGCGAAGACGCGCGGCAGCAACGTCTTCCGCGCGTGGGACGAGCGCGACATGGCCGTCTGGCAGAAGATGCTCGACGCGTCGTACGAGCGGTTCCACGACATCGTCGCCGCCGGCCGCGGCGACGTCATGAGCGAAGCCGACCTCGCCCAGGCCACCACCGGCGCCGTGTTCCTCGCCGAGCAAGCGGTCGAGCTGCACCTCGTGGACGAGATCGGCTACCTCGACGATGCGATCGCCGACGCCCGCGCCCGGGCGGCCGTCGCCGTGCAGCCGCTCGTCCTCGAGTATGGCCCACCCAAGACCCTGCTCCAGCAGTTGGGCGTGCAGGCCCCGGCGCGGTCCGGTGTGAGCGTGCAGTTGAATGAACTCAGCGGCGACCAGGTCCGTCGAATCCTGTTGGAGCTCGGCACGCCGCGCATGATGTACCTGTATCGCCCGTGATGCGGCGGTGCGATCCGACATGAGTCGGGCTCGATGAGCCCGGGAGGTTTAGTCATGAAGTGTGTCCCGATCATGATGACAGTGTGCGTGGCGGTCACGGCGGCCCTGGGTTCGTCGGCGGTGGCGCAGAACGGCCTGACCGACGAGCGCGTGGGCCAGGCCATGGACCGCGCGATCCGGTTCATCTACAACCAGCAGAGCAGTTGGGGCCATTGGGATCACGCCAAGGCCCGGCACGGCGTCAAGGACAAGGACAATCACCACTACAAGCAGTTCACCGGCTACACGGCGCTGGCGACGTATGCGCTGCTGAGCGCCGGCGAGCAGTGGCAGGGCAACGACAAGCTCATCAGCGCGTTGAAGTTCCTGGCTCAGAACGGGGCGAACGGCTCTTACGCCACGGGCCTGCGCAACCACGTCTGGAATAAGCTGCCCGAGCGGTCCCTGGAGATCGACTTCCATGCGGCGTTCAAGCGCGACGCCGAGATGCTCGTCCGCGGGATGCAGGATCGCGGCACGTTTACTTACCTCCTCAGCGCGTACGAAAAGTGGGACCACTCCTGCACGCAGTACGGGGCGCTGGGCATATGGGAGGCGGCGAAGCGCGACCTGCAGATCCCCGACTCCACCTGGGAGCAGCTCCGTGACCACTTCCTGTCCAAGCAACACCCCACCAACGGCGGGTGGGCGTATAAGAACCCGCAGGACGATCGCAAGAAACCGGACATCCAGATGACCGCCGCAGGCCTGGCCTGCATGTACATCACCCTCGAGTACCTGCACGCCGCCGACTTCCGCCAGCCCGGCGGGACCGACTCCCACCGCGTGTACCAGTCGATCCTGCGCGGCCTGGAGTTCATGAACAACAATTACAGACCGGAGGCGGACGGCTACAACATGGTCGGCGTTGAGCGCGTGGCGCTCGCCTCCGGCTGGAAATACTTCAACGGCAAGGACTGGTACCGCTCGGGCGCCCAACGATTGATCAACAGCCAGGAGGGTAGCGGAAAGATCGGAGACGGAGACCACAACGGCGGCAGCTCCATCACCAACACGTCTTTCGGCCTGGTGTTCCTGTCGCGCGGCCGGGTACCCGTCTTCGCCAACAAGCTCGCCTTCGACGAGTTCACCTGGAACAACCGGCCGTTCGACCTGGCCCACGTCACCCGCTGGGCCAGCGACCAGTTCGAGCAGGACATGAACTGGCAGGTCATCGGCGTGGGCCAGAGCCGGCCCGCGGACTGGCTCGACGCCCCGATGCTTTACCTCGCTTCCCACCAGTCGCTCGACGAGGTCGCCGAATCCGACCTGAACAAGGTCAAGCGGTACATCGACCTGGGCGGGATGCTCGTCGTCAACGGGGACGCCAGCAGCACCTTCACCCGCAGCGTCCGCCAGAAGTTCGAGCAGATGTACCCCTACAACTTCCAGCCCGTCCCGGCCGACGACCCGGTCCACAACATTGTCTTCCCGATCCAGAGCAGCCGCGTGCAGAGCCTGCACAACGGCATCCGCCACCTCGTGGTGATCCTGCCCGGCGACGTGGGCTGGACGTGGCAGTCCAAGTCGATGCGGCAGATCGAGGACTGGCAGGTGATGGCCAACCTGTTCCAGTACGCGATCGAGCGCGGCAAGCCCCGCAATCGCCTGGACGTGCACTTCGTGGAGAAGACCGGCCACCCCGGCACGCGGGTCGAGGTGGCGCGGGCGCGGTACGACGGCAACTGGGACCCCGAGCCGCTCGCCTGGGAACGCCTGGACACGTTCGCCTCCAACGCCAACAAGGCCGGGTTCACCACGCAGACCGTGGAACTGGCCGACCTCGCCGACGGCAACGACGTGGCGATGACGCACGTGGTCGGCACCGACGCGGTCACCTTCACCCCGGCGCAGATCGAAGCGATCCGCCGGTACGTCAACGGCGGCGGGGTCATCGTCTTCGAGGCGGCCGGCGGTTCGGCCGCCTTCAGCGCCTCGGTCAAGCAGATGCTCATCGAGGCGTTCCCGGACAACCGCGTGCAGCGGCTTCCGGCGACCTCGCCCGTGCTCAGCGGCGTGGGGATCGCGGGCTTCGACTGCACCGAGGTCGACTACCGCATGTTCTACAAGCAGAACCTGGGACCGATGACCCGGCCCAGCCTCCAGGCCATGCTGTTCGACGGCCAGCCCCGTGTCATCCTCAGCGCCGAGGACATGACCGCGGGCATGGTGGGCCAGCCCGTCTGGGGCGTGTTCGGATACGACAGCGAGTCGGCCAGCCAGCTCATGACCAACATCGCGATGTGGGCCAACAGCATGCGTTGACCCGCGGGCGGTGGCCGCGCCGCCGCGCACCGAGCGTTGCGGCCACCGCCGCCCCGCAGTACAGTGCACCGCGGCCGCAGGAGGCTTGCCGCCGGACGGGCCGAGCCCGTCTACGGCGCCGCGATGCGACGTCTGCCCCCGGGAACCGGGCGCCGGCGGCGATCGATCCGCCCGGCCGCACGCTCACACAGGGGTTCACGCATGGTCGATCTTCGCGACATTCAGGATCGCCTGGCGAACATGAAGCTGCGCGAGGCGATCAACCAGAATCCGAACATCGTCGTGATCGTCGCGGTGGTCCTGCTCGCCGTCTCGATCCTGTTCATGGTGATGCGGTGCGGCGGGCCGGACCTGGCCGTCGACGAAGAGCAGCAGCAGCAGCGGGCGTGGTTCTACGACACGGTGACCGAGGAATACTTCCCGGTGGAGGGCCCGGCGTTCCCGCCCATTACCAGCCCCAACGGCAACCCGGCGGTGCGGGCGCACTTTTTCACCTGCAGCAGTTGCGACCCGGACGATCGGTTCCTCGGGTTCTACGAGAAGTACACGGCTGAGACGAAGGCCTGGCTCGAGGAGCAGGCCGCCGAAGACGACGCGGACTGGGAAGGCCCGCGGGAACGCTACGGCGGCACGGGGGGGATGCTGTACTCGTTCGACGCCAAGCAATGGCGGGCCCCGGACGACCCGGGCATGACGCAGGAGATGTCGAAGCGGGTGCAGTGCCCCGATGGCACGTACGCGACGCACTGCCGGCCGGTGGAGTAGCCGACAGCCCGCCCGGCGGAGCCGCGCCGCTCAGCCCTTGGCCAGCAGCGGGACCGGGGCGAATCGCTCGCCGAGGACGGCCTGGGCGTCGGCGCCCATCCACTGATCGATCAAGGACGCGTAGACGCTGCGGAAATCGATGCCGTAGGTGAGGTCGCCGTTGTCGTCGAGCCGGGACAGCGAAGGGTGGGCGCCGTGGACGCCGGCCTGGATGCCCGAGCCGACGATGAACATCGGCGCCGCGGTGCCGTGGTCGGTGCCGGCCGAGGCGTTCTGCTTCACGCGGCGGCCGAACTCGCTGAAGGTCATGACCAGCACGCGGTCGGCGTCGCCCTGTTGCTCGAGGTCGGTGTAAAAGGCCTTGATGGCGTCGGCGAACTGCTTGAGCAGGGCAGCGTGACGATAGGACTGGCCGGCGTGCGTGTCGAACCCGCCCATGTCGGTGTAGTAGACGCGCGTGCCCAGGCCGTGCCGGATCATCTGGGCCACCATCTTCAGCGATCGACCGAGCGCGGAGCCGGGGTAGTTGACGCGGGTCGGGCTGGCGGTGGCGTCGCGGATCTTGTCGCTGGAGACCTGGGCGTCGAGCGCGGTCCGCATGAGGAACCCCGCGGGCGCTTCGGGGTCGACGCCGTCGGGCACGCCGGCCCGGTTCAGCCGCTCGTACTCCGCGGCGAGGTCGGGGTGCAGCCCCGCGCCCGACCACTGGAACAGGTTCGCGTCGTCGAAGGCGATCGGCTGAACGGTCTGGCCCTGCGTCGCGAGCGGCGCGGTCGGGCCGATGCTCACGCAGAGGTTCGGCTCGGGCTCCCCGCCGCAGGCGTTGTCGAAGTAACGGCCGATCCAGCCCGAGCCCTGGCCCTCGCCCCGGGGGTTGGCCGTGTGCCAGATGTCCATGCTCTTGAAGTGCGAGCGGTTGGGGTTGGGGTAGCCCACGCCCTGGTAGATCGCCAGCTTGCCGTCTTGGTACAGGTCCATCAGGCCCTTGAGCGAGGGGTGCAGGCCCAGGCCGTCGGCCCGACCGTCGGCAAAGCGGATGACGTCGGCCTCGGGAACGGCGAGTTGGGGGCGGGCGTTGTAGTAATCCCTGAGGCCGTACGGCACGACGGTGTTCAGCCCGTCGTTGCCACCGCCGAGCTGAACGACCACGAGGATGCGATCGTCCGGCACGCCGGGCCGGCTCGCCGTCGCGCGGTACTCGAAGGGGTTGTCGATCGCGAACGCCGAGCGCTGGATGAACAGCGGCAGCGTCGCGCAGGTCGAGACCATGGTCAGCGAGCGCTGGATGAATGCGCGGCGGGTGAAGGCGTTGTCGGACATTCGCGTGGCTCCTTCGCGGCGGCGGGCCGACCGGGATCGACCCGCCTCATGCGCTCAACATAGCTGGAACTCGGGCGCGGCGGTGATCAGGCACAGCAGCGCGATCAGCGAATCGTCGCTGATGCGGTTGTCGTGGTCGGCGAGGAAGCGGAGCAACTGTTCGCGTCGGCCGGGGGCGGCGGCGTCACCGAGCAGCAGCCCGATCAGCCGGTCGACCACCGCCTCGGGCGTCCGCCTCGGCAGGTCCGCGACCAGCGGCATCGGGCTGTAGCCGATGTCGTCCCGCCGCCAGTCGCGAATCGCCGGCAGCCGGCCGGTCAGCAGGTACGTCGCCAGGTTCTGACGGATGAACAGCGTCGAGGTGTTGATCCACGCCCGGCCGACCGAGAACCCCGAGACGTTGGGCGGGTTGAACAGCTCCTGGCCCATCATCTTCATCGCGTCCAACAGCAGCGACTCGTCGCGGCGCGGCGTCCGCAGCGTCCGCACCAGCCCGACCGTCAGTTCGGCCGGCGTCTTGATCTTCCCACCCCGCACCGCCGCGTCGTAGAAGTGCTCGCTGCGGAGCAGCACCGTGAGCATCGGCTTCAGCTCGTAGCGGCTGCGCCGCAGCGCCGCGCCCAGCGCCGTGATCACCCGCCTCTGGGTCTCGTCGGCGTCCTCGGGGTCGGCCAGGTCCGCGACGAACCAGCCGTACACCTTGAACGCTACGAACTCGCTGCAGGCCCGCTGGGCGAGGCACAGGTCCGCCAGGTCGTCGCCGTCGAAGTTGCCGCGTTGCCCGAAGACCTGCTTGGTGGCCTCGTCGTGCTGGGCCTTGTCGAAGCGGAAGTCGTTGTCGTGGCGGGTGTAGCCGGTCAACGCGCGGGCGCCTTCCTTGATGTCACGCTCGGTGTAGTGGCCCTCGCCGAGGGTGAACAGCTCCATCAGCTCCCGCGCCAGGTTCTCGTTGGGCTTGCGCTTGACGTTGCGGTCGTTGTTGAGGAACACGAGCATCGCCGGGTCACGGACCACGCCGCGCACCAGCTCGGCGAAATTGCCCGCGGCGTGCTCGCGGAACAGCCGATTCTGCCGGTAGAGCAGGTACGCATCCTCGCACCCGCGATAGTGGGTCGCGAAGTGGTCGTGCCACAGCAGCGTGAGCTTCTCGGCCAGCGGCCGGGGCGTGCGGATCATCCGGTCCAGCCACCACCGCTGCAGTTCGGCCAGTTGCACGCGGTCCGCCGCCTGCGCCTGGTTCCGCATCGCCCGGAACTTCGCCTGGGTCTTCTCGTCGTTCCGTCGCCGGGCGGTGCGCAGCTCCTGCCGCTCGGCCCGAGTCAGCGGCCGCATCACGCTCGGATCGAGGCCCGGCCCCGCCAGCCCGGATGCGTCCACCCGCTCGTAGTCCACGAGGTAATCGACCGCGTCGGCGCACCCCATGGCCGCCAACGCCTGAATCTGCTCGCCCGTCCCGCCAAAACCGGCGCGGTTGAGCAGATGCCTCGCCTCGGCGTAGCCGAACCGGTCCGTGGCGATGGGTTCAAGCGAAGCGGTGGACATGACGGCTCCCGCCAGGCATCAGTATATGCCGCTCACGCGAAAGACGTCCGCCGCCCGCGGCCTATTGCATCGACTTCGACCACCGCCACGCGCCAGACACCCCGCCAAACCCCGTGCCGCCTTGCCATGGGCGATCATCGTGACCCGATCGCCACGCCGGGCCCGGCGACGCGTCCCCTGATGGACGTGATCGGGTTGTATGACGAAAACGGCGACGGCGCCAAGCCGATGCGTGACCCGGGTTGCTCGGACTTGGCACTGCTGGAGGTGAGGCCCGAAGTGCTTTACTGCGCCCCGGTTAGCGCGTGGGGGCCTAACGCAGCACGACGTGCGTGGTTGACGAGACAAGTGCCGCCCCGCGGAGCGTGACGGTGGCGGCCCGTGCGCACGGATCGGGGCTGTATGCCGCAACGAGACACGGCGGCGATGAAAAACCCCGTCGTCGGTGTCCGGCCGAGGACGGGGCGGAGGAGGAGAATGAGCATTGGCGTGGTCAGCGCCACGATGGCGATGGCGCGGGTCACGTCCTTGTGACGCCGCGCTCGCCGTCACCATCGGTCAGGTCGTCCAGACGATCCTTCATCTGAGGCGACAGACCCACATCGGCAAAGGCGCCGCCCAGGCTCTGAACCTTCACCAGCCGCCGGCCGAGCTCGAGCAAAGCTTCGTCGCTCAGCGCTGCTGGATGCCAATCGCGACAGCCGTCATCCCTGACTGCTCTGAGCGATTGGGCCCGGTTCAAAGTCGTTTCGGGCGACATGCGAATCCTTTCTACCTTCGCCGACACGGAACACCAATCCGTCACTGAGGGGGTTTGAGCGGCGTGGTCGAGCCGGCCATCACCCGCCTCGGGTTCATCAGCAACTCCGGTCGCTGCTGCAATGTCTGGGCCATGTACTGCTGCCATTGGGCACGATCATGGATCTCCAGATGGTCTTTCACGCCGATCAGCACCACGTCCCGGTCCACGCCGGCCAGCTTGAGCAACTGATCCGGTAGCCGGACCCGGCCCTGCTTGTCGATATCCACCGGCCGGGCCAGGGAGTAAAACAAGCGTTCGTATGCGAGGACGTCTTCCGCCGGTAAGGGCGAGGAGTCCAACTGCTCTGCGCGGGTCTCGAAACCCCGCTCGGTGTACAGGCAGAGCGTCGGGCCTTCCGCGATGGAGGCGTAAAAGCCGCGGCCGTCCCTTTCCGGGTCCAGCCGGTCGCGGATCTCCGCGGGGATCGCCAATCGTTGCTTGGCGTCGATGGAATGTTCAAATGTGCCTGTGAACAGCAAACCATGCGTTCCCCAAGCGTCCTTGCTGTCTTGCCCGCGGCGGCCTTCCTTGCCCGCCGACCCCGATCGTCCGAGGTTTATGGGAATTTAAACCACTTCTCCCCACAATGCAACCCCAAAGTGCCCGCGTGACCCACTTTTCCCGCAAGTGACACCGCCACGCGCCGATTACTGACAGTGCGACGGAAACCCCCTGCCATCCCGGCGCATCCCATTGCTTAACGAACTTCCGTCCGGGGGTGCCGGTGACCCGGGATGTCAGCGGGTTATGGGACGCGGTAAAACGGCCCGACGCCGCGTGCAAAGCGGCATAATCTGCGAGTTTGGCGCTCGAAAACGCGTAACGACGCTTTCAAAATGGGTACTAATATAGTACCCTATAAGGTGAACCAGCGGCCGCATCGCGGCGTATCGCTGGTACGGGCCTTGCGGTCACAGGGTTGGGTCGGGGTCGCCGCTCCGACGCCACGCAAACACAGGCCTAAGAAAGGCGGCTAGAAATGACTCACAGCCTCATCCATCCCAACTCGCCTCTCGACCAGGTGCAGCGTCGGGCCACGCGGAGCATCCGCTCGGCGCCCGCGGCGCTGTCCCCGCGGGATCGGACCGAACTCGCCGACATCCTCGCCGAGGATACCGATTTCGTGCACAACGAGGTTTTCGAGCAACGCGACGCCTACCAGCAGGTCTTCGAGCAGACCCCCGAGCTGCCCAACCCCAACACCAGTTGGTACCACCCGATCATGCAGAGCGCCAGCGAGGCGCCCGAGGTCCGCGGCGTGGTCAACGTCGTGCTCGACAAGCACCAGGAGCAGGCGCTGTTCCTGCAGTACAACTACGCCCGATACCGGGTGGCCCAGCTCCGCGAGGCGGTCGGCGACCAGCCGATCTCCGAGGAGCAGGCCCGCGAGCTGCTCTATTGGCGTCGGCAGGCCCGTCAGCTCCGCGATCGCATCGCGCAGTTCAACCTCGCGCTCGTGCTGGCGATGGCCAAGCGCGTCCGCGGCACGGACCTGGACTTCGCCGACCTGATCAGCGAGGGCAATATGGCCCTGCTCCGGGCGATCGACAAGTTCGACGTCGCCAAGGGCTTCAAGTTCTCGACCTACGCCTGCCGCGCGATCCTCAAGGCGTTCAGCCGCCACGGCGTCAAGCACACCCAGTACAAGTCGATGTTCCCCACGGACTTCGACCCGGCGCTGGAGAAGAGCGACCACCAGCAGCGTAAGAACGCCACGCACGAGGAAGAGTGCGCCAGCGAGGTCCGCCGCATCGTCGAGCACAACGACGCGGAGCTCACCGACGTGGAGCAGGCCGTCATCGAACACCGCTTCGCCCTCAATCACGCCGACGCCGCCCCGCTCACGCTCGAGCAGGTGGGCAAGCTGGTCGGCCTGACCAAGGAGCGCGTGCGCCAGATTCAGAACAAGGCCCTGACCAAGATCCGCACGACCCTCGAGTCGCGCTACCTCGATGGGCCCTACACGCTCACGCCCGGCGAGGAGCAACTCGAAGCCGAGCACGCGGAAAACGATCCGGACTGATCCGGCCCTGTTCCAGCGACATCCATCGCCCGAGCCCATCCACGCGGATGGGCTTTTTTCATGGCGATGGCGGCGGCCGCCGCCCCCGCTGTCGCTTTACACCGACGCTCCGCCGCATACGATAGCCCGCTATGGCACTGCCCCTCCTGGAGATCGACCAGGCCGAACACCGCCGGCGGCTCGACGACCTGCTGGAACACCTGCGTGCCAGCGCCGGCGGGCACAGTGAACTCGCCGCGTCCGTCGCCGAGATCGTCGAGCAGGTCAGGCACCTCGGCGACCAGGCCCTCGTGCAGTACATGCGGCGTTGGACCGATCCCGGGTACACCGACGCACGGATCCGCGTAACCGCCGGGCAGATGCAGCAAGCCCTCGACGGGCTCGACGCGGGCATCCGCGAGGCGCTGCAGGCGGCGATCGCCAACGTGCGGGCGTACCAGCAGCACGTCATGCCCGCGGAGGTTCGGCCGCTCCGCCGCGACGGCGCGGAGCTGGGGATGCGGTTCGTGCCGATGCAGCGCGTGGGGCTGACCGTGCCGGGTGGCAAGGCGGCGTACCCGTCGACGCTGATCATGACGGCGGTCCCGGCGCAGGTGGCGGGCGTGACGGAGCTGGCCGTGGCCTGCCCCCCGCCGACCGGCGTCGCCGACGCCGACGTCTCTCCGCTCGTGCTCGCCACGGCCGCCCTGCTCGGGATCGAGGAGTTCTACCGCGTCGGCGGCGCCCAGGCCGTCGCCGCGCTCGCCTTTGGCACCGAGAGCATCGGGGCGGTCGACTTCATCGCCGGTCCCGGCAACGCCTTCGTCCAGCAGGCCAAGCGCCAGGTGTTCGGCACGGTGGGCATCGACGGGTTCTACGGGCCCAGCGAGGTCGTGGTGCTGGCCGACGCCGCGGCCGATCCACCGCGGGTCGCCTCGGACCTGCTCGCCCAGGCTGAGCACGACCCGGGCAGTTGCTTCCTCGTCGCCTGGGAGCGGGCGGTGATCGACGCGATCCTTGCCGAGGTCGCGGCACAACTGCCCCAGCGCCTCCGCCACGGCGCGATCGAGCAGGCGCTGGGCGACTGGTCCGCGGCGGTGCTCGCGCCCGATGAGCAGGCGGCGCTGGGGGTGGTCGACGCGATCGCCGCCGAGCACGTGACGCTCGCCGTGGCCGATCCCCACACGACGCTGACAAAGCTGCGGCACGGCGGGGCGTGGTTCCTCGGCGACGCCACCCCCGTGGCCAGCGGCGACTACTACGCCGGGCCCAGCCACTGCCTGCCGACCGGCACGACCGCCCGCTTCACCAGCGGCATCAGCGTCTACACCTTCCTGAAGCGCTCGAGCGTCGAGCGCTATCCCGAGGGCATGCCGGCCCGCGCGATCGACCACGTCGCCGCGCTCGCCGAGGCCGAGGGGCTGGAGGCCCACGCCGAATCCGTCAGAAGACGCCGCTGACCGCGCCACCCACCGCCAACCGCGAACTGGGAACTGTCGTGACCTACGAACGAGCGAACATTGCGGCGATGGCCGGGTACGTCCCCGGCGAGCAGCCGACCGACCCGTCGGTCGTGAAGCTGAACACCAACGAGAACCCGTACCCCCCGGCGGCCTCGGTCATGCAGGCGCTGGCCGCGGTCACCGCCGACCAGCTCCGCCGCTACCCCCACCCGACCGCCCGCGCGTTCCGCGAGGCCGCCGCCGAGGCGCACGGCGTCGACCCCGCGAACATCATCGCCACCAACGGCGGCGACGAGCTGCTGCGGCTGACCATCGCGACGTTCGTCGAGCCCAAGGACGTGGTCGGCATGAGCGAGCCGTCCTACTCGCTGTACCCCGTGCTGGCCGCGGCCCACGACGCCAAGGTCTTCCGCATCCCGCTGAACGACGACTGGTCGCTGCCCGACGATTTCGCGGATCGGCTGAACATGGTCCACGCCCGGGTCGCGTTCGTCGTAAACCCCCACGCCCCGTCGGGTCGGCTGAGCGACCGGGCCACGCTCGACGCCATCGCGTCGAAGTTCCACGGGGTGCTCGTCATCGACGAGGCTTACGTCGACTTCGTCGAGCCCGCGCTCGAACACAACATGGTCGCGCTGACCGCCCGGCACGACAACGTGATCTGCCTGCGCTCGCTGAGCAAGGGGTACTCGCTCGCGGGCCTGCGGTTGGGGTACGGGATCGGCCCGGCGACGCTCGTCGAGCCCATGCTCTCCAAGACCAAAGACAGCTACAACACCGACGCGGTGAGCCAGGCGCTGGCGACCGCGGCGATGCGGCATCGCGCCGAGGCGTCGCAGACGTGGGCGCGGGTCCGCGGCGAGCGCGACCGTGTGACCGCGGCGCTCCGCGAGATGGGCTTCGGGGTGCCCGATTCGCAGAGCAACTTCGTGCTCGCCCGCCCGCCGCGCGGCAACGCCGCCAACCTTTACGAGCAGCTCAAGGCCCGCCGCATCGTCGTCCGCTACTTCAACGCCGACCGCCTCGACGACAAGCTGCGGATCACCATCGGCACACACGAAGAAAACACCGCGCTGCTCAACGCCCTGCGCGAACTGGTTTAGCCGCGAACGCCATGGCGGCAGAGGGACCCGATCATGACACGTACCGCTGAGATCGCCCGCAAGACCAACGAGACCGACATCACGCTGTCGCTGGACCTCGACCCCCGGCCCCTGAGGTACGCCAACGCGACGGGCGTGGGATTCCTCGATCACATGCTCGACCACATCGCGCGGCACGGGCGGATCGGGCTCGAAGTCCAGGCGACCGGCGACACCCACATCGACGACCACCACACCGTCGAGGACGTGGGCATCGTGCTCGGCCAGGCCATCGACGAAGCGCTGGGCGACAAGAAGGGCATCGAGCGTTACGGCTACGCGGTCGTGCCCATGGACGAGGCGCAGGCGCGGGTCGCGCTCGACCTGTCGGGCCGCGCGGCGCTGGTTTACCGCGTCGCGTTCCAGTCGTTCGGCGAGGACCCGGCTGCGATCGGGAAGTTCGACGTGCAGCTTGTCCAGGAGTTCTTCAACGCCGTGGCGAGTAACGCGAAGATGAACCTGCACGTCGAGGTGCCCTGGGGCGAGAACAACCACCACATCGCCGAGGCGATCTTCAAGGCGTTCGGCCGGGCGCTGCGCCAGGCGGTCGCCGTCACCGGCGACGAAGTGCCCAGCACGAAGGGGTCGCTGTAACGGTTAGCCGCCGCGTGAAAGGCGGCACGACTACAATGCGTGCCATGAACCTCGACCAGCCCATCCCACGCCGACCTTACGGCAAACACGGCGACATGCTGTCGATCGTCGGGCTCGGCGGGATCGTCGTGCAGGACATGACACCGGACGAGGCCGACCGCTACGTGGCCCGGGTCGTGGAGCGTGGCGTGAACTACTTCGACGTGGCGCCGGCCTACGGCAAGGGCCGAGCCGAGGCGCGACTCGGCCCGGCGCTCGAGCCTCACCGCAAGGACTGCTTCCTCGCGTGCAAGACCGGCAAGCGCGACGCCGCCGCCGCGGAACAGGACATCCAGACCAGCTTCGAGCGGCTGCGCACCGACTACATCGACCTGTACCAGTTGCACGCGATCAGCGATGTCGCGAAGGACGTCGAGCCGGCCTTCGCGCCCGGCGGGGTCATGGAGATGGTCGATCGTTACAAGCGTGAGGGCCGCATCCGCCACGTCGGGTTCAGCGCGCACTCGACGGCGGCGGCACGGGCGGCGATGCAGCGGTACGACTTCGATTCGATCCTCGTGCCGCTGAACTTCGCGGCGTGGTTCGCCGGCGACTTCGGCCCGGAGATCGTGGAGCTGGCCCGGGGTCGCGGCATGTCGATCCTCGCGCTCAAGGCGCTGGCGCTGCACCGCTGGACGGACGGCGACCCGCTGCGGCAGCGGTACACCAAGACGTGGTACCGCCCCATCACCGACCGGCGCGAGGCGGCGCTGGCGCTGCGGTTCACGCTGGGCCTGCCGATCACCGCGGCGATCCCCCCGGGCGAGGCCGAGTGCTTCGACATGGCCCTGGACCTGGCGGCCGAGCACACGCCGCTGACCGCCGCCGAGCAGGCCGAGCTCCGCGACGTGGCGGCGGAGCTCGAGGCCGAGCCGATCTTCTCGCAATGAGCCAAGCGGCCAGACGCGTCGCCTGGCGGTGCGGCGCCGGCTAAAATCGGTGCATGAACGAGCAGACCCAGCCCACACCGAAGAAGCACGACTGGCGCGGGTGGATCATCGGCGGGGTGGTCGCGATCCTCGTCGCCGGCGGCATCACGCTCTACCACGAGGTCATCGACCCGCTGTACCTTTCGGACAACTGGGGCGAGGTCGAGCGGGGCCTGATCTACCGCAGCGGCGACCCGCCGCCGTACGCGGTCGAGTCGATCCTCCGCGAGAACAACATCGACCTGGTCATCAAGCTCAGCGGTCACGTGCCCGAACAGTTGCACCACCGCAAGGAGGCCGAGGCCGTCGAGGCCGTCGGCGGCGAGATGCGGATGGTGCCCATGCCGGGCAACGGTTGCGGCACGGTCGACGCGTACATCGAGGCGCTGACGCTGCTGCACGACGCGAAGGAGGCCAACCGCCCGACGCTGTTGCACTGCGCCGCGGGGACCAACCGGACCGGCGGGGTCGTGGCCGCCTACCGCCTGCTGTTCGAGGACGCCGACCCGCGGGCGGTCTACGAGGAGATGCGGTCTTACGAGTTCAGCCCGAAGGTCAACGACCAGTTGATCGGGCACCTGAACGCGCACCTGCCGCAGATCGCGGCGGGCCTGGCCGCACGCGGCTACCGCGTCGCCGACCCCAACGCCGTCCCGCAGATCGAGGCGACCGATTAGCCGCTCGCGGCGGTATCGCCGCCCGGTTCGCCGCGCCACCGCCCATCCTTGTGGCGGTCGAAGATCGCCTTGATCTGGCGCGGGCTCTGCCAGCCGGGGTAGTGGTTGGGCACGATGGCTTGCGGATCGATCTGGGCGACGCGCCCGAAACTCGCGGCGAAGCGTTCCGGGCAACTGTTCAGGAAAGGCGGCGGGCGGTGGATCCGGCCGAACGTCGTCGCCATCAGGTCGCCACAGAACAGCACGTCGCGCCGCTCGCTGTAGAACCCGCAGTGACCCACCGTGTGCCCCGGCAGGTGCACGACCCGCAGCCCGCCCCAGATCGGCAGCACCTGCCCGTCCTCGAAGGGCTGATCGATCGCGACGGGCTTGTACCCGATGCATGCCCGCCCGAACGCCTCCATCCAGCCGCACATCCGCGTGATGCCCGTGTAGGGGTAGCGGCCGTCGATGTGCTGTTGCTCGCCGGGGTGGGCACAGACCGTCGCGCCGCTGGCGCGTTGGAGCGTGTGCAGGCCGCCGGTGTGGTCGAGGTGGCCGTGCGTGAGCAGGATATGGTGCAGGTCGGCGAGCGTGAGGCCGAGCCTGGCCAGTCGCTTGCGGACCAGCCCGGGCACGCCGAGCAACCCGGTGTCGATGAGCGTCGCGCCCCGGCCGTCGTCATCGAGCAGCAGGTGCGCCACGACGCCGGGCGTGCGGATCGGGTACCAGCCGGTGATCGTGTCGGTCATGGTTCGTCGTGCCCGTCGCGGCGCGGGGCGTGCCGCACCAGCCAGCCGCGACCGTTCAGGTCGATCTTCTCGATGAATTGTTCGCCCCGGGCTTCGCGCCATATCTGCCATTCGAGGCCGGTGAACACGACCCAGGCGCCGGGCGGCAGCTCGACGGCGTCGGGGTCCCTCAGCCGATCCTGGCGATTGTCGATGTCGCGATCGCTGTAGTAGAGGATTTCGGGCTTGCCGTGGACGATGTCGCCGCAGATGAGGGTGGCGTGCTCGGGGACGTGGCGGCGGATGATCCGGGCGGCGTCGATGCCGGAGCTGCTGACGTGCTGGGCGTTCTTGAAATGCGCCACGGGCACGATGAGCAGCGCGAACAGCGTGACGATGGCCAGCGACCCGGCCGGCACGCGCTGCCGCACCCATAGCCCGACGCCCACGATGCCGATGGCGAGACTGAGCACGCCCGTCGCCGCCGCCGGCATCCACCGCGTCGGCTCGCCCCAGAGCAACACCGCGAACACCGCGTGCGCGATGAACACGCCGACGCACAGGCCCGTCGCGATCATGCGCAATACCGTGCCGAGCACCTCGGGCAAGCGGCCCTCAAACCAGTCGGCGGCGACCTTGCCCGACAGCGGCAGCCACAGCGGCAACAGCACGTACCCATACCGCGGATTCGTCACGCCGTTGACCAGCACGATCGCCATGGACGCGGCGACCGCGCCGAGCAGCGTGCGACTCATGTCCCCCCCGCGCTGCCAGAGCCGCTTGATCGTGAACAGCACGAGCAGCGCCGGCGGCATGGCCATGACCAGCAGCGCGATCTGCGTCGCGGTCATGTCCTGTATCTGGGTGAGTACGGCGTCGAGCTCGCCGGTTTGCGCCGGGTCGTCGACCTTGAGGACGTTGTGGCTTGCTTCTCGAAGCCCGCGCAGGTCGAGCTCGAGGCCCAGGCGCTCGATCTGGAGGTAAGCCGCGACGCCCCATGCGATCGGGATCGCCACGCCGACCAGCAGCGCCACCCAGCACGACGGACGGACCAGCCAGCGCCATTGCCGCACAGCGATGGACCCGCCGAGCAGAACCCCGCCGACGACGATGAGACCGGAGTGGCCCTTGAGCAGGATTGTCGCCGCCAGCGTCAGCGCCGCGCCGACCGACCACAGCCACTTGCGCCGCGGTTGGCCGAAGCCCAGCTCCAGCAGGCAGAACGCGCAGGCGACGCTGAAGAACGTGAGGTTGCCGTCGATGTCGGCCGAGCGGCTCTGCGACCACAGCGCCGCGAGCGTGATGTAGCCCAGCCCGCCGGCCCATGCGGCGACCCGGCCGAACCAGCGCCCGGCCATCAGCGCGCACAGCCCCGCGGTCAGCCCCGCGGTGATCACCGACGGCAGGCGCCAGACCCACTCGTTGCCCACGCCGACCGCCCATTCCAGGGCGGCGAGGATCCAGTAATGGCCCGGCGGCTTGCGCAGGTACAACGCGTCGTACTTGCGCGGCAGCAGCCAGTCGCCCGACTCGGCCATCTCGTGTGCCGTGATCGCCCGGAAGCCGTCCGTCGCCCACATCGGCGCCTCGCCCAGCCAACCGAGATGACAGAACACCACGAGCAGGAAGCTCACCCCGGCCGGCTTCCACAACCCGGCCGACCACATCCCGTCGTTCGCTCGCTGAAGCATCCGGTCATGTTAGCAGAGGCGGCAGACCTGTTGCCGAACGCGCGCCTCGACGCGGTGGACCTTGGGGCGCGGTGGAGGGCCGGGCCCCCCGCAGACTCAGGACCGGCGTGCGCGGGCAACGCCCCCGACCGGTGCGCGGCGGGATGGGGCCGACCGCTCATCGCATCGCGTGCCAGGCGTGCCAGATGAGCTCTTCCTCGAAGGCGTTGTTGGTCGGATACACCGCGACGGTGTCGTCGAGGCTGGCGACGGCCGCGGCGCCGCGCGTCAGGACCTGCCGGCCCGTCCGCTCGGCCAGCCTGCGAACCAGCAGCATGAAGTTCACCTCCGCGCGATGCGTCTTCCGCTCGCCGAGGCAGCGATAGCTCATGCGGCGGCCCTCGGCCTGAACCCGCCACGGCTCGCACGCGAACAGCATCTCCAGCCGCGGCGCGAAATGCGTCGCCTCCGTCACGTCCAGCGTGTACACCGGCCAGGCGTACGGGTCCATCAGGCCGGTGACCCGCTCGCGGCTCCGGAGGAACCGGGGGCTGCCGACCATCCCCGCGCCGACGAGGACGACCTGGTCGTAGGGGACGACCTCGACGCGGTTGAGGACATCGGCCATGCGCAGCGCATCGTCGGCCGGGTCGATGACGATGCGGGACTTGAGCTGCGGCAGGCCGAGCAACTGCGCCTCGTCGACGGCGTGGGCCTCGTACCCGACCGCCGCCAGCGCGCCGCACGCGACCCGCGCGTGCGCTTCGCTCAGCCGACGCAGCAGGATGCCGAACGAATCACGCTGGATCGCGCCCGCGTCGACGGCGGTGACGTTGAGCCCGGCCCGCGCGGTTTCGGTGAACGCTTGGCGCAGTTGATCCAGCGTGGGCGGCTCGAGCGTGGACTGGACGACCGCAAAAGGCATGCGGAGAGTCTAACGCTCGCGGATCGCTGTTTACAGTTCGCGTCCAAAGCCGGGTCGCTACGCGACCCCGGCCCCGGCGCAATACCAGGGCGACGCAGTCGCCCGGCTGCTCTTCATCGCGAGTTCATCGTGCGGAGAGCTGCCTCAGTCGAGGTTCATGGTGAGCAGGAACTCGGCGTTGGACTTGACCTTCTTCAGGCGGCTGAGCAGCAGCTCCATCGCCTCGACGACGTTCATGTCGGCCAGCACCTTGCGGAGGCGGTAGACCAGCTCCAGCTCCTTGGGATCGAGCAGCAGTTCCTCGCGGCGGGTGCCGGAGGCGGCGATGTCGATCGCCGGCCAGGTCCGCTTCTCGACCAGGCGGCGGTCGAGGTGCAGCTCGCTGTTGCCGGTGCCCTTGAACTCCTCGAAGATGACCTCGTCCATCTTGGACCCGGTGTCGACGAGGGCAGTGCCGACGATGGTCAGCGACCCGCCGCTCTCGATGGCGCGGGCGGACCCGAAGAACTTCTTGGGCTTCTGGAGGGCGTTGGCGTCGACGCCACCGGTGAGGATCTTGCCCGAGTGCGGGACCTCGGCGTTGTAGGCGCGGGCCAGTCGCGTGATCGAGTCGAGGAAGATGACCACGTCGTTGCCGAACTCGACCATGCGTCGGGCCTTCTCGATGACCATCTCGGCGACCTGGACGTGGCGGTCGGTCTGCTCATCGAAGGTCGAGGCGACGACCTCGACGTCGTCGGGCGTGTTGCGCTTGAAGTCGGTGACTTCCTCGGGCCGCTCGTCGATGAGCAGCACG
>CAYWKS010000035.1:0-27369 GCA_964458935.1 uncultured Planctomycetaceae bacterium
ATGTAGAGGGCTCATCATGTGCACCCCGTGCCCATCGCTGCCACACGCACCCGCGGACACCGCCCCCGCACCGCTCGGACTTGACCGCCCGGCCACGGGCGGACACCCACCATACCATGCCTAAACCACTCGCCATCACACACTTACAACCAATCTGGCCGACCGGAGTACCCGGGGCGGACACGCGACCGTTCGGCGCGCACCACAATCGCCAAGTCGTTGGTGTGCAATGTGTTGTGGTGGGTTCGCCTCTCAGGGCGTCCGCGGCCCGCGCGGCCGCAGCCCCAGTCGCTCCAGCAGCCGCTCGTCGCCCGGGCCGTTCTGCTGCCAGTACTTCAGCCGCTCCGAGCTCAGCAACTCCGCCTCGACGCCGTCGCTCCGGGCCCAGCGGATGATCCGGTGCGGCGCCGCCGTCTCCACGTGGAACGTCCACGTCCGCTCGTGCCGCCCCGACCCGATCGCCGCCACGTGCTCGCGCACCTCGAACTCGCCCGCCGGCGCCGTGATCGTCTGCGTCGCTTCGGCCACCCGCAGCGTCGCCCGCTCCCACGCCACCGGCACGTGCCGCAGACGCGCGTACGCCAGCGAACGCATCACCCGGACCTCCCGCGACTCGCCCGGGGCAACCACCGGCGCCGCCAGGCCACGCGCCCAATGCCACAACGCCTCCTCGGCGATCCCGCTTGCCGGGTAATCGAGCTCGCGCTGCGCGTCCGCCTCGCCGTCGAAGTAGCTGTGGCTCACCGAACGCACCTTGTCCGCATCGAACAGCGCGTGATGGTAGACATGCCCGCACCATTCCTGGCTGCTGAACGAGACCTTCGACGCCGCGCCCGCGGGCCGGCCACGCTGACCCGACGTCGGCACGAACACGCTCGTCATCATGTTGTAGTCGTAAACGCCCGTCGGGAAGTCCTGGACCAGGTTCAACTTGACCACCTCGTAGCTCGGCCCGTCGTGACCCGGGTCCGCCTTCACACGCAGCCGATCGCTGAACGGCTCGGTCACGAAGATCGTCACCGCGGTGCCCTCGCGGACCGCCCCGTAACGCGGGTACTTCAGCGCGTAGCCGGCCAGTTCCGCGTGCCCGTCGCGCCAGTGCCCGGCGAACGCCGCGCCGAACTCCGGCGCACGCAACGCCTCGTCGCCGTCCCTCGCCGCCCACGCGCTCACGACGAGCACCGCCGCCGCCACGCCCGCAATCGCCAGACCTGCATACCGTTTCATGACACGCTCCCGTTCATTCGGTGCCGCGACAACCTCGCAACCCGCGGCATCACGCCGCCGGGTTGCCCACCCAGCACACTAGGCCACGTGTTCACGCCCCGTTGCTGCGCTCACTGCAAACGCCGCAGGCCTCGCTCCTTCCGCTCGCGGTTCACCGTCTCCAGGGCCCGCGGCTCGGCCTTGAGCAGCTTCACCAACTGCGACGTCGAGCACGCCAGCCACTCCGCCGCCTTCGCCACGTCCCAGCGGAAATGCGCGATGTGGTCCAACGCCTCGGCCAGCATCGACGGGCAATCCCGGTGTGCCGCGTTGAGCACGATCTGCTTGTCCTTGACCCGCGATCGCCACAGCGGGCTGGGCGTGAGCCGCAGGTCCGGCGGCACGCGGCGCTCGTCGATCGCCAGGTTCAGCCGCAACCGCCGCAACGCCGTCCGGCGGTTGTCCTTCTGGCTCCGCCGCTCCGAGGCGGCGCCCTCGATGCCGGTCGGCTCATGGCGCAGCACGACCGCGGTCTCGACCTTGTTGCGGTGCTGCCCGCCGGGCCCCGTGCTCCGCGTCCGCCGCTCGGCGCACTCGGCCAGCAGCGCCTCGTCCGCCCAACACGCCGGATGGTTGTAAGATGGCTCACTCATGACCGCGTGAGTGTATCAGTCCCACGGCTCCGGGCCGACGCGCTCACCGGCTTCATTGATGTAATACGCCAGTTCGCTGAACGGCCCATCAGTGCAGACTACACCCAAACCGCCTTCGCCCCAACGCACCGGTCCCTCCAGGCGAAACCCGATCAACTCGCGGCCGTTCGGGTCGATAACGCCCCAAGACGCGCTACCCGACAAAGCCGGCCCAGCACCCGAAGCCCAGACGGATGCCCGGCCGCCACAGAATGGTTCAGCCCACCCATACTGCATGTCGATGACAACCTGTCCGGTGCGATCGATGTAGCCGTATTGCTCGCAGAAAGATTCGGCGCCATACCGACCCACGACCGCGCGCCCCTCCTGGAAACCCGCTTCGTCAACACGATCGAAGCGCCGCTCAAACGCCGACTCGCCGTGGCGGTCGATAAAACCCCATTGATCACCGACACGCACGGCCGCGAGGCCCTCGCTGAAGCGATGCGCGTGGGCGAAACGTGGCTCGATGATCCACCGGCCGGTCCGATCGATGTAGCCCCACTTGCCGGACTTTGCCGCCGGCGCAAGCCCCGCGCGAAAGTCGCCCACCAGGTGGAAGCGCGGCTCGATCACCTCTCCGCCGTGGCGATCGACGAAACCCCGGTACCCGGCGGCCTCCCCGGCCCCGCCCCCGAACTTCACCGCGGCCAGACCCTCACAGAACGCACGGGCAGCGCCGTATCGCAGCGGCGTCACGATCCGGCCGTTTGGGTCGATGTGGCCCCAGCGGTCGTCTCGCGCCGCTGCGGCACGCCCTTCGTGCATGGCACAGATCACGTCAAAGCCGTCCTCGAACAAGCGCTCACCGTGGCGGTCGATCAGGAACATGCCGTGCTCGAGATCGGGCAGGCCGACGCGAGCCACACCACCGTGGAAGTTGTCGGCGCATACGAAGCGCGGCTCGATCGCCCATCGCCACTTCTCGTCGACGTAGCCTACACGCTCACCGATCAAGACCGGCGCGAGTCCTTCGGTGAACAACGCCGTCTCGCTGTTACCAGAGCCCACCCCGAACACGATCCGGCCGCGTCGGTCCATGAATCCCCCGTCGATCGGCAGCAGGCCACCGTCCGGCGGGCCGCTCGTCGGAAGCATCAGTCCGCCATGATAGTCCCACCAGCTATCCCTCAATTGGGGACCGATATCGCCGAAGATGGGTTCTGCTGGTTTTCTGCTCTTGGCCAAATCGACCAGTTCTCGGGCGGCGAGGCCGTGAAGATCGCCCAGCGTGCTTTCTTGCCAGACAGTAGCGTTAACGACGATGATGGTGCGCCGTTCGTCGGCTTGTTGAACGTTCAGCATGCTCAAGTACGAGCCATCCAAGCTTGTGCCGACAGTCAACGCGTCGGTCGGTGCGGTCAGCAAGTCGCAGAGCGAATCGAGCCGGGCCTTGTCCCAGGCGCGCAAATGCGCCGCGTCGATCGTTTGTTCGCATGTCGGCGAGTTTGGGGCCGACAGCCAGTGCTCATAAACCCACACCTTGCCGTCGCGCAATCCAGCGGCGAGGAAGACTGTAGGCCAGATGGACACAGGCGGCTTGTCGTGCAGCCAGTCCCACGTCGCTCTGAGTTTGTCCATCCGCGTATCGGCCTCACGCCAATAGCGCTCGAAGGTGTGCCACAGCGGCAGGTCTGCGTACGGAGCCCCCGATACCCACGCCGACGTTGACATGAGCAATTATCCAGTCGTTGCCGTGCCGCAGGCGCTCCGGCAACTCGATCGGCGGCAGCGCATCGGCCGCCCAGGCCACGACCTTCGCGGTGTGCGGATCGCGATCGGCGATGAGCGATGCGGTCCTGCTGAAGTCCGTCACGTCACGCGGACGCCACCAGTCCCAGATCAGCACCCCGGCCGTCGCCACCGCGATCAGCACAAGCCACCATCGGTGCCTTCGACCCTGAATGTGCATCGGCATCGCCCCCTTTACATGCGGCCGCAATCCTACCCGGACTGAACCAATCGGCGGAGCTTGCGGACGTTGACGGTGTCCCACGCGCGGCCGCGTTCGTCTTCGCCCTTGGGCGTTTCGAGGATCTTCGGCGTGTCCGGGAAGGCCTTGCAGATCACCCCGAACGCGTCGAGCGCGACATGGCCCTGGCCGATGTGGGCGTGGCGGTCCTTCCGTGAACCCAGCGGGACCTTCGAGTCGTTGACGTGGATGACCTTGACCCGCCCGAGCCCGACGGTCGCGTCGATCTGTTCGAGGAAGTCCTCGGCGCCGGCGGCCGACGTCAGGTCGTATCCGGCGGCCAGCGCGTGTGCGGTGTCGAGGCACACGGCCAGGCGCGACGGATCGGCGACGGCGCTGATGATGTCGCGCAGGTCCTCGAGTTCAGGCCCCAGCGTCGTGCCCTGGCCCGCGGTGATCTCCAGGCACGTGACGACCGGGCAGTCGGGCAGCCGCCGGTGGATGCGGTCCAGCGCCTTGGCGACGCGGGCGATGCCCTTGGCCCGACCGATGCCCAGGTGCGCCCCGGGGTGCGTGACCAGGTGTGGGATGCCCAGCACCTCGCAGCGGCGCAACTCCTCGACGAACAGCGCGATCGATTGCTCGCGCACGTCGCGCTTCGGTCCGGCGAGGTTGATCAGGTAGCTGTCGTGGCTGACGACGGGGATCGGGGTGCGGGCGTGCTCGGCGCGCCAGTCGGCGACCTGCTCGTCGGTGAGCGGCGGCGGCGACCACTGCCGCTGGTTCTTGGTGAAGATTTGCAGGCAATCGAGCTTGAGCCGGCGCGCGGCGATCAGCGCGTGGTGCGGGCCGCCGGCGATGGACAGGTGCGAGCCGAACATCAGTCGTTCTCGGCCGCCTTCACGTTACCGCGGCGCATGCTTGTTCTGGAGCCGCAACAGCTCGGCGGCGTAGGGCTCGCCGCCGAGGTCCGGCTGGCGATTGGCCAATTGGCGGACGCGGCGGAAGATGCGGGTGTTCGGGATCTTGTTGTCCCGCTCGGCGGCGCGGTCCATGATCTGCGTGGCGCGCGTCTGGGCGTTCCAGTAGGTGTTGTTGTAGTCGCCCTGCTGCTGCAGGAATGCGATGAGTTTGTTGAACCGCATGCTGGCCTCGGCGAAGGTGCCCAACTGGAAGTGGCATTCGGCCATGCCCTCGACGACCTCGATCTTGTTCCGGGCCGCCTCGCCGTGCTGCTCGATGAGGCCCTGGAACTGCTGGAGCGCCGGCTCCCAACGGCCGGCGGCCATGAGCGACCGGGCGGGCATCAGCTCGTATGCGATCATCTGCTCGACGCTGAAGTCCTGCTGCCGCGCCCACGGCAGGATGATGCTCCGAGCCAGGTTGCTCGCGACCTCGGCGAGGACCGCGACCTGCGGGTCGTCCTTGTCCATGGCCTTGATCTGCTGGTTGATGGATTGAAGGACCTGCAGGGCGAGTTGGCCGGCCTTCTCCGGCTCACGCTGCATGTACTGGCGGAGCTGGGCTTCGGCCTCGTCGAACTTGCCCTGCTTCTGGAGCACGCGGATGGTCGCGCTCTGCAGGCGGGACTGGATCGGCTCGAGGTCGCCGTACTTCTCGCGAACCTCGCGCAGCTCCTGCGTCGCCTGGTCGGTCTGGTTGAAGGTCTCCAGTTGCACGCTGATCCGCAGCAGCCGGGCCGACGCGAGGAAGCGGCGGATCGTGTCCCGGCGGTCGGGCGGGAGACGGTCGAGCTGCGGCTCGGCGGCGGCGATGAACGTGCGGGCGGCCGAGACGATCCGGCCGGCGTACTCGCCGACCGACGCGGCTTCGGTCGCCTCCTGCCAGAGCACGCCCAGGCACGCCAGCCGCTCGTACTGCGCGTTCAGATACGCCTCGTGGCCCTCGGGGACGCGGGCGTAAGCCTCCACGGCGTCGGCGTAGCGCTCCGACTGCCGCAGGAACGCCGCGTAGTCGTACGACGCCAGCGCCGCCAGGTCGATCGTCGGGTACTTTTCGAAGAGGGTCTGATAGGCGTTGATCAGAAGCCGCTGCACCGTCGCGTTGTCCGGTTGCCGGTCGTACAACGGCTGGAGGATGCTCACGAGCGCCACCTGGATCGCCTGCTCGCCGCGCTGACGGTCGGGGAAGCGGTCGGCCAGTTCGATCAGCGATTGGGCGGCGAAGCCGGCCTGATTCGATCGCAACTGCGCGTAGCCGCGGTAGAACATGGCCTCGGCCTCGGTGGCGGCACCGAGGCCCTCGCGGTCCAGGAGCGTCTCGGCCATGCTCACGACCTCGGCGTAGCGGGCGTTGGCCTGCTCGGTCTGGTTCTGCTGGCGGAGCCGCTCGCCGGCCTGGAACGTGGAGGTGATTGCCGCCAGTTGCACCGGGCCGGGCATCTCACTGGCGTCGATCCCGGGCGGGACCTGCCGGTTGTAGCGGTCTTCGATGAACTGCTGCACGGCGCCGCGCCATTGCTGGGCGATCGCGTCGCTGTTGAGCAGGTCCACGTAGACGCTGAACGCTTCGCCGATCAACTGCTGCTTCTGGTCGGAGGCCCCGGCCGCCATCGCCCGGTCGTAGAGGATCAGGTACTGGCGATCGGCGACCAGCACGGGCCGCAGCGGGTTGGCCGCGGCGGCGGGATGATCCCCGAGCGTGCGGAGCAGGCCCGCGGCGGCATCGGTCAGGCCCGCCAGGTGCATCGCCTTGGCCACCGCCAGCCGGGCCAGGAACCGCGTGTAGGGCCGGGCGGCGCCGCGGCCGGCGGCCTGCTCGGCCAGTTGCCGCGCCTGATCATAGTCGGTCCGGTAGATCGCCATGTGCGCCTGAAGCATCTCGATCCGGGCCAGGGTGTCGGCCGGAAGGCCCATCGACCGCGCCCGCCGCATCGCGGTCTCCAGGTCCGTGTCGGCCTGGCGGATCAGCCCCTGACGCGCCACGTCCTTGTCGGGCTTGTCGGCGAACCAAGGCCCGTCGTTGTCCTGGCTGAGCAGGTACACGATCGCCCAGGCGCGGTTGTAAGGGATGTTCAGGTCCACGTACTGCTGCAGTTGATCCCATCGGCCGGTGTTGATGAACTCGCTCACGAAGTCTTCGCGTGTGCGGACGGTGGACTGCAGGTCGAAGTACTCGTTCTCTGACTGGTTGCACAGGTCCAACGCCTCGGCGGCGATGAGGTCGACGACGCGGCGCTGCGGCTCATTGGGCACGCCGAGCGTACAGAACGCCCCGGCGAGGTACATCTCCGGGGCGACGGAGATGATCAGCTCCTGGGCGAGGTCGGCGCCCCACTTGGGCCGCGCCCAGTGGTCCCGGGCCTGCGGCGAGTCGTACATCTGCTGCTGGTAGTCGACGAGGTCGCCGATCGCCCGGATGAACGCGTCGGGGTTGCCGCGGAGCGACGGCAGGTAAGCCTCGGCCAGTCCATCGCGGACCTGTTCGGCCAACCGCGGTTCCTGCGGCGGGTTCTGGAGCAGGGCCTGCGCCGCCTCGGGCATGCCGTTGCTGACCAGGGCGCGGATCAGTTCGGGCGCCGGGTCGTCCGTCTGGGCGGCGGCGTGGGGTGCGAGCGTGCACAGGCACGCCGCCGCTATGATCCACAGCGGGCCACAACGCCGGCGTGCGGCGCCTCCCCACGAACCGGTCGACGATTGGTTACAACGGGTCAAGGCGGTCACTCCTGGGCCACGCGCGGACCGGCGTCGGCGCGACGGTCAACTCTGCGCAAAGCTGATGTTTGTGTACTTGGCGCGTATCACGCTGTTGAAGGCGTTGACCACGTGCTCCCAGCGCACGTCGGACATCGGCTTGATCACGATCGGGTTGTCGTCCTCGTAGATGCCGTTGGGGTTGCTCTGCGGATCATAGCGCGCCTCGTTGAGGGCCGCGTAGAGCTCCCGGAAGTCGGTGATGGAGGCGTTGACGCCATCGACGGTGATGCGGACATCATCGACACCGACCGGCTGCAGGCGAACGATGACCGGCGGGTCCGGGGGCTCGGACTCGGTGGGCGTCTCGGGTACGCCCTGGGGCAGGTCGGCGGCGAGCACGCCCTCGTCCATGGCGAAGTTCGCGGTCAGCACGAAGAAGATGAGCAACTGGAACGTCACGTCGAGCATGGACGTGAGGTTGAGCTGCTTGACGCCGCGCTCGGGGGCGCGCTTCTTCACCTGGGCTTCGTGGTGAACGGTCTCGGTCGCCTCGATGTTCGCGAAGTCGGCGTGGCCCGAGCCGCGTTTGGGGTTCTGGTGTGCCATGGCGGATACCTCTGCGGCCTATTCGTCGGCCATGATGGCGACGAGGTTGACGCGTGCGATGCCGGCGTTGGTGACGGCTTCCATGACCGGCTGGACCTGGTCGTAGTGCAGGCCCTTGTCGACCCGCAGACGCACGTGCATCTTGATGTCGGGTCGGGTGTTCTGCTCGTTCTTGAGCAGGTCGGTCAGTTGCTTCATCCCGCCGGGGTTGATCGGCAGCTCGACCCCGCCGACGAGCACGTGGTCGGCGCTGCCGGGCGTCTTACCCTCGGGGAAGGGGACGATGTTGATCACGCGGGTGAACGGGTACTGGCTGGAGAAGGCCTCGGTGCCCTCGGGGGGCTCGAGCGGGGGCAGGTCCGCCGCCGCGAAGTTGGTCACCATGATGAAGAAGATGATCAACTGGAACACGATGTCGAGCATCGACGTCATGTTCAGCTCGAGGCTGCCCTTGCGGGGTTTGGTGTAGCGCATGGCGTGCTCCGGCGCGGCGTCGGGTTACTCGGCCTTGGGCTTGGGCGTGGCGGGCGCGGCGGCGGACTTGCCCGGCGTCTTCTTGGCGCCGCCGGGGCGGAACCGGCCGATCAGCGCCTCGGCCTCGATCATCGACTCGGTGATCAGCGCCTCGATGCGGGCGCGGATGAGAGCGGCGGCCGCGACCGCGGGGATGCCCACGACCAGGCCCCAGAACGTCGTGACCAGCGCCGTCGAGATGCCGGCGGCGAGCTCGGCGGGCTTGGGCTGACCGCCGGCGTCCACGATGGTCCAGAACGCCACGATCATGCCGTACACCGTGCCGAACAGCCCGACCATAGGCCCGACGGCGCCGAGGACGTTGAGCAACTCCAGCGAACGCAGCTTCCGCGAGGACGCGAGGTCGGACGTCTCCTCGATCGCCCTTTCCATGGCGCCGTAGCCGTTGCTCGCCTCGGTCAGCGCCGCGTGCATTACCTCGCCAAACACGCTTTCATCGTCTTCGGCGATCTGGATGGCGTCGCGGAACTTGCGGTCGCCCAGCATGTCTTCGAGGTCGCCGACCAGGTCGTCGGGGACCATGGTGGTGCGGCGGTTCTGCAGCAGGAAGTGGATGACCAGGGCGATGGTCGCGATCGACATCAGCAGCAGGATCCAGATGAGGAACGAGCCGAGCAGGTTCAGCTCGCCGCGGGCAACGTCCTTGGAGAGGAAGAACATCTCCGCGAAGCTGACGGACTGGTCGCCACCGCCGTCGCCACCGCCGTCGCCATTCTCCTGGGCCCATGCCGTGGCGGCCGTGCCCAGCAGGGCGAATGCGGCCATTGCAAGCCCGCGCCAATGAATTCGATCTCGTCGCATGCCATCTCCTTGCTTGTCCGGTCGTTGCTCCGGCGGTCGGTGGGTCGGGTGGGCCGCGGTGCTCGCGGCCGATGGTTCAACGGTTCACTGGCGGCGGCGCCAGGTGCATCACTTCTCCAAGGCGTTGATCCGTGCGCCGATCGCTCGCTGGTCGGCGGGCGACTGGGCCCGGGTCAGGGCCTTGCGCCAGGTCGCCAGCGCCGCCTCGTTCGCACCGGCCGCCTCGAACGCGGACGCGGCGCCGGCCAGCGCATCGCCGGCAAGCGAGGGGGCGTCGTACAACAGCGCGGCCCGGAGGAACCAGGCCGCCGCATCGATCGACCGGTCCTCGCCCCGAGCGATCCGCCCGCGCTGGAAGTCGAGCACGGCCATGGCCTGGGGCCCGGCGTCACGCGCGACCTGCTCGATCCGCTCGGTCGCGAGCCGATAGTTCCCCTGCTCGACCAGCGACTGGATGGACGAGAGCATGGCCGAGACACGCGTGTCCACGTCGGCGGCAACCTCCGGCGCGAGGGCCGGCTCGGTGGCGGCGGACCCGACCGACTCCGGCTCGACCGCCGCGGCATCGGGCGAACCGGCCGTTGGGCTCGCCGCATCGGCCGCCAGTCGCTGGGCCAGGCTGTTCAACGCCGCTCGGGCGTCGTCGCCGGGTACCCGGCCGGCCAGCCCGCGGGCGACCGCGGCCGCCTCCCGTCGCTGGGTCTGGGTGTCCGGCATGGTCGAGGGGATGCGAGAAACGAAGTAGGCGCTGTTGTCGTCGCGGACCGCTTCGGCCCAGGCCCGCAACGCCCCGGGCAGGTCGCCCGATGCATCCAGAGCCTGGCTCAGCCGCAGGTTGATCAGCGGCTTGAGGAAGTCCTCGCGAACGGCGTTACTGAGCGTACGGAACTGCTCGGCAGCCCGCGCCGGCTGCGACTCGATCATCTCGACCGCCGTCGCGTAGCTGTCATAGCGGCTGAGCGAGATGCTCGTGACGTCTTCCAGCGACCTGGATTGCGTGCGGCCGGCGGAGAGGTACTCGATCTCGCCGCTGGCGATGCCCGTGATGCGCACGTTCGGGATCGTCAGGCGGTTGATCGCGATGGAGTCGGCGAAGGCGGCCGACGCAAGGGCGAGCAAGACGCCCATGCTCGCGGCCATCGCGCGGCGTATCGGTCCACGTGTGGAGGGTCTGTTCATGTCATCGACTTCCAACCACCGAGGCGTCGACAAAGCGGTACTTGCCGCCGTGTTTCTCGGCGACGGTCTTGAGCGTGCCCAACGGGTCAGGATACAGGAACTGGATCGCGTTGATCCGTGTGTCCTGCGCGCCCTTGCTGCGCTTCTGCGTCTCGATCAGCTCGAGCAGTTCGCGTTGATCCACGGCGTACTGGCCCTTGCCGGTGATGTTATCCGAGAGGATGTAGATCAGGTCGGGCTTGTACGCCAGCGCCTGGGTGATCGCCGTGGTCGGGTTGGACGAGCCGTGCGGGACGACCTGCGTATCCATCCAGTTGCTGGCCGCCGCGACGTTCTCGGGGGTCGCCGACCGCATTCCGCGGAACGGGGTCAGCGCCTGATTCTCCTGGAAGAAGACCACCGCGAACCGCTGGGCCGGCACGAGGTTGCGGAGCGACGTCTTCAACTCGTCGATCACGAAGGGCAACGTGTCGACCAGCGACCCGGATGCATCGACACAATAGACGATGGTGCGGGCGTTGCCCCCAACCAGCCCGTAGACGCCCACGCCGAAGTCGTCGTTGCCGAAGTTGGCCCCGGCGGGCAGCGCCTTGTCGCCGGTCACGCCGATCAGCGCCAGGTCTTTCGAAGTCTCGGTAGTGAGTTCGCTCAGGGGGTCGGCCTTGGTGACGGTCTCGGTCTCGATCTCACGCGGGACGTCGCTGGTCGCGGTCACCTCCAGGTCCTGCGACTCCACGAGCACCTCGCTGGGCGCATCGTTGAGCTTGGTCTCGGGGATGATCGTCTCTTCCTCGTCTTCCACGGCCGCGGACCAGACGACGAAGAACGCCAGGAGCACCACGCCCAGGTGAAGCAGGACGCTGATCGCCCACGGCAGGAGCAGACCAAACATGGCGTTGATCTCATCGCCCACCGCGGCGTGTTCTTCGTCGGCTTGGGGCTCGACGCCATCGGGCGAAGACGTGGGCTTGTCGTCGGGGCGCGGCTGGGGCGTGGGTCGATCGGCGGTCGAGCCGTCGGTCTCATCGGCGAGTAGCCAAACCAGCATTGCTTCACCTCCAGGAAGACTGAAGTTAGTGGGTCTACACGAGTTAGACGCCACCGACGCCTGGGTGGTTCGCCGCGCCGGAAGTCACCAAGCTCGCGTATTTGAATGACTTCCTGCCGATTTGTCCAGTGGCCCGGCCCGATATTCCGCCGGTGTCGGCCGACTCAGCGGCCCGCGATGCTCGCAACGAACCGGCACCGCCCGCCGTGCGCGTCGGCCAGGCGCCACAGCGCCCGCGTCGGGTCGGGCCGGAGAAACTGGATCGTGCTGATTCGGGTCCGCTCGGCGCGGCGTTGCCGCTTGATCCGCTCGACCTCGCTGAGCAGGCGATCGGCGCTGAGGCTGTAAGCGCCGCTGCCGGTGATGTTGTCCGAGAGCAGGCGGACCTCGTCGGGCCGATACGCCAGCGCCAGCGCCAGCGCGGGCAGGGGATCGGTCGGGCCGTGCGGACGGACCCGCCGCCCGTCGGCGCCGGTCCATGCGAAGAATCTCTGGATGTTCCGCTCGGTCGCCGGTGTCAGGCCGCGCGGGGCCGCCTCGACGGCCCCGCCCTTCTGGAAGTAGATCACGGTGAAACGCTGGTCGGGCGCGAGGTGGCGTACGGCCCGGCTCAGCTCGCGCTGCACCAGCGTGAACTGCTCGACCATCGACCCCGAAGCATCGATGAGGAACACGACCGAGCCGACCCCCTTGTCGCCTTCCGGCGGGTCGATCGTGTCGAAGAGGCTGGGCCGCGTGACCCGATCCGTGCCGCTGGGCGGTTGCGTGGCAGCAGGCTGCGCAGGCGGCAGGTCGCGGCCGGGTTGCATGACCTCGAGCACGACCGGCTGGTCGGGCGAGGCCGGACGCGGCGCGGTGACGGGCAGGTCGATCGCGGCCTTGGACGTCGGCGCCGGCGGCGCGACCAACTGGATCGGCGTGATCGGCGGCTGCGGGGCCCACGTCGCGACGGTCCGCTCGTCTTCCTCGCGCACCTCGGCCGACCAGATCAGGAAGATCGCCAACACCACCACCGCAAGGTGGACCAGCAACGACACCGCCCATGGCAACAGCCGCCGGCCGGGCTGCGCCGCCTCATCACGCGCGATGTGGCGAGGATCGATGGCTTGAGTGCGATCGGGCGTGTCCAGGCGCGTCATGGCTAAGCCTCCTGTGCCCCGGGCGCGGTGCGGTAGGACCTACGCCATTGGACGCGGTGATGAGGCGACGGTTCACGGTTGGCCGTCGGCGTTTCTCGAGGACGGTTCGGGAAACAGGGCAGCGGGATCGGGGCCCTGAGGCATGGCACGCCGCACCTGCTCATACAGCCGCTCGCCGACGCGTTCCCAGACCGCGCGTTGAAGCGACGGATTCTCGCGTCCCAGCGCCTGCCAGACGGTCCGCTTCGCGTCGATGGAGATGCGATCCGGCTCGACCAGCATGAACCTCGCCGTGATATTGGTCACGAACTCGCCGAACGCCGGCATCGCCATGCGGGCCTTGCTGGCGTGGAGGGTCTGGCGGCCCTGCTCCGATTGGTAGTAGGCGTGCAGGCGCCGCGCATCGGTCAGGCGTCGGGCCGCGACATCCGGGCGGTTGTTGAGGTAGCCCTGCATGATCGCCTGTTGCACGAGCCCGCCGATGACCTGCCGCGCATCGTCGGGCGAGATGATGGTCTGCCTGACTTCGGCGAAGGCAAACTCGTCGAGCGGTTGGGCGTACTTGTCGGCGCGGCCGGGCTTGTCGCCGTAAAGCCGACCGAGCCGGTCGTACAACGCCTCGGCGCGGCGGCGCTCGCCCCAGTGGTGGGTCAGCCGCGTCGCCCAGATGAGGAAGTTCTCGTGGCCGGCCTCGAAGCTCTCGAGGACGGCGGCGTTCTCGTATTCGCCCTCGACACGTTCGCCGACCCCGAACGCCGCGAGTTCGTACGCCTCGATATACCGGGGATCGGGCAGTTGCTCGTAGTAGTCGGCTCGGGGGTCGAACACGACATAGCCGTTGTGCGTCAGCAACTGGATCGCATGCAGCACCTGGCGATCGGTGTTGAGCATGACGATCCGTTCGCGGTCGCTGATGTTGCGCCGGGTCACCCCCGCGCGGACGCCGCGGACCGCCCAATACAGCGCATGCGCCGCGGGGTGGCGCCAGTCGATCGGCATCGCCGCCGCCTGCGGGGCCCGGCCCGTGGCCAGCCATGCACCACGCATCAGCTCGTGCATGATCGACGCGCTCATGTGCTCATCGACCCGCAAAGCCTTGGCCCGCAGGTACGGCCGCAACACCGCGTCCCGGACGCGCGCCGGCTGCTCACCCGACTCGGCCAGCCACGCGGCCAAGGCCGCGTCGACACGCTCGGCCTCATCGGCAGGCTGCTCGGCGGTGACGGGCGCCGTGTCCAGTCGACCCAGCCGGCGCGCCAGCTCACCATCCAGCCTCAGCCCCATGTTACGCAGCCACCGCACGCGCTCGGCCGCCTCCGGGTACGCCTCGAGGAACAGCTCATCCGGCTCACGCGCCGAACGATCCAGCGCCGCGGCATTGACCTCCCGCAGCCGCTGCAAACGCTCGATCAGGTCGGCGCGGCGGTCGTCGATCCCGGCAATCACCTCGTCCGCACGGCGTTCGAACTGCTCGGCGGTGACGAAACGCAGCCGCTCCAGTCGCTCTTCCACCTCCGTGCCGTCGTACTCCACGAGCAGCGCGCCGATGCCCTCATGCACCTCGACGGGCACGGCATCGGTGCGGAAGAACCGCTCGTCCATCTCCGCGATCGGCTCGAACCACCGCACCACGCGGTCGGTCTCGCCGGCGGGGGGCGCGCCCAGCAGCTCGTGCCAGTGCCCCGCCAGTTGCCGCTTGTAGTACCAGTGCATGTCGTCGGTGAACCCGCCGATCTTGAACAGGTAGGTCCACGACAGTTGCTTGTACAGCCCGGTCGACTTGGGGTTGGCGGGGATCCCTTCGTCGCGGAGCAGGTCGATGCCGGCCTTGACCCACATCCACCGCTCCCGCTCGGTGTGGGTCGCGACGGAGATGTTGAACGCCATGTTCCAGGAGTGGAAGACCCAGACCTGGGCGAACCGCGGGTTGAGCTTGGTGATCATGCGCGACAGTTCCATGGCCTCGTAGAACTTGCCCTCTTCCTTGAGCTCGGTCGCGCGCATCCAGAGGTAGTTGATCGCCAGCCCGCGGAAGCTGCCCAGCGACGCGTAGAGCAGCGCCATGTCGGCGGGCATGTTCCGCGTGACGTCGGTGTTGTAGGTCAGTTGCAGGTCGGCGCGCTGGGCGTTGATCGGCCGCCAGCCGGCGCCGGCGACCGGCCCGGGCGCGGGGCCGCGCAGCAGCACCGACGACCCGGCCACCGCGACCGCGGCGACCAGGACCATCGACAGGATGATGAGGCGGTCGTGACTGCTCATGGTCCGTTCACACCTGCACCCGGGCCAGCTCGCGACGGCGGAAGATCAGCCAGCCCACCATCACCGTGACGCCGGTCCACACCGCCCCGATCCACAGCGCGCAGTCACCGAGCGTCCGCCAGGCGATGTAACGGCCCTCGACCAGCGCGGTCGCCGGCTCGTATCGGCCATACTGTTGGAGCGTGAAGGTGATCGCCTGCGCGATCCACTTGAGCACGGTCATCGCGGGGCCGCCGTGGCGATCGTAGTAGACGATCGCATCGGTGAGGAACCCGCTCGCCCAGGCCCCGACGAACACGAGCATCGACGCCAGCGCCGCGACGGGGAAGCCCAGGAACGCCGCCATCAGCAGCCCCAGCCCCGCGAGGAACGCCAGCTTGATCCAGATGACCACCAGCGCCCGGATGAAGTTCGAGGCGAAGTCATCCACGCGGTACATCAGCCGCAGCCCCTCGTCGGCGACGAAGGTCAGCGAACGCTCGCGGTCGAAGTTGATCACGCCGATCCGCAGTTGTCCATCCTCGATCGCCTCGACCGGCACGAGCAGGGTCTGGCGGATGTTCAGCGCCGCCTGTTGCGGTTCGCGGGTCAGCGGGCGACCCGCCGCCACAAACAGCACACGCTGCTGGTCGCCCACCGCGCCGCGGAGCTTGTACTCCAGTTGGACGGTGCGGCCGAACGCGTCGGCCTGGCCGAGCCCATCGAAGACGTAGACCGCGCGGTCGTTGGCCCGCCCGAGCGGCGCCAGGCTGCGAAACGCCGAGAGCACCTGTTGGCGGACCTCGCGGCGGAGTTCGGCCTCGCCACCGCGCTCGATGACGTACGCCTGCCCGCGCTCGGCGATGATCCTTTCGACCCGCTGGTCGATGCGGTCGAGCACCTCCTGCGGCGGGCTGGGCTGCGCCCCGACCCGCGCGGTCAGCACTTTGTCCGTGACGTTCTGGCGATCCAGCGCGTCGGTCGCCGGAAGGTTCACCATGTACAACGTCACGAAGCCGTAGACCGCCAGCCCGACCACCGCCACGAGCACCGCGTTCAACGACACGATGCCCAGCCACTTGCCCAACAGGTAGCGGCCGCGGTCGATGGGCTTGGTCATGATGGTGAAGATCTGCTTGTGCTCGATCTCCTGGCTGAGCGTCCAGCACGCCAGCAGGATGGTCAGCAGGCTCAGCACGAGCATGGGCGAGGGCGGGAACAGGCGCAGCCCCAGCGTGTAGCCGAGGAACTGCTGGATGCGATACTCCAGCGGGTCGTCACCGGTCACAACGAGCGGGATCATCGCGAGGATCAGCACCATCGCGACGAGGAAGGCGATCGAGACGTTCATGCGGATCGCTTCGGTCACGACCGCCCGCGCCACCCCGACCACCGGCAACCGCGGCTGCAGCACGAGCATCAGCAGCCAATAGCCGAGCAGGAACGCCCCGGCGACGAGGCAGGCGCCCCCGACGAACACCGCCGCTTCGTGCAGCGTGGTCGGCTCATCCCCGGCCATGGCGAACCAGCTCACGCCCGCGGCCCCGGGGGCCAGCAGCGCCACGCGCAGCAGCAGGCCGCGCAGCGTGAACAACCTCGCATCTGAGCCGGGCTTCGCCTTCTTGTTGGGGGGCGTGCGGTTCATGTCTCACGGCGGTGATCGCGGCCTTCGGGCTCCTCGCCGCCGACGAGGCCTTCAATGACATCGCGATCGACCGGGGGCTCGGCGGGCGGCAGGGCCGGGGGCTCGGCGACCGGCTCGGTCTGACGCCGCGTCAACTCGCCGAGCAGGTCGGCGTCAGGCTGGCCCGCGGGCCCCGGCGGCGGGGCCGGCGCGGCGCGGGGCGGGCCGGCCGGCGCGGGCTGCGTCAGGCTGTCGATCACGGCCTGGCCGTCGACCTGCTCGGGCATGTGGGCCTCGCGGCCGAGGAACTCGGCGACCCGCCCGCCGGCGCGGGCGCCGCTGGTCGCCACGCCCTCGCTCTGGGCCCGGTGCACGATGTCCAGGAACAGCGACTCGAGCTTCTGCCGGGGCTGATCGACGCGGCGGATCGCCTTGCCTTCCTCGGCCTCGATGAGCCGCTCGATCTTGGCGATCGTCTCGGCGCGCAGCTCGTCGGTCTCGATGATCCGCGTGCCCTCGACGGTGAGCAGCTCATCGACGGTGCCCTCGGCCCGCTTGCGCCCGCCGTAGAGGATCGCCACGCGATCGCAGACGTCCTCGACGTCGGCGAGCAGGTGCGAGCTGAGCAGGATGGTCTTGCCGCGCTCCTTGAGGTGGAGGATCAGGTCCTTGATCTGTCGCGTGCCGATGGGATCGAGGCCGGTGGTCGGCTCGTCGAGGATGAGCAGGTCGGGGTCGTTGATCAGCGCCTGGGCGAGGCCGATGCGGCGTTGCATGCCCTTGGAGTACTCGCCGACGGGTCGGCGCTGCACGGCGTCGAGCCCGACCATCTCCAGGAGCATGTCGATCCGCCGGGCGCGGGTGGGGGCGTCCTGGTTGAACAGCCGGCCGTAGTAATCCAGCGTCTCGCGGGCGTTGAGGAAGCGGTACAGGTACGACTCTTCGGGGAGGTAGCCGATGCGTTTCTTGATGGCGACATCGGTGGGGAGCTTGCCGAAGACGGCGACGCGGCCCCGCGTGGGGAACAGCAGGCCGAGGATGATCTTAATGGTGGTGCTCTTGCCCGAGCCGTTGGGCCCGAGCAGCCCGAACACCTGCCTCGGGGCGACGCCGAGGTCGAGCTGGTCGACCGCGACGACGCGGGAGCGCAGCCAGAAGTCCTTGAACTGCTTGGTCAGGCCGCGGGTCTCGATGACGGGCGTGTCGGGCATGGGAACAACTGCCTGGTGACTAGCGGGGCGAGGCATTATTCGCGGCGGCGTCCTCGATCTCCTGCCGGCGCTGGGCGGTCTGGCGGGCGCGGCGGACCTCGGGGTCGCGGCCGATCTCGATGTACAGTTCGTCGGCGTCCTCGGTGAGCCAGAACGTCTCGACGTCCTCGGCGGTGAAGATCGCTTGCAGCGTGTCCTGGCGGAGCCGCTCCCGGATGATCCGTTCCAGCGACGGGTCGTCCTTGTACTTGTCGTACTGGCTGAGGAAGGCGTCGGCCTCGGACTTCATCGCCGCCTCGATGTTGGTGCGGTCGGCGTCGGCCCGGTTGATCCGTTCGGCGACGGCGCCGCCGATCTCGTGCTTCGCGAGCGACTGCGGCGAGGCGAGCATCTCATCGATGGCGGCGCGGGCTTGGGCGATGGCCCCGGCATCCGCGGCGGCGCGGGCCCGCTCGTAGGACTCGATCGCGGCGAGCAGGACGGCGTGGCCCCGGCCGGCGGTCTCGATCAGGATCCGCTGCTGCTGCTGTCGGGCTTCCTCGATCCGCTGGGCCTTGGTGCTCTGGGCATTGTTGACCTCGTTGAAGGCGGCGAGCACGTCACCGACCGGCGGCGTGGGGGTGTTCAGGAACACGTCGGTGATCTCGATGCCCGCGCCCATCGCCTCGAGCTTCTCGTGGGCGATCCGGCGGATCCGCTGGCGGTCGACGTTGCTGGCCACGAACTGGTCCACGTCGGTCGCGGCCACGACGTGCACGATGGCGGACTCGACGACCTGGCGGACGACGTCGGCGGCGCGGCGGAGCGATTCCTTCACGTCGGTCGCCCCGATGTTCCGGGCGAAGTCCGACGCCCCGTCCTCCGTGATCCGGTAAGCCACGCTCCACTTGCCGTGCACGATGTTGCGATCGGCGGTCAGCAGCGACCCGTCCCGGCCCGGCTGCAGCCCGCCGATCGGGGCGCGCACCTGCTCCAGCGGCTTGTCGCGGTCGGCCTCACGCGGCTCGAACCAGAACGCCCCATCGATCTGCAGCAACTGCGCATCGATCGGGATCACCACCACGCGGTCGATCGGCTCGGGCAGGGCGAAGTGGGCCCCGGGCTTGAGGACCTCGGTGACGAAGCGGCGCTGGTCGCCCTCGCCGACCCACTGCCCCCGCGGGGCGCCGAACCGCAGCACGATGCCGACCTGGTTCTGGCTGATCATGTTGTAGCTGCCCTGGGCGATGAACGCGACGAGCAGCGCGATCACGACGAACTTGAGTATGCCGAAGCTGATCCGCAGCGCCTCGGCGAGCGAGCGGTTGGCCGCGTCGAAGTCGTCGGTGTTCAACTCGCGCGTGGGGTGCGCGTGGAACGGATCGCCCGGGCCGTGCGCGTCGTGGTCGTGATGGTCGTGGGGGTCGGGCATGTCAGCGTGACTCGGTCGCGGCCGGTTCGCCCTGCAGGAGCAGGCTCACCGGGAACAGCCTCGGGTCGGCGAGGATCGTGGCGTTGCTCTTGAACATCTGCCGCAGCGCCTCCAGCGACCGCTGGAAGTTCGCGAAGTCTTCATCCTGCTTGAAGACCTGGTAGACGTCGGCGACGGCGCGGCGGCCCTCGGCGCGGATCTGGTCGGCGCGGAGGTCGACGAAGCTGAGGATCCGCTCGCGGGCGCTCTCGGCGTCGCCGCGGATGCCGCTGGCGGCCGCGACGCCCTCGCTCTCGGCCTTCTGCGCCAGCCGCTGCCGCGTCGACCGCATCCGCTCGAAGACCTTCTGCGTCACGTCCGCCGGCAGCACCAGTCGCTTGATCCCGATCGTCGTGATCTCGATGCCGTAGGCGCGTTCGTCCAGCGCGCCCTGCAGCCCGGCGCGGATCTGCTGCTCCGCCTCGGCCAGCGCTTCGCCGTCCGGGTCGGTCAGCTCATCGAAGGTGAACGTGCTGATCCACGTCTTGGCGTCGCGCAACCGTGCGACCAACTGCTTGCGGGCCTCGTCCTCGGTGCGGAGTTGCGTGTTGAACGCCAGCGGATCGCTGATCCGCCAGCCCATGAACAGCGACGGGATGATCGCCTGATTGTCGGCGGTCTGCATCTGCTCCAGGCGCGTCTCCAGCACCTGGACGCGGGCGTCGTAGGTGTGCACCTTCTGGATCGGCCAGATCCATCGGAAGCGGAGGTTGCCCAGCACAGCGCCGCGGCCCTCGGCCCCGTGGTAGACCGAATCTTCGTCGGCCGCGCCGAACGTCTGTACGACGGCGACCTCGTTGAAGCTCACCTGGTAGGTGATCATGAAGCCGGCAAAGACGACGATCAGCACCAGCGCGAGGATGACGGTTGCAAGGTTATTCATGGCGGCTCACTCGTTGGCGGACAGGTCGATCTGCCCGAACCCGGATTCGAACTCCTTCAGGTCGGTGCGGACGGTCAGGTCATCAGTGTCGGCGAGGATGAGGTACTTGCGGGAGTCCCGGAAGCCCTCGGCCAGCGCCTCGAGGTAATGGCGAACCTTGTAGTAGGACGGGGCGGCCTGGTAGGCGAGCCGATCCTGCTCGAAGAGGATCGCCTGCCCGCGTTCGGCGTTCTCGATCGACCAGCGCTGGGCGCGGGCGGCGGCGATGCGCTCGGAGGCGATGCCGCCGGCGTCGCGGACCAGCCGCTCGATGTGCAGCCCCTGCTCGTCGATCCGCGCCGGGTCAGCGCCGGCCTGCTTGAGCCGGTTGCGCTGCTCGATCTCGTCGACGATCTGCCGGGCCTGTTCGACCGAGCCGGCGACCTCGACGAGTTGCTGGATGGCGTCGCGGCGGGCCTGCTCGATGAGGACCTGGCGCTGCTGGGCGGCGATCACGGTGGCGTGGAAGGCCTCGGCGACCGGCTGGGGCGGATGGATCGAGGCGACGGGCGTGGCGACGATCTGCACGCCGAGCCCGGCGCGATCGACCTCGGCCTGCAGGCGTCGCCGCAGGTCCGCGCTCGCCTGCCGCCGCGCCGGGCCGATCCACGCGTCGATGTCGCGCCGCAGCAGGTACCGCCCCACCACCAGGTCGGCGATGTCGCGCAGCCGCTGATCCGGGTCCGCGCTGGAGGTCGCGTAGGCCAGCACATCGCTCACACGCCACTGGACCATGACTTCGGCGTTCACCAGCGACACGCTGGGCGCCCGCCCGGCGGAGGCCGGCGGCGCATCCGGCGCCGCGCCCTGAAGGGCCGGCTCGACCGGGCCCCGCTCGCGCTCGGCCGGCGGGTCCACCGGCGGCGCGACGATCAGGTGCAACGGCTCGGTCGCGTAGTGCTCGTTGGTCCACAGGATCGGAACGTCTTCCGTGAGGTCCACGCCGCTGCCGGCGTTGAATTGCCGCACCACCGTCACGTCGTATCGGTGCACCGAGTCGACCGGCCAGGGCAGCTTGAAGTGCAGGCCGGGCCCGATCGGCTCGCCGACCAGCCGCCCGAACCGCGCCACCAGCGCCCGCTCGTGCGACTCGACGACCACAAAGCTGCTCAAGCCCACCAGCGCCGCCAGCCCCAGCAGCACCAGCCAGCCCAGCGACCGGCTGAATAACTGCCAGAACCACGACTGGGTGATCTCAAACCCGAACTGATAGTTGATCGCCTCGTTGATGCTCCGGGCGATCGATTCGGGGCTGGTCAGGAAACTGAGCAGTCGGGAGTCGAACGCCGGCCGCGGCATCTCCCCCGCCTTCCGAGGGCGGTAGAGGCTCAGCAACTGGTTGAGCACCATCTCCGAGCCGACGACGATCATGAATCCCGGCACGACAATCGTCAGGTACTTCAGCAGCCCGCCGACCTCGGCGTAGAGCAGCCCGTAGCCGGTGGCCACCAGCGCGGCCACGAGGCTGGCGCCCATGAGGTAGCCCGCGCCGCCGCGGAGCAGCGACCACGCCGCCATCCGCGCCATGCCCGCGATGTAGCGGCTGACCAGGAAACTCAGGAACGCGATGCCCACGAGGAACGCGAGCACGAAGCCCGGCTCGGCCAGGCCCTGCTCGCCCACGATCTGCAATTGCAGCGGATCGACGTCGACCACGTCGCTGGCCAGCGGCTTGGCGGCGAGCAGGCCGACGTTGCGGCTGATCAGCCACGCGCCGACGCCGACGAGGTAGCCCGCGGTGGCCAGGCTGAACGCCGGCAGCGCCCACCGGACCATCCGCTCCAGCCGCCGCCTGGCGACCGACAGGTCGTCGGCGCTGGTCTGGAAGATGGAGCTGTCGGCGCCGTGGCGCTGCTGGAGCTGTTCGGTTTCCAGGGCCTCGATGCGTTCGAGCTTGTGCTGCTGGTAGACGATGGCGAGCACGACCCAGACGCCCACGCCGCCGAAGGCGTGCCAGACCGCCGCCCGGAGCACGGCGCTGTCCAGCCACCAGGTCAGCAGCAGCAGCACCGCCGCCACGACCAGCTGCACCGCCCCGCCCAGCAGCGACGCCGACACCCCGCGTTGATAGGCCTGTTGATCGTGACTCATGCGGCAACGTTCCTGGTCGCTTGAGCGGGGGCGCCTTGACGTCCGCACGCGCGGCGGACTGCAAAGCCCCGACCGGCGTAGTATGCTCGTGCACCGCGACCGAGGCCAGGACCGCGATACCAGCCATGCTCACCGCGATCTTCACGATCACCCGCAACACGTTCACCGAATCCATCCGCCAGCCGATCTACATGATCCTGCTGATGCTGGGCACGGCGCTGCTGGTGCTGGCGACCGCGTGGAGCGCCAACACGCTCGAAGACGACACGCAACTGCACATGACCACCGCGCTGGGCGGGGTGTTGCTCGGCGGGCTCGTGCTCGGGTCTCTCGTGGCCAGCGGCGTGCTGACACGCGAGATCGACAACCGCACCGTGCTGACCGTGATCAGCAAGCCGATCGGCCGACCCGCGTTCGTGCTGGGCAAGTACCTCGGCGTGGCGGGGGCGGTCGGGCTGGGCGTGTGGGTCTGGTCGATGGTCTTCCTGCTCACCCTCCGCCACAAGGTCCCCACCGCCGCGGGCGACCAGCTCGACCTGCCGGTCATCGTCTTCGGGTCCGTCGCCCTGGTCGTCGCCCTGGTCGTCAGCGTCTGGGGCAACTACTTCTACAACTGGGTCTTCACCGCGACGCTGATCCGCCTGTTCGCCGCGGGCGTGACGCTGGCCTACCTGCTCGTGCTCATGGTCAACAAGCAGTGGGAGTTCCAGTCCATCGTCACGGAGTTCGACCCCGAGCTGGCGCCGATCACCAACTACGGCGAGCGGCCCAAGAGCCTGGTGCAGGTCTGCATCGCCCTGCTGCTCGTGTTCGAAGCGGTCTGGCTGCTGTCGGCGCTGGCGGTCGCGATCTCGACGCGGCTCGGCTACGTGTTGACGCTGATCGTGAGCACCGGCGTGTTCGCGCTGGGGCTGATGAGCGACTGGCTGTTCGGCCGCTTCGCCCAGACCAACCTCGCCGCCGACTTGGCCTATCGCTTCGTGCCCAACCTGCAGGTCTTCTTCCTCGCCGACGCGCTGATGCTCAACCACTCCGCCGATGCGACCTACGTGCTGACGGCCAGCGGGTACGCGGCGCTGTGGATCGGCGCGTGGCTCGCACTGGGGATCGCGCTGTTCCAGACCCGCGAGACCGGCTGAGCCGCCAACGCGGAGCCCGCGCCGCGCCGTCCGAGTTGCGGCCGGCCCGCGGGCATCCGCGTCGCACCGGTTGAGCTTCGAATCTCGCCTTGGGCGTTTCATCCGATTCATCCCATGGCCGGCCGCGGCGTCACCGGCGCGGGCCGCGCCGCCCCGCCGGCGGGTTGCCGGTCGCCGGCCTCGGCGTGCTCGATGTCCTCGCCCTCGCGTACCAGCCGCGCCGAGTTGAAGATCACCACGAACGAGCTGAGCAGGTGCAGCACCGGCGCCGCCAGCAGCGGCACCCAGCCCTGCGCCGCCGCCGCCTCCAGCACCACCACGTACAGCAACGCGAAGCCCAGGTTCTGCCGCACCACCGCGATCGCGCGGCGGCTCAGCCTCACGAGGAACGGGATGCGATTGAGGTTGTTGTTCATCAGCGCGATCGAGGCGGAGTTGATCGCCACGTCGCTGCCCGCGGCGCCCATCGCGACCGACAGGTTGCCCGCCGCCAGCGCCGGTGCGTCGTTCACCCCGTCGCCGATCACCGCGACGGTGTGGCCCTGGCCCTTGAGCCGATCGACCAGCTCGAGCTTCTGGGCCGGCAGCACCTCCGCCTGCACGTCCGTGCAGTGCATCTCGCCGGCCACGCGATTCGCCACCGACCAGCGGTCGCCGGTGACCATGACGAGCTTGCGCATGTTCAGCTCACGCAGCTCGTCCATCGCCCGCGCCGCGCCCGGGCGCGTCCGGTCCTCCAGCCCGATCCACCCCAGCACTCGGTCGCCCCGCGTGACGTACAGAAGGCTCAGGCCCTCCGAGCCGGCGTCGTCGACCCCGGTGACGTCGACGCCCTGCTCGGCGATCCAGGTGCCGCGACCCACGCGGACGGGTTGGCCTTCGATCACAGCCTCGACGCCGCGGCCGCTGACTTCCTCGAACCGGTCGGCCGGCTGCAGGTCCAGCCGCGCCTTGCGGGCGACCTGGACGACCGCCCGGGCCACGGGGTGCCGCGAGCTCTGCTCGGCCGACGCCGCGACACGCAGCAGCTCCGCGGCATCGACTCCCTCGGCCGGCTGCATCCGCGTCACGCTCAGCTCGCCGGTCGTCAGCGTGCCGGTCTTGTCGAACACGATCGCCGTCAGGTGCCGCGCCGTCTCCAGCGTCGCCACGTTCTTGATCAGCACGCCCAGCCGCGCCGCCGCACTCAGCGCCGCCACCATCGCCGTCGGCGTCGCCAGGATGATCGCGCACGGGCAGGCGATGATCAGCATCGCGATCGACCGCTCCAGCTCGTTGGTGAAGAAGAACACGATCGCCGCGATCATCAGGATCACCGGCGTGTACCAGTGCGCGTAGCGGTCGATCATGCGGCTGATGGGCGTGCGGGTGCGCTCGGCCTGGAGGATCAGGTCCTTCACGCGGGCCAGCGTGGTGTCGGCGCCGGCCTTGCTGATCTCCACGTCCAGCAGGCCCGTCACGTTGATCGTCCCGCCGAACACCTCGTCGCCCTGTGCCTTGTCGACCGGCAGCGACTCGCCGGTGATGTTCGCCTGGTTGACCGTGCTCGACCCCGAGACGATGCGGCCGTCGCCGGGGATGTTGTCGCCCGGCCTGACCCGCACCACGTCCCCCGGCACGAGGTCCGACGCGTCCACCTCCGCCTCTTCCTCGCGGCCCTCGGCCCGGACGAGCTTGCTGGCGCGGGTCGGGGTGATGCGGATCAACGCCTCGATGCTCTTGCGGGCGCCCAGCGCCGTGCGGTGCTCGATCAGCACGCTGATGATCATGAAGAAGGCGATCAGCCCGGCCTCGATGTACGACCCGGCGGCGAACGCGGCGACCACCGCCAGCGCCGCCAGCTCGTTCATGTGCATGTGACCGGTCCACAGGTCCCGCAACGCCTGCCAGACCAGCGGGATGCCCAGCAGCAGCGCCGCCGCGATCGCCGCGACGTCCGACGGATCGTTCCGCAGCAGCAGGTTGTGCGGCTCGAACACCAGCCGCGCCGCCACCGCCACGATCAGCAGCATCCCGCCGATCAGCACCGCGAGGATCTGGGCGTTCACCCGCCCGGTCTCGTTCTCCACCACGCGCTTGGCGTGCTCGTGCACCATGTTCGCCTCGTCCCTGTCCGCGGCAGTTGAGTGACCATCATACGCCCTGACGCCGGCCCGGGTTCAGCAGCGCCGATCCCGCCAACCCGCTCACGGATCAACGGGGCGACGCCCGGACGCGGCCCGGACGCGCCGGCGGCCGGCTCGGTGGACGACGCCTCAGAACTGCCGCAGGAATCTCACGTCGTTCTCGTACAGCCAGCGGATGTCCTCGATGCCGTAGCGCCGCATGGCGATCCGCTCCACGCCCAGCCCGAACGCCCAGCCGGTCCACTGCTCCGGGTCGTAGCCGACCGCGTGGAAGACGTTGGGATCGACCATGCCGCACCCGCCGAGCTCGACCCAATCATAGCTGCCGCGGATCTGCATCTTGATGTCCAGCTCGGCGCTGGGTTCGGTGAAGGGGAAGTAGCTGGGCCTCAGCCGCACCTCCGCCTCGGGCCCGAACATCGCCCGGGCGAACTGCTCCAGCGTGGTCTTGAGGTCGGCCATGCTCACGCCGCGGTCGACGTACAAGCCCTCGACCTGGTGGAACATCGACGAATGGGTCGCGTCGTGGGTGTCGGGGCGATACACCCGCCCGATGGAGACGATCCGCACGGGCGGCGGGGTGTTCTCCATCACGCGGATCTGCACGGTCGAGGTCTGCGTCCGCAGCAGGTGCGTGCGGTCGATGTAGAAGTTGTCCAGCGGGTCGCGGGCCGGGTGCTCGGGCGGGATGTTCAGGTCCACGAAGTTGTGCTGCTCGTCCTCGAGCTCCGGGCCCTCGGCGAGGTCGAAGCCCATCCGGGCGAAGACCTCGACCAGCTCGTCGATGACCTGACGGATGACGTGGATGCGCCCGAGTCGCGGCGGCAGGCCGGGCTCGGTCGCGTCGATCACCGGCCCGCGTGCCTTGCCCCTCGGGCCGCCGCCGCCGATCTCCACCTGCCGCCGCTCGAAGGCGGACTCGAGCTCGGTCTTGAGCTGGTTGAGGGCCTGGCCCGCCTGCGGCTTGACCTCACGCGGGGCATCCTTCAGCCAGCCCATCGCCGCCTTGAGCTGCCCCTTGCTGCCGAGGTAGTCGATCCGCCACTGCTCCAGGGCGTCGGCCTCGGCCACGGACTCCAGGCGAGCGAGCGCGTCGGCTTTGAGTTGTTCCACGCGTTCGAGCATCAGGGCCAACAGGATAAGTCCGCCGCCCGAACCTGCCAACCACGCCGTTCCCACGTCCACAGCCGGTTATCCCGCGCCACCCGATCAACCCGCCGGCCCCCCGGGCCGATGTATCTCGCAGGCGCCGGTGTGGGCCCGTGGATCGAGGGCGAGAGGGTGAATGATGGCGAATCGCACTTTGGGGGACCAGGCCTTGATGTCCGACAGCATCTCGGGGGACCGTTCGCCGACCGAAGATGCGCCGCGCGACTGCGGCGGGTGCAACGTCTGCTGCACGGCGATGCACGTGGCGCCGCTGGGCAAGCCCGCCGGCTCGCCCTGCGCCCATCAGTCCGAGGCCGGGTGCGGCATCTACCACGATCGCCCGCCGGCCTGCCGCGTGTGGTTCTGCATGTGGGTCCGCGACCCGGGCCGCATCTTCACCGACCGCCATCGCCCGGATCGGCTGGGGGTGTTCTTCACCGCGAGCGTGCCGGATCCGCGGACCGGTCAACAGACGATCTATGCACACGAGGTCCGTGCCCATGCCGCGGGCGGCACCGAGGTGCAGCGTGTGCTTGCCTTTCTGTCCCAGGCCGCCCCGGTCGAGGTGGTGCGCTTCCGTCCCCCGCCGCAGCAGCAGCCCACACCGGTCGCCCTGACCCGCGAGGGCCGGGAAGTCGCTGCCTGA
>CAYWKS010000036.1:0-10830 GCA_964458935.1 uncultured Planctomycetaceae bacterium
CAACCCCGCATCCCCCTCACACTTGTCGCCTTCTCCCTCTTGCCTTCACACTTCGAACTTCACCCCTCTGCCCTCATCCCTGTCCGCCCGGCCACGCGCTGCCGCACACCCAGTTCAGGCGCAACATATTGTCGGGCATGGTTTTACCGCCGAGGCGGGCGTCCCCAAGGGGGTGGCGGGCGGACAAGCGACGCCGCACGACGCACCAGGCCGTCGTTTCCGCATTGGTCGCACAATAGCCGCGTCCGGCCCGCTGTCCGGCCGGCCAATCGCCATGCAGCGCGTCGGTTGTGGTGCACCCCGCCGAAACGCTGTCCGCGGCCCGCTCGCGGGGGGCCCGGGCCATTGCACTACCTTGTGCCGACCGCCCCGTCAGTCTGCGGGCGGGCGTGCTCGGGCACCAGACCGCAGTAGAACACGCCGATGACGCGCGTCTGCTTGCCTTTCAGTGTCGGGAAGCTGCCACCCGGGTTGCCGTCGTGGTCTTTCATGTTGCAGGTCATGACATAGCGGCCGAGCTCGGGGGCGTAAGCAATGTCGCCGTCCTGGATGCGGTAGTTGTCCCAGTCGTCAGTCTGGTCGCGGCGCGGCGTGATCGCCTTGCCGAGGTACTCGAACGGCTGGTCAAGCGATCTGCTCCGCCAAGCGACGATCTTGTACGGATTGCCCTTCGATTCCAGGTCGCACCAGAGGTAGTAACGCCCGTCGACCTTCGCGATCGTGGGGTCGCCGACGCCGTAGCGATGACCGCCGGCGGGGTTGGCGTCGACCGCCTTGGCGTTGACCAGCTTCCAGTCGCCCAGGCCGCTCTCGGACACGAAGTGCGACAACTCGGTGCCGTCGGGTCCGTGAGGGAAGTGGCCGTGTTCGCCGAAGATGTGGAACAGGCCGGCTTCGTAGAACACGCCGATATCGTCGCACTGCTCTGCGGGGAACGAGCCGGAGCGCTTCCACCGGCCGCTGGCTTGCTCGAGCGGGCCGCTGAACGTGTAGACCTTGCCCGCCTCGTAGATGTAGTAGGTCCCATTGACCTTGACGCCGTCGTCATATTCGTAGTGATCGGCGATCCGGTACCTGCCGTCCACCAGTTCCCAGTCGTCGCTGGACCAGGAGAACCTCTTCGCCCGCCAGAGGTCGGCGTGCTCGCGTTCATGGCTGATGATCAGGTGGTACGGGTACTCGAGGTCCGGCTCGACAAACAGGATCGAGTCGTGGTTGTTGCCGTGGTCGATGGTGAACACCGGGTTGTCGACCGGCCGATGCCAGCGGAGCCATTGGGGCGGTCTGGCGGCGGGCTCGGGATCGGACGACCCGACGCCGCTGAGTATCAACGTGACCGCCAGCGGCCCCGCTACAAGCCACGCACCGGGCCTCCGCAGGGCGCTCCAACGGCCACATTCTCCGCGCGTCATGAACAGCACCTCATAGTGAAAAGGATACATCGACACGCAAGGCCCTGCCTCCACGCCAAACATCTGCCATCCGAGTCTGCATTGCTTGGGCCGGCGTTCTGCCTTGGCTCATCGCGCACCGCCTGTCGGCACGGGGCGGGCTCAGGCGTGGTGCGGGCCGACCGCCCAGTGCATCTTCTTCGCCAGCCGCTTCCAGTAGCCGAGCTGGGTGTTCTTCACGAGCTTGATGCGCTTGGGGTAGGTCGTGATGTGGACGCGGGCGCCGCCGGCCAGCGGGCGACTGACCTGGCCGTCGATCACCAGGGTTGTGCCGTGGTTGGCGGTGCGGAGCAGGACGTGCAGGTGGTCTTCGCCGTGGGCGACGATCGCGCGGAAGCTCAGGCTCTGGGGGCAGATGGGCGTGACGACCATCGCGGCGACGTCGGGGGCGATGATCGGCCCGCCCGCCGAGGCGTTGTACGCGGTCGACCCGGTCGGCGTCGCGATGACCACGCCGTCCCCGCCGAACGTCGTCCCGCTGTCGCCGTGGCGGTCGGGGTTGATGGCCAGCTCGAGGTCGATCATGCGGAACGGCGGGCCCGCGGTGATCACGCAGTCGTTCATCGCCAGCGAGGCGAAGGCCGGCTCGGTGTCGTCGGCACGATCGAAGACCTGGGTCTGGAGCATGAGCCGGTGACTGATCCGCGTGTCGGGTGCGCTGATCTGGTCCCAGTGGTCGCGGAGTTCCTCGGGGCTGAACTCGGTGAGGAACCCGAGCTTGCCGAAGTTGACCCCGACGATCGGCGCGTCGAGGTCGACGATCCGTCGGGCCTGGCCGAGCAGCGTCCCGTCGCCGCCGAGCACGATGACCAGGTCGACGTCGTGTTCGCCGATGGGCTGGGTGTTGCCGTCGCAGAGATACTCGGCGACGATCTTCGCCCGCTCGGCCAGCCACGGCCGCAACGCCACCAAGGCCTCGGTGACATGGGGCTTGTGGTCGTTGGCGATGAGCAGGACGCGGAGCATGGGCTCAGTGTATCAGCAGGCGGCCCGCATCAGCCACAGCCCGCGGCGGCGGGCCCGGCCGCGGTCACAACCCGCCGACGTGGCGGGCGCGGTTCTCGAAGCGGGTGGTCCTGGAGTTGAAGTGCAGTTCGGCGATGCCCGTCGGGCCGTTGCGCTGCTTGGCGATGATGATCTCGGCGAGCCCGACCTTGTCGGGATTCTCCAGGGCCCAGGCCTCGTCCTTGTGGTAGTACTCCTCGCGGTGGAGCATCATGACCACGTCGGCGTCCTGCTCGATGGAGCCGGACTCGCGGAGGTCGGAAAGCAGGGGTTTATTGTCGGCGCGGCCCTCGGGGTTGCGGTTGAGCTGGCTCAGGGCGATGACGGGCACGGCCAGCTCGCGGGCCAGCGCCTTGAGCCCGCGGCTGATCTGGCTGACCTCCTGCTGGCGGCTCTCGGCGCCGGGACTGGACATGAGCTGCATGTAGTCGACGAAGATCGCCTTGATGTCGTGGCGTGCGGCGAGGCGGCGGCTCTTGGCCCGCATCTCCAGCACCGTCATGCCCGGCGTGTCGTCGATGAACATCGGCGCGTCCCGCGCCTCGGTGACGATCGCCTGGAGCTTGCGGAACTCCTCCTCGTTGAGCATGTTCCGGCGCATCCGCTGTCCGTCGACGCCGGCGCGGCTGCTCATCAAACGCTGGGCCAACTGCTGCTTGGACATCTCCAGGCTGAACACGGCGACCGGCTGGCCGGCGTTGAGCGCGATGTTCTCGGCGATGTTCAGGGCGAACGCGGTCTTGCCCATGCTCGGCCGCGCCGCGATGATGATCATCTCGCTCTTCTGCAGGCCCGACAGCATGTCGTCCAGGTCGTGGTAGCCGGTCGACAGCCCCGTCAGGCTCACCCCCTCCATCTCACGCAGGGCGATCTGCTCGTAGCTGTCGGCGATGAGCTTGGCCAGCTCCTCCGGCTCGTCGCTGGAGCGCGACTGGGCGATTTCAAAGATCCGCTTCTCCGCGAGGTCGATCAGGTTGTCCGCCTCGTCGGCCGACTCGTAGGCGTCCTTGAGCACCTGCCCGGCCGCGCGGATCAGGGCCCGCCGCTTCGCCGAGTCGCGGACCAGTCGCGCGTAGTATGGTGCGTTCTCGGCGATGGGCACGCTGTTGGCCAGCTCGACGACGTAATCGGCGCCGCCGACGTCGTCGAGCACGCCACGCTGCCGCAGCTCCTGGACGATCTGCACGCCGTCCAGCGACCGGTTGCGGTCGTACAACTCGACGAGCACCTTGTAGAGCACCTGGTGGGCGGGCCGCTGGAAGTCCTCGGGCGAGCTGATGACCTGCAGCACTTCGCCGATGATGTGCACGTCGCCGCCGCCGGCGAGGACCATCGATCCCAGCAGCGACATCTCGGCTTCCGGGGCGCCCGGCGGCAGCCGCTCGAACAGCCTCGCCAGCTCATCGGGTCGGGCCTGAAACTCGTCGCGCGTCCGTGCGGTGGTCATGAGGTGCAGTGTCCGAACTTCCGTGTCCGTGTCGAGTCTGAACAGCCAGGCGAACAAGCTGTCGCTAAGCGGGTGGAAAACCCGCCGCGGCCTGCCATTGTACGGCGCGACCCCCGATGAATGGAACAGGGCGAAGTGGTATTCTGATAGGCACACGGAGCAACGCATGACCCAGCGATGGATATGGACGGCGGCTGTGGCAGCGGCGATGGCCTTCACCGGCGTGGTGATCGCACAGGACGCCAATCAAACCGTGCGGGCGAACGCACCGGCCGACGTGGCCGATTCGGCGGACACCACGCAGCGGGCCGCGCCCAATGCACCCGTCGCGCCCAATGCGCCCGTCGCGCCGCCGAGCGTGGAGCAGGTGCTCACGGGTCGGGTCAACCGCCTGCTGGCCGCCCCTGAGCCGCAGACCGACCCCGCGGCGATGCAGCGGCAACTGGCCGAGCTCAGTGTCAATGCGTTGCGGCTTGCGGATGCGGCCGAGGCGGCGGAAACGCGCCTGCGGGCGATGAACCTGCAACTCCAGGCCGAGTACGCCCAGATCGTGGAGTTCCCCGCGGCGGGCGAACTGGATGTGAACGGGATGCTGAGCCGGCTGCGTGCGACGGCCCGGCGGGCGAAGGCGATCAACGCGGTCGAGGCCGACGCGGTCGGTGACTTCTGGCTGCTCACCGCCGACCTGGTGGACATCAATCGCATGGACCTGCCGAGCACGGCGCGGCGGCGGCAGGCGGCACAACTCATGGCCGACTACCTCGAAGACCATCCGGCGGCCCCGCCGAGCGCAGAGGTGCGCAAGGCCTATGCACGCTTGCGGGCCGCGTCGGGCGAACCGGGGCGGAAGGCGACGCCGGCCGAAGTGGCCGGGGCGCTGTCGCGGCTGCTGGAGCGTTTGGAGGCGTCGATCCCCGACGACTGGCGATGGACGCGGATCTGGCTGGGGCCGGTCGCGCCCAAGGGCTGGCCGGAAGGAACCGGCATCCAGATCGCCTTCCAGCCGCGCCGCGGCGAGGGCGCCGGGCCATCCGAGCAGGTGCCCGGCCTGACGATCAGCATTATGGACGGTTCATACGATGCCGGTGAGCCGCTGCCCATCATCCACGACCAGGTCGATCCGGCGGCCGAACAGATCGGATCGTGGGGGTCGCGGCGGGTGTTCGTCGGGCGTTGGAACGGGGCGTCGCCCTGGCCTGGTTTCATGGACAACCTTCGCCGGGCGCTGGCGGAGCATCCGCCACACGAGTAGCGTGAAGGATCCGCCCGAACGCGGGCCACGCCGGCCAACGGAGCTAATCATGTCAGCAATACAGGCAGGGATCGGTCGCTTGGCGATCGCGATGATGGTCGTCGCAGCCGGTGGCCAGATGAACAGTGCCGCCCGCGCCGCCGAGCCGGTCCAGCCCAACATCGTCTTCATCATCGTCGATGACATGGGCTACGCGGACCTGGGCAGTTACGGCCAGGACGCGTACGCCACGCCGAATCTCGATCGGCTGGCCGGCGAGGGCATGCGGTTCACGCAGGCGTACTCCGGCTGCGCGGTCTGCGCCCCGGCGCGGTCGAGCCTGATGACCGGACAGCATCTGGGGCACACGCCCGTCCGCGGCAATACCGGTGGCATCCCCCTGCCCGATGAGGCGGTGACCGTGGCGGAGGTGCTCCAGAAGGCCGGTTACGCCACCGGCGGGTTCGGCAAGTGGGGCGTCGGCGACATCCGCACCGAAGGCGCCGCCGAGAAACAGGGCTTCGATACCTTCTTCGGCTACTACGATCAGGTCCACGCCCACGACTATTACCCCGATTACCTGATCCTCGACGGCGAACACTATCCGCTGAAAGACAGGCAGTTCAGCCATTACCTCATCCTCGAACGGATGAAGCGGTTCATCCGGGAGAACAGGAATCGGCCGTTCTTCTGTTACGCGCCGTGGACTCCGCCGCACGTGCCTTACGACATCCCAAGGGATGATCCGGCGTGGCGGGCGGTCGAGGACAAGCCCTGGCCCGACGCCGCGAAGGGCCACGCCTCGTTCAACATCATGATCGACCGCCACGTCGGGCAGGTCCTGGACTTGTTGGAGGAACTGGGCGTCGCCGGGCGAACCATGGTGATCTTCTGCTCGGACAACGGTCCAAAGGCGCGGTTTGAGGGGACGCTGGATTCGTCGGGGCCGCTGCGCGGGTACAAGCGGGCGATGTACGAAGGCGGGCTGCGTGTGCCGATGATCGTCCGTTGGCCGGGCGTGGTTGCGGCCGGCAGCGTGAGCGATCTGCCGACGTACTTTCCTGACGTGATGCCGACCCTTGCCGAGGTTGCCGGGGCGGCAGAGCATGTGCCCGATGACATTGACGGTCTGTCAATCGTGCCGACGCTGCGTGGCGATGCCCCGGGACAGGAGCGGCACGCGTACATGTACTGGGAAAGCCCTTGGTACCGCTGGAAGGCCAAGAAGTACACGGGGCAGATGCAGCAGGCGCTGCGGATGGGAGACTGGAAGATCCTGCGGTACGACTCCGGCAAACCGTGGCAACTCTACAACCTTGCCAAGGATGTGAGCGAACGGAATGACCTGGCCGCCGAGCATCCGGATCGCGTGAAGCGCATGGCCGAAGTGGCCGACAAGGCGCACACGCCGATGCCGCCGCAGATCGAGCCGGAGGCCGATGGGCGGTTCCGCTGAACGACGGTACAACGTGATGGTGCGGCTGTGAACGGCGGTTGGCGATCGCAGCATCGCACAACTCGATCGCTGCCGTGCCGACGAACGCGGCCTCGGTCAATTGCCGTCGCCGCATGCATGTGACGTCGTCACCGCCCGATCGAGCGCCTCGTCGCATCGGGCGATCAGGTCGTCGACCGCCTCCAGCCCGACGCTGATGCGGATCAACCGGCGCGGCACCCCGCACGCCTCCGCCCAGTCCAGTTCATGGTAATGCGCGAGCAGCGTGAACGGGCATGCGAGCGTGAAGTTCGTCCCCAGGTTGGGTCCCTTGCACACACGCAGGCTGTCGTAGAACCGCGCCGCGGCCTGCACGTCGCCTCGCACCACCACGGACACCAGTGCGCCGTACCCGCCGTCGACGCGGCGTACCTGCTCGTAGCAGTCGTTGCCGCAGCGATCGGGGTAGCACACCCGCTCGACGGCCGGGTGGACGGCCAAGTGCTCGACGAGCCGGTTCGCCGCCGCGGAACAGCGCCGCACGCGCTCCACGAAGTCGCGGCTGTTGGCCTCCAACTGGATCGCGTCGGCCGCGAACAGCCGCGGTGCAGGCAGCACGTCCAGGTGCCCGCGCAGCCGATCGGTGTGTCGGCCATCGGGACGCACGATCAACGCCCCGCCCGCCACGTCGCCCGCGCCGGAGAAGTTCTTCGTCAGCGATGTGCAGACCACGTCCGCCAGGCCGAGGCAGTCGACATTGACCGCGGTGGTGATCGTGTCGTCGACGACCAGCGGCACCCCGGCGCTCCGCGCCACCGCCGCCAGCCGCATCAGGTTCGGCGTGGTCAGCAGCGGATTGCTCGGGACCTCGGTGAAGATGCCGCAGACCGGCTGAGCGGCGACAGCCGAGGCGAGCTGCTCGAGGTCCGCCGCATCGCCGCGATGGTAGAACATCGCGCCGCACCCGAACTTCTGCAGCACCTTCAGCGTGTCGACGTACGGGAAGCCGAACTGCGCCGCCGGCCGCCCGGGCCACGCCGCGCCCAGCGCTCGATGCAGATGGTAGATCGCGGCCATGCCCGTCGGGTACAGCAGCACGTCGGTGCTGGCGACGCCGTAGGCGTCGGCGATGCGGCGTCGCACGTGTTGCTCGGCCTCGTCGGCATCGGGCGCCGACCGGTCTTCCAGCAGCATCGCGGCGTGTCGCGAGCTGAGCCCTTCGCCGGCGTGCTGCCAGTAGGCGCGAACCAGCGGGGCATGATCCGCCGCATACGCCACCGCGAAGACGCCGTCGTAGCGCGTCTCGCGGACCCGCGACGCCGCGCCCTGGGCTTCGAGAAACGCGGCGCAGCGCTCCGCCGCGGCGCGGCACGGAAACACGACACAGTCGCCATCGCTGTCGCCCCACGCGGCACGGCAGGTCTCGAACAACCGCCTCACCAGCGGGTGATACACGAATCGTGGATAACCCGATCGCAGCGCCTCGATCACACGGGGCTCGCCTTCCTCGTAGCCGACCACGTCCCGCCAGGTCGGCAGCGCCGCCGACACGGCGTGCGCCGAGTCGGGGATCGGCAGGCCCAGGTGCTCGGGCGCGTGCAAGGGGTGGGTCAACAGGTCGGGCATGGTTGACGGATCAGCCTATTCCGCGATCGCGGCGAATCCCTTCTCCAGGTCGACGATCAGGTCGTCGGGGTGTTCGAGGCCGACGCTGATGCGGATGGTCTGCGGCGTGATGCCGCTGGCGGCCAGGCCCGCCTCGCCCATCGACGCGTGGCTCATCATCCAGGGCTGCTCGATCAGCGACTCCACGCCGCCCAGCGACTCGGCCAGGATGAACAGGTCCAGCGCCCCGAAGAACGCGTCCATCTTCTCGGCCGGCGCGTCGAGCTCGAAGGCGAGCATCCCGCCGTAGCCGGTCTGCTGCTGCTCGATGAGCTGCCGCTGGGGGTGGGTCGCCAGGCCGGTGTAGTAGACGTTGCTGACCCGTTCGTGGGTCTGAAGGAACGACGCGAGCGTGGTCGCGTTGTGCTGGTGGGCGGCCATCCGCTGCGGCAACGTCTTCACCCCCCGCAGCACAAGGAACGCGTCAAAGGGCGAGCACGGCGTGCCCAGCGCGTTGCAGTAGAACTGCAGCCGCTCGGCCAACTCCCGCTCCCGGGCGATGACCGCGCCGCCGACCACGTCGCTGTGGCCGTTGAGGTACTTCGTCGTGGAGTGCAGCACCAGGTCGCAGCCCAGTTCCAGCGGCCTCTGGTAGATCGGCGAGAGGAAGGTGTTGTCGGCGACGGTCATGAGATCGCGCCGCTTCGCCACCTCGCAGACCGCCGCGATATCGGTGATGTTCAGCAGGGGATTGCTCGGCGTCTCGATCCAGACCATCCGCGTGTTGTCGCGGATCGCCGCTTCCACGTTCGCCGGGTTGCGCATGTCGATGAAGCTGAACTGGAGCCCCATGCGCGGCATGACCTCGTTGAACAGCCGATACGTCCCGCCGTAGATGTCGTTGCCGGCGATGATATGGCTGCCGGTCTCCAGCAGGAACAGCGTGGTGGAGACGGCGGCCATGCCGGTGGCGGTGATGATCGCGTCCACGCCGCCCTCCAGCGCCGCGAGGTTCTGGGCGAGCGCGGTTCGCGTCGGATTGCCCGACCGCGTGTAGTCGTAGCCCTTGTGCTGGCCGACCCGGTCGAAGTAGAAGGTGCTCGACGGATAGATCGGCGTGGTGACGCTGTTGAAGGTGCGGTCCTGGTACACGCCGGTGTGGACCGCGGCGGTTTCGGTACGCATGCTATCAGGCTCCCGTAACAGGCAAACACCACAGGATAGCACATCCCCGCGGCTGGGCGCCGGGTCGCGGGCTTGTCGGCCGCATGCGCCGGCCATACCCTTGCACGACCCAATGCCTCACAGGAGCCGACGACCATGACCGACGCCGCCCCCGACGGGCCCGTGATGCAGGGCCTGGGCACCCGCGCCCTGCACGCCGGGCAGAGCCCCGACCCCCACACCCTCAGCCGCGCCCAGCCGATCTACCAGACGACCAGCTACGTCTTCCGCGACACCCAGCACGCGGCGGACCTGTTCGCCCTCAAGGAGTTCGGCAACATCTATACGCGGCTGATGAACCCCACGACCGATGCGTTCGAGCAGCGGATGGCGGCGCTGGACGGCGGGATCGGCGCCCTGGGCGTCAGCTCCGGCCAGCACGCCAGCAGCGTCGCCTGCATGAACCTCTGCCACGCCGGCGGCCACATCGTCGCCGCCCAGGCCCTCTACGGCGGAACCATCACGCTCTTCGCCCAGACGTTCAAGCGGCTGGGCATCGACGTCAGTTTCGTCGACATGAACGACCCGAGCCATATCGTGGCGGCGATCAAGCCCAACACCCGCGCGGTCTACTACGAGACGGTCGCCAACCCCCGCAACTGCGTCTACGACTATCGGCGGATCGCCGACGTGGCCCACGACCACGGCCTGCCGGTGATCTGCGACAACACGACCATGACGCCCATGCTCTTCCGCCCGTTCGAGCACGGCGCCGACATCGCCGTTTACTCCTGCACCAAGTTCATCGGCGGCCACGGCACGAGCATCGGCGGGTGCATCGTCGACTCGGGCCGCTTCGACTGGACCGCCGACGCGGCGCGGTGGCCGATGTTCACCGAGCCCGATCCGTCGTACCACGGCGTGGTGTTCCACGAGGCCGTGGGCCCGTTGTGCTACATCATCACCTGCCGCACGCACTGGCTGCGTGACCTGGGAGGGGCGATGAGCCCGTTCAACGCCTGGCTGTTCATGCAGGGCCTGGAGACCCTGCACCTGCGGATGCCCCGGCACTGCGCCAACGCTCAGCGGATCGCCGAGCACCTCAGCGGCCACGACCTGGTCGAATGGGTCAACTACCCGGGCCTGCCCGGCCATCCCGACCACGCCAACGCGACCGAGTACCTCACGCACGGCTGCGGGGCGATCCTCGGGTTCGGTGTCAAGGGCGGTCACGCCGCGGCGCGACGCTTTATCGAGGCCTGCAAGCTCTGCTCGCACTTGGCCAACATCGGCGACGCCAAGACGCTGGTCATCCACCCCGCCTCCACGACGCACAGCCAGCAGACCCCCGAGGAGTTAGCCGGCGCCGGCGTCACCGACGACTACGTCCGCGTCTCGGCGGGCCTGGAAGACATCGACGACCTGCTGGCCGATCTCGACCAGGCGTTGGCCGCCAGCCGCGGTTGATGCCACTTGTGCCGCAGGCAAAGGC
>CAYWKS010000036.1:10930-26752 GCA_964458935.1 uncultured Planctomycetaceae bacterium
GACCAGGCGTTGGCCGCCAGCCGCGGTTGATGCCACTTGTGCCGCAGGCAAAGGCCAACGGCAACGGCAGCAACCGTTAGTATTTGCTTTTACCAACATAATGCTTTGACACATGACTTGTATGTGCTATTTTCACTACGTGCGCAGGCAACCTTGACATTGCCCGGGCATATCCTCGGAAGAGAGCCGATGAGCCCAGATGTCGTTCCACCGCGGAGCGACAGTGGTTTTAGGCCGTTTGCGAGGGGCTCGTATGTCGCACAGCATTCGCGCGTGGGTGGTTGCCGTATGCGCTGTCAGCGCTATTCTCACGGGTCATGCACCCGCCGATGCCGCGAGGGACCCCACCATCGCGCCTACGCCAACGGCGGCGGGCAATTCCGGCACCGCCGGAGCGCCGACGGGGCTTGTTCACACCCGTGTTGGGCTCATCCAGATCGGCGCCAATTTCACCGGCTCCACGCTCGACCAGAGCGGTTTCATACCACCCGACACGATGGGGGCCGTGGGCCCGAATCACATCATGGAACTGATCAACGGGCGGGCTGCCTTCTACACGAAAGATGGTACGTTTCTTTCCGGCAAGTCGTTGAACGCGTTTTGGGAGGACGGCGGCGTCAGTCCCGCCGGTTCGTTCGCCTTCGACCCTCGCGTGTTGTATGACGCAAGTTCGCAGCGATTCTTCGCTACCGCCGTGGATAACCACAGCGGGGCGAACAACTTCTTGCTGGCCGTCTCCAACTCATCGGACCCCACCGCTGATTGGACGGCGTTCCAGATCGACTCTGACAGCGATAACGCCGAGTGGGCCGACTTCCCGACGCTCGGCGTTACCGCAGACCGCGTGACGGTTACGGCCTTGATGTTTCCCACATCCGGCGGCGGAACGAACATCTCGGTGCTGACGATGCCCAAAGCGGACCTGCTCGCCGCGACCCCGACCGTAGCCAACCGGACGCTGTTTGAGAACATCAGCCCCAACGTGACCGGGTTCACACCGCAGCCCGTGGTAGATCCGGATAACGCCGGGTCGCAGAAGTTGTTGTCATCGTTCAACAAGCCGTCGGGTTTCCTGAAGACCTCGACGATTACCGGAACCGCCGCGTCGCCGTCGCTCAGCACAAGCGGCGGATTCATCAGCGTCACAGGTCGCACCACACCGCCCGATATCGACCAGCCGGGCGGGAAGGCCAACATTGATGCGGGCGATAGTCGCTTCGCCGGCAACGTGGTCCAGCAACACATCGCCGGCCGCACGAATCCCAGCCTGTTCGGCGTCCACGGGGTAAACATCAATAGCCGTGCCGCCATCGAGTGGTACGAGATCGATGCCCTTACCAACGCCGTGCGTCAGAGCGGGACCATCACCGACCCATCGCTGGGGTTCAACTTCCCGTCGATCGCCGTCAATGATGCCGGCGACATCGTCATCGGCTTCTCCGGGGGCGATCCCAGCACGTATATCAGCAGCTACGTGGTGGTCGGCCGGACGGACGGAGGCACCACGACGCTCAGCGATCCGATCGTTGTCAAGGCCGGCGTCGACGACTACCAGCGTCTCGCCGGCAGCAACCGTTGGGGTGACTACTCGGCGACCGTGCTGGACCCGTCCGATCCCACGGCCAAGACGTTCTGGACCTTCCAGGAGTTCGTTTCGGCCGACGACACATGGTCGGTGCAAATCACTGAAGTGATTGTTCCCGAACCGGGCACGGCGAGCCTGGCGGTCGTGGGAGGCCTGTTGGTCATCCTGGTCCGCCGGCGGCGTTCGCGGCGTGTTGGCGGCGAGGTGCTGGCGCGTCCCAACTAGGCTTGCCGCGTGCAGCCAAAGCGGTACAAGGCACGCCGCGGTTGTTGATCGCCGTGACCGGGTCAATCGCCTCCACGTGGTCGTACGGCACCATACCAATCGACTGCTGACACCGTGGGGCGCGTCCACGCAACCGCGTGGGGTTTGCCTTCTCCCCAGTCTTATCAGCGAGGGCCGAATATCGAGGGTCAAGCTCTGGCCGTTCCCTCTGCCATACGGTCCCATGCTCGGCGACGCCTCCAAGCTGCTGCTCAGCAGCGCGGAGCATCGTCTGTCGCAGGTCAGCTTCGGCGGCTGCGCCGACGCCCGGTTCGCCGGATGCTTGTCAGCCCGCGTCGTGGTATCCAGCCTCCCCGATCGCTACCCGCGATCGCGCGTTGACGCTGGTCAATCCGATGTGCAACGCCAAGATCGCTGAGCGGCGGGTGCTACACGCTGCCTTCTGCGAGAAGCCCCACGGTTGGCCACCATAGGCGCGGTCAACGATGCGATTTCATTCGCTGTTCAACTCTCCGCGGCTGGCGTCGGGATCACCCTTGAGTTCGTCGGATGGCTCGTAGTGGACGATGGCGGGCCCGGGCCTGGCGGATTGCTTGGCAGCGTACATCGACTGGTCGGCGAGCTTGATCAGCGCATCGAGGGAGGTGTGTCGGTCGAGCCGTTCGGCGTGGCACAAGCCCTGCGCGAAGCGTGGCCGCACGGGCTCGGCGTCGTCGGCGACCTTGATCTTGGTGGCGTCGCAGACCTGTTGGACGCGTTGGGCGATGCTCACCGCCTCGTCGCAGGTCACGTCGGAGATGAGCACGGCGAACTCGTCGCCGCCGAGCCGGCCGATCATGTCCTGCCGGTCGACCGAGCGTCGGAGCAGCTTGGCCATGCCGCGGAGCAGGCGGTCGCCGGCGTCGTGTCCGAGGTTGTCGTTGACCTGCTTGAACCCGTTCATGTCGATGAACAGCAGGGCGCAGCCGACGCCGCGGGCGCGGATGTCGGCGAGGCGGCGCTCGCCGAGCAGGAGGAACCCGCGGCGGTTGAGCACGCGGGTGAGGGTGTCGCTGAAGGCGGCGGTGCGGAGCGTGGTGAAGTCCTGGCGGTGGTTGTCGAAGACCGTCTCCATGTCCGCGATGTTGGTGCTGAGGTGGATCATGGACTGGGTGACCTGCTCGCAGAGGTCGTGGTAGAGCTGGGCCTTGGGGTCTTGGGATTCGGGTGGCGGCTCGCCGATGAAGGTGCTGACGGCGACCTCGACGGCGACGAGGAAGGCTTCGGGTGTGTTGAAGCGTTCGTAGAGGAAGCGGGCATGGATGGCGGTGAGCCATTGCAGGCAACCGTCGTGCAGGGGTTCGTCGAGGTGAGGCAGGGCGGCGGCGGTGACGCGTGGCAGGGCGGTCGCCGTTCGGTCGGCGTCGTGCAGGCCGCGATGGTGGTCCCGCAACTGCTCGACCCAGTGCTCACCGATGTTCCAATGCTCGAGCAGCGCGACGTTCAGGTCGACGTGGTCGACGCCGAAGCGGTCGCGCTCGCGATGCAGCCAGCGTTTGGGGTGGAGCGGGCGTCGGCACAGATCGGCGTAGAACTGCGGGTCGATCGTGATCAGGCAGGCCATGGCCAGGTCCTGGAGGAGCGCGGCGGTGAGGGCGGCGTCAGGGTCGCCGCCGTCGATGGACTCGGCGACGGTTCGGGCGGCCTCGGCCTTGGCGAGCGAGCAGCGCCAGTGCAGGTCGACCAACTGCCGCGAGGCGCGGTCTTCGCGGTAGAGCAGCTTGAGGGCGTGGCACATGGCGATGGCTCGGGCGTTCCGCCCGCCGAGCATGACCACCGCGTGTTTGATGGACGTAATGACCTGCCGGGTGGCGAAGGCGGGGGATCGGAAGACCGCCAGCAGCCGCGCGACCAGCGGCGGGCAGGACTCGATCGCCGAACAGACCAGTTCCAAGTCAGCGGGATCGGCACGAGCCAGCCGCCACAAGGCATGGACCGCCACGGGTGGTTCGCTGTCGAGCAGCGCCTCGACCTGGGGCGCGAAGCGTCGTCTTGCACGTGTGGCAAGCATTACGTCGCGGCCTCCATCGAAACTTGGCCGAGGGGCGAGACGGTGGCTGGAGGTATGGATTGCAAGATCGTTCGATCCCCGTCAAGTGCCTCATTGCATACCGGCACCCACATAAAGCGGCCCGTGTCAATCATTGTCGTCCGTCCCTGTGGTGTGCTTGAGTCGCTTGGGCCCGAAGCTGCGCCGTTGGACGCGAAACGGAACGACGGGACGGTGCGCGTTATTGGGCCGCCTGTCCGCCCCCCGGGTATCCGGGCGGCCGTCGTGAATGTAAGCATATGCACTGCAATGGTTTAGGGTGAGACAACGCCTCTGTCCGGCCGTGACCGGGCGGTCAGGCCTTTCTGGCGGCGTGGGGCGGCCCGGGACCGCAGCGCACAGCCGCATCGCCACCGTTGGCCGGGTCTGCCTGGATGGGGGATGCCGTCGCGTTCATCGGTGATGCTCCCCACTTAGGTGCGTCGATCACCCACGCGGCGCGCAGCGGCGTCGCGAGGCGGCGGTCGGGCGGTTGTAAGTGTCTGGCTGGTCGGGCGATGAAAAAATATGAGTGGGCGGCCGGACCCGGGGTTTGCGGTGGCCGGGCGGTGCGCCGGGTCGCGTCGTCACGGCGATGCGGCGTGAGGATCAGCCGGCGGCGGCGGAGGCGGGCTGTTGGGCGTGGTCCTCGGGTTGCTTCTTCTCGCCGGAGGGGTACTTGATGCGGCCGTGGTAGATGCCGGCGAGGCTTCGGCTGACCGATTCCTCGATGCGGTGCAGTTCTTCGAGGGTGAGGTTGGACTGGTCGAACTGCCCGTCCATGAGGCGTTTCATGGCGAGCTTGTGGACGAGTTGCTCGATGCGGCTGGCGGTGGGTTCGGCCATGGAGCGGCAGGCGGACTCGACGGTGTCGCAGAGCATGAGGATGGCCGCTTCCTTGGTCTGGGGCTTGGGCCCGGGGTAGCGGTATTCGAACTCGCTGGGCTGGGCCTTGTCGTCGCTCCTTTTCTGCATGGCGGCGTGGTAGAAGTACTCGACGAGCGTGGTGCCGTGGTGCGACTCGATGAAGTGGACGAGGACGGGGGGCAGGCCGTACTCGCGTGCCATCTCGATGCCGTCCTTGACGTGTCCGACGATGATGAGCAGGCTCATGGCGGGGGAGAGCTTGTCGTGTCGGTTGGGCCCGCCGCCCTGGTTTTCGATGAAGTAGGAGGGCTTGTTCATCTTACCGATGTCGTGGTAGTAGGCGGCGACGCGGCAGAGCAGGCCATCGACGCCGATGGCTTCGGCGGCGGCCTCGGCGATGACGGCGAGGTTGAGCGAGTGGTTGTAGGTGCCGGGTGCGGTCTGGGCGAGGCGTCGGAGCAGGGGCTGGTTGACGTCGCTGAGCTCGAGCAGGGTCATGGCGGTGGTGACCTTGAAGGCGCGTTCGACGAAGGGGAGGATGCCCAGGACGAAGAACCCGACGGCGACGGCGGCGACGAGGACCATGGCGGCCTCGGTACCGAGGGCGAGGAGGACGGGCTCGGAAAGGTTTCGCTCGGCGGCGCCGACGGCGAAGGTGGCGGCGCCGATGATGAGGCCGGTCACCAGTCCGGCGCGGATGAGGGTGCCGCGCTGGCGGATCTGTCGGAGCTGGAGCACGGCGAGCACGCAGCCGGTCATGACGACGAGGGTCAGGCCGACGGACAGCTCGAGGGCGAAGGCGATGAGTGCGGCGTGGATGACGCCGACGGCGATGGCGAGGGCCTGGTTGTAGGCGATGACGAGGATGACGGCGGCGAGCATGGCGCAACCTGCGGCGGCGGCGGTGGTGGACTCGGCGCCGGCGGGCTCGACGGCCCAGGCGAGAGCGAGTGTGCCCAGCAGCAAGGCGGTGAAGGCGAGTCCGCGCATCGGGTTCTCGGCGATCCGCGGGCGGAGGGCGAGGACGCTGACGCCCAGGCCGAACGTGATGACCAGCACGATGAACACGGCGCCCGAGAGGGTGAGCCAGCGTTGCCAGGCGGGCTTCTGTGCGAGGTAGAGGGTGGTCTCGCGTTCGATCTTGGCGATGTCGGCCGGGTCGAGTGCGGCGCCGGCGTCGACGAGGACGTCGCCCTGCTCGTAGGAGAAGGGGATGGGCTCGACGGCCAGCCGTGCGGCCTGTCGCTGGGCCTTGGTCGCTTCGGTGTCGAGGGCGTAGCTGGGTTCGCGCAGGGCCTTGAGGTATGCGATGATGTTGGATTCGATGAGGTCGGGGAAGGGCTTGACGAGCGAGCCGAAGGCGTTGTCGCGGGCTTCGTCGTTGGCGAGGTTGATCAGCAGGTCCTCGCTGACGGGGCGGGGCTCGTTGCCGTTGACCATGAGCTTGATGCGTGTGGCGCCGGGCTGCTTCTCCTGCTGGTACTGCTCCTGCCTGACGACCGGCGCCCATCGCAGGGCGGAGAGGAGCTGGTCGACCATGCGCTGCCACTCGGCGGTGGGCTTGCCTTCCTGGGGATCGCGGAACTGTCGGAGCAGGGACAGGACGTTGTTGTTCAGGCCGAACTGGTTGGCGGTTTCGGGCGGGACCTGGCCGATGGTCTGGGCTTCACCGATGACGACGGGCAGGCTGAGCAGGGTCTGGCGGACGCGTTCGAAGTAGGAGGGGTTGGGCTTGTAGACGGCGGGGGCGTTCTGGGCGGCGTAGTCGCGCTGGTCTTCGGTGCGTTCCTGGTTGATCCACTGGAAGCTGACGCGGCTGACGACGGCGTCGTCGATGACCTGGCCGGGCCGGTAATCGATCTCGGAACGGGCGTGGAGGACGAGCAGGCTGGCGAGGACGAAGAACAGGGCCATGAAGGCGATGCCCCATCCGACGTCGCGGCGGCTGAGCACGGCGCGGAGTCCGGGTCGCACGGGGCCGACAGCCTTGCGGACCTCGCGTCGTCGCGAGCGAGGGGGTGCGGGCTTGGCCGGCTTGGCGGGTTTGGTGGGCTTGGCTTGAGCCATGAAACTTCAGGGACCGAACGGGCCTTGAAACGCGAGGGCGTATTGTACCTCCATCGGGCGGATCGGGGCCACATTCCAGCCACAGGGCTCTGGCGAGCGCTGATTCGGGGCATGATGCCGATTTGCCGAAGGCGGCTGTGGAACGCCGCCGCTTGGTGCGGCGTGCATGGGCCGCTACGGGCCGCGATGACTTAAATCCACGAACCAGCGGTCATGGCGGACCAGCCGATCCACATGATGGGCCGGTCGAAATACCGCGCGGACCCATTCGCTTTCGGTTCGATAACTGGGGTGCAGTTCAACATGGGTTGGCCAGCCGTCCGGTGGCGTTGGCCAGCCGTCCGATGGTGTAAGGCCGGCAGCGATCCCGGCCCCGTCCGGATGCAACATGGCGCAGTAAGCACCCATGTATGTGCCGAAGGCGATCACACCAGCCAGGCACGTCGCCGCGGCCCACAGGAAGATCCGGTGCGGCCAGGCCTTCGAGCGGTCACTTGGCATTGCCTTGTTCCCCGTAGGCCTCGACGATGCGCTGCACGAGCGAGTGGCGGACGATGTCGCCCTTCTCCAGCGTGATGAACCCGATCCCGGGGACGCGTTTGAGGCGTCGGACGGCGTCGATCAGGCCGCTGGTCTCGCCGGGGGGCAGGTCGATCTGGCTGGTGTCGCCGGTGATGATCATCTTGCCGCCGTGGCCGAGGCGGGTGAGGAACATCTGCATCTGGGCCTTGGTGGTGTTCTGTGCCTCGTCCATGATGATAACGGCGTCGTTGAGGGTGCGGCCGCGCATGAAGGCGAGGGGCACGACCTCGATGAGGTCGCCGTGCATGAAGCGCTGGACCTGTTCGAAGGGGGCCATGTCGTGCAGGGCGTCGAGCAGCGGGCGCAGGTAGGGGTTGACCTTCTGTTGCATGTCGCCGGGGAGGAAGCCGAGCTTTTCGCCGGCCTCGACGGCGGGCCGGACGAGCACGAGCTTGCGAGTGCGGCCGTGCTTGAGCATGGCGACGGCGGCGGCGACGGCGAGGTAGGTCTTGCCGGTGCCGGCGGGCCCGGTGCAGAAGATCATGTCGTGGGCGCGGATGGCGTCGAGGTAGCGGCGCTGGCCGGCGCTCTTGGGGCGGATGCGTCGGCCCTGGATGTAGACGTCGATGTTGTCGTCGTCGTCGGCCCACGGGTCGGTGCCGTGGCGGGAGGTCGGGCCGGTCGTGTTGGCCGAGCCGATGCGGTGGATGTGCTCGACGACCTGGCCCTTGGAGAGGTGTCGTTGGTCGCGGGCGGCTTGGGCGAGGACGTGGACGGCCTCGGCGGCGCGGTTGACCGCCGCGCCTTCGCCGCTCAGCCGTACCGCGCCGTTGCGCGACGTGGCTCGCACGTCGAACGCCTCGCGGATGAGTTTGAGGTGGCTTTCCGCGGGGCCGAGCACGGCCACCGGGTCCACGTTTTCGTCGAGCGTGATGGTCAGTTCCAAGCCTGCGATCTCGGCAAAGTCGGGGGCGGCGACTTGATTCGCCGCGGAAACGGACCATTATACCGACATGCGATCGGCGACCGGACCAACAGCGAAGGCGATGGCGGCGATGTGCGCGGCGGCGTGGGTGTTGTGCGGCTGCCTGGGCGAGCCGGCGTCGCTCACCGGCGAGCGGATCGCGGGCCTGGCCGAGGCGGACGGGGTGGCGTACGGCGTGAACATCGACGACATGGCGGCGCTGGCGCCCATCGCGATCGAGCGGATGCACTGGGGCCTGGCGAGCCAGACGAACCGGGTCACCGCGCTGCGGACCGAGGCGTGGACGCCCGACGACCGGCCGGTCACGATCGTCGCGCACACGCTCGGCGACCGCACGGTGGAGGTGCGGGTTCGGGTGGGGCGTTTCGGCGACGCCGAGCTCGAACAGCGGCTGCACGATACGTTGAATACTGTCATCGCGGACCACCGCGAGAATCAGGGGCGCCAGGACTGACCCGGTGCGACCCGGGTGCCGCCCGACCCCGCTTCATGACTTTGCGCATCATCATCGCCCATGCACGCGATTATCCTTTCGATCGGTGACGAGCTGGCCCTCGGCCAGACGGTGGACACGAACGCGGCGTGGCTGAGCGCGCGGCTCGCCGGCCGGGGGGTCTTCACCCAGCGGCACGAGACGGTCGCGGATGATCGGCCGGCCATCGCTCAGGCCATCCGCCGGGCCACCGAGGAGGCGGAGCTGGTCATCTCGACCGGCGGGCTCGGGCCGACCGACGACGACCTGACGCGGTTCGCCCTGGCCGATGTGCTGGGCGTGGAGCTGGAGCGCGACGCGTCGGCGCTGGCGGAGATCGCGTCGTTCTTCCAGCGTCGCGGGCGGACGATGAACCCGCGCAATATTGTGCAGGCGATGTGCCCGCGCGGGGCGACGATGCTGACCAACCCCGCGGGCACCGCCCCGGGCATCGCCGTCCGCCACGGCCGCGCCCGGGCCTATTTCTTCCCCGGCGTGCCGCGCGAGATGCACGCGATGTGGGAGCGGCACGTCCTGCCCGCGCTGCCCGAACGCGACGGCGCGGTCATCCTCACCACCACGATCCACACCTTCGGCAAGGGTGAAAGCGACATCGCGGCCATGCTCGGCGATCTCATGGCACGCGATCGCAACCCGACCGTCGGCACCACCGTCAGCAACGGCGTGGTCGCCGCCCGCATCCGCAGCGTCTTCCCCGACGCCGACACCGCCCGCGGGCAACTCGACGACACCGCGGCGCTGGTCGAGCGGGCGCTGGGCACGCTCGTGTTCGGGCGCGACGAGACCGACCTCGCCGCCGTTGTCGGGCGTTTGCTCACCGAGGCCGGCAAGACCCTCGTCACCGCCGAGTCGTGCACCGGCGGGATGATCGGGCAGATGCTCACCGCCCGCCCCGGCGCCAGCGACTACTACCCCGGGGGGTGGGTCGTATACTCCAATGACATGAAGCACCAACAACTGGGGGTGCGCCCGCGGACGCTCGAAGTGCACGGCGCGGTCAGCGAGGCGGTCGCGGTCGAGCTCGCCGAGGGCGCCCGCCGCCGCGGCGGCGCCGACTACGCCGTCTCGGTCACCGGCGTCGCCGGGCCCACCGGCGGCACCGACGCCAAGCCGGTCGGCCTGGTCTGCTTCGGCCTCGACGGGCCGGACGGCGCCACCAGCGCCACCCACCACTTCCCGGGGGATCGGCCCGACGTCCGCCTGCGCTCGGCGCTGTTCGCGCTGAACATGGTGAGGCTGGCGCTGCTGGACGCGTCGGGCTGAGCTCAGGCGCCGCGGCGCAGTTGCTTGAGATGGAAGATCGGCTCGGCCGAGTCCGCCGCGTGCGCGGCGGGCTCTTCGTGCGGGGCCTGGTCGCCGCCGCTGCTGCGCGAGCGGCTGCCCGCGCCGCCGTACCGCCGTGCCGCGTCGGCCAGCCGCGCCTTGTTGAACACCAGCGCCACCCGGTCGTTGCCGAGCTGTTCGAAATGGTCGAGCGTCGCCTGGACGGCGGCGAGCGGTCGATCCCGCCCGACGACCAGGAGCGAGCGATCGGCGAGGCTGATCACGGGGCTCGCCTCGGTGGCCTGCAAGGCCGGGCCGGTGTCGGCGATGATGACGTCGAAGCGTCCGGCCGCCTGCTCGACGATGCGGTGGACCACGGCGACCGAGAGCCGGTCGGGCGTGATGCCGGGGGCCTGTCCGGTCGGGCAGATCGCGAGGTTGTCCGTGTGGGTCGCGTGGATGGCCGCGGCGCCGAGCGGGCCGGCGATGAGGTCGGTCAGCCCGGGCCGGCCGGTCGTGCCCGTGCGTCGAGTCAGGCCCGCGCCGATCAGGTCCGCATCGATCATCAGCGTGCGGCAGCCCGACGCGGCGAAGCTGCGTGCCACGGCCAGCGCGAGCCGGCTCTTGCCGTCGCCCGGGCCGGGGCTGGTAAACGCGAACAGCGGTACCCCCTCGGCGGGCCCGGAGCTCAGCAGCCGGTGGCGCAACTGGTGGACGCAGCGTTCGGCCAGCTCGCGGACGCGCGGGTCGCCGGTCCATTGGGGCATGACGGCCCACAGCGTTGCGGCGGTGTCCAGTTGCTCGAGTTGTTCGGGCACGCGGCAGCGGCGATCCAGCAGCGCCAGGCCGAGCATCAGCGCGATCGCCGCGACCGCTCCGCCGCCGGCGCCCAGCATCAGCGCCGCTCGCTGGCGGCCGGTGCTCACGTGCATCGGCAGCTCGCCGTAGGAGGCGATGGCCGCATCGATCGGCTGGGCATGGTTGGCGTCCTGAGCGGCCTGCTGCTGCTGGATCATCAGCTCGCGGAGTTGCCAGCCGTGGCTCTCGAGCTGCGCCTGCAGCGCCGCAACCTCGGCGGCGGCGCCGCTGAGTTGCCGCAGGTCGGCGGTGACTTGCGCGCGGCGCTGCTCGGCCCGCCGCCGCGCCGCCGCCAGCTCGCCCGGGGTCGCCGACGCCGAAACGCCCGCCGTCGACTCGTGAATCGTCGTCAGCTCCTGCAACGCGTCGATCCGCAGGTTCACGCCGACCACCGTCGGGTGGTTCGGGCCGAACCGGCTGAACAACGCCCCGCGATGCGCCAGGGCGGCCGCGAGCTCCGAGCGGAGGTCGGCCAGCGTGCGCTCGCGTTGGCGGGTGTCGGCATCGGACAGGCTCGTGGCCGGCCCGTCAAGGTCCATCAGCAGGTCATTGATCCGGTCGAGCTGGCGGCGCTGCGCGTCCTGCGACGCTTGCAGGGCGTCCACGCCGCCGTACGGCGCCGCGATCTCGCCGAGTCGGCGACGCAGCTCCGCATGACGGGCCCGGCAATCCGCAACACGCCGCGCCAGTATCTCGTGCGCCCGTGATGCGGCCTCGCGCAGCCGCTCGCAGCGAAACGACATGTACGCGTCGAGCAGGGCGTTCACCCCGGACTGGGCGCGCGTCGGCGATTCGTTGCGCACGCGGATGGTGATGATCGACTCGTCGTTGACGTAATCGGTGTCGACGAACTGCCGCAGCCGGTGCAGGCCTTCTTCTGCGACCGGCCAGCCGGTCCGCTGCATCCGCGGGTCGTCGAGCGCTTTCTCCAGGACCTGGCGCGAAGTGAGGAAGCGGAGCTGCGCCCGGCTGAACAACCGACCGCGACTGGGGCCGGGCTGTTCGAGGCTCGAATCCAGCTTCGCCCGCGCCGGATTCAGGTCCAGCAGGCCCGTGCTCAGGTACATCGGCCGCGCCTGATGGTTCGCAATCGCGACCCCCAACAGGGCCAGTGCCGCGACGAGAAGCGCCGCGAGGCGGTATCGACCACGCATGGCATGGTGGACCCGGAACCACAACTCATTCGGCCGTTCTGACGGGAACAGCAGTTCCCGATAGAACTCGCCATTGCTCTTCGGCACCGACTCGACCCCTCATCACAACAAAACCCCAGTCGTGCCAGTATGTGCCTGACCCGCGCGCACACGCGAGCCCGGTCTGTCCAGTCCGTTCAAGCATCGACGGTTCGCGTGAGCCGATTGAGTAGGGCTTACTCGCACCAGGAGAAAACGTGTCCGCCGGCGCGATCATGCACGTCCGGATAAGCACGCCGGCAAAGGCTGTCACGCCGCGTCGCACCGGGGTGAAGTCGCCTGTCGCCCTGCTGTGCGCACGATACAGGCATTTCGCCAGGCTAGTGATGCGTAAATCAGCAGTACTATTCCGCTGGGAGTGCCTATATGGGCATCATGGTTGGCGTTGTGGGTGAATTGGGGGCATCTGGCACGGCGGTTGTATCGCGAACGGGTGTGAGTGCCGGCCGCGGCGTAGCGGTGCGGCTTCGAAGGAGAACGGTCTCGGCCCCCTCGGGCCCACGCCCCTTTGCAGGAGGTGTCCCTTGTTAGGCACAAAGAGTAGACGCAAGAAGAATCTTTTCATGCTGGCCGGCTCGCTGGCCGCGTTCACCCTCATGCTCTGGGTGGTCGCCGACACCGCACAGGCCCAGGATGCCGCAGCCGCCACGGAAGCGGTTTCAGCCGAATTGACCGAAGCGCAGGGCGCCCTGGCCGAGGCCAAGGCGGAGACTTCAGACGAGATGTTCACGGCGAACAACCTGTGGATCATGATTGCCGGCATGCTCGTGTTCATCATGCACCTGGGCTTCGCCACACTCGAATCCGGCCTCACCCGCGCCAAGAACACGGTCAACATCCTGTTCAAGAACACCTTTATCATTTCCATTGGTGTGCTGACCTACGCGCTGTGCGGATTCAACATCATGTATCCCGGTGAGTTCAACGGCTGGATTTCATTCGCGGCCGTGCCCGGGTTCATCACCGTCGGCGGCGATGAAGTCTCGCAGATCAAGAATCTCACGCAGGCCTACAACGCAGGCTATACGTGGTACACCGATTTCTTCTTCCAGGCCATGTTCGCCGCGACCGCCGCGACGATCGTCTCCGGTGCCGTGGCCGAACGCATCAAGCTCAGCTCCTTCCTCGTGTTCATCACGCTGCTGGTGGCCCTGGCCTACCCGATCGCCGGCTCGTGGCACTGGGGCGGCGGCTGGGCCGCACAGATGGGCTTCTATGACTTCGCCGGTTCGACGCTGGTCCACTCGGTGGGTGGCTGGGCCGCGCTGGGCATGGTCATCCTGCTCGGCCCGCGTTTGGGCAAGTACAACGCCGACGGATCGTCCAACGCCATCCCCGGGCACAACCTCGTGCTCGCCTGCATCGGCGTGTTCCTGCTGTGGTTCGGCTGGTTCGGGTTCAACGGCGGCTCGGTGCTCAGCGCCGAGGCATCCACGGTGAGCCTGGTCCTCGTGACCACCTCGGCCGCCGCCGCCGCCGGTGCGATCGCCGCGGGCATGGCCAGTTGGGTCTTCAGCGGCAAGCCCGATGTGACCATGGCGCTCAACGGCATCCTCGCCGGGCTCGTGGGCATCACCGCCGGGGCGGATCAGATGGCCGTCTGGGAAGCCGTCGTGATCGGCCTGGTCGCCGGTGGCATCGTTTACTTCGCCGTGCTCATGTTCGACAAGATCAAGATCGACGACCCGGTCGGTGCGATCAGTGTCCACCTCGTGTGCGGCATCTGGGGCACCCTGGCCGTGGGCATCTTCGGGGCCAAGGCCGGTATCGAGCAGCTTGGCTATCAGGCGATCGGTATCCTTGGCTACGGCGTGTTCACGCTCGCGTTCACCTTCCTGGTCGGTGGTGCGATCAAGGCCACCATGGGATTGCGTGTGAGCGACGAGGAGCAGATCGAGGGCCTGGACCTCGGCGAGCACGACATGGGCGCTTACCCCGATTTCCAGCCCACCTTCGTCAAGAGCTATCACCTGCGTGAAGCCTAACAAGCATACCTAGCCATCGCCTCACTCATGGCTGTCGGTTGCGGGTGGACCCGCTTCGTTCGAAGGATTCGAACGCGGCGGGTCCTTTTCTTTATCCGGGGTCGCGTCATCGGCGACCCGGACGTCCCGGGCGACCCGGGCCCGCCGCCGCATTGTCGCGAACACAGTTTCTGGGCATCGCCCGCCGCGTCGCGCAGGCGATGGGCACGGCTGCGGGCGCCGCGAAGCCGCCGGCGGTTTGGCACGCAGGTTGTAGCACATGTCCCCCGGTTGACGGGAACTCAACCAGTTAGAAACACTTCTTTCCCTGTTGATCCCGCCGCGGGCTGCCTCCCCCGCGGCGGGGTTTTTCTCATGGGGCGATCGGTGAATCGGACCGCGCGGCGGACCCTGCAGGTGGTGTAGCGTCCGCCTTATGATGGTGGTGTTCTACGATTCACCGATGCAAGACCGCATGACCACCGAACCGCCTCAACGCGCCTTGCTCTCGACAGCCGATCGCCGGCAGCTCGGCGGGCTGATGTTCGTGGCGCGGCGGATGGTCGAGGGCCTGTACGCCGGTCGGCATCGCTCGCCGCGACGGGGCCACTCCACCGAGTTCTACGACTATCGGCCTTACCTGGCCGGTGACGAGGTGCGCCGCATCGACTGGCGTCTTTGGGCGCGGACGGATCGGCTGTACGTCCGCCGCTATCGCCACGATGCGGAGCTGACGATCCACCTGCTGGTCGATCGGTCGGCGTCGATGGGCTTCGACCGGTTGCGCAGCGCCGAGCGGGGCGGCCCGGCGCACGGCGATGCGAACTGCCCGACGAAGTTCAGGTATGCCGGCCGGCTCGCCGCGGCGCTGGCGTTCCTGGCGGTGCGTCAGGCCGACCGGGTCAGCCTCACGTGGATCGGCGAGCGTGCGGAGCCGGCGGTGGCGGCCGGCGGGTCGTGGCGGGCGTTGCAGCAGGTGATCGCCGCGCTGGAGGCCGGGCAGTGCGCGGGGCGGACCGATCCGGCCGCGGCGTTGCGCGGCGCGTTTGGCGCGATGCGGTCGCCGCATACCGGCCGGGCGCTGGTTGTGCTGATCAGCGATCTGCTGGACGAGCCGCGCGAATGGCTGGCGGGCCTGTCGCCGTTTCTCCACGCCCAGTTCGACGCGGTCGCGTTGCAGGTGCTGGCCGGCCAGGAGCTGGACCTCGGCGGCATCGGATCGATGCGGCTGGTCGACGCCGAGTCGGGCCGGAGCGTGCGGACCAGCGGTCGGGATATGGGCCGGCGGTACCGCCAGGCGATGTCGGCCCACATCGCCAACCTGCGTCGGGCGCTGCTGCGTCACGGCGTCGACCACCAGTTATGGACGACGGCGACGCCGCCGATCGATGCGTTGAGGGGGTACGTCGCCCGCCGCGCCGCGTCGTCGGTCGTGTGAGCGGCCACCGAGTGCGACCGCCGGCTTGGGCGAACATCGGCCGCACATAAACGTCTGACCACGGGGCTGGGTCCGGCCGTCGCCGCTGCTACCATGGAACGACTCGCCTCGGAGGGTATCATCCATGACCGGGTTGCCAGGCCCAATCCCGCGCCTCGCCGTCTGCCTCGCGGTCGCGCTGAGCGCATGGTGGGGCCCACCCCGATCGCCGGCGGACCAGCCCGAACCAAAGCCCATCGCCCCCGTCGGGTCGATGGTGGAGACGAGCACGGACGCGGCGAACCTGATGCGTCG
>CAYWKS010000037.1:0-25904 GCA_964458935.1 uncultured Planctomycetaceae bacterium
CGTCCGTGCCGGAGGTCCAGCCGCCTTGCCCGTTGAGATTGGTTCCCGCCGTATAGTCGAACGGCTCGTAGAAGTACAGGTCGCCGTACGATGTGGCGGCGAAACCCAGGCCGACCGCGACCAGGGCCGTCATCAGAATGCTGCGTGAAGTGTCCATATCAACCTCCAAAAGCTTTGTCTGGCGAGCGCGAGACGCCGCGCTCTCTCTCGAAACAAAATGCGGCGAGCGACCAATGCCTGGACCATCCAGGACGCCACTCATCTCACTACACGCACAATAAACCACATGCATCGGGGCCCGTCTATCCATTTCGCATGAATTTTTATACAATCTGCATGAACATGCGCGACAGTGATCCCGCCCAAACGTGGACCACGACCATTGCCGTCGGATTCGACCTGTGGCACAGCGCTTTTGGCCACCAGATCGTCCAGGGCATCCGCGCCTACGCCGACGAGCACGCCAAGTGGCAACTGCGTCCATCGCCGTTGGCGGCGCTGGGCGCGCCAAGCCACCCGGCCGAGCCCCCGTCGCTCGGGGCGATCGCGCAACTGCAGGCCCAGCCCGAGCCACACCTGCTGGATGTCACCATTCCCGTGGTGGTGGTCGGGATCGGAGCGATCCGGTTCGGTCACGATCGGCCGGCGGTGATCGCCGACTACGAGGCGATGGGCCGCCGCGCCGCCGAGGACCTGGGTACCAGGGGCATGAGCAGCCTGGCGCTTTTCTGCGCGGATCGGCCCGAGGCGGTGGACATCGACCTGATCGAGCGGGGGTTCGTGGTCGAGGCCGAAGCGTATGGCGTGCCGGTGGCGGTGCACCGCGCCGCGCCGCGCAGCGATGCGGAGGGCACGGCGGGCTACAACGCGGAGGTCAGCGAGCTGGGGTGCTTCCTGGCCAAGCTGCCCAAGCCGATCGGGTTGGCCTGCCGGGGCACGCCGTACGGCTGGCGGGCGCTGGCCGCGTGCCGCCGGTCGCACCTGGGCGTGCCCAACGACGTGGCGGTGCTGGCGATTGGCGATAACACGTTCACGTGCGAGATCGCCCGGCCGACCCTTTCGAGCATCACGATCGATCAGTTCGGCGTGGGCTACACGGCCGCGAAGCTGCTCCATCAGCAGCTTGAAGGTGAGCGGGTGCCCGACCGCACGTTCGTCTCGTTCGACCTGATCTCGCGTCAGTCGACCGACCACCTGGCTGTGGCCGACGCGGACGTGAAGCTGGTGCTGGCGTACATCCGCGATCACCTCTCGGAGGACCTGACGGTGGAGCGGCTGGCGGAGGTGGCGGCGGTGTCGCGGAGCACGCTGCTACACCGGTTTCGGGAGGAGTTGGGCCGATCGCCGAGCGAGGAGGTGCGTCGCCAGCGGATCGCGGCGGCGCTGACGATGATCCGCTTCACCGACACGCCGCTGACCACGGTGGCGCGTCAGACCGGGTTCGGCCAACAGGCCGCCCTCGGCCGCACCGTCAAGCAGGTCACCGGCAAGACCCCGCTGCAAGTGCGGCGTGAGCACCGCTGAGGCGGCGGACCGCGGCGGTTGCCCAAGCCCCCGGCCTCGCCGGCGTGCCTTGCGGGGCGTCCGGGCAAGGGTTAGCTTGGCGCCGGTTCGACCGTCGCCGCCACCGGTGACGGCCGGGCCGCAGACCGGAGCGCAGCGCCATGGACGACGTGGTTCTCTTGTCGCGGATTCAGTTCGCCCTCACGATCATGTTCCATTACCTGTTCCCGCCCCTGACCATCGGGCTGGGGGTCGTGCTGGTCTACCTCGAAGGCCGGTACCTGTGGACGGGCGAGCAGATCTACCACACCGCGGCGCGGTTCTGGACGAAGATCTTTGCGCTGACATTCGCGATCGGCGTGGCCACCGGGATCGTGATGGAGTTCGAGTTCGGCACGAACTGGGCGGTGTACTCGTCGTTCGTGGGGGACGTGTTCGGCTCGGCGCTGGCGGCCGAAGGCATCTTCGCGTTCTTCCTCGAATCGGGTTTCCTCGCGGTGCTGGTGTTCGGTTGGGACCGTGTGGGCAAGAAGATGCACTTCTTCGCGACGGTCATGGTGGCGCTGGGCTCGATCTTTTCGAGCGTGTGGATCGTGGTGGCCAACTGTTGGCAGCAGACGCCGGCCGGCTACCACATCGTGCAGATGATGCGCGACGGCGAGCCGTGGTTCCTGTCCAACGGGCTGCCGGTCATGCGCGCCGAGATCACCGACTTCTGGTCGCTGGTGTTCAACCCGTCGACGGTGCATCGGCTGGTGCACGTGTGGATCGGGTGCTTCATCCTCGGGGCGTTCTTCATCATGAGCATCTCGGCGTGGTACATCCTGAAGAACCGCCACACCGACTTCGCGAAGCGTTCGTTCAACGGGGCGCTGATCTTCGGGACGGTCTTCTCGCTGCTGGCGCCGCTTCAGGGCCACTTCCAGGCCGAGAACGTCTACGAGCACCAGCCGGCGAAGATGGCCGCGTTCGAGGGCCAGTTCCAGACCGGCCGCGGCGACCTGAGCCTGATCGGCTGGCCCGACGAGCAAGCGGGTGAGATGAAGGCGAGCCTGTCGATCCCCGGTGGGTTGAGCTTCCTGCTGCACCAGGACTTCGAGTCGGAGGTGGTCGGGCTGGACAAGTTCGCCGAGGCGGATCGTCCGCCGGTCTGGCTGAGCTTCATGACCTACCACCTGATGGTGGGCCTGGGGATGTTCTTCATCGGGGTGACGCTGCTGGCGTGCTGGTTCCGTTGGCGTGGGACGCTGTTTGGGAAGCGTTGGCTGATGTGGGTGTTTGTGTTCGCGGTGCTCGGGCCTTACGCGGCCAACCAGGCGGGCTGGGTCGCCGCGGAGGTCGGGCGTCAGCCGTGGATCGTGCACCCGCCGGCGCGGACCGTCGACGCCGAGGGCCACGTCACCGAGCACCTTTGGCGTGGCGGCGAGCCCCACGCGGACAACCTCATGACCAACGGCGACGGCGTCGTGGAGTATCCGACGGTCAGCGTACCGCTGGAAGACGGCACGATGCACACGCAGGTCGCGGGCCTGCGGACCGACGCGGGTGTGAGCGAGGTGCTCGAAGCGGAGCAGGTGTGGTTCAGCCTGGTCATGTTCACGCTGGTGTACGCGTTGCTGTTCGCGGTGTGGATATTCGTGCTGGACCGGAAGATCAAGACCGGCCCCGAGCCCGTGGCCGAGGGGCAGGCGAAAGGCGGGATCGCCGCGGCGGCGGTGGATCGGATGCACATGACCGACTAGCGACGAGGCCGCGAAGCGAGCGGGCCGCGAACGGACCCGGCCACGAGGGCCTGCGGGACGCTCGCCCTTCCCCGTCGCGGCGCGGCCGGGCGACTGCGAACGCATCGAGGGATCTCACATGGACCTCAACCTGATCTGGTTCATCTTGCTGGGCGTGCTGCTGGGCGGGTATGCGGTGCTCGACGGTTTCGACCTGGGCGTGGGGATCCTGCACCCGCTGGCGCGGACCGACCACGAGCGGCGGGTGGGGATCAACGCGATCGGCCCGCTGTGGGACGGCAACGAGGTGTGGCTGGTCACCTTCGGCGGGGCGATGTTCGCGGCGTTTCCCGAGGTCTACCGCAGCATCTTCAGCGGGTTCTACACGGCGTTCATGCTGCTGCTGTTCGCGCTGATCTTTCGCGCGGTGTCGCTGGAGTTCCGCGGGAAGATCGACTCGCCGCGCTGGAAGCGCGTGTGGGACTTCGGGTTTTTCGGCGGATCGTTCCTGGCGACGCTGCTGTTCGGCGTGGCGGTGGGCAACGCGATGCTCGGGCTGGAGCTCGACGAGGTCGGCCGATACCACGGCGGCATCCTGCCCATGCTCAATCCCTACGCCGTGCTGGTGGGCCTGATGACCGTGGCGATGTTCGCGATGCACGGATCGATCTACCTGTTCCTCAAGAGCGAGGGGGAGTTCCAGCAGCGGCTGAAGAGCTGGATGTGGCACACCTGGGGCGTGTTCCTCGTGCTGTACGTGCTGACGACGATGTACACGCTGATCCGGATCGACCGGGTCGCGGCGGACTTCGAGCAGATGCCCTGGGCGGCGGCGGTCGTGCTGGTCAACGTCCTGGCGGTGGCCAACATCCCCCGCGCGGTCTACGCCGGCCGGCACGGCCAGGCCTTCATCTCCAGCAGCGTGACGATCCTGTGCCTGGTGGCGCTGTTCGGGTTGGCGATCTTCCCGAACCTCGTGGTCTCGGACCCCAACCCCGCGCATTCGCTGACGATCTACAACGCCGCGTCCAGCCAGAAGACGCTGGGGATCATGTTCATCTTCGCCTGCATCGGCATGCCGTTCGTTCTGGCGTATACCACGGTGATCTACTGGACGTTCCGTGGTAAGGTGCAACTCGGCGAGCATTCATATTGAGATGACGGGCCGAGCTCGCGGCTCAGGACGACCGCGTCGGAGGTGGGGTCTTGCTATATCGACGTTTCGGACGCACCCAACTCGAGATGCCCGTGTTCAGTTGCGGGGGCATGCGGTACCAGGACGGCGGCGATAAGCCCATCGACCAGGTCGATCCGATCGGCCAGCGCCACCTCGAAGCCACGATCCACCGCTCGCTCGAAGTAGGCATCAACCACATCGAGACCGCGCGGGGCTACGGCGCCAGCGAGCGTCAGCTCGGCCAGGTCCTGCCCAAGCTGCCCCGCGATCAGATCATCGTCCAGACCAAGATCGGTCCCGGCGACGCGGAGAAGTTCACCGCCGACTTCGAGGACTCGCTCAAACGGCTGAACCTCGACCACGTGGACCTGCTGGGCCTGCACGGGATCAATCTGCCCGAGCACTACGAAAAGGCGTTCGGGCCCGGCGGCGCGTTCGAGGCGGCCCAGAAGCTGCGTGACCAGGGCAAGTGCCGCTTCGTCGGGTTCAGCACGCACGGCCCGCCCGAGGTGATCCTCGACGCCGTCCGCCACGGCGAACCCCGCACCGGCGAGAGCCTGGACTACGTCAACCTCCACTACTATTACATCTACCAGCACAACGTCGAGGCGATCCGCGCCGCGGCCGACCGCGACATGGGCGTGTTCATCATCAGCCCGTCGGACAAGGGCGGCAAGCTCTACGCCCCGCCGGATCGGCTGGCCAAGCTGTGCCGGCCGTTGCACCCGGTGGTGTTCAACAACCTCTGGTGCCTGAAGCGCAACCCGCAGATCAACACGTTGAGCGTGGGCGCGGCCCGGGCGACCGACTTCGATCTGCACGTCCGCTCGCTGGAGTACTGGGACGAGGCCGACGAACTGCTGCCGATCATCGAGCAGCGGCTTCAGGACGCCATGGCGGAGAAGATCGACGCGGACCTGCTGGACCCGTGGCGGGCGTTCGACTGGTGTGACAAGCAGCCGGGGCAGATTAACGTGGCCAACATCATCTGGCTGCGGAACATGGCTCGGGCATGGGGGATGAGCGAATACGGCCGGTTCCGCTACAACATGATGGGCAACGGCGGGCACTGGATGCCCGGACGCCAGGCGAGCCGGCTCGATGAGGACGACATCGAGCGGCAGTTCCGCGATCGCTACGACGATTTTCCCGGCGGGCCGGATCGGCTGATCGGCGTGCTCCGCGAGGCCCACGACATGCTCGCGGGCACGCCCGGTCAACGCCTGAGCACGGCATAACCACCGACAGCCTTCTACTGCCCGTCGTCGCGCCGGATGTCTTCGAGGCGGATGATGTCCTGCTCGGGGTGGTGGCGGAACGTGAGCTTGTAGTCACGTATCGGCACGTTCGGGTCGCCGCCCCGCGGGCCCAGCTCGTACCAGCGGTGGTACAGCGAAGACCACGCCGGGTAATGGTCCTTGACGTACCGGATGTGCGGGTCTTCGAGCCTCGGCTGGTAGGCGATGAGCGCGGCGGCCTCGTCCGGCGTGACGTGCGAGTACAGCGCCTCCACGTCGTTGGCCGCCAGCGCCTGCAGCGCCTCCCGCCCGATCGCATCGCACTGCCACTGCGTGACCGGCCCGACGCAGCCGTACAGCGACAGCGCCGCCAGCCACAGCAGCCCACCGACCATCCGCTTGCCGAACGTGCTCATGCCCAGACGGTATCAAGCGGCGACCGACGACGCGAACCGGCCCCCTAGAACAGCACGACAAGGATGACCAGCATCGCGACGATGAGCGCGATGACGACCGGCTTCCACCACGACCGCGGCTGGTGCGTCGCCTGCTCCAACGTGAACCAATGCCCGCACGACGGGCAGCGGTCGGCGCCGGCATAGACCGCGTCGCCGCATTCCGGGCAGGCGACGGTCTGGCCCGCGTCGTCGCCGTCGTCGAGCAGGTCGGCGTCGTGTTCGTCCGGCTCGTGCATCGCGCCACAGCTTACGACGCCGGTCGCGCCGCGGCGAGTCGATCGGCGTCGAGTTGCCACGCCCGCGTGAAGAACCGCCGATACGTGAACGCCGCCGTCAGCACCGCCGTCACCAGGTCGGTCGTCAGGATGCCCACGAGGATGAGCATCTGGTACAGCGCCGCCTGGAACGGGTCGGTCCCGCCGAGCATCTGCCCGGTCATCATGCCCGGCAGCTTGACCACGCCGACGATCATCATGGCGTTGAGCGTGGGCATGATGGCCGCGCCCACGGCGAGCCGGAACGCCGGGGCGACGGCCTGGCCCGGCGACGCGCCCAGGGCGAGCATCGCCTCCACGTCGCGGCGCCGCTGACGCAGTTCCGAGCCGATCCGCTCCGCCGACAGCGTGGCCGACGTCATGGCGTTGCCCAGCAGCATCCCGCCCAGCGGGATCAGGTACCTTGCGTCCCACTGCTCCACGCCCACGACCACCCGACAGAGGAACAGCAGCACGACGCCGGTGACCCCGGCCAGCACGAGCGTCATGCCGGCGCTGACCCGCGCCCGCCATCGTCGCGCCCAGCGGATCTGGCCCGCCGCGGTGACGCCCGCGATGATCGACATGGCGATCAGCAGCCCGACGATCCACCACCACGCCTCCCGGTTGAAGACCCAGCCGATGACCGCGCCCACCACCAGCAACTGCGTCAGCGCCCGGGCCGAGGCGAGCCCGATCCGCCGCGCCTGGTGAAGCTTCAACGCCACGCTCACCGCGATGACCACGACCAGCGGCAGCGCCAGCCACAGCAGCGACCATTGGTCGAGCCCGATCACCGGCTGCACATCGGCCAGGCACGTCACGACGGGTCCCCCTTGAGGAAGCGGTGGACCGGGCCCGCGGGCGGATCGTCGAACAGCGCCTGGGCGGCACCCCGCGCCGCGATCCGCCCGTCGATCATCACGACCAGTTCCGCCCCGTCGTCCCGCGCTTCGTCCAGACGATGCGTCGCCATCAGCACCGTCAGGTCACGCCGCTGCTGGATCGCGCGGATCGTCTGGATCAACTGCTCGGCCGACCGCACGTCCAGCGCGGCGGTGGGCTCGTCGAGCAACAGGATGGCCGGCTCGGTGACCAGGGCGCGGGCGAGGCCGATCCGCTGCCGCTGACCCACGCTCAACTGATCCTCGTGCCGATCGAGCAGCGATCCGTCGAGACCGACCAGCGCCAGGATCGCCTCGCCATCCACCGCCCCGGGTTTGCCGGGTCCGCCCCACTGCAACGGCAGCCGCAGGTTCTCGCGGACCGTCCGGTCCAGCAGGGTCGGTTCCTGGAAGACCATCGCCACCCGCTGCCGCAGCTCCCGCACATCCCACCGCTCGATCGCCCGCCCGAACACCTCGATCCGGCCGGATGAGGCGGGGTCCATGCGGTTGATCAGCCGCAGCAGCGTGCTCTTGCCCGACCCGCTGGGCCCGACGAGGTTGACCCACGCCCCGCGGCCGACCGCGAGGTCCACGCCGTCGAGCAGGCGAGCCGGCCCGTCCTCGCCGCCGGCCGTGCGGATCACCCGCTCCATCACCACCGCGTGTTGGCTCGCCCTGTCGGCCATCTGCCCGGCCATCTTACCGGCGACGACCCGACAAGGCGGCGTCGGCGTAGTATGATCAGGCGGCCCCGGCCATCAAGAGGATTCCACGATGCGACGACACGCATTACATCGATGGGCGGCCGCGCTCGGCCTGGCGGCCGCGGCGCTCGCCCCGCTCGGCGGTTGCACCACTAACCCCGCCACCGGCGAGAAGTACTGGAACACACTCAGCCGCGAGCAGGAGATCAGCATCGGCGAGGAGCAGTCGCCCGAGCTGATCAGGCAGTACGACGGACTCATCCCCGACCAGCACGTCCGCGACTATGTCGCCGAGATCGGCCATCGCCTCGCCGCCCTCAGCGAATACGCCGATCTGCCCTGGGAGTTCCACGCCCTGAACAGCGAGGTCATCAACGCCTTCGCCCTGCCCGGCGGGAAGGTGTTCATCACGCGTGGCCTGATGAGCAAGATGACCAACGAGGCCCAGCTCGCCGGCGTGCTCGGCCACGAGATCGGCCACGTCACCGCGCAGCACATGGACCAGCGCTACCGCGACGCCATCATCGCGGGTGTGATCGCCACGGGCGTGGGCATCGCCACCAGGGATGCCGAGAGCGATGCGGTCCGCTACGGCGCCCCCGCCGGCACCGCCGTCGCCACCATGCTGGTTACCCGCAAGTTCAGCCGCAACCAGGAGAGCCAGGCCGACCTGCTCGGATTGCGGTACATGACGCGAGCCGGCTACGACCCGCAGGCCTTGCTCGGGGTCATGACGATCCTCGGTGAGGCCGGCGGCGGCGGCGGCATCGAGTGGCTCCAGACCCATCCGCTGCCGGCGACCCGCTACGACGATATCCGGCAGCTCATCGATGAGCAGTACGCGCATACCCGCAACAATCCCGCGTACGAGTTGCACGCCGATCGGTTCGAGGCCAGCGTCCTCGATCGCCTGGACGATCTGCCGGCCCCGGACGGCACGCAACAGCTCCCGCGCGGGTCCGCGATGCGGGGTTGTTGCCCGTGATCGGCCGTCATTGATCATTACCCGCAAATGGGCGATACTCCAGGGCTCGCACACGGACACGGAACGCCCCTGGAGCCTCGGGCCATGGCCTTTACCTTCTTTCGTAAGTACAACAAGTGGATCCTGGCGATCGGCGGATCGCTGCTGATGGTGATCTTCCTGCTGCCGGCGGCGGGCAATCGCAGCCAGCGCCAGGCCGCCAACCCCACGCTCGGCACGGTCGGCGATCGCGAGATCGACGCCGAGGCCCAGCGGCAGGCCGACGCCCAACTGCAACTGCTGTCGATGCTGAGGCGGGAGATCGCCGCGACCCTGCCGCAGGACCAGGACCGCGCGATGGTCTGGCTGCTGGCGGGCATCGAGGCCGACCAGAACGGCATCGATGCGAGCATGGCCGAAGCCGGGCAACTGCTCGACCAACTGCAGCTCCCGCCGCAGGCCATGGCGCAGGTGCTCGACCGCTTCCAGACCACCGAAGCCGGGGTGCAGCGGGCCCTGCAGCACTGGCTGAAGTACCAGCGGCTGCTGCGGCTGCTGCAGATGCCGATGCGTATCAGCGAGCCGGAGATCCGCCACTTCGCCAAGACCACGCGATCGACCGTGAACGTGGATGTGGTTTCCGTACCCGCCTCGCACCTGCTGGACGACGCCCCGCCGCCATCGGACGACGAGATCCGCAGCCACTTCCAGCAGTACAAGGACGTCCTGCCGGGCATCGAGCAGCCGTTCGGGTTCGGCTATCGCCTGCCGGCGCGGGTGAAGATCGAGTGGATCGCCCTGCCGCTGACGATGATCCGCGACTCCATCCGCGTGGACGACGTGGAGGCCAACCGCTATTACCTGGACCATCCCGAGCAGTTCGTGCCCGGCGGACCGTTCGACCCCGAGCGGAGCGACCCCAACGCCCACGCCGACGCCGATCCCAACGAACCGCTGCCGTTCGACCTGGTGCGCTCGTACCTGATGGACCGGCTGTCCACGCAGCAGGCACGCCAGAAGCAGGAGCAGGCGATTCGCTTCATCCGGGCGGAGCTGGAGCGGCCGCTGCGGGAATATCCCCGCGACCCCAACACCGGCTTCCTGATGATCCCCGCCGACGCGGAGCTTCCGTCGCTGGCATCGGCGGCGCAGAGCGTGGCGGCGAACGCGGAGTTCGGCTTTGAGCCGCGGGTCGTGGGCGTGGACGGCTGGACCGCCATCACCGATCTGTCCGACCGCGAGGGCCTGGGCCAGTCGTTCCTGCTGCTGGGCGGCGATGGCCAGCGGGGCATCCCCACGCCGCAGTACGTCGCCAGCGTGCACGAGTTGAGCCCCGGTGAAGACAACCCGCTGCGTGGGGCGAACCTGCAGGTGGGCCTGCCGTCGCAGGCGGTGGTGGACAGCCAGGGCACGCGTTACATCTTCCGCCTCCGTGCCGCGGAGGCGAGCCGGCCCCCGCGCGACCTGGCGACGGTTCAGGGCGAAGTCGTGGCGGACCTGACCCGGCTCAAGGCCTACGAACTGGTCCAGGGCCGCGCCGACGGCTATGCGGCCAAGGCGGCCGAAGACGGCATGGCGGCGCTGGCGGCGACGCTGGGCGAGGACTTCACTGTCGAGAGCCTGCCGCCGTTCCCCCGCCGCCAGATGACGCGCGGGCAGCAGGGCGGCATCCCACAACTGGTCGTGCCCCTCCTGCCGGTCGTCGGCCAGTCCGAGCCGTTTGTCGACGGCGTGTTCGACCTCGCCCAGGCGATCGGGCCCGAGGGCGACGCGGTCGCGGTGCCGGCGAGCGATCGCACCGGCTCGATCGCCGTCGATCCGGCGATGGCCGTGCACATCGTGCAGATCACCGACTACCAGCCGATCCATGCCGAGCAGTACGTCAGCAACCGTCAGACATTCATGCAGCAGGTGCTGCTGACCGACATCCTCGACCTCAACCGCCAGGTTGCCAATCCGTTCACGTATGAGCAGATCGCCGAGCGGGTCGGGTTCCAGCGGGCCGAGGGCGAGGCGTCGGAGGACGACCAGGCCGACGCCAACGCCCCGGCCGCGTCATGACGTCCCCGCCGGGGCGGGCGGTTCAGCCGACCGTGGACCCGGCGGGCGCCGCCCGCATCGGCGTCAGCAGCACCACGTCCTTGACCTGCTCCTGATCCATCGCGCTGGCCGCCAGCAGCATGCCGTTCGATTCCTCGCCGCGGATCTGCCGTGGCTCGAGGTTGGCCACCACCACGATCTGCTTGCCCACCAGGTCCGCCGGGTCGTAATGCGCCCGCACGCCGGCGCAGATCTGCCGCCGGCCCAGCTCCTCGCCCAGGTCGATCTGCAGCTTCAGCAGCCGGTCGGCGTTGGGGTGCGGCTCGGCCTCCACCACCGTCGCCACACGCAGGTCGAGTTTCATGAAGTCGTCGAATGCAATGGGGTCTTTCATGGCGATCTTTCGTTGATCCGTTGTTGCGTCTGCCCGCGTGGCGTGCGCTTGCACACCGGCCGGCATGATACGTCCGAGTTGACGGGTTGACGAGTTGACATAGACTCCAAGGGCCCCGCAGATACGGAGTCGATGGGCGTGGCATCGTGGCCGAACATCCTGTGGCTCAGCTTCGAGGACACCAGCCCGCGGTTCGGGTGCTACGGCGATCCGATCGCGCAGACGCCGCACGTCGATCGCCTCGCCGCCGAGGGGTGCGTGTATCCGAACCTGTTCGCGACCGTGCCGGTCTGCGCGCCCAATCGTTTCAGCATCATCACGGGCCTGTACCCGGTGTCGGCCGGCGCGATGCACCATCGCACGCACCGAACGCAGGAGTCGATGCCGGAGCTGGCCACGCCCTATCACGCTGTCGCCCCGCACTACGCCCGGTGCATCCCTGAATACCTGCGGCGCGTCGGGTATTACTGCACGAACAACGTCAAGACCGATTACCAGTTCGCGCAACCGCCCAGCGCGTGGGACCGTTGCGAGCGGGGCGCGCACTGGCGTGATCGGCCCGACCCCGACCAGCCGTTCTTCGCGGTGTTCAATCTCGACGCCACGCACGAGTCGGGCCAGTGGCCGAGCAAGGGCGGCGAGCCGCGGACCGATCCGGGCACCGTGACGCTGCCGCCCTACCTGCCGGATACGCCCGCGTGCCGCAAGGCGCTCGCCCGGCAGTACGACCACATCGCCGACAACGACGCGATCGTCGGGCAAGTGCTGGCGGAACTGGAGGCAGACGGCCTGGCGGAGGACACGGCCGTGTTCATCTGGTCGGATCACGGCGAGGGCCTGCCGCGCGGCAAGCGGTGGCTGTACGACTCGGGGACGCGCGTGCCCCTGATCGTGCGCTGGCCCGGCGAGATCGAGCCGGGCACGATCGACCGGCGCATGGTCAGTTCGATCGACCTGGGGCCGACCGTGCTGTCGATGTGCGGCTTGGAGGTCCCTTGGCATCTTCAGGGGATGCCGTTTGTCGGCCCCGAGGCGCGTGAGCGGGAGTACTGCTACTCGACGCGCGACCGGCTCGACACGGCGTACGACATGTGCCGGTCGGTGCGTGATCGGCGCTACCGTTACATCCGCAACCTGACGCCGCACGTGCCGCGGATGCACTGGGTGCCCTACCGCAATCGCCACCCGGTTCAACAGGAGGTCTGGAAGCGGTACATCGCCGGGACGCTGGAAGGCCCGCAGCGCTGGTTCGCCGCGTCTTCCCGGCCGGTCGAGGAACTGTACGACTGTGAGGCCGACCCGCACGAGATCCACAACCTCGCGGACGACCCGGCGTACGCGGACGTCATCGAGCGACTGAGCGAGTCGCTGGACGACTGGCGCGACGAGGTCGGCGACATGGGTGAGGTCGACGAGGCGATCATCCGGCAGCGGTTCTGGCCCAACGGCGAGCAGCCCGTGACCGGGCGGGTGATCTTCATCCCGATCGGCGGCGAGCACACGGGCGTGACGGCCACGACCGGGGAGGTGGCGTACGTGCCGACCAGCGACCGGCACACCGCGGTCAAAGAGGTGGCCACGTCCGAGATGCAGGTGGTCGGGCCGATGGTCGTTCAGTTGCACACGCCGACGCAGGGCGGGTCGATCGTGTACACGCTCGAGTCGGGCGACGACCCGCACTGGCGGCTGTACGTCGAGCCGATCCGGCTCGAGGCCGGCACGCACACGATCCGCGCCCGAGCCTGCCGCATCGGCTACGCCGACAGCGACGAGCGGTCGGCCACATTCATCGTGACGTGATCGGCCGACGGCCGGGCGGCCGGGCGGCGACGCGGTTTGCAGTAGAGCCAACGCGGGTCCGTGTTGAGAACGACGGGCCGGTGCGCGCCGAGGGTTCGCGTGTCCGCCCAGGGGGGTCCCCCCGCGTGTCCGGGCGAAGCTAACCTGTTGACGACAAGCGGCTTGCGCGCTTGATGCGGGCGTGTCCGCCCCTGACCGGGCGGACGGGCCCGCAGGCGGTCGCGTGATCGGGATGGCGGATCGGATGGCGCGGCGTCGGGTCGGCATGAGGCGGCCTCCATAGATGGGCGGCGGGCTGCAACCTGGCGCACGCGGCCGTCGCCGGCGGCGCCGCGGCGCTGCGTTGCGCTTGTGTTGGCATGGGCTTACAAAAACTTGCCGCGTTCGGCGATCCGGGCGGATCGTGCTGTCGGGCGTTGCGCAGCACGCCGTCGCGGGCCGGGCACGCCGTCGCGGGCCGGGCACGCCGACCGCGATGCGTGCACTCCGCCGAGGTCTGAAACGGCGGTTGGGGGCATGACCGGGCTTGGCTGGTTGGCGATGGTGGGCTTACACTGTCGGTCCCACCCCCCTTCTCGTCTCGGAGGTAGTCGTGGACGACGATCGGATCACGCTGTCGGCGCGGGATATTCCGCATCAGTGGTACAACGTGGCGGCGGACCTTCCGCGGGCGATCCCGCCGCACTGCCACCCGCGGACGGGCCGGCCGGTCACGCCGGAGGACATGCGGCCGCTTTTCCCCGATGCGCTGATCGAGCAGGAGGTGAGCACGGCGCGTTGGATCGACATCCCCGACGCGGTGCGGGAGGCGTTGGCGATCTGGCGTCCGACGCCGCTGATCCGTGCGCGTCGGCTGGAGCAGCACCTGGGCACGCCGGCGCGGGTCTACTACAAGCATGAAGGGGTGAGCCCGGCGGGTTCTCACAAGCCCAACACCGCCGTGGCGCAGGCCTACTACAACAAGCGGGCTGGGATCGAGCGGATCGCCACGGAGACGGGCGCGGGGCAGTGGGGTTCGTCGCTGGCGTTCGCGTGCGACCGGTTCGAGCTGGCGTGCAAGGTGTACATGGTGAAGGTCAGCTACTACCAGAAGCCTTACCGGCGGTCGCTGATGCAGCTCTGGGGCGCGCGGTGCGTGGCGTCGCCGTCGCCGGACACCGAGGCGGGCCGGCAGGTTCTGGAGCGGGACCCGGAGACGACCGGGTCGCTGGGGATCGCGATCAGCGAGGCGGTGGAGGACGCGGCGAGCCACGACGACACCAACTACGCGCTGGGATCGGTGTTGAACCACGTGTGCACGCACCAGTCGGTGATCGGTTTGGAGGTGAAGAAGCAGTTGGCGTTGGCGGAGGAGACGCCGGACGTGCTGATCGGCTGCGCCGGGGGCGGGTCGAACGTGGCGGGGATGATCTTTCCGTACGTGAAGGAGGTGCTGGAGGGTCGGGGTCCGCGGCTGGTGGCGGCGGAGCCGACGGCCTGCCCGACGCTGACGCGCGGGGCGTACGCGTACGACTACGGGGACACGGTGGGGATGGCGCCGCTGGCGTGCATGTATACGCTGGGCCATTCGTTCGTGCCGTCGGGGATCCACTCGGGGGGGCTGCGTTACCACGGGATGGCGCCGAGCCTGTCGCTGGTGCAGAAGCTCGGGGCGATCGAGGCTCGGGCGTACCACCAGAACGCGGCGTTCGCGGCGGGTGTGCTGTTCGCGCGGACGGAGGGCATCTGCCCGGCGCCGGAAACCAACCACGCGATCCGGGCGGCGATCGACGAGGCGTTGCGGTGCAAGCAGACGGGTGAGGGGAAGTGCATCGTGTTCAATTTCTCGGGGCACGGGCACTTCGACCTGCTCAGCTACGACAAGTACCTGGCCGGCGAGTTGGAGGATTTCGAGCTGCCGCAGGCGCACATCGACGCGGCGCTGGCGGAGCTGCCGAAGGCGGAGGCGGGGCTGGAGGTATGAAATGGCCCGCCGCGGCAAGCGACGCGTCGCGTCGCTTCGTAGGATGGGGCGCATGATCGACGTAGCGCTGAAAGAGTGGCGGCTGGTCTGTGATCTGTTGCTGACGGGAGAGCTGGCGCTGCTGCTGCGCAAGGGGGGTATTCACGAGGACAGCGTGACGGGGGAGTTCGAGCTGGCGTATCGTCGGTTCGGGTTGTACCCGACGTATGAGCACCAGGACGCGGCGATGCTCAAGCCGGCGTACGGGGCGCGGTTGGGCGACGACCCGGATGCGTCGCGGGTGACGATCGGGGGGTGGGCGGAGGCGGCGCGGGTGTGGACGGTGCCGTCGCGGGCGGCGTTCGATCGGCTGGACGAGCTGCACCCGTGGTCGGGGGCGTACGTGGACATGCGGTTCGAGTATCGGCCGGACCGGCCGCTGTACCTGGCGGCGGTGCGGGCGCACGCGCTGGTCGAGCCACGGACGATCGATTTTCGGGCGGCGTTCGCGGGGTGCCGGAGCTGGGTGCCGCTGGAGGCGGACGAGGCGATCGACGAATCGGCGTCGAAGCCGGTCATGGCCGAGGGCGAGCTGCACGGGGTGATCGAGCGGGTGGACGCGGTGTTCGGGTCGTGTTGAGCGGTGCGGCGGCCGGCGTTCAGCCCAGCGCCATGAAGGCGGCGAACATGATCAGCCAGACGACGCCGAGGAAGTGCCAGTAGAGCGCGAAGTGGGTGACGGGGTGGTGGTGTTCGTGGTCGTAGACGCCGCGGTGGGCCTTGATGGTGATGACGGCGAGGGGGACGGCCCCACCGATGACGTGGATGGCGTGGAGGATGATGAGCATCATGACCAGGCGGGGGAGGGTGGAGCCGCTGCCGCCGGCGGCGCGGATGGTCTGGTACAGATCGACGAGGGCGGGGACTTGGACGAACAGGAACAGGACGGCGAGGCCGGCGGTGGCGCTGATGGCGTTGCGGAACTGGCGTTGGCGTTCGTGGGCGACGCTGATGCCGGCGTAATGGAGCATGGCGGAGCTGACGACGATGACCAAGGTGCTCAGCCAGAGGTACATGGGCAGGTCGAGCTGGCCGAGGGGCAGGTGTCGGGGGCTGGCGGGGTCGGCGAGGTCGAGGCGGTAGATGACGTAGCCGACGATGCTGGCGGCGAACAGCATGCTCAACGAGATGAGGAACAGGATCACGCCGAACGTGCCGATCCGCCGCGGGCTGGGCAGGGGCGGGCGGTACTCGTCGTGGGACGGCTCGGTGTGCGGCGAGGCGGTGTTCATGGCGAGGCGGCGGCGGCGTTGGCCGCTTCGGTGTCGATGCGGCTGGGCTGGTACTCGACCGTGTCGACGAGCGAGACGGCGATGAACAGCGCGACGAACACCAGCGCGGCGATCAGGATGATCGAATTGAACGGCGAGTCGTAGCGGAGGTGCATGAAATACAGCCCGACGAGCGAGGCCTTCACCACCGCGATCAGCAGGGCGACGATCACGTTGCCCGCGCCCAGGTCGAGCGTGCCGGACCGGGCGGCCTGCGAGGCGGCGTAGGTCAGCCACGTGAGGATGAGCAGCCCGATGAAGACCGCGAACAGCACCTTGAGCGGCATGACGTGCACGTGGTGCTCGGAGCCGTGGGCGTTGTCGGGCGTGTGCGGATCACTCATGGGGGCCTCCGTCAGTCGATCAGGTACAGCAGCGGGAACAGGAAGATCCAGATCAGGTCGACGAGGTGCCAGTAGAGCCCGACGTTATCGACGGCGGCGAACCGCGTCGGGCCGAACGCCCCCCGCGCCGCGCGGACGAGCAGCCAGGCGATCAGGCCCATGCCCACGAGCACGTGGACGCCGTGCAGCCCGGTCATGAGGAAGTACACGTCGATGAAGTTGCGGGACAGCTTGACCTGCGCGGGGGTGAGGTCGTGGCCGCCGGCCTGCGCCGCGGGCGTCGACGTGTCGGCGTCGAGCGGGGCGAGGCCCGGGGGGGATCGGCCGGGGTCGACCAGCGCGGTCCGCGCCTCATTGATCGCGGCCAGGGGCGACGCCGGCGCCGGCGCGGGGGCATCGTTGGCGGCCGCCGCCCCGCCGCCGTCGGCGTGGCCGCCCTGGCCGCCGGGACCGGTGTGGCCGAGGGCGTCGGCGTGGCCATGACCGAAGTACTCGCTGATCTTGTCGGGGATCTTCTCGCCGTCGATCTCGCGGCCGTCGAGGAACCAGTTCCCCGGCCCGGTGCCGTGCGCGAACTTCGCCGAGTACTCCATGTACTTGATGCCCATGAACCCGAACCCGCCGAGCAGCGTCAGCGCCAGGAGGATGGTCAGGGCCCGGCGCTGGCCGAGCTGGGCGGCGCGGACGGCCCACGCCATGGTGAGGCTCGAGGTGATCAGCACGACCGTGTTGATGCCGCCCATGGTCGAGTCGAGCAGGCGGTGGCCGTACTCGAACGACGCCGGGTCGTTGCTCCGCCAGACGGCGTAGCCGCAGAACAGCCCGCCGAACATGAGGACCTCGGTCGCGAGGAACGTCCACATGCCCAGCTTGCCGGAGTCGAACTGCTGCTCGGCGGACTCGAAGTGGTGGGCCACGTCGGGGTCGTGTGCGTGGGTCGCGCCGCCGTGCACGTCGGCGGCGGGCGGGGTCGCGATGGGTGATTCAGCCTGGGTCATGCGGTCTGTGCCTCACGAATCAAAGTCGCCCGACCGGCTCGGGCTCATCGGCCCGCTTCTCGAAGCCCTGCAGCGCGTCGCTCCAGTGCCAGTTGCGCAGCTCGTACGGGTCGCCGGCGGTCGGCGCGGTCTTGAAGTTCTCATGCGGCGGTGGCGAAGGGGTGTGCCACTCCAGCGAGTTGGCGCCCCACGGGTTCCGCGGCGCGGGCCGGCCCTTGACCAGCGAATGGATCAGCACCGCCGCCAGACCCACGAACCCGATCAACTGCACGTACGACCCGACCGACGAGGCGACGTGGTACGCCGCCCAGTGCTCCAGCGACACGGTCGTGCCGTCGGCCAGCGTGGTCTCGCCCCAGTCGGCGTAGCGGCGCGGCATGCCCTGCGAGCCCATGATGAACTGCGGGAAGAACGTCAGGTTGAAACCGACGAAGATGCCGACCCACGACCAGAACGCGCCCTTCTCGTGGTACATCCGCCCGAACATCTTCGGCCACCAGTAGTGCAGCGCCGCGAGGAACGCGAACACCGTCCCGCCCACCATCACGTAGTGGAAGTGGGCGACGACGAAGTAGGTGTCGTGCAGGTGGATGTCGGTCGACAGCGCCCCGAGGAACAGCCCGGTCAGCCCGCCGATCGCGAAGACCCAGATGAAGCTCATCGCATAGAGCATGGGCGCGCGGAGCCAGATCGACCCGCCGAACATCGTCGCCAGCCAGTTGAACACCTTCACCGCCGAGGGGATCGCCACGAACATCGTGAGGAAGCTGAAGATCGTGCTCGCGACGGTCGACTGGCCGCTGGTGAACATGTGGTGGCCCCACACGAGGAAGCCCAGCAGCGCGATCGCCAGCGAGCTCATCGCGATGAAGTGGTAGCCGAAGATGTGCTTGCGGCTGAAGCAGGAGATCACCTCGCTGACCACGCCCATCGCGGGCAGGATCATGATGTACACCGCCGGGTGGCTGTAGAACCAGAAGAAGTGCTGGTAGAGGATCGGGTCGCCGCCGGCGGTCGGGTCGAAGATGCCGATGTCGGCGGCCCGCTCGGCGATCAGCAGCAGCAGCGTGATGCCCAGCACCGGGGTGGCGAGGATCTGGATGATCGCCGTGGCGTACAGGCCCCACAGCATCAGCGGCATGCGGAACCAGGTCATCCCGCGCGGGCGGAGCATGTGGATCGAGGCGATGACGTTCAGCCCGGTCTGGATCGAGCTGAACCCGAGGATGAACGCCCCGGCCGTCGCCGGGAGCACCCCGCTGAACTTCGAGTGCGCGTCGTCGATCGAGTAGGGCGTGTAGAACGTCCAGCCGGTGTCCAGCCCGCCGACGGCGATCGTGGCGATGAACAGCACCGCGCCGATGCACCACAGGTAGAAGCTCATCAGGTTGAGGCGGGGGAACGCCACGTCCTTGGCGCCGAGCATGATCGGCAGGATGAAGTTGCCCATCGCCGCGGGGATGGAGGGGATGATGAACAGGAACACCATGATCGCGCCGTGGAGGGTGAAGACCTGGTTGTAGGTGTCGCGCCAGGTCCCCTCGCCCATCGCCGGGAGGATGGTCTGGCCGGGCGCCGCCAGCTCCGTGCGGATCAGCAGCGCGAAGATGCCCCCGAGGAAGAACGAGAAGAGGATGCCGGCCAGGTACATCAGCCCGATCCGCTTGTGGTCCAGCGTGCTCAGCCACGACCAGATGCCGCGGGTCTCGTTCAGGTAGTTCAGCGTCAGGTGCTCTTCCGGCGGCAGGGCCGGCTTCACGTCGGACGGGGTGGTGGGGGTGAGGGTGCTCATGGCTGATCATTTCCCAGTGAACGGATGAAGGCGATGATCGCGTCGATTTGACGGTCGGTCAGTTGGCCTTGGTAACTGGGCATGTTAGCGCCGTAGGTCTCGACAATTTTCGCCTGCGGTCGGAGGATGGAGGTGCGGAGGTAGTTTTCGTCGGCCACGGCGGTGGTGCCGTCCGTGAAGACGCGCTGCTTCTGCCACAGCCCCTTCCACGACGCGCCGGTCAGACGGGTGCCGTCCAGCGAGTGGCACTGCTGGCAACCCTTGCTGGTGTACAGCTCCTCGCCGATGACGAACGGGGGCTTGAGCGGCTCAACGTCCTCCTCGGTCCACTCGGTCTGCGCCAGCAGCTCGGCGCGGAAGGTCTCGTACTGCTCGCTGGACTGGATCGACCGCCACCGCTCGTACCACTGGTCGTCGAGGTCCTCGAAGGGCGCGGCGCTGGCCTTCTCGAGCCAGACCTCGAACTCGCCCGGCGGGTGGACCACCACCTTGCTGAGCATCGACGAGTGCTGCGTCCCGCAGTATTCCGTGCAGTACAGCGGGTATTCGCCGATCTTGTTGGCCTCGAACCACAGGCGGTTGTACTTGCCCGGGACCGCGTCACGCTTGACGCGGAACGCCGGGATGAACACCGAGTGGATCACGTCCTGGCTGGTGATGACCAGCTCGATCGGCTGGTCGACCGGGATGTGCAGCGCCGGGTCGCTGTACGTCGAACCGTTCGGCAGCGTGTACGTGAACTGCCAGTTCCACTTGTACCCGAGCACCTCGATCCGCTTGGCGTTGGCGTAGGGGTTGTCGATCTCGGCGAACCCGCCCAGCCCGACCCAGAAGATGAAGATCACGATCAGCAGCGGCGGGATCGTCCACGCCAGCTCCAGCGGCGTGGAGTGGGTCATCCGCGAGCGGGGCTGCTGCTCGGGGGTGCGGCGGCGATACTTCCACGCGAAGTACGCCATCAGCGCGATGATCAGCACGAAGAAGAACACCGAGACGTACCAGATGAACAGGAACAGCCAGTCGACGCCGGGCGCGTTGGTCGACGCCGACGGCGGCAGCAGCGCCGACCCCTCCGCCTGCTGCGCGAGCGTGAGCAGGGACGCGATCACGTCGCACCTCCGCTCGCGAGCCGGCGTCGGCGGCGGGCCAAGAACACCGTGACCAGGATCGCCATGAGCAGCCCCATGCCGACCGGCACCGCCGTCAGCCGCATCACCATCAGCGCCGAGGCGGCGTAGCTGCCCTCGACCGGGTCGTAGTGGCTGCACAGCAGCGTGATCTTGTCCCCGATCGACCCGATCTTGCCCCGCGACGCCTCGACCATCGACAGACGCAGCGTCCGCGGCTCGTACCGCACGCCGTACAGGTACTTGCTCAACCGCCCGTCGGGCGTGACGACGTAGATCGCCGAGTCGTGGACGAACTCCTTGGTCGCGTCGTTCCACTTGTAATCGAACCCGATCGCCCGGGTGAGCCGATCGATCGCGGGCTGATCGCCGGTGAGGAAGTGCCAGCCCCCGCCGACGCCCTCCCGCCCGAACTCCGCGAGGTACGCCGCCTTCTTCCGCTTCGACAGCTCCGGCCCCTCGGCGGGGTTGAAGCTGACCACGACGATCTGATACTCCTCGCCGGGGTCCCAGTCGATCTGGCGGAGGGCTTCGGTCATGCCGTTGACCACCAGCGTGCACAGCATCGGGCAGCGGTAGTAGACCATGGCCATGACCACGGGCTTGTCCTGGTTGAAGTACTCGCCGAGCGCGACGGTGCGGCCGGTCGCGTCGACGAACTTCGCGTCGAGCGGCAGCGGCGCGTCCAGGTGCTCGGTGATGCCCACGCCCTCAAAGGCCTCGGGCAGCACGTCGGACCGCACGCGCTGCCCGCCCGCGGCGGACGCGAGGCTCGCCACCGTCGCGGCCGCGATCAGCAGGCTGAACAGGTTGGGCAACGTCGGTCTGGTCATGGTCGAGCCTCGTCGCCGGCGTCCGAGACGCGCTCGGCGTAGAGCTTCATCGCGTCGTCAATGCTGATGCCGACCACCCCCTCCGCTTCGTTGATCCAGCGGGGCCGGCCGGTGATCCGCTCGTATTGGTCGGCCTCGTGGGCGCGGAGTTCGGTGTACTCGGCCCTGAACACCCGCTCCTCCACGTGGCGATCCTTCATATTGTAGACCACCGCCAGCAGCCCGGGGATGATCACGCCGAACACCATCACCACCGCGATCACGCCGATCGTCACAATCAGCGGCAGGTTCAGGTCGTGTCCGCGTCGTGGTTCGCTGTTGTTGGCGTTGTCGGCCATTGTGTCGTAGACCCTTGATTCCGTGCGTGCGTTACACGCGCTGTTTAATGCACGTTAGGTGCCGCGGCGGCGTCAGAAGTTCTCGAAGACCAGGGCTTCGTTCAGCCGCGGGTCGTTGTACGCCACCAGCGACCGGTCGCCGATGACGCGGGCGAGGGCGGCGACGAAGAACCCGCCCATCCCGACGAATCCCGCCCCCAGCGCCGCCAGGTCCACCCAGTTCACCGCGATCGTGACGTGATCCACGCGCAGCTCCGGCCGCACCAGCCACACCAGGTCGACGAAGTGGAACACCAGCATCCACACCGCCCAGAACCACAGCTTACGGCGGTCGCGCTTGACGGCGCAACTGATCAGCCCGAGGAACGGGATCACGAAATGCCCGATCAACAGCGCCAGCGTCACGTAGCTGAACAGGTTGCCGTGCGCCGGGTCGGTGCTGACGCCGCGGCGGATGTACCACGCCTGCTCTTCGGGGATGTTGCCGTACCAGATCAGCATGTATTGGCTGTAGGCGATGTACGCCCAGAAGACCACGAACGCGAACAGCATCTTGCCGATGTCGTGGTAGTGCTCGGCGTTGACGACCCGGACGAGCCGGCCGCGGTTCTGCAGCCAGTTCAGCCCCACCGCGAGCAGCGCGTGGAACGCCATGAACGACCCGGCGAAGTAGTACACGCCGAAGATCGTGCTGAACCAGTGCGCGTCCAGCGCCATGATCATGTCGATCGCGAAGAAGGTCACGGCGAAGGCGTAGGTGATGATCGCCGGGGGTGCGGCGGCCTGCATCCGGAGCGTGAGCGACGCGTCGTCGGTCCGGTCCTGTCGCAGCGACGTGCGGTAGTACCACCACCCGATCAGCGTGAACACGAGCATGTAGATGACGATCCGCGTCGCCCAGGTGGCCGGGAGCAGGTACGGGGCCTTGGCGGTGACGACCGGGTCGTCGGCCGCGTGCATCCAGTGGTGCAGCAGGCTCCCGCCGAACAGGATCGGCAGCGCCGCCAGGCCCATCGCCGGGGCGGTGGCCATGACCATCTCGCCCAGCCGGCGGTAGTTGGTCACCGTCCCGGTCTTGCAGAGCAGGTGCACGATCACGAACAGCATCGCGCCCAGCGTGAGGCTGACGAAGAACAGGAAGTTCACGAGGTAGGCGAACATGGCGCGCTCGGCGGCGAAGGACCCGCCCGCGGCGCCCAGCACCATCAGCAGGGCCAGCCCCCCCACCGCCGCGAGCACGCCGCCGCGAAACAGCGCACCGGTCAACGGGCCGATCGTGCGGCCGTGCGGGCTGTCCAGTTCAGCGTTCACATGCTCAAGCGACACGGGCGGCTGCCTCCTTCAACGGGTTAACGCAGGCGTTCACGTTCGGCGGGGGTGATGTCGTCCACGTCGGCGTTCTGCGAGAGCTGCAGCGCGCGGACGTACGCCACGATCGCCCAGCGGTCGGCGACGGGGATCTGCGACGCGTAGCCGGACATCGACCGGATGCCGTGGCTGATGACGTTGTAAAGCTTGCCGTTGGCGTAGGCGTCTTCGCCGTAGTTCTTCTGCTGCGCCGCCCCGACGAGGTTGGTGGGCTGGGCCCACCCGGTGGCGCCGGCGTTGACGGCCAGCGCGCGCTGGTGCACCATCCCGTCGCCGTACCCGCTGGCGCCGTGGCACGGGGCGCAGAAGATGTTGTACCGCTCCCGCCCGCGTTCGAGCAGCGTCATGTCGACCGTGACCTGCCGGGGGTAGCCGGCAAAGTAGTCCAGCGTCCGCTGGTTGGGATCGGACGCGGCGGGCACGGTCCGGGGCCGGCCATCGGGCCCGGTCCGGTAGCCGCGGTAGTAGTGGTCGTCGTCGCGGAGCTCGCCGCGGGCCACGGTGCCCTCGACCCGCGGCCGCATCGCGCGGCGGTCGGCGAACGTCGCGTCCGCCGCCTGAGCCTTGAGCTTGGGCTGGGCGTCCATGTCCTGGAAGAAGTGGTACGGCGGCTGGCGGTCGAGCGTCGTGCGGCTGAGCGCGACGATCGCGAACGGCACCCACGACAGCACCACCAGCACCAGCGTGGTGTGGATGATCCAGCGCGGCACCGAGCCCAGCAGCTCCAGCGGCTCGCGGAGCCACGACTGCGGGTCGCGGCGGTCGTTGTCGTTCGCGTCGTGCGCCATGAGTTAGTCCTGCAACTGCTCGATCGACGTCGCGCCCAGCTCCTCCAGCAGCCGCCGGGTCCGGTCGCCCTCGTACAGCGGGTCGTCCCGCTCGATCGCGATGAAGAACCGGTCGTTGGTCACGCGGCGGAAGCGGGCGCTCTTGAACACCGGGTGGTGCAACCGCGGCAGCCGGTTCAGCCCCAGCATGCCCAGGAACGCCCCGAACGCCGACAGGAGGATCGTCACCTCGAACGTGACCGGGATGAACGCCGGGCCCGAGGCGTACGGCTTGCCGGAGAAGATGATCTTGTAGCCCTGGAAGATCGTGGGCACGCCGTCGATCTCCGTGGCGTTGATGTACAACTGCATCGCGATCCCGATCGCCGCGCCCGTCAGCCCGCACAGCAGCACGATGAACGGCAGCATCGTCGGCCTCAGGCCCATCGCCCGGTTGAGCCCGTGGACGGGGAACGGGGTGAAGCAGTCCCACATCGCGAACCCCGCGTGCCGAACGCCCCGCGCCGCGTGCATCAGCGTGTCCACGTCCTCGAACTCGGCGAGCAACCCGTAGACGCGGGGCTCGCTCGCGCCTTCGCCGGGGCCTGGTTGTGCGTTGCGTTCACTCATGGCTCAACATTCGTTGCTCGATACACGGGCCGGCGTCCGGCCCGCCCGGCCGGGGTCTTGCCCCGGCGAGGGCCCTTTCGACCGATCGGCTACGGCACGCGGTAGTCGCCGGTCTGCGAATCGTCGGCCCGGACGTCTTCGTAGTGCCTGGTGCCGTGCCCGGCGTGCGCCGCGGGCATCACGCTCTTCACCTCCGCCATCGCCACGACCGGGCCGAACCGCACGAACAGGAGGAACAGCGTGAAGAACAGCCCGAAGCTGCCGACGAGCATCGCGATGTCCACCCACGTGGGCACGAACAGCCCCCAGCTCGACGGCACGAAGTCGCGGACCAGCGACGTGATGATGATCACGAACCGCTCGAACCACATGCCCACGTTCACGAGCACGGCCACGACCCAGACGAGCATCGGGTTGGTCCGCACCTTCTTGAACCAGAGCACGTGGATGCTGACGACGTTGCAGAAGATCATGAGGAAGAACGCCCAGCCGTAGGGCCCGAACATGCGGTTGAGGAAGGCGAACTGCTCCCACTTCACGCCGGAGTACCAGGCGGTGAACAGCTCGACCCCGTAGGCGTAGCCGACGATCATGCCGGTGGCGAGCATGACCTTGGCCATGTTCTCGATGTGGCGGAGGGTGATGATGTGTTCCAGGCCGAACCACTTGCGGCAGGGGATGGCGAGCACGAGCACCATGGCGAACCCGCCGAAGATCGCGCCGGCGACGAAGTACGGGGGGAAGATGGTGGTGTGCCACCCGGGCAGTTGCGCGACGGCAAAGTCGAAGCTCACGACGCTGTGGACCGAGAGCACGAGGGGGGTCGCCAGCGCCGCGAGCAGCAGGTAGGCCCGCTCGTAGCGCTGCCAGGCGCGGTTGGACCCGGTCCAGCCCAGGGCGAGCAGCCCATAGACGACCTGCCGCACGCGGTCCTTCGACCGGTCACGCAGGGTCGCCAGGTCGGGGATCATGCCCATGTACCAGAACAGCAAGGAGACGGTCGCGTAGGTGCTGACCGCGAACACGTCCCAGAGCAGCGGCGAGCGGAAGTTGGGCCACATCGCCATCTGGTTGGGGTAGGGCGCGAGCCAGTACGCCAGCCACGCCCGCCCGACGTGGATGCCCGGGAACAGCCCCGCGCAGACGACCGCGAAGATCGTCATCGCCTCGGCGAAGCGGTTGATGCCCGTCCGCCAGTTCTGCCGGAACAGGAACAGGATCGCGCTGATCAGCGTGCCCGCGTGGCCGATGCCGACCCAGAACACGAAGTTGACGATCGGGAAGCCCCAGGCGA
>CAYWKS010000038.1:0-25529 GCA_964458935.1 uncultured Planctomycetaceae bacterium
CGCCGACTACGAGCGGGCCGCCGAGCTGCGCGACCAGGCCGAGGCCCTCCGCGAGAAGAAGGAGCAGGTCCAGAAGCAGTGGCGCGACCGCAGCCGCGAGGTCGACGGCGTGGTGGACAAGGAGGTCATCGCCGAGGTCGTCTCGAAGATGACCGGCGTGCCGCTGACCCGGCTCGAGAAGGAAGAGACCGAGCGGCTGCTCAAGCTGGAGCAGGAGCTGCACAAGCGCGTCGTGAGCCAGGACGAGGCGATCCACGCCGTGGCCAAGGCGATCCGCCGCGCCCGCTCGGGCCTCAAGGACCCCCGGCGGCCGATGGGCGCGTTCATCTTCGTCGGGCCCTCGGGCGTCGGCAAGACCCTGCTGAGCAAGGCCCTGGCCGAGTTCATGTTCGGCGACGAGGACGCGCTGATCCACCTCGACATGAGCGAGTACATGGAGAAGCACAACGTCAGCCGGCTCATCGGCGCCCCCCCCGGGTACGTCGGGTACGAAGAGGGCGGCCAGCTCACCGAACGCATCCGCCGTCGGCCCTACGCCGTCGTCCTCATGGACGAGATCGAAAAGGCCCACCCCGACGTGTTCAACATGCTGCTGCAGATCATGGAAGAAGGCCGGCTCACCGATTCGTTCGGCCGCCAGATCGACTTCCGCAACGTCATCCTCATCCTCACCTCGAACATCGGGGCCGAGCTGATCAAGGGCGGCGGCGGGGGGTTCGGCTTCCAGCAGCGCAACGAGGCCGCCAGCTACGACCGGATGAAGGAGCTGCTGCTCAAGGAGATCGAGCGGCACTTCCGGCCGGAGTTCATCAACCGCCTCGATGACGTGATCGTCTTCCGCGCCCTCAACCGCGAGGACCTGGTCAACATCGTCGAGTACGAGTTGCACAAGGTCCGCACGCGGCTGAAGGAGCAGGGCCTGGCCCTGGAGCTGGACGAGTCGGCCAAGCAGTTCCTGATCACCAAGGGCTTCAACCCCGACTTCGGTGCAAGGCCGCTCCGCCGCGCCATCGAGCACAACGTCGAGGACGCGCTGAGCGAGGCGATCCTCCGCGGCGACTTCGAGGGCAAGAACCTCGTCAAGGTCGCCAAGCACGAGCAGGAGGACCACCTGGTGTTCGAGTCGACCTACGACGAGTCGCTCGAGCCCAAGGCCGAGCCCCAGAAGCCCGACGGTGAAGCCGAGGGCGGCCCGTCGCAGGACGAGCCCGCCGAGGCCGGCACGACCTGAGATTTTTTGACGCGTTCTTTCAGATTGGATCAAACCCCGGCCGGCCCGGCCGGGGTTTTTTGTGCGCGGGGCCCGGGCGTGTCGCGGCGCTGCTACGTCGTGTCGCAGCGCGGTTTACAGCACGCCCACCCGGCGATGACACGTGTAAGTCCGGTGCCTGGTCGCATGGGTATCAACTTGCGCGGGCATCCCCTGAATCGGCGAAACACCATCAAGTTTTCAGGTTCCGGGGCCGATACTTGAGATTGTGGGGTCGGAACCTGGCTTCCCGGCAGCTTTTGACGCAGTGCGGGTGCGCACCAGCCGCATTGCTCATGAGGATGTAGCCGTTCATGAACGACGCGTTGACCAAGAAAGTATTGAAGTGTCCGCGCCTGCCCTCGCTGCCCGCGATCGCCATCGAAGTCATCGAGCTCTGCCGGCAGCAGGATATCAACATCAAGCAGATCGCCGAAACGATCAGCAATGATCCGGCGCTGTCGAGCAAGATCCTCAAGACGGTCAATTCCAGCTTCTACGGGCTGAGTCAGCGGGTGAGCACGATCAGCCACGCGCTGGTGATCCTCGGGCTCAACAGCGTCAAGACGCTGGCGCTGGGGTTCAGCCTGCTCGACACGTTCAAGGACGACGAGGGCGGCGAGTTCAACATGATGCTGCTGTGGAAGCGGTGCCTGTACTCGGCGGTCGGCGGTCGGGCCATCGCGCAGGAGGCCGGCGTCCTCGACCACGAGCAGGCGTTCCTCGCCGGGCTGCTCAAGGACATCGGCATCATGGCGATGCTGCAGACGCTGGGGTGCGACTACATGCAGGTGCTGGAGCAGACCAAGCACCAGCCGCAGTCGCTGTGGAAGGCCGAGCGGGAGAAGTACCAGGTCGATCATGCGCAGATCGGTGCGGCGCTGGGCGAGCAGTGGAAGCTGCCGCCGGTGCTGACCGGGCCGATCCGCTGGCACGAGCAGCCCCAGCGCGCCCCCGACGACGTGCGCCCGACGACGTGGGCGGTGCACGCGGCCAGCCGCGCCGCCGACGTGTTCCTCTGCGACGACGCCCAGGCCGTCGAACGCTACTTCCAGTGCCTGTACAAGGCGTTCGAGATGGACAACGCGACCGGCGAGCGGCTGCTGACGACGATCGGCGACGCGACGAAGGAGATGGGCGCGCTGTTCGACATCGACACGACCGACGACGGCGACCCGCAGGCGATCCTCGCCGAGGCCAACGAGACCCTGCTCGAGCTCTCGCTTCAGACGCAGCAGAACGCCACGGAGCTGGCCCACCGCAACGAAGAGCTGCGCGAGCAGATGGAGCGGGACTCGCTCACGGGTGCGTTCAACCGCGGCAAGTTCAACGAGGTGATCGACGCCGCGTTCAGCCAGGCCGCCGGCGGCCGGACGCACCTGGGCCTGATCTTCATGGACGCCGACCGGTTCAAGAGCGTCAACGACACGCACGGCCACCAGGCGGGCGACCACGTGCTGATCGCCCTGGCGAACACGCTGATGACCGGCGCGCCCGACGGGGCGACGGTGGCGCGGTACGGCGGGGAGGAGTTCGCCGTGATCCTGCCGGGCCACGATCGCAAGGCCGCGGCCCGCGCCGCCGAGCTGCTCCGCCGCAAGGTCGAGTGCACCCCGATCTGCGTCGACGCGGAGCTGACGCTGAACATCACGGTGAGCATGGGCGTGGCGTCATACGACGGCGTGAACGTATTCAGCCGGCCCGAGCAGTTGATCGCCGCGGCGGACAAGGCGGTCTACGCCGCGAAGGACGCCGGCCGCAATTGCGTGCGGGTCTTCACGCCCAAGCCCGCGGCCGCCGCGGCCGCGAGCGCCTGAGCCCGCCGCCCGCATCCTCCCAACCAACATGTTCCATGAGAGCGTTGTGACCGATCCGCTCAGGCGGCCGCGTCCGGGGTCAGTCGCACCAGCGCCCGCGGCGAGAGGGTGTATCGCCCCAGCAGGTCGCGCAGCCGGTCCGGCGTCACCGCCATGACCCGCGCCAGCTCCTCGTCGAGCGTGCGGTAGGCGCCGGTGTAAAGCCACTGGCCGCCGAGCCCGAGCATGCGCCCGGCGGGCCGCTCCTGGCCCAGCGTCAGGTCCGTGGCGATCTTGTTCCGGGCCCGCTCGACCTCGCCGTCGGTCAGCGCCTCGCCCGCGGCGTCGAGGACCTCGGCCAGCGCCCGCTCGACGTCGGCGGCTTGCCGGGCCGGGCAGCTCGCGTACGCCAGGAACACCCCGGTCCCGTCCATGGCGTGGTGGGAGACCTCGGCCTCGTCGGCGAGCCCCGGGTCGATCAGCTTCCAGTACAGCCGGCTGCCCTCGGTGTCGCCGAGCACGGTGGCGAGCACCTCCGCGGCGTAGCGGTCGTCGTCCTGTCGGCTGGGGCCGGGCATCAGCGCCACGACGTAGTGGTTGGTGAGCTTGGGCTCGCGGATCGTCTTCTCGCTGGTCGTGGGGGTCGCGTCGGCGTAATCGCGGCGGACGCCTGTCGGCTCCCAGTGGCCGCACGCGTCGGCCAGCCGCTGCACGCACGCGTCGAAGTCCACGTTCCCCGCGAGGCTCACGACCATGTTGTCCGGGCTGTAGCGGTGGCGGAAGTACGCCTCCATGTCGTCCCGCGTCAGGTCGCCGATCGTCTGGTTCGTGCCGAGGATCCGCATGCCCAGCGGGTGATCGCCGAAGTACTGCTCCATCGCGTGCTCGTAGCTGGAGAAGAACGGCTGGTCGGCGTACATGCCGATCTCCTCGAGGATGACGTTCTTCTCCATGTCGAAGTCGTCGCCGCGGAGCGACGGGCGGAGGATGTCGGAGAGGATGTCGATGGCCGGGTCGATGTACTCGGGCAAGACCTGCGCGAAGTAGCAGGTGGTCTCCTGGCTCGTCGAGGCGTTGTAGTTGGCGCCGATGCGATCGAAGTCGCGATTGACCTGGTCGGCGGTGCGGTGGGGCGTGCCCTTGAACATCATGTGCTCGAGGAAGTGGCTGACGCCCATGAGGCGGGGGTCCTCGTCGCGGGTGCCGACCTTGGCGAGGAACCCGACGGCGGCGGTGTGGGCCTGCGCGTTGGGCTCGGCGACGATGGTCAGCCCGTTGTCCAGTTGGGTGTGCTTGAATTGCATGGGGGGGTGGTCCGTGGTGTTCCCGCCGCGGGCTATCGGCCCAGCGGCTTGGGGCCGATGTTCACGACGGTGAAGTGGCCGGCCTCGTTGGCCGCGAGGTAGGCGTTGAGCGCTTCGAGGGTGACCGCGTCGATCTCGGCTTCGAGCTCGTCGAGCGGACGCGGCCGGCCGAGCAGGAACTGGTCGCCGGCGATCGCGGCGGCCCGCGCCGAGGTGGATTCGCCCTGCATGACCAGTCGCGACTTGAGCCCGGCGACGGCGCGGTCGAACTCGTCGCGGTCGACGCCCTCGGCCAGCCGCTGCATCTCCGCCTGCGTGACCCGCAGGGTCTCATCGGCGCGATCGACGGTTGTGCCGGCGTATGCCCCGACCACGCCGAACGCGCCGACGGTCTGGTAGGCGGCCATGACCGCGTAGCACAGCCCGCGCTTCTCGCGGACCTCGGTGAACAGCCGCGCGCTCATGCCGCCGCTCAACGCCGCGATCCCCACGCGCAGGGTCATCGCGTTGGGGTCGCTCTCCGGCGGCGCGTCGCACGCCAGGCCGATGTGCTGCTGGGTCGAGTCGGCGTACACGTGGCGGTAGGCGCGATCGGGCGCGGCGCCCAGGGCGATGGCCCCGTCGCTGCCGCTCCAGCCCTCGGTCAGCGCGCCGATGTGGTCGGTGACCGCGTGGGCGTCGACCTTACCGGCGAGGCCGAGGATCGCCCCCCGGGGCACGAAGTGGTCCGCGGCGAAACGGCGGACGTCGTCGGGGCCCATCGCGACCAGGTCCGCACGCTCGCCGACGGCGGGGCGGTTGATCGGCTCGGGGAAATGGGCGCGGCGGAGCTCGATCATGACCTTGCGCTGGGGCTCGTCTTCGAGGCTGTCGATGGCCTGGACGGCCAGGTCGCGCGAAGGGCCGAACGCCTCTTCGCCCAGCCGCGGCCTCATCGCCATGTCCAGAACCAGCGGCAGCGCCGCGTCGAGCTTGTCGCCCAGCAGCGTCGCACCCAGGCGGTGGTGGTAGGCGGAGACGGCCGAGTCGCGCTTCACGCCGAGCTGGTCCAGCGCCTCGCTGTGCGCGCGGGCGTCACGGTCGCCGGCGCCGCGGAAGACCCATTCGCTGAGGATCGACGAGGCGCCCAGCCGGCCCGGCTGCTCCATCGCCACCCCCGCCGGCAGCAGAAGCGTCAGGCCGACCGACTCCACGTCGGCGATCGGCTCCACGAGCAGCGTCAGGCCGTTCGGATACGTATGCGTGTGGATGGGCATGTCGGTGGTCGGTTCCCCGTTGCCGGTTCAAGGTGGCGCGCGGTCGCGGCGGGTCGCCCGCCGCGGACCGGCGGATCAGATCTCGACGTACTGCATCTCGGAGCGGCGGGACTCGTGGCTCGGCGGGGCGTACAGGTCCTCGACGAACGGGCCGGCCATCCGCTCGCGGACCGCCGCGGCGTTGAACAGCCCCGCCGCCTCGCCCGTCCCCGCCGCCGCGAGGTCCATCGCGATCTGCGCCTCGGCCTTGGCAAACCCGACCGGCGCGATCGCCTGATCGAACGCCTGAAGCCGGTGGTTCACGTTCTCGAACGTGCCCTCCTTCTCCGCCCACGTCGCCGCCGGCAGCACCACGTCCGCCCGCTCGGTCAGCCGGTGGCCCAGCGTGTCGATCATCACCAGGAACTTGCCCTCGACCGCGGCGGCGAGCCGCTCGGTCACCCAGTCGCTGGGGTAGTTGCCGGTCAGGATGACCGCGTCGGCGTCGGCGAGCCGCGTGACCAGCGCCTCGTAGTCGTGCACCGGGTCGTCGCCGACGACCAGCTCCGCGGCGCGGCGGACGCCCCGCGCGTTGGGCGCCTTCTCCGCGTAGATCGTGTACTTGCCGGGGAAGGTCCGGTCCTCGCCGTGGAAGGGGATCGGCCCGACGCCCACCGCCGCCCCCTCATCCAGCGTCCGCGCCGTCTGCGCCAGCAGGTACGCGTCCTCGCAACTGAGCATCGGCGACAGCATCACCGCCAGCTTCTTGCCCGACAGCGATTCGAGGATGCGATCGAACGCATCGGTCCAGCTCGCCGGCTCCGCGCCGCCCCGCCGGCGGACGTGCGGCTGGGTGAGCCGGTGGTCGGCGTGGATGTGCTTGTGGCTGTAACGGACCTCGTCGCTGATCCACCACTGGTTGATCTCGAGGTTGATCCGCGGCTTGATCCGCCAGACCCGGCCGTCGTTGTGGTCGAGGTAGATGTTGTCCCCCGACGGGGTGAGCCCGTCGATGCTCGGCGTGCTCGTCAGGTACCACACCCGCTGGCTCATCAAGAAATCCTTGTCCAGCAGCGCCCCCACCGGGCAGATGTCCACCACGTTCCCGCTCAGCGGGTTGTCCAGCGCCTTGCCCGGGAACACGTCGATCTCCTCGCGGTTGCCCCGGCCCGACACGCACAGCTCCGCCGTCCCGCTGATCTCCCGCGTAAAACGCACGCACCGGCTGCACATGATGCACCGGTCGGAATACAGCAGCACGTGCGGCCCGATGTCCTTCTTGGGGTTCTTGATCTTATCGTCTTCAAACCGCGAGTAGCCCCGCCCGTAGCGGTAGCTGTAGTCCTGAAGGTAGCACTCGCCCGCCTGGTCGCACACCGGGCAGTCCAGCGGGTGGTTCAGCAGCAGGTACTCCATCACCGCCTTCTGGTTCGCCACCGCCTTCTCGCTCGTGATGCTCACCGCCGCCCCGTCCACCGCCTCCTGCTGGCACGTCGGCAGCAGCTTCGGCACCGTCTTCAACTCGCCCGTGTTCCGGTCCGGCATCGCCACCTCCGCCAGGCAGATGCGGCACGACGCCACAATGCTCAGCCCCGGGTGGTAGCAGTAATGGGGGATCTCGATGTCGTTCTCGAGCGCGACCGCAAGGATCGTCTTCTTCCCCTCAAACTCGCAGACTTGACCGTCGATGGTAATGGTGGGCATGGTCTGAGTATTCAGTGAATCGGTGGATCAGTGGCTCAGTGATTCGGCCGGGCGGCGCCCGATGAAACCCGGGCCAAATGGTAGCACAGCCCGGCCGTCAGGTCATGGCGAACCGTTCGGCCGCACCGGCGTAACACCGACGATGATTCAGACAGATCGACAACCCCCCCGTCCCCGGCGGCTCACCCGGCGGAGGCTGCTCAAGGCCGCCGCCGCCGGCGGGGCCGCCCTATGCCTCGGTCTGCCCCTCTACGCCTGGCGCATCGAGCCCCACTGGATCGAGGTCGTCGACCGAGACCTGCCGCTCGCCGGCCTGCCCCGACGATGGCGCGGCCGCACGCTCGTCCACATCGCCGACCTGCACGTCGGGCCCATCGTCGACCCCGACTACATCCGGGACGCCATGCAACGCGTCAACGACCTCAAGCCCGATGCCATCGTCATCACCGGCGACCTGCTGACCGGCCAGACACCCGCCGAGGTCCGCAACGCCGCCGCCGTCATCGCCCGCCTCCACCAGCCCCCGCTCGGCACCCACGCCTGCCTCGGCAACCACGACTACGGCCACAGCTTCCGCGATGCCCGCGTCGCCGCCAGCCTCGCCGACGCCGTCGGCGACGTCGGCCTCAACGTCCTCCGCAATGACGTGGTTGACGTGGCCGGCCTCCAGATCGCCGGCGTCGAAGACCTCTGGTCCGGCCGCTGCGACATCGCCGCGACCGTCGCGCGGATCGACCCGGCCCGGCCCGCCGTCGCCCTGATCCACAACCCCGATGGCGCCGACGACCCCGCCTGGAACCCCTTCCGCGGTTGGGTCCTCAGCGGCCACACCCACGGCGGACAGGTCGACCCCCCGTTCATCGACCCGCCCATCCTCCCGGTCAGCAATGTCCGCTACGCCGCCGGACCGTTCACCCTCGCACCCGGCCGCCGACTCTACGTCAACCGCGGCCTGGGTTACCTCCGCCGCGTCCGCTTCGCCTGTCGCCCCGAGATCACACGCTTCCGGCTCACCGCCGCGTGACCCGGCCGCGCACGCCCCCGGTCGCCGACCCCGCGCCGACCTCGCCCCAAGCCACGCCACGCGGATCAGCAACGCCCGCGGTCGTGCGACCGCTGCCCCGGTCCGTCATCCAGCATGGCCAACGCCGCTTCCAGCACATGCGGCACCGTCACCCGCGTCATGCACCGATGATCGATCGGGCAGACCTTCAACTGGCAGGGCCCGCAGAACACGTCCTCCCGGATGATCCGCTCGCGCTCGCAATCGATCGCCGCCCACCGCGGATCGGTCGGGCCGAAAACCGTCACCACCGGCACCCCCAGCGCCGCGGCGAAGTGCCGCGGGCCTGTGTCATTGGTGATCATCAGGTCGCACCGCTTGACGATGCTCTTGAGCAGCCGCAGGTCGCCGCCCTGCGCCGGCAGGTCGACCAGCGCGTTGTGCGCCGCGCCGTGCACCGCGTCGAGCACCCGCCGCTCCGCCGGCGAGCCGTTCACCACCACCCGCGCCCGCCGCTCGGTGATCAGCGCATCGGCCACCGCCGCGAAACGCCGCGCCGGCCAGAGCTTCGCCGCCCCGTACGAACCCCCGGGGTTGAGCAGCACGAGCGGCCCCTCACCCGGCGCCGCGCGACGCAACAGCTTCTCCGCCTCCGCGTCGTCCACCGGGTGCGTCTGCAATCCCAAAACCCGGTCGTCCGTCGTCCCGCCGATCCGCCCCGCCAGCGCCAGGTAATAGTCGATCGCCGAAACCGGCGTGTACCGCCCGCCTTCACGACGCGGCGTCAGACGATCGGTCAGCAGCCAACCCCGCCCGTCCCGCGCGTACCCGATCCGCCGACGCACGCCCGCCAGCCGCACCGTCGCCGCACTGCGAAAACTGTTGGGCAGCAGCAACGCCGTGTCGAAGTCTTCCGCGGCCACCACCTTCGCCGTCTGCCGAATCGATGCCTCACGCCGAACCACCAACAGATCGTCCAGCAGATCGCACGGGTCCAGCACCGCCGCCGCGCCCCGCCGAACCAGCCCCGCGATGTGCGCCCGCGGCAACGCCCGCCGCAATGATCGCAGCGTCGGCGTCGCCATCACCACGTCCCCCACCCACGTCGGCAGCACCACCAGCAGATGACAGATGTCCGCATCCGATCCCTGCGCCATCCCCCGATTGTAACGCCAACCCCGACCTCAACCCCCCGCCGGCAACGCCCCCCCGCGCCGCGCCGGCCCTCGCGCTACGCCTCGCCCGTGACCGTCTGCTCGGCGATCCGCCCGATCTCCGCCGCGGTGTGCGAAAAAGACGACCAGTACGACCCGAGCACCCGAGCGGTCCGCGAGAGGCAGTACAGATCCACCACCGCGTCCCGCACCCCCGCAACCCGATCCCGCGCCACGTCACGCGGCCGGCTGAGCACCCGGTCCGGGAACTCCCCGCCAAGCCGATCGACCACCTCCGGCGAATCGCTGGCCACGAAAAACCGGGTCGCCGGCCTCAGCTCGACCTCCGCACGCATGGCGGCGATGAACGCCGCGACCGGGCTCCGCTCGATCGACCGCAGGTTGTCGCCCCGCCGCACGTGCACACCGATGGTGTTCGCATCGAACACCGCCGCGACCCGATCGATCGCCGCACGCAGCTCCGGCACCGGCTCGAATATGTCCAACGCCCCATCGTCGACGGGGTAGAACTTCTCGTACGAGCGAAGCATCACCGACCGCGCTTCGCGGACCCGCTCCCGCAGCCCGTCGCCGTGAACGCCGCCCACGCGGACCTCCGCTTCGCTGAGCCGCAGGTCGAAACGCCGCCGCCGAATCCATTCGAGCGCCGCTCGACCACGCGTACCGGGGTGCAGCTCGTGAGCCAGCAGCTTCTCGCTCAGGCCGCCACGCCGCCCGTTTCGGATACGCACGTCCACGTCGCCGACGCGCGACAGCGGCGCGAACAGCTCGTCAAACCCCGCGCCCAGTTCCCTGTCCACGTACCACACCACACGCAGACGCCGCCGCGCCGCTCGCGCCAGGGCCACCGCCGCCGCCGTCGACCGCATGCGGTTGCACAACCCGCCGATGGGGATGAACGTGATCAACTTCGCCCCGGGGACCCGGTCCCCGCCCCATGCACCGCCGCCGGGCCGCCCGGAGACCCTCCCCGAACTTGGCCCGCGCGCCCGGCCGGCCAGTATCCTCCGCGCACCCCAACCGGGCAAGCCGACCGCCCAGGCCAACTCGCCGTGCCACTGCCTCCGACCCCGCGATCGCCGCCCCCGCGTCGCGCACGACCCGGTGCCGATTTGACATCACGCACCGCCGAGCCTTAGCTGAATCGCCATGAAGCTGAGTTCGTGCGTGACCCCGAGGCGCCTGTTGCTGCTGTCCCTGGCCCTGGCGCTGGGATACGCGGTAGCCCGGTACGTGGTGTTCAAGGGTGTCGACACGGCGCACCTGCCGCTCTATGTCACCAACAAGGCCCTGTCGCTCGCCGCCATCTCGCTCCTGGCCGCCGCCACCTTCCTCCCGCAGCAGTCCGAGATGAAACGCCGCCTCTTCGGGTACGGCTTCATGCTCGTGTTCCTGCATCTGTTCCTGTCGCTGCTCATCACCTCGCCCGCCTACTACGCCAAGTTCTTCACCGATGAGGGGAAGATGACCTTCTCAGCGGAAATGGCCATGCTCTGCGGCGCGCTGGGCGCCGGGATCATGGTGCTGCTGTTCCTCCGGCAGTACGCGCCACTGCGCGATGCCGCCGGCAACCTCACCACGCTGCACGCCGCCGCCGCCGCACCCCTCGTCTTCGCCCTCACCGCCGGCCACCTCGCCTTCATGGGGGCGGCCGGCTGGTTCGCCGTTGATGACTGGCCCGGCGGGTTGCCGCCCATAACGATGCTGGGCTTCATCGCGGCCGTCGCCGGACTCGTCGGCAGCGTGACCAACCGCAAGACATCCCTGTCGCCCCGTACCCGCACCCCGCCGCCGCAACACCACTGACTCGCCCCATGCCGGCCGCGGGCGGCTCGTCGCATCGGTCGGCGACCACACGCCGCCACGGTGCGCACGCCGCGACACGCCGCCCCGGCCAATCCCAAAGCCGCTCAATATTTCCTATCGCATTGACACGAAACTGGTTAACGCGATACCGCGCACCGTCGCGACACACCCGTGCGCACCACCGCGCGCCTCGGTCCCTTTATGGAGGCACCATCACCCTTGAACCGGCAAACCGACCACAAGCCCGTCGCCCATGCACTCGCAGTTCTCTGCTCTATGCTCCAACACACGCTCCCCGTGTCCGCCCGGCCACGGGCGGTCACAGGTCAACGCCACACGCAACCCACTTTACAACAAACACTTACCTCGCGTCTGGGCCCGGCGGCGGGGGGGGCCCACCCGGACACGCGACGCCCCGATGCGCCCCAGACCGTCGTTTACGCGTTGGCGAGGCAGAAACCGCGTCCGCCCGAGCCGTCCACCCGGACAACCACGCTCCCACCAGCCCGGAATGAATGTGCCCTGGAACCGGCCGGAACCGGCGACTATCTCTGCCAATGCAGCAGGAGCAGGGTGATGACCAGTAGCTGCAACAGCGCGGCTCCCAGCAGCCAGCCGATCATCGTCGCTGCTTCGCCGACGTTGAGCACGCCCAGCAACGCACAGAACCCCGCCAGCGGTTGCGCCACGCCCAGCCCCAGCGTCTTGTGCATCGACCAGTCGCTGTGGTCGGCGTGCCGCCCACGCCGCAGCTCACGCACGATCTGCCCAAGCAGCTTCTTCTCGTCGGCGTCCTCGTCCAGCGGCTCGTCCACCGGCGCGTCGGCCTCGTCCGGCGCTCGCGGGGGCTCGGCCGGGGCCGACGCCGCGACCGGTCGCTCGCGCTGCGCCGCCTGCGACGCTGCGGCCGGCTTCTCCGCCGCCGCCTCCGACGCGGTGCGCGAGATCGGCTGGGTCATCCGCGCCGTCGAGGTCCGCGGCTCGCCCAGTTGCGCATCGGAATCGGTCACCGGCTGGATGTCCCACGGCTTGAAGGGCCGATGCACTCGCGGCTCGCGCGCCGGCGGACGCTGTGTCGGATCGAGCTTCTCCACCGCCGGGTACGTCGATCGCTTGGCCACTGGCGGCACCTCCGACGCCGCGGCCGACTCGTCCGACGCCTGCCGCGACGCGGTGCGCGGCGCCGCCTCCGCCGAACCCCCGGCCGCATCCGGCCGCAACGCCTGGGCAATGATCCGCGCCGCCTCCACGAGGTTCCGCGCGACGAAGTCCGGCTCCGACCCCGCGTCGCCGGTCGTGGCGAGGTCGGCCACGTCCGCGCCGGGCGCGGGTACACGGATCGTCCGCACGCCCGCCGCCTTGCCCGCCTCGACATCCCGCGCCGCGTCGCCCACCATCCAGCACAGCGACAGGTCGAGGTTCAGGTCCGCCGCGCCCTGCCGAAGCATGCCCGGCGCTGGCTTCCGCCACGAATGCTCCCGCCGGTACCGGGGCACCGTGCCCTCGGGGTGGTACGGGCAGTAGTAGTACCGATCCACGGTCGCGCCATTGGCGTGCTGCTTCAGCAGTTCGCTGATGCGGCCATGCACCGCCTCGACGTCCGCCTCGCCGTACTTGCCGCGGGCGACGCCGCCCTGGTTGGTCACGACCACGATCTTGTAACCCAGCCCGCGCATGGAGGCGACCGCCGTCGCGGCGCCCTGGATGAGCTTGACCTGTTCCGGGTCGCCGAGGTCGGCGTCGTTGCGGATCAACGTGTTGTCGCGATCGAGGAAGACGGCGCGATTCATGACCCTCAGATTACTCTGCGGCAACGTGCGGTGACAAATGGCAGCGTGCCGGTTCCCCGCGACCGGGCCGGGCGCCCGACGCGGACCGATCAACCCCGTGTTGGGGGGGCCCGGGCGCCAGAGCCGGGCGCGGCGGGCGTCAGGCCCAGTCGACGTTGCGGCGGGGATCGGGCAGCTCGCCGCGGAGTCGTTCGAACCCCTGCCGCTGCTCGTCGGTGAGCGTCTCGGGCACGTCGATCCGCAGCACGGCGTAGAGGTCGCCCTGTTGGCCCCGGCTGTTGCGGATGCCCGCGCCGCGGAGGCGCAGCTTCCGCCCGCCGCCCGAGCCCGGCGGGACCTTGAGCGTCGCCCGCCCGTTCAGCGTCGGCACGTCCACCGTGGCCCCGAAGACCGCCTCGTCGATGCTGATGGGCACGTCGACTTCCAGATCGAGCCCGTCGCGGCGGAAGTAGGGATGGTCGGCCACGCGGATGGTGAGGATCAGGTCGCCGGCCTCGCCACCGGCCGGCGTCGGCTGGCCCTTGCCGCGGAGGCGGAGCTTGGCGCCGTCGGCCGTGCCCGCGGGGACCTTGACGTCGAGCGTCTGGTCGGCCCCGCCGCCGCCGAGGCGGATGCTCGTCGTCCCGCCGCGGGCGGCGGTGACAAACGGCACGGTGAGGGTGTGCTCGATGTCCCGGCCCTTGCGGGGCCGGCGGGTGCTTGTGCCCGCCCCGCCGCCGAACCCCGCGAACCCGCCGGCGCCGCCGGCCTGACGGCCGCGGCCGCCGAAGAACTGCCCGAACAGGTCCTCGAACTCCGACGGATCGACCGACGCCGTGCGGAAGCTGAACCCGCCGGGGCCGGTGTTGGATGCACGCCAACCGCCGCCGAACGGCCCCTCGCCGCCCGCGCCGGTCGCCCCGCCGTGCACGCCCGCGTGGCCGTACTGGTCGTACCGGCGCCGCTTGCCCTTGTCAGACAGCACCTCGTAGGCCTCCTGGACCTCGGCGAACCTCTGCCCGGCCTCGGGCTCGGTGTTCACGTCGGGGTGATACTTCTTGGCGAGCTTGCGATAGGCCTTCTTGATCGCGGTATCGTCGGCGGTCCGCGGGACGCCCAGGATGTTGTAGTAGTCTTTGGCCATAGATGGCTAATTCTACCGGTGCTGTCGGGAAGTCAACCCGTGGCGACACGGCGGGTCGCTGGTACCATGCGGTCGCAGGAGCCGCCCATGCCCACCACCAGGACCCCCGCCACGCCCGCCGCACCGGACCCCGAGCACCGCAAGCGGGCCGGCCGCGTCTACCGCAAGCTCGCCAAGGCCTATCCCCAAGCCCGGTGCGCCCTGACGCACAGCGATGCGTATGAACTGCTGGTCGCGACGATCCTCTCGGCCCAATGCACCGATGAGCGGGTGAACATGACCACGCCCGAGCTGTTCGCCGCGTATCCCACGGTGCAGGCGCTGGCCGCGTCGAAGCAGGCCGACGTGGAGAAGATCATCCGAAGCTGCGGGTTCTACCGCAACAAGGCCAAGAGCATCCGCGCCGCGTGCCGCACGATCGTCGACGAGCACGGCGGCGAGGTTCCGGACTCGATGGACGAGCTGCTCAACCTCCCGGGCGTGGCCAGGAAGACCGCCAACGTTGTGCTCGGCAATGCCTTCGGCCGGAACGAAGGCGTCGTTGTGGATACGCACGTCAAGCGGCTGAGCCATCGCATGGGCTTCACGGAGCACACCAACACCGACAAGATCGAGAAGGACCTGATGGCGCTGTTCCCGAGGAACAAGTGGACGATGCTCAGCCACCTGCTGATCTGGCACGGCCGGCAGGTGTGCAAGGCGCGGAAGCCCGACTGCGCGAGTTGCCCGGTCCACGCGGATTGCCCGAAGGTCGGGGTGTGAATGACCAGCATCACCGCGATCAAGCCGACGGCGCAGGACCCGGCGCGTTACACCATCCGGGCGGGCGGCAAGGTCGTCGCGACGCTGGCCGAGTCGTCGGTGAAGCGGTTGGGGTTGAGCGTCGGTGCGGCGTGGACCGATGCGCTGGCGGCAGAGGTCCGCGAGGCGGCGGCGCGGGACAAGGCGCTGCGAGACGCGATGCGATCGGTCGGCCGACGCGCCCAGAGCCGCGGCATGCTGGCCGAACGATTGCAGCGCCGGGGCTACGACGCCGACGACGTCGGGCGTGTGCTCGACCAGCTCGAAGCACGCGGGCTGATCGACGACGAGGCGTTCGGCAGGCTGGTCGTGAGGGCTGAACTGCATCGCAAGGCAGCGGGCGAGCGGCTGCTGCGCCACAAGCTCATGCAGAAGAAGGTGCCCCGTGAGCTGATTGATGGTGTGCTGGCCGAGGAACTGGCTGGGCGGGACGCCGTGGCCGAAGCCCGGGCGCTGGCGGAGCGTCGGCTGGCAACGCGGGCGTTGCAGCGGCTCGACGCACCGGCGCGGCAGCGGCGGGCCTGGTCGCTGCTAGCCCGGCGCGGCTTCGACGTAGAGACGATCAAGGCCGCACTCGACGGGTTGTTCGAGCAAGGCCCGTAACGGCCGGGTGGATGCGGGTGCGTGCGGATGCGTGAGGCGGCGTGCGGCCCGGTGGGTTTTCCTTGCCACGGCCGCGGCGTGGCGTATATTGGCAACCGGAGGTCTGCATGAGACGGCGCATTCTCTGGTTGTTCCTCTGGACGACACTGGCCTTCTGGCTCTGAACGGTACTCGCCGCGTCCTGCCTATCGTATAAGTCGTCTTCAATAATCAAGTTGAAGCATTGGTCGCGTTGCGCGGGCTGCATGTGGCCTGGCGATACCCAGCGAATGGTGATATTTATGTTGCCAGTACTGCAACTATATGATAGATTTTGAGTGATATCTGGAATCAGTTGGTCCTTCAACAGGGGCGTGGACGTCATGATTGCAGGCACAGAGAACATGTCGCGCGACCAGGTCGAGCAACTGGTTCGGCAGGTCCTCCGCAACCAGTGGGGTGCGATCGGCGAGCAGTTCCGGCCCGAGGCGCACAACGGCGGGCCCAACCCGCTCGTGGTCAATGTCTCCGCCAGGCACATCCATGTCACGCCCGAAGCGCTGGAGGCCCTGTTCGGACCCGGAGCGCAACTGACAAAGCTCAAGGACCTTTATCAGGACGGCGAGTTCGCCAGCGAGCAGATCGTCAACATCATCGGCCCACGCAACCGCATGATCCCCGGCGTCCGCATCCTCGGGCCCGTCCGCAATTACACCCAGGTCGAGCTCAGCTACACCGACGGGGTGTTCCTCGGCATCGACCTGCCCCTGCGGATCAGCGGCAACCACGACAACACGCCCGGCTGCGTGCTCGTCGGCCCCTACGGCGCGTACAACATGCCCAACGGCGTCATCCGCGCAGAGCGGCATGTCCACATGCATCCCGACGATGCGGCGCACTTCGGCGTCAGCGACGGGGCGTACATGAAGCTCAACATCGACGGGCCGTGCGGCCTGCTGTTCAACAACGTCAAGGTCCGCGTGAACCCCAAGGTCAAGCTCGAGGTGCACATCGACACCGACGAGGGCAACGCCTGCGACCTGAAGTCGGCGACGCGGATGGAACTTCTCAAGTAAACGCGGCGTACGGCCCGCGCGGCGGGTCGGCGATACACAGGATCGATCCCTAATCAGTCAGTGGAGATGCCCTCATGGCACAGCAAGCACTGGGAATGGTGGAAACCAAGGGTCTGGTCACGCTCATCGAGGCGTCGGACGCCATGATCAAGGCGGCCAACGTGGAGATGATCGGCTGGGACAAGGTCGGCTCGGGCATGGTCACGAGCTTCGTGACCGGCGACGTGGCGGCGGTGAAGGCGGCCGTGGACGCCGGGGCCGAAGCCGCCGGTCGCGTGGGCGAGGTCGTCAGCGCCCAGGTCATCGCGCGGCCTCACGACGACCTGCCCAACCTCCTGCCCAAGCCCAAGAAGACCGCCTCGTCGAAGTGAGCGGCATGCGCCGCCCGGCAAGCAATACGCCGCCGCGACCGGTGCACGGCGCGGCTCATGGAGCATGAACATGAATGCTTTGGGAATGATCGAAACGCGCGGCCAGGTCGGCCTGGTCGAGGGTCTGGACGCGGCGCTCAAGGCCGCCAACGTCGAACTGGTCAAGACGATCCCGATCGGCGGGGCGTACGTGACCGCGATCTTCAAGGGCGACGTCGGGTCGGTCAAGGCCGCCGTGGACGCCGGCGCCGAGGCGGCCAGCCGCGTCGGCGAGCTCGTGGCCGCCCACGTCATCGCACGCCCCAGCGAGTCGCTGATCGACAACTTCTAAGGAATCGGCCGACCGACCACGGAGCGGCCAGCGCTCATGCGACGCGGCGCGTCGCACGCGTTCGCCACGCTCGGCGCCCTCGTGGCTCGTTGGCTCAGTGGCTTGGTCGTTACGCCTATGATCGTCCTCGTCGCCAATCTCGGTAGCACCAGCTTCAAGTACAAGCTGTTCGACATGTCGGGTGGCTCGGAAGCGGTGCTCGCACAGGGCGCGGCCGACCGCATCGGCAGCGGCGGCGGGGCATGGTCGATCGCCGCCGGCGACCGGTCGCTCGACGGCCAGGCCGACCTGGCCGACCATGGCGCGGCGATCGACCTGCACATGGCGCGGCTGGATGAGCTGGAGGTGCTGCCGGCCGGTGGGCTTGACGCGATCGCCTTCAAGGCCGTGCACGGCGGGCCCATCAGCGGCGCCGTCCGCGTGGACAAGAAGGTCATCGAGACGATGCAGCGGTTCGCCGACGTCGCCCCGGCGCACAACCCGCCGTACATCGCCGCGATGCAGGCGTTCGGTGAGCGGCTGCCCCAGGTCCCGCAGATCGCGGCGTTCGAGACCGCCTTCCACCAGACGATCCCCGACGCCCGCCAGACCTACGCGATCCCGTGGGAATGGACGACGCAGTTGGGCGTCCGCCGCTACGGCTTCCACGGCGCCTCGCACCGCTACATCGCGACGCGGATGGCCGAGCTCGAGCCCAAGGCCACGCGGATCATCAACTGCCACCTCGGCGGGTCGTCGAGCATCTGTGCGATCGAATCCGGCCGCAGCGTCGCCACGAGCATGGGCCTGACCCCGCAGACGGGTCTGCCGCAGTCGACGCGGGTCGGCGACATCGACATCTACGCGTTGATGAAGCTGCGCAGCGCCGGGATCGAAGCCGACGAGGCGTTGAAGCAGATGAGCAAGACCGGCGGCATGCTGGGCATCAGCGGCGTGGGCGGCGACCTGCGGGACATCGAGGCCGCCGCCGAGGAAGGCCACGAACGCGCCCAGCTCGCGATCGAGGTGCTCATCGAATCGGTCCGGCATTACCTCGGCGCGTACCTCGCGGTGTTGAACGGCGCCGACGCGATCACGTTCACCGGCGGGATCGGGCAGAACAGCCCGCTGATCCGAGCCGGCGTGCTGGAGCACATGAGCTACGCGGGCATCGGCGTGGACACCGATGCCAACGACCGGGTCGAGGGCGACGCCGAGACCCGCATCGACGCGGCCGACGCCACCGTGCAGGTATGGGTCCTGCCCACCAACGAAGAGCTGATCGTCGCTCGCCAGGCGATCGACGTGTTGAATCAATGAACCATGCAACCCGTTAACGAACCCCAGGAGTGTCCGTCATGGCACAGCAGGCAATCGGGATGATCGAAACCAAGGGACTGATCGCGGCGATCCAGGGCGCCGACGCGGCGATGAAGGCGGCGAACGTCAAGTACGCCGGCCAGGCCAAGGTCGGCAGCGGCCTGATGAGCGTCACGTTCACCGGCGACGTCGCCGCGGTGAAGGCGGCGGTCGACGCCGGCGCCGAAGCGGCCGGCCGCGTTGGCCAGGTCGTCAGCGTCAACGTCATCGCCCGTCCGCACGAAGACGTGAGCAAGGTGTAAGTCGCGGCGGCGGTGCCGAGGTCGACGCCCAGCCCGCGCCGCGCGGCACGGGGCGGCTTCGGCCCGTGACTCAACGGCTTCTACTCGCACCGGAGGTGCGCCATGTTGCTCGGACGCGTGCAGGGACATGTCGTGGCATCGCACAAGGACCCGGCGATGGGTGGCTGCCGCATGCTGCTCGTCGAGCCGGTCAAGATCCACTACGCCGCGTCGGGCGGCGGGACGATGGAGTTGACCGGCAAGGCGATCGTGGCCGTCGACCGCATTGGCGCCGGCGAGGGCCAGATCGTCATGCTCGTCCAGGGCTCTTCCGCCCGGATGGTCGAGGGCTGCAACAAGATGCCGGTCGACGCCGTCGTCGTCGGGCTCGTCGATGAAGCGTACGTCAAGGGCAAGCAACTGAACACCGGTGACCCCGACCCCACGTCGGGCTGATCCGGCCGGACCGACAGACCAAGGGAACGCTACGCAATGGACCAGGCCACACTCATCCAGAACGTCGTGCAGGAGGTGATGCGCCAGTTGGGCGACGGCTCGAGCTCGGGCGGCAACGGCGTCGGCCCCGCCGCCGCGCCTTCGGCCCCGCGGGTCGGCGCCGGGCGCTTCGGGGTGTTCGACAACGTCGATCAGGCCGTCGACGCCGCCACCGACGCCCAGCGCCGCCTCGCCGACGGCGGGCTGGACCTGCGCGACCGCATCGTCCGCCTCATCAAGCGCATCGTCATCGACAACCGCCAGCAGTGGGGCAAGCTCGAGTTCGAGGAGACGAAGGTCGGCCGGCTCGACCACAAGATCACCAAGCTGGAGATCCTCGACCGCGTGCCCGGCGTGGAGTACCTGCGAACCGCCGCACACAGCGGCGACGAAGGCATCAGCCTCGACGAGTTCGCCCCGTGGGGCGTGATCGGCGTCATCACCCCCGTGACGCACTCGGTCCCCACGCTGACGGCCAACGCGATCAACATGATCGCCGCCGGCAACGCCATGGTCATCAACGCCCATCCGTCCGGCGCCCGGTGCGCCGCGACCGCGGTCGAGGCCTACAACCGCGGCATTGCCGCCGAGTGCGGGATCGAGAACCTCATCTGCATCATCAATCCGCCGTCGCTCCGCAGCGCCGAGGAGATCTTCCGCCATGAGCGGGTCCCGATGCTGGTGGCGACCGGCGGCCCGGCGGTCGCCCGCGCCGCGATGAAGCAACCCAAGCGGGCCGTCGTCGCCGGTCCCGGCAACCCTCCCGTGGTCGTCGACGAGACCGCAGACCTCGACCGTGCCGCCCGCGGCATCATCGACGGCGGCGGATTCGACAACAACCTGCTCTGCGTCGGCGAGAAGGAAGTCTTCGTGGTCGAGAGCGTGTTCGACCGGATGATGGCCGCCATGGAGCGCGCCGGCGCGGTGAGGCTGAACAGCGCCCAGATCGACAAGTTGACCACCGCCGCGTTCGACACCTCCGGCGACCACCCGCACGTCCGCAAGGAACTGGTCGGCAAGGACTGCTCGGTGCTCGCCGAGGCCGCCGGCGCCGGCGTCCGCCAGGGCGTCGACCTGCTGTACGGCGAGACCGATGAGAGCAACCTGTTCGTCCCCGAGGAGCAGATGATGCCCTTCGTCCCGTTCGTTCGCGTGCCCAGCGTCGATCGGGCGATCGAGCTGGCCATCAAGCACGAGCACGGGTTCGGCCACACCGCCATCATCCACTCCAACAACCTGCAAACCATCACCCGCATGGGCCGGATCATGAACACCACGATGTTCGTGGTGAACGGCCCGTCGACCGCGGGCCTGGGCATCGGCGGCGAGGGCTACCTCAGCTACTCGATCGCCACGCCGACCGGCGAGGGCATCACCACGCCGCTGACCTTCACGCGATTCCGCCGCGGCACCGTCGCCGGGGCGCTGCGCATGATCTGACCGAACACGGAGCGACCATGCTGTTGGCACGCATCCAGGGCCAGGCCACGAGCACCCGACACCATCACACCATCGATGGCCAGCGGTTGCTCATCGGCCAGGCGCTCGGCGCCGACCTGCAGCCCTACGGCGACCCGCAGCTCACCCTCGACCGCCTCGGCGCCGGCGCCGGCGACATCGTCGTCGTCACCTCTGACGGCAAGGGCCTGCGCGACATGCTCGGGCACGACAACAGCCCCGCGCGGTGGTTCACGATCGGCATCGTCGACACCGCCCGCTGCGGCGAGGCTCGCTACCCGGCCGCCACATAAACGCAAGACACGATCATGCCTCCCATCGATGAACAACTCGTCCGCCGGATCGCTCAGCGCATCATCGCCCAGATGATCGGCGCGGCGGATGCCGATGCGACGGCCGGCGCCCGCCCCGTCGAGGTCCGCCCGGCCGCGGGCGTGTGCACCGGCGACTACAGCAAGTTCGCCGATCGGCCGGACCTGGCCGGCGGCGCGGCACGATCGTCGCCCAGCCCCGACGCGCTCACGGCCGATCGCACGTTCACCGGCTTTGTCACGGCCCGGCGGCTCGAGGACGCCGGCGTCCGGCACATTCGGCTGGGCCCGGGCGCGCGTCTGACGCCGCTCGCCGCCGACTACGTCCGCGCCGCCGGGCTCACCATCGAGCACGCCGCCGCCCCCGCCAGCGCCAGCGCCGGCCCGGCCCGGGCCAACACCGCCACGACCTGGCAGTGGTGGATCGACGGCCACTGCGACGCCGTGCGCCAGTTGACCACCGCGTATCGTCAGTCGCTCGCCCCGCTCACCCCGCAGGGCAAGCCGTCTGCCCTGGCCGACGTCATCGGCCGCATGGCCCGCTCGGTCCGTGACGGGCGCGCGGTCGGCGGCGTGCTGTTCGTCCACTCCGCCGCGCAGGCCGCGTGCTTCGCCAACCGCTGCCAGTCGCTGCGGGCGGTCGTCGGCACGTGTGGCCAGGCCGTCCAGCAGGGCATCGACCAGCTCGCCGCCAACGTGCTGATCCTCGAGTACCCGCACCACGGGCACAAGAGCATGCAGGCCCTGGTCGACGCGTTCATCCAGACGCCGCGCCCGGCGCTCGCCGACGTTGACCGCCGACTCAGGGAGCTCGCCACATGCGTTTAGCACGCGTCACCGGGCACGTCACGCTGAACCGCCGGCTCGAGGAGTTCCCCAAGGGCGCGCTGCTGCTGTGCGATGCGCTCGACCCCGAGGGTGTGCAGCGGATCGATGCCGATCGGCCCCGCCGTTCGCCCATGGACCAGTCGCTGGTCGTCTTCGACGAGCTGGGCGCCGGCGTCGGCAGCGTGGTCGCCATCGCCGAGGGCGCCGAGGGCGCGATGCCGTGGTGGCCCGACCGCCGACCCGTGGACGCCTACTGCGTCGCCATCGTCGACACGGTCCACGTCCAACCCGAACTGATGAGCACCTAAGCAACCGACCCGCGAGAGGATTTCATGATGACCGCCAACCTGTGGCAGATGAAGAAGCAACTGTGCGACATCGGCGAGCGTATCTGGCTCAAGGGCTTCTGCGCCGGCAACGAGGGCAACCATTCGGTCCGCATCGCCGACGACCGCATCCTGATCACCGCGTCGGGCGTGTCCAAGGGGATGCTCAAGCCCGAGCACATCATCACGTGCGACATGGACGGCGACGTCGTCGACGGCAGCAGCAAGTACAAGCCATCGTCCGAGCGGAAGGTGCACATCGCCGTGTACAAGCACCGGCCCGACGTGAAGGCGGTGATCCATTCGCACCCGCCGCACGCCACCGCGTTCGCCGTGGCCAACATCCCGCTGCCCGAGGGCGTGCACCCCGAGGCGGAGGTGTTCCTCGGCCGCGTCCCCGTCGCCGAGTACGCCACGCCCAGCACCGACGACCTGCCCAACAGCATCCTGCCGCTGATCGGCCCGGAGACCAACACCGTGATCATGGGCAACCACGGCAGCGTCAGCTTCGACGTGGACCTGGTCGGCGCCTACTACAAGCTGGAGATCCTCGACGCGTACTGCCGCATCCTCCTGCTGAGCAAGCAGGTCGGCCGGATCAACACGCTGACCAGCGAGCAGATGTCCGAGCTGCTGCAGGTGAAGCAGAACTTCGGTCTGTCCGACCCGCGGGCGGCGTGCGCCCTGGACGGCTGCGTCGGCGGCACACAGAACGAGCCGTTCCTCGCCGGGTTCGACGTCCGCCCGGCGGGCGCGGCCTGCGCGGTCAACGGCGGGCCCATCGACCAGCGCCACACCGGCCAGGCCCAGGCCGCCGCCCCGACCGACGACGCGGCGTTCGAGCGGATGGTCCAGACCATCACCGACCAGATCATGGCCGGCGCCGGCAAGTAACCGAACACCCCAGACGACAGCGACCCGCAAGGAAGGAAACGCATCATGAAGGTATCGATCATCGGCGGCGGCGGGCGTGTGGGTTCCAACGCCGCCTACGCCTTGCAGTGCGGCGGGATCGTGCACGAGCTGCTGCTCGTGGACGTGAACGCCGATCTCGCTGCCGGCGAGGCGCTGGACCTGCTGCACGGTGGCTCGCTCATCGCCGACCAGAAGGTCCGCGCGGGCACGGCCGCCGACGCCGCCGACAGCGACATCGTCTGCATCACGGCCGGCTCCCGCCGCAAGCCCGACGAGTCGCGGCTGGACCTGATCAACCGCAACGTCTCGATCTTCAAGTCGATCCTGGAGGACCTCAAGTCGGCCGGGCTCCGCCGCGACGCGATCCTGTTCGTCGTGTCCAACCCGGTGGATGTGCTGACGCGGCTGGCGCTGGAGCACCTGAACTGGGACGCGGCGCGGGTGATGGGCCTGGGCACGGTGCTGGACACGGCGCGGTTCCAGTCCATGATCGCCGACGCCAAGGGCTGGCCCGCCACGCAGGTCCGCGCCCTGATCCTCGGCGAGCACGGCGACACCATGACGCCGATCTGGTCCGGCGCGACGATGGGCGGCCTGCCGCTGGCCAAGCTGCTCGCCGTCAACGAGCAGAACGACCTGTTCACCCGCACCAAGGGCTCGGGCGCGGAGGTGATCCGCCGCAAGGGCGGCGCCGGCTACGCGGTCGGCATCGCCATCGCCCAGGTCGTCCACGCCATCGCGCGCGACGCCCGACGCGTCCTGCCGGTCAGCACGCACATGACCGGCCAGTACGGCCTGCGGCACGTGTGCCTGAGCATCCCGACCGTGGTCGGCCGCGCCGGCGTGCTCGACTACGTGCAGACCGAGCTCTGGCCCAAGGAAGTCCAGGGCCTGCAAGCGTCGATGCGTGCCCTTGAACAGACCTGGTCCAAGATCGGCTGACGCCGTGCATCGCGGCGAGGCCCGGGCGCCGCGCCGCCGACCCGGCCGGGTGTGCATGCGCATGAGCCAGGCGATCCGCGGCCGGGCCCCGTTCGCCTCAGGTGATTCGTCCATCGCATCATGCTCATTGTCGAACGTCAGCACCGGATCCTTCAGATCCTCCGCGAGCAGCGGACGGCGGACCTGGATGCGCTGGCCACGGCGCTGGACGTGTCGGTGTCGACGGTGCGTCGTGACCTGGAGGCGCTGGAAGAGCAGGGCCTGGTCGAGCGGACGCACGGCGGGGCGATCTACCGGGGCGAGCATCGGCTGGTCATGGACGAGCGGATGCAGCAGCACGTCGAGGCCAAGCGGGCGATCGGCCGATACGCCGCGGGGCTCGTCGAGCCCAACATGACCGTGATCTTCGACGGCGGGTCGACCGTCGTGTACTGCGCCCAGCAGATCGCCGCTCGGCCGATCCAGATCGTCACGACCAGCCTGCACATCGCCAACCTGTTCGCCGACGACGAGGAGGTCGAGCTGATGCTGGTCGGCGGGACGCTGTACCCGCGGAGCGGGGTGACGGTCGGGCCCATCGCCACGCGCTGCCTGGCGGACCTGCACGGCGACCTGCTGCTGTTCAGCCTCGCGGGGATCTACGAGCAGGCGGCGTACAACCAGAACATGGCCATGGCCGAGGTCGAGCGGGTCATGCTCCGCCAGGCCGCCCGGTCGGTGCTGATGATGGATTCGAGCAAGTTCGGCCGCAAGAGCCTGGCGCGGGTGTGCGACGTGGCGGAGACCGACGCGATCGTGACCGACACGGGCATCGGGCCACGCTGGCGCGAGGCGCTGGCCGAGCGGCTGGTCGTCGCCGACTGACGCGCAGCTTCTTCCGGCCCAACATGGCCACGGTCCGGGTCCACATTTCATCGGGCTGCTCACTTCATGTTGGCTGCGGGCCGGTTCCAGGGCACATTCATTCCGGGCTGGTGGGAGCGTGGTTGTCCGGGTGGACGGCTCGGGCGGACGCGGTTTCTGCCTCGCCAACGCGTAAACGACGGTCTGGGGCGCATCGGGGCGTCGCGTGTCCGGGTGGGCCCCCCCCGCCGCCGGGCCCAGACGCGAGGTAAGTGTTTGTTGTAAAGTGGGTTGCGTGTGGCGTTGACCTGTGACCGCCCGTGGCCGGGCGGACACGGGGAGCGTGTGTTGGAGCATAGAGCAGAGAACTGCGAGTGCATGGGCGACGGGCTTGTGGTCGGTTTGCCGGTTCAAGGGTGATGGTGCCTCCATAAGGACCTTATGCACGGATGCACCGAATCCGTGCGGCGTTGATCAGGAGTTTG
>CAYWKS010000039.1:0-1591 GCA_964458935.1 uncultured Planctomycetaceae bacterium
CTTCCTACAAAAAAACCGCCCACACGGCGGTCGGCGGCAAGTACCCCCTAGGGGACTCGAACACCCCCCGCAAACCCCGGAGAAGACCGCCGATCCGCAACCGGGCGGCGCAGAATCCGGCGCACTGCCGACCTTATCCCCAAAGACCGACCCCGAACTGTTCGCCCTGATCGACGCATGGGCCGACCTGCCCGAACCCGTCCGCCGGGGCATCCTGGCGATGGTCGAAGCGGCCAAGGGGGAGGGGCCATGAAATCCCTGCCGCCTACATCCCGCAGACCGTGGCCCCAGCGTCGCGGACATTCTCACGGGTTTCCGCGCTTTCCCGTCCGTTCCCGCTTCGTCCCGCTGACACTGACAGAACCGACACAACCCCGCGCCATCGCACGCAACCCCCAGTCGGCCAACGCCGGCCGTGGGTTGTGTCAGACGGCCAGCGTATCCCGCACGCGGCCCGACCCCCTGCGGGTCCTTCCCGGCGATCGTTCTTCCCGATGCCGCTGGGAACAGTCGCGGACCCCGATTGAGTTTGTTTCTGGCGCGGCGACCGCGCCACTTCTCCGAAAGGCAACGCAATGAGCATCGAAACGAAGACCGTGGACGTGGAAGATTCGCCCCGTTGGCAACGGCTGATGGACTGGCTGGCCGACAGCTACGGCGGTCGGCTGGTGCAGATTCGCCGGGCAGGCGAGCCGGTGGCTTACCTAGCAGGCCCGGAGTTCGCCGGTCTGCTGGCGAAGCTGTCCGAAACCTGGCATGACCGTGAACCGCCGTTCACGCAAGACGCCCTAGACCGCTGGCTTGATGACGTGCTCGCCGGCGTGAACGTGGCCGATTTGGTGTCCGCTGACTCCGAGGCGGACGGCGAACGTCTGGCTTCAACCGTACTTCACAAGTAGGATAGTAACCATGCAATGCCGGGATGCTCACTTGCTGAATGATGCCACGAACGACGATGGTTGCGATGCGCGCCCGTCCGGGACATCGGGCTTTGGGTTCGATGAAGGCCGACGGGGGGTAGAGGGGGGAACCGTCGATTCTTCCGACTGTGGACAGGCCCGCGCTAATCCGGCCAACGAAAATCCGGTGGACCATCACGCCGATGCCGGCGAAGCCGCCGACCGGCCAGACCGCTACCACGGCCTGCCGGTGGTGGTCATTCACTACGCTGACGGCACGACTCAGCCGGCACCGTTCCTGATGCGGGCCGATGAAGTCGCTGCGTTCTTCCGCCTGCACGAAAGCAAGACCAAGTTTCCCGAGAAGACTATCCAGCGATACCGGCGCATCGGCCTGCGGACGGTCCGCGTCGGCCGGCGCGTCTGGTTCCGCCTGGACGACGTGCTGCGGTTCCTGGACGACCAACAGGACCGGCTACGCTGGGCCTGACAACTCCCGTTAACGGAGTCCGTATTCGCTTACGCTTGATCGACTGGCTGCATATCCTCACCGCCACGCATCCCCGCTTCGCTTCACCGTTGGCGGGTTCGCGGTTATCCTGATGCTTCACCACAAGCGAACGGGATGCGATGGCGAAGAAGAAGACCAAGAAGAAGTCATCCGCGAAGGTCGCAACCGCTGGCCCGGACAA
>CAYWKS010000039.1:1691-25120 GCA_964458935.1 uncultured Planctomycetaceae bacterium
AGAAGAAGACCAAGAAGAAGTCATCCGCGAAGGTCGCAACCGCTGGCCCGGACAAAGGCGAACTGATCCCGCCGCCGGCGCTGAATCCTGATGCCGAGGAGCGTAAGGACGCGCTGCCGCAGCAGGAAGACTTCTGGAAACCGCCGGTGCGGTTCGGGTCGGTCCCGGTCGAGTCCGAGCCGCTGGGCTGGGATCGGCGGCGGGGGTTCCGCAAGCTGTTCCCGGCGGTGTACCTGCCGTTTCAGGTGGTCGATCGCGTCAGCTTCGGCCATCCGGAGCTTGAGCCGAACCGCCTGTTCTGGGGCGACAACCTGCACGTCATGCGCCAGCTTCCCAGCGAGAGCATCGACCTGATCTACATCGACCCGCCGTTTTTCTCCGGCCGCAACTACAACGTCATCTTCGGCGACCAGAACGAGCTGCGATCCTTCACCGACATCTGGGAAGGCGGGATGCCCGGCTACCTGATTTGGCTGAACGCCCGGCTGTACGAAATGAAGCGGTTGCTGAAGAAGACGGGCAGTATCTACGTTCACTGCGACTGGCACGCAAGCCATTACATTAGGTGCGAGTTGGACAAGCTATTCGGACACGACGGCTTCAGAAACGAGATCATCTGGCGCTACTCAATTGGTGGGCGGAGCCGCACGACGTTCGGACGAAAGCACGATACCCTGTTCTGGTACTCACGATCCCCCAAGAAGTGGACATTCAATGCCGACGATGTGAGGATGCCATATGAGGCGGACCGAAAGACGCTAGGTGGAATCAAGCGCGTTGACGAGGATGGCCGCCCATATCGGATCGTCTGGGGTACAGGAAGCAAGAAGCAATACAAGTACTACCTTGATGAAGGCAAGATTCCCGAGTGTGTCTGGGAACTTGAATCCATCAACTCAAACTCACCCGAGCGGATCGGCTACCCAACGCAGAAGCCCGAGGGATTGCTTGAACGCATCATCCTAGCTGCAACGAACGACAAAGAGGTCGTCGCCGACTTCTTCATCGGCGGCGGCACTACTGCCGCAGTGGCGCAGCGACTCGGCCGTCGCTGGATCGCGTGCGACCAGTCCCGCGTGGCTGCGGCCCTCACCGCCGACCGCATCACCCGTCAAGTTGAGGAACAGACCGGCAAGCTGTTCGAGGTCCCAGATTTCACCATCGAACATTGGGGCGTTTACGAGGCTAAGCGGCTGGCCGACATGCCGCCCGACCATTTCCGAGCGTTCGTCCTGCGATGCTTTGGCGCAACGCCGGAGGAACACCAACAGGGGATTCACGGCATGAAGGGGGCCGTGCCGGTGTGGGTCGGCGACAGCAACCCACGGCAGGGCGTGACCGCACAGGACGTGCAGGACTTTGCCAACGCGATCCGCAAGACGCTGCGGTACAAGCAGGACAATCTGCGCGACGGGATCATGCTGGGCTGGGCGTTCCGCAAGGACGCGATGGAAGCGGCCGAGCGGCTGCGCCGGCTGGAACAGACCGACCTGAACTTCATCCGTCTGGAACAGGTGCGCATCGACTCGCCCCGCTTCCGCGAACACGTCGCGGCCCTGTCCACCGACCATGCCGACTACGAAAACTTCCTGACCTTCGTGCAGCCGCCGCGCGTCGAGGTCGGCTACAAGCGGCTGAAACCCCGTCACTACCTGTTCGACGTGAGCGAAACCGTGGTGCTCAACTCCGGGGCGAGCATCATCAACGTGCAATGGGACTTCGACTACGGCAAGCGGTTTTCCAGTACGCCTGGGTATTCGTTCGTGCGCGGCAAGAAGGGCGACCCGGTGTTGCAGGTGGAATACGAGTTCGCCGCCCCCGGAAGTTATACAGTCGCGTGCAAGGTGCAGGATGACATGGGCGGGGAAGGCATCTGGTCCGGCGAGATTGAGGTGAAGTAGCGGCATGTTCAACCAGTTCGCCAAGCACGAAGACGCCTTCCGCGACTGGCGGCGGGACGGGATGCCCGGCCTGAAGCCGGAGTCCTACGACTACGTCGAGTTTCTGACATCGGAAGACGACGACCAGATGCCCCGTGACGGGACGCTGTGGCCGCATCAGTGGGAATCATTCCTGCGCGTGGTGTACGCCCATGAAATCCTGGGCAAGACGGAAATCGGGGCGGACGGCCTGCTGCTGAACATCGTGACCGGCGGCGGCAAGACGGCGGTGATTGCGGCGCTGATCGCCTGGCTGCGCATCGCGCACAACGTGCAGAAGTTCGTCCTGCTATGCCCGAACCTGATCGTCCGCGACCGCTTGCAGGACGACTTCGAGGGCGGCAAGGTGTTCAAGGACCGCGACCTGCTGCCAGAGTCGGCGATTTCATCGGGGCTGGGCAACTTCGATCTGACGACGCTGGGCAGCGGCAAGGAGGGTGGGTGGTCGGGACTGTTCAGCGCCAGCGTGATTCTTGGCAATATCCACCAGTTCTATCGGAGCAACAAGAGCGGGCAAAGCAATCTGTCGGCCCTGATGAACGGGCCTGACTTCGCGGTGTTCAACGATGAAGCCCACAACTCATCGGCCCCCGAATACGACGCTGCGCTACGGAAGATGCGGGAAAAGGTGGTCTGCCGCGTGGATACCACCGCGACGCCCGATCGGGCTGATGGCAAGACGCCTGACAGCGAAATGATCTACGAATACAGTGTGAACGATGCGCTGAATGACGGGATCATCGCCACGCCGGTGGTGTATCAGCCGGACATCAAGACGGTGCAATTGACGTACACCGACGCGCAGACGGGAGAGAAGCGGAAGGTCGAGGAAATCGACTGGGACGAAGTGGATCGCCTGGGCCTGAGCGCGACGCAGTGGGTGACGGATGATGAACCGATGCGCCAGCAGATGGCGATTGCGTTGCGGCGTCTGGAAGAACAGGAACGCCGGGCGAAGGGGCGCTATCAACCCATTCTATTCATCGTGGCGGTGTGCAAGGCGGACGGTGAGAAGGCGGCGCAGACCCTGAACAACTACTTCAAGGTCAAGACGCTGCTGGTCACCGAAGACAGCGAGGAAGCCGACCGCAAGAAGGCACAGGAACTTGGCCGGCAGAGCAAATCAGGTAAGCCGTACAAGGCGGTGGTCAGTGTTCTGATGCTCCGCGAGGGTTGGGACGTGCCGGAAGTGGGCGTGATTCTGCTGCTGCGGAAGTTCAGTTCCCGCGTGTACGGTCAGCAGGTGGTCGGGCGCGGCCTGCGGCGCGTTCGCGTCAAGGGCGTGGAGCCAGACGAGCCGCAGATATGCGCCGTGGTGGACCATCCGAAGCTGGACCATCAATGGCTGTGGGACATCTTCAACGCGCGCAAGCGGGAAGGTGTCCTGCTGGATGACTTGTTCGACGAAGGGGAGGACCTGCCGCCGCCGCCGCCGAAGCAAGAGTTCGCCAACCCTGATTTGGTCATCGACGTGCCGCCAGCCGATCCGTCGATTGTGGACGATGGCGAGTTCGACGTAGGCGACATCGCCCCGCCGCCGCAGCCCGTCGAGAATTGGCAGGAAGCGTTGGCCGCGATCGAGTATGACCCAACGGTGCTTGAAATCACGAAGATCGGCATCGCTGGCGTGACCGGGCAGGAACTTGGCGGCAAGGGCTGGAAGACGGTTCATTCGGCCCCGAACCCATCCGAGCCGGACGAATCTGGCGTCATAGTGAGCGATGCGGCGATCCGCGATGCTGTGAAGATGGCGATGCTGGACCTAGCCGAAGAACTGACCGTGGAGGCCGGCTACGCGGCTGGGTTCAAGGATCGCGTTTACAGCGCCATCGTCCAGCATGTCCGAGTGAAGTTCCTAAACGGCAATTCGCTGGGCCTGGCCGAACGTGCCGAAGTCGATTTCGCATGGAAGATGCTGCGGCAGGTGAAGGAAAAGGTCGGGGCTGTACCGGGTCTTGTCGCGGGGGTGATCGAATATGGCGATTAGCAAACGCGGCGATTTCTGGAATCCGAAAAAGAGTCCCTGGAACTTCGAGAAGTTCGACAGCGATCTTGAGCGCAAGATGATGGTAAAGCTGGAAGCTGATCCCTTCGTGACGAAGTGGATGAAGCGACACGGTATCACCATCCCTTGGATAGACGGGCAGAAGCATCAGCGCCGGTACGTCCCCGATTTCTTCGTGGAGTACGAAGACGGGGAGAAGAAGATTATCGAAGTCAAGGACCCGAGCCGGATCGACTCTGATGACGTGCAACGTAAGCGGAAGGCGGCAGAAATCTGGTGCAAGCAGCGGGGCATGGAATACGTCATGGCGACGATTGGGTAGCCCGAATGACTGACGCCCCCGGAAATCCGCGCGTCCAGCATGGCGAACCGCCGCTGACCTGGCTTTGGGATCTTTACCCCCCGCCGATGGCGCAAGGGGCAGGGCTCGGTGCTCACCAAGTGAGCACGGAACCGGCTACGGTGGGCCTGACAACTCCCGTTGACCGAAAGGGGGCGGCGATGAGCCGAAAACAGATTTGGGCACAAACACTGCTCTGCCTGCTGGTGTTCGCAAGTGTTCTGTTGCCGGGATGCGACGATGACGCAGATACCGACGCATTACGTGATCGACTTCGAGAGGTCGAAGCGGAGAATCGGCGACTCCGAGAAAACGTAGAGCGCCCGGCTGACCAGAGCCAGCCGCCGGACCAACAGGTAGAAGAACCATCCCCACCGACGCCTGATTACGGCGTTGCCATTCCTCCGGATTTCAAGGTCGATATACCACTTTGGAACCGGACCAAGGAGCGACTATCCATCCTCTCGCCTGCCGAGAAGAAATGCTTGTTCGTGTTCACCTTGGCAAAGTGCAACGAGAACAATGAGCGGCTGGAAGAAGATCAACTGAAGATCGCATCTGTTCAGCGGCTCTTGCTTGCGGATTTGGCATTGGTGGCCGACTGGCCCCAGATGGCGCAGAATTGTCATGCGGAGGCGAACGCATACACAGCAATCGTTCGGGGTGAAGCCGCCGAAGATGGCGTTCGGCAGAAGATTCTTTCAGACCTAGACAGGTTGATGGCGGATCGTGTGAAAATGGCGGCGCTAGAAGTGAGCGAGGCCGAACTGGATGCAACCTATGGGAAGCATCAAGCACTATTCGACCAGACCGCAATCGAAACGGCCAGCATGGCGAAGATTCTGGTGTGGGGTCGGAAGGCAAAATGAAAAAGGCAGGTACGTGGGGTCGCGCGCGTGTGCGTGGAACATTCTGACCGGTGCCTGTGCCGGCGTCGGGAAACCAACTGAAATCGCTTCCTCTTCATATACGGCGCATCGTAAACTGGATTGGAGACTGGGCCGACTGATCGCGGCTTGGTCGATTCATGGGCATCCGGCTGATCCCCGGATGAATGACCGAGGCGGCGACGCCCCTTCCACCTGCCGGGTTGTCCCGCCCCGGTCGGCCCATCAAAGGCAGGTGAATATGACGCGCTTCCCCATAGCCGATTTGCATTTTGCATACCGGGATGACCGGCCCAAGCTGTGCTACGAATTGCACGGCCTGGCGGACGATGAAATTGAAGTCCTGCTGGAAGCGATGCAGCGTCGCTTCGACCAGTCCGAGCCGGACGCCTTCACTTTCTCCATCAAGACCAGCGACGATTACTCACCGCTGGAACGGGTGAAGCGTCGACGCGGTGGGGATTGGGCTGATTCGGATATTGAAGGCCCCGGCCAACGATTTATCGCGGCAATCGACGCCGAATGCAAAGGCGAACTGACCGACGATCAACGCCGCTGGCTGGATGTCCGCAACACCGCTTGGTCAATGACCGGGGAAATCAACCGGCTTCGCGTTGAACTGAACTGCCATGAGCCGGTCAAGTCTTCGGTCCTGGCCACCATCAGCCGCGAAGAACTGCTGGCGCACCTGGATGAAGTCGAGTATTCACCGCCCAAGCTGCCGGCGATGCGACACCATCCGCACGCAGACAAGATCGAACAGGTACGCCGGGGCATGGATGCTTTCCATGACCAGCAGCGCCAGTACGAAGCCGGCCTGGAGCGCGTCAGCCGGGCGGTTCAGGATGTTGCGCCCATATCGGAAACCATGAAGCAAGCGTACCTGGACGCGATGGCCGAGCATGAACAATCGAAGCCGGCTCGATCGGAGCTTGAATCGCTTGTGAAGTTAGCTGAACGGAAACTTTGGCCGGTCGATGAACTGCCGGCAGACATCGACGCCGACGTTTTGCGTTGCCTGGATGAACGGGGCTGGGTTGAAGCCCGGTACGTCATCATGCAGAACCAAGCGAGGTATCCGGGCGATCCAACCCCGCCGTCCCCAAGTCCCGGCGGATGGGATTCACCGTTGAAACGCCCAAGCATGGTCGGCAGTTGGGATTCGTTCCTTGCAAAACGAGAACGCAACGAGCGCGACCATCCCGGCGAAGTTCGAGTAAGTGAAATCGGCAAAGCAATTCTGGCCCGCGTTCGCCGCGAGGTTGCGGCTTTGCCTGAACGTGCCAACAGCAGCACCGAGAACGCCGAGCCGACGCATTCGCCCGACTTCACTTCCGTTGACTGGTTCGGGACGCGGTACACGTTTGCCAAGGGCAATCAGGCCCAAGCGGTCCGGGTCTTGTGGGAAGCGTGGGCGAAGGGCGAACACAGCTTGTCGCAAGAGACGGTGGGCGAGCGGATCGAATCTTCGGCCGATCGGTTTGAAATGCGAAAGACCTTCCGCCGAAGGAAAACCGAGGGCAAGGGATACGAACCGCATCCGGCTTGGGGAACCATGATTCAGCAGTACGGCAAGGGATGTTTTCGATTGGTTCGCCCGGAATCTGACTGATCCGCAGATAATCCGCGTTTGATCCGCATTTCGTACCCGCTTTGGTCCGCATGGCCCCGCGCATGATGGGGGCATGAACGATCAACGTCTATGCACGCTACGGGACCTTGCCCAACGCTTCCGGCGATACGGCCTGTCGATGGCCTGGCTGCGCCGTGAAGCAAGGGCCGGTCGGATTCCATCATTCCGGGCAGGCCGTCGATTGCTGTTCGATCCTGATGCCGTGGAAGCGGCCCTGATCGAACGCGCCAAGGCCGACACTGAACCGGCGAAGGGGGTGGACCGTGACTGATACCACGCCCACGCCCATCGTCGAACGTCTGTTGACTTACCGCGAAGCGGGAAAGCTGCTCGGAGTGACAGAAAGAACCGTCTTCACGCTCATAGCCGACGGCGAACTGCCGCGCGTCCGCTTCGGCCGATCCGTCCGCATCGACCCGGCCGACCTGCGGGCCTACATCGACCGCTGCAAGACCCCCGGAAGAACTGCCCCGCGAAACGGGGGTGAACAGTGAACCCGGTTGAACTGATGCTGTCGAAGCTGCCCGATGCGAAACGCAACGGTAAGGGCTGGCATGCGCGATGCCCCGCACACGATGACCGCCGGCCGAGTCTGTCGATTGCCGAGGGTGACGACGGCCGGGCGCTGGTGAACTGCCACGCGGGATGCACACCGCAAGCCATCGTCGAAGCCGTGGGCCTGAACCTGGCGGACCTGATGCCGGCGAACGGCTGCGGTGGCGAACGGCGACAATCGGCGGCAAAGACCGTCAACAATCGCAAACCGGGCAACACCTTCGCCACCGTCCGCGAAGCTGTCCGGGCGCTGGAACGTCGGCTGGGCAAGCGGTTTGCGTTCTGGACCTACCACAACGCCAAGGGTGAGGCGGTGGGCTATGTGCTCCGCTGGGATGCGGCGAACGGGAAAGAGGTTCGGCCCGTCAGTCGAACGGCGGATGGGCGATGGATCATCGGCGGGATGACCGAGCCGCGCCCGCTGTACGGCCTGCCCGACCTGTTGAAAGCGCAATCCAGGGGCGGCGGTTCCCGCGTGTATGTCTGCGAGGGCGAAAAGGCGGCGGACGCAGCGCGGGCCGTGGGCCTGATAGCCACCACGTCGGCGCACGGCAGCAAGTCGGCGTCGAAGGCGGACTGGTCGCCCTTGGCCAGCCCCGCCATCCGGGAAGTGGTCATCCTGCCCGATGCCGATGACGCCGGCGAGCGTTACGCCGATGACGTGGCCGGCCTGCTGGCGAACTTGGAACCCGCGCCGGTGGTCAAGGTGGTACACCTGCCCGACATGGCCTTCGGCGACGGCGGCGACATGGCCGACTTCGTGACCCTTCGGGGTGGGGATACGGACGCGATCAAGGCGGAAGTCGAAGCCCTGGCCGACAGCGCCGAAGCGGTGACGGCTACTTCGGCTGACAATCTGACGAAACCGACGAAACCCCGGATTGAACCCTTCCAGCCGTTCCCGGTCGATGCGTTGCCCCAAGCGGTGGCGGGTTTTGTCAGTGACAGCGCCGAGGCCGTCGGCTGCGATCCTTCCTACATCGCGCTGCCCCTGCTGGTCGGGTTCGCGTCAGCGATCGGCAACAGCCGGCGTGTCCGACTGAAACAAAGCTGGACTGAACCGGCCATCCTATGGGGAGCGATCATCGGCGAATCGGGCAGCACGAAAAGCCCGGCCCTGGAACTGGCGCTTCGCGCGGTGCGGCAGCGGCAGGAACGGAAGATGAGGGAACACCGCGCCGCCTTCGACCAGTGGCAGAAGGAATACGAAGTCTTCGAGGCGCAGAAGGCGGCCTGGAAGCGGGACGCGACGAAGAACCCGACAGCCGCCGGCGATCCGCCCGAAGCGCCGGAAGCGCCGACGTGCGAACGCTGCTGGACCGATGACGCCACAATCGAAGCCCTGGCCAAGCTGTTGCAGGACAACCCTCGCGGCCTGCTGGTGATTCGCGATGAACTGGCCGGCTGGCTGCATTTCGATCGCTATACATCCGGGGGCGGCGGCAAGGGCGGGGAAGCGCCGAAGTGGCTGGAAATGTTCGGCGGTCGCGCGCTGGTGGTGGATCGGAAGACCAGCGGGACCATCTACGTTCCGCAAGCGGCGGTGTCGATCGTCGGCGGGATTCAACCGGGCATCCTGGCCCGCTACGTCGGGCAGGAACACCGCGACAACGGCCTGCTGGCGCGGCTGCTGCTGACCATGCCACCACGTCGGCCGAAGGTCTGGACCGAAGCGGACATCGACCCGATGGCCGAGGCGGCTATCGGCAATACCTTCGAGGCCCTGCACGACCTGGAACCGGCGAGCAACGCTGACGGCGAACCCCGCCCGGCAATCGTGCAACTGACAGCCGAGGGCAAGCGGGCCTGGATCGCGTTCTACAACGAACACAACGCCGAAGCCGCCGACCTGTGCGGCGACCTGGCGGCAGCGTGGTCGAAGCTCGAAGGTTACGCGGCCCGCTTCGCGCTGGTGCATCACCTGATCCGCCAAGTATCCGGCGAACAAGTGGGCGAAGGTATCGACGCGGTGAGCATCGCGGCCGGCGTGAAGCTGTCGCGCTGGTTCGCCCATGAAGCGAAGCGCGTGTACGCCATGCTGGCCGAGGATGACGAAGCCCGGCAGCGAAGGCAATCGGTCGAACTGATCGAACGCAAAGGCGGATCGGTGACGGTGCGGGAATGGCAGCGGACCCGATCGCACCGCACCGCCGAGGATGCCGAAGCGGAACTGGCCGAACTGGTAACGGCCGGCGTGGGCCGGTGGGAGGAAGTCGCACCGGGACCAAAGGGCGGCCGGCCATCCAAGCGGTTCGGCCTGGCCGACGCGGAGAAGGGGCGGACGATTCAAACCACTAGCGCGACTGTTCCCCCTGCGGACGATGACCACGAAGCCGAGGAAGGACCCGCGACGCCTGGCGATGACGATTGGGGGGAACTGTGAACATCATCGCCAGCATCACGCCAGACATTGCCGGCATCCTGGCGGACGTGGCCCGACGGGGCATCACGTTGCAGGCCCACGTCGGCAAGGTGCGATTCCGTCCCCGGTCGGCGATGACGCCTGACCTGGCCCAGCGGATCAAGGCCCATCGGCCGGCGCTGCTGGCGTTGCTGTCGAATCCGGGGGCTGACACAACCCCGCCGGATGTTACGGCAATCGCCCCGCGTGAAGCGGAATCGGGGGTTTCGTCGGTTGTGTCAGTGTCAGAACCCCCGGAGAGGCCAACGGCCGGTCGGGGCCTGTGGAGTGAAGACGAACTGGCCATGCTGGCGCGAGCCGGGACCACGCCGGCGGACCTGCCGCTTGTGTCGGCGGTGAAAGACACCTTCGCCGACTTCGGGGCGACGGTGGTTTCGATCGAATCAGCGCATGGTCGCGGGGGATGGACGCGACGCCGGGCGGCTGAACTGATCCGCGACGCCCGACGGCATGGAATCCGAGGGCAAGCCGGCGAAGCCGTGGCCATGCGGGACGCCTGGCGGGAACGGTTGGCGGTCTGCACCATCGACGGCGGACTGACCGAAGACCACGCCGAGCAAGTTGCCCTGTGTGAATTGGAAGAATACGCTTCACTTTTGGGAAAGCACTAGCTATCATGAAAGCCATGCCCGTATATGACGACATACGAAGCGCCATCGACGCCAGCGGCAAGACTCGCTATCGGCTGTGGCAGGAAACCGGCATATCGCAAGGCCAGTTGAGCCAGTTCATGGCCGGCACGAAGGGCCTGTCGGTTGAAGCCCTTGAGAAGCTGGCCGATTGCCTGGACCTTGAGATCGTCGCCCGACCGGCGAAGCGCACCAAAGCCAAGAGGAAGGACGGCTGACCAATGGCAAGCATCAGCAACGACCCCAACGGACGCCGGCGGATTTTGTTTTTCGACGCCGACGGCAAACGCAAGCCAATTCGCTTGGGCAAGGTTTCGCTTCGCTACGCCGAGTCGGTCAAGAGCAAGATCGAAGACCTTGTATCGGCGAGCATCGCCAACGAAGCGCCGCGCGACGATACGGCCCGGTGGGTCGCTTCACTGGATGCGACCATGTACGACAAGCTGGCGAACGCCGGCTTAGTGAAGCGGCGGGAAGTCGCCACGCTGGGAGACTTCACGCGGCGGTACATCGACGGACGCCACGACATCAAGGCCCGCACCCGGATCAACCTTGATCGCGCCCGCAAGTACCTGCTGGACTACTGCGACGCCAAGCGCCCCATGCGGGAGTTCACCGCCGGCGATGCCGAGGACTTCCGCCAACACCTGATCGGCCAAGGGCTGAGCGAAAACACGGTGCGGCGAGCGATCGGCCGGGCGCGGCAGTTCTTCCTTGCCGCGAAGAAACGCGGCCTGATCCATTCCAACCCCTTCGAGGGCATCGCGGCATCGGTTCGCCCCAATGTGTCCCGGTTCTACTTCGTCAGCGAAGCCGAGTCACAGAAGGTCTTGGCCCATTGCCCCGATGCACAGTGGCGGGTGATATTCGCCCTGGCGCGGTACGGTGGCCTGCGGTGTCCGTCCGAGGTCTTGGCCTTGACGTGGGATGACGTGAATTGGGAGCACAACCGTATCCGCGTCCCCAGCCCGAAGACCGAACACCATGAAGGCGGGGATAGCCGCACGATACCGCTGTTCCCCGAACTGCGGCCGCACCTGCTGGAAGCCTTCGAGGAAGCCGAGCCGGGGACGCAGCATGTTGTCACCCGCTACCGCGACGGCAACGCCAACCTGCGTACCCAACTACAACGGATCATCAAACGGGCGGGGCTGGACGCTTGGCCGAAGCTGTTTCAGAACCTTCGCAGCACCCGCGAAACGGAACTGGCCGAATCCTTCCCGATGCACGTTGTCTGCAAGTGGATCGGCAACAGTCAACCCGTCGCGGCAGCACACTACCTGCAACTGACCGACGAACACTTCGACCGGGCGGTGAGCGGCGAGCCGAAGGCGGCGCAAAATGCGGCGCAGAAGCTGCACGAAGCGGCTGGAAACGACCCGAAGGAAGAATCGGACGAAGACGCGCAAGGCTCGCCCGGTTCGGAAGATAGCGGGAAGCTTCCGGTTAATTCCGGTTGCTTCACTATCAGGAAAGTACCCCCTAGGGGAGTCGAACCCCTGTTCCCGGACTGAGAATCCGGTGTCCTGGGCCACTAGACGAAGGGGGCGGCGAGGCTCGGCGACGCGGCGGGCGCGATGCGGATGAGCCTGTTTGTTGAACCGCACATCTTACCATCCGCGGGTCGACGGTCAACGGCGAACCGCCATGGCGGGGCGATCCGGCGGGGTGCGGCGACGCGCCGGCCGGTGTGGTGTACCATGCGGCAAGCAATGAAAGGATCGTCATGAAACTTCGGTTCAGCGCGTGGGTGTTGGCCATGGCCGTGGCCCTGGCGCCGGGGGCGGCGATCGGCCAGTCGCCGGACGAGCAGTTGGAGCAGCTTCGGGCGGAGAACCGCGCCCTGCGGGCGGAGAACGAGGCGTTGCGGGCTGAGCTGCAGCGGCTGCGTGCCCGGCTTGGCGAGCCGGCGGATCGGCGGGCCCCCGACGCGGCGACCGAAGCGCCCGGGGCTGAGGCCGCGGAGCCGCGGCGGATCGCGGAGCTCGAAGCCGAACTCGCCGACGCCCGACAGAAGCTCCAGGCCCGAAGCCAGCGCGCCGCCGAGCAGTTCGTCGTCGTCCGGGATGACCCGGCGACCGGCCGGGCGGTCATCACCAGCCGGCCCACGCGGCTTCAGCTCACGCGCGGGTCCGCCGACGAGCACTGGGTCCATTTCGAGATCGACCGCCGGGGCGACAAGGTCAGCCGCTCGCAACTGATCATCCGCGCCTTTTACACCGGCACCGACTATCGCGGCGAGGACCGGATCACCTTCCACATCGACGGCCGGCCCGTCGCCTGCGAGATCGCCGCTTACGATCGCCGCGCCCGGATCACCGGCGTCAAGCGCCGCCGCGACCGCTCGGACGAGACCCTGACCGTCAACGTCCCGGTCGAGGTGCTGCGACAGATCGGCGACGCCACGGAGGTGACCGGCGACATCGCGTTCGTCGACTTCAAGCTGACCGGCGACCAGTTGCGGATAGCCGGGGCGCTGGCCGACGCCGCGACCGCCGGCGATGCTTCGGGGCAATAACAAACCCGCGGCGCTGATCGCGCCGCGGGTCGCGTGGCTGGGCGGGTGGCGGGTCGGCGGGCAGCGGCTCAGGCGGCGCCTTCGACCTGCTCCTTGGCCTTGTTGATCATCTGTTCCAGCTCGGTCATGAGCGACTGGAGTTCGGCCTTGGCCTTCTCGGCGGCTTCGCCGCTGGCCTGCTTGACCTGGTCCATCTTCTCGCCGGCCGCGTCGAGCTTGTCCTGGATGTTGGCGACCATCGCCTGGACCTGCTCGTTGTTGACGGCCTGGGTCTTCATCGCCTCGACCTGCTGCTTCATCATCTTGTACTGAACGTTCATCTCCTCGGACATCTGCGACGCCATGCCCTTGGCCTTGTCGGCCATGTCCTTCATGGTGGTGGCGCCGGCCTCGCCGTTGCCGCCGTCGTTGGCGTCGCCGCCGCGGTCGCAACCGACCGCCGTCATCAGCGCCACGGCCAATGTCAATGTGATCCAGGTGCGCATGAGTCATGCTCCTTTCCGGCTTGTGAGCCTTGTTGTGTCGGTGGGTGCATACGCGTTCCGATCCGCCCGGAAACCATGTATCAGGGTAGCACCACGTGGCCCGGCGTCCAACCGCCGGCGCGGGTAAGATGCCCAGATGGCCGCCGCTCCACCCGACCGCCCCTCGCCCGCCGCGGCCGTCGCCGCCGCGGTGAACATCCCCCACCAGCTCGACGCGCCGCTGGCGCCGCTGACGTGGTACCACCTCGGCGGGCCCGCGGACGTGCTCGCCCAGCCGCGGGATATCGACGAGCTGGCGCGGCTTTTCGCGGCCTGCCGGGACGCCGGCGTCGCCTGCCGCGTCCTCGGCGCCGGGGCCAACCTGCTCGTCGATGACGACGGCGTCGACGGGGTGGTCGTCCAGCTCACCGCGCCGGGCTTCACGGCGATCGAGGTCGACGGCCCGACCGTCACCGCCGGGGCGGGCGCGGACCTGCCGAGGCTGGTCCTGGAGACGGGGCGGCACGGGCTGGCGGGGCTCGACCCGCTCGCCGGCATCCCCGCGACGGTCGGCGGGGCGATCCGCATGAACGCCGGCGGCAAGTTCGGCGCGATCGGCCCCCGCGTCACGACGCTGACGAGCCTGACCGACGCCGGCCAGACCCGCACACTCGGCGCGGCCGACCTCGCCTTCGACTACCGCTGCAGCAACATCACCGACCCGATCATCCTCCGGGCCACCTTCGACCTCGAGCCGACCGACCCGGTCGCGCTGCGGGCACGGGTGAAGCAGGTCTTCGCGTACAAGAAGTCGACGCAGCCGCTGGCCGCCCACTCGGCGGGCTGCGCGTTCAAGAACCCGATCGGCCAGACCGAGGCGTCGGCCGGTGCGCTGGTCGACAGGGCCGGGCTCAAGGGCCACCGCGTCGGCGGGGCGGAGATCAGCCCCCGGCACGCGAACTTCATCGTCGTGCACCCCGGCGGCGCGGCGCGCGACGTGCTGCACCTGATCCGCTTCGCGCAGCGGCGCGTCGCCGAGCGCTTCGACGTCCAGCTCCAGCCCGAGCTGGTCGTCTGGTCACGCCACGAGACCGAACCGGCCGATGTTCCGTATTGACGCGCCATGCCCGATGACCCGTTGACCATCCTTGTCCTGGGCGGTGGGCCCGACCGCGAGCGCGAGGTCTCGCGGGTCGGCCAGGCCCAGGTCGCCGCGGCACTGCGCCAGGCCGGCCACCGCACGGTCGAGCGGCCCATCACGCCCGACGACCTGTCGGGGCTCGACGAGCCGTGCGACGTGGTCTTCCCGGTCCTGCACGGCCCGTGGGGCGAGGGCGGGCCGCTCCAGGCCATCCTCGCCGACCGCGGGTTCCGCTTTGTCGGCTGCACCGCGCCGGCGGCGCGGCTCGCCATCGACAAGATCGCCGCCAAGCGCGTCGCCCAGAAGGTCGGGATCGACACGCCGCCGTTCGTCTGCCTCGATTGTGACAACACCGCGACGCTCGCCCCGCCCGTCGTCGTCAAGCCGATCGACGACGGTTCGAGCTTCGGCGTGCGGGTGTGCCTGGACGACGAGGCCGTCGCCGCGGCGCTGGAGGCGTTGCGGCCCGACCACGCGGCGCTGCTGGTCGAGCGGTACGTCCCCGGCCGCGAGCTGACCGTCGGCGTCGTGGCCGGCCACGCCCTGCCGGTCATCGAGATCGTCCCCGCCGCCGACTTCTACGACTTCCACGCCAAGTACGACAGCGACCAGACGGTCTACACGTTCGACACGGGTCTGCCGGCTGAGGTGCTGGCCAGGCTCCAGGCCGACGCCGTCCGGCTGTACGAAGCGATCGGCGCCCGCCACCTCAGCCGCGTCGACTTCCTGTTGGACGCGGACCAGCGGGCCTGGGTCCTGGAGATCAACACGATGCCCGGGTTCACGACGCACTCGCTGCTGCCGATGGCCGCCGCCCGCGCGGGCATGGCCATGCCCGCGCTGTGCGACCGGCTCGTCCGACTCGCCGCCGAAGGGTGAGCCCGCCGGCGGGTCTCGGCGTCAGCCGCCGCGGTGGTCGCCGGCCTCGTCGGCGGTGTGTTCGGTGCGCGGGTCGGCCGCCGCGTCGGCCTGTCGGTCCCGCAGGTGCAGCATCACGGCCAACACCGCGCCGGCGACGCTGATGCCCGCGCCCAGCAGCGCGTACTTCGTCGCCGCGGGCGTCGCCGCCGTCAGCTCACCCGACCCGAACAGCATCCCACCGCGCAACTGCTCCATCGCCCGGACGTTGTCGGCGTTCGTCTGGTACCGCTCATACGCGACGAACAGGCACACCACGCACGCCACGCCGCACACGATCGCAACCAGCAGCTTCGGTTTCATGACAGGGCCTCCGGTGGACTTGGACCCCCGCCTTGTACCACCGCCACCCATGCCACGCCACCGGGTCAGGTCCCTCCAAGAACCCTGACAGGCAGGAAGGCAGATCGTCGCCAGCTCTATGTTAGAACTGGGCAAAACAAACCACACATTTGGGGCGGCGCGTCATAAGGGAGGGGGATACATTTCGCGATTCGTGGCAGCGCCGCCGCGGTTCGCGTGGCCGAACGGCCCGCAGAAGCCAATGGCACCCTGCATTGAATTTATAACATGATTATGGAAAGTATTTTACATACGTACAGGCATAAGGGCGGCTTTGCGGGTCTCGTGCGCGGCTGCTCATTGCTCTTGTTCGTGTTCGGTCCGGCCCCGGCCCGGCCGCATCGCTGGTCGGGCGCGGCCGGGGCGCATCGGGTGCGGACGCGGGCAGCGGGCCGCCGCGGTGGACTTGTCCCGCACGCAGCGGCTTGGTATATTCCGCGATTCTGAACTTACATTGATCCCCGGTGGCCATACGTGTGGGGATCATGCATCGGAGAATGACCGGATGTCCGTACGACTGCGTCTGAAGCGTTTGGGTTCCACGCACCGGCCTTACTATCGGCTGGTCTCGGTCGATCAGCGTCGCAAGCGCGACGGCGCGGTCATCGAGGAGCTGGGCACGTACAACCCGCTTGTCGCTGACGACAAGCAACTGGACGTGAAGACCGAGCGCTGTGAATACTGGTTGAGCGTGGGCGCCCAGCCGTCCGAGACGGTGGCGGCGCTGCTCAAGCGGGCCGGGCTGGACGTGGTCGTGCGCGAGCGTCCGCAGGCCAAGCGTGCGGCCGAGGCGCGTGCGGCCGCCGAGGTCCAGGCCGCCGCTGACGCCAAGGCCGCCGCCGAGGCCAAGGCCGCCGAAGCGGAAGCGGCGACCGCTACGGCCACCGAAGAAGCGCCGACCGACGCAGCCCCGGCCGACGAAGTGACGGAGCAGGCCCCGGCCGACGCGTCGGCCGCGGAGCAGGCGGCCGAACCGGCCGACGACACGACCAAGCCGGCGTCCGGCGCCGAGTAGACCACCGACGCGGGTCGGAGCGAGCGAACGACCGGCCGGAGACGAGCGGCCGATGCGAATCGACGTGCTGACGCTGTTCCCGGAGATGTTCGATGCCGTGCTGGGCGCGAGCATCCTCAAGCGGGCCGCCGAAATGGACCGGGTGGCGTACCACCTGACGGACATTCGGCGTTACACGCGGAACAGGCATGGCAAGGTCGACGACAGGCCGTTTGGCGGCGGGCCGGGCATGGTGATGGCCTGCCAGCCGCTCTGGGACGCGGTGGCGGCGGTCGAGGCCGACGACCCCGAGGGCCGGCCGGCCCGGCGGATTCTGATGAGCCCCCAGGGCGCGCCGCTGACGCAGACCCGGGCTGAACAACTGGCCGACGAGCAGCGACTGCTGATCATCGCCGGCCATTACGAAGGCGTCGACGAGCGGGTGATCGAGCGGCTGGACCCGCTGGAGCTGAGCATCGGCGACTACGTGCTCAGCGGCGGGGAACTGCCGGCGATGGTGCTCATCGACGCGGTGGTCCGGCTCATCCCCGGCGTGCTGGGCGATGACGAGTCGGCGGCGAACGATTCGTTCAGCCCCGGCGCCGACCGCCTGCTCGACCACCCGCATTACACCCGCCCGCAGACGTGGGAGGGGATGGCGGTGCCGGACGTATTGCTCAGCGGCGACCACGCCGCCATCGAACGCTGGAGGAAGCAACAGGCCCGGGCCCGGACCGCCCGCCGCCGACCCGACCTGCTCAACCCCACCGAGGCCGACCCGGCCCCGGGATGACGGACGACCCGCCATGCGAAACCAGATCATCGAACAGATCGAACAGGCCCACATGAAGACCGACGTGCCGCACGTCGAGGTCGGCGACAGCGTGAACGTCCACGTTCGGATCGTCGAGGGCGAGAAGGAGCGGATCCAGTTGTTCAGCGGCGTGGTGATCGCCATCAAGGGCAGCGGGATGAACCGCGTGATCACCGTCCGCCGCATCGTCGCCAACGAGGGCGTCGAGCGTGTGTTCCCGGTGCATTCGCCGCGGGTGGCGAAGATTGAGGTGCAGCGCCGCGCCCACGTCCGCCGCGCCCGGCTGTACTACCTCCGCGATCGGGTCGGCAAGAAGCGGCGCCTCCGCGACCGGCAGCGCGGGCTCGACCGGCTGTCGAAGATCCAGGCCGCGGTCGACGAGTCCAACCGCCAGGCCGCCGAGGCCGCCAAGGCCGCAGACGACGCGGGCGAGCAAACCGGCGAATAACCGCCCGTTCGCATTCAACGACCAATAAGCCACCGACGTAGATTCATTCATCTACTGCTGGCTGTCTGCGCCGTGGCGGGCGGCGGGTCGGGTTGTGTCGCTCAATCCACGGTCAGGGAATCAAGACCCCAAACCGAATTTCATCGTCTTCCTCACGGGTGACCAGGGCCATGGTGACGTGGGCTGTGTCGGTTCGCCTGATATGCGAACGCCGCATGCGGATGGGCTGGTGGGCACGTTCGATCGATGAGGTGCCCGAAGCGCAGCTTGATGATTTGAAGCAGGATGTCGGCGAAACACCAAACTTCGCCGCCGAGCATCCGGAGATTGCCAGGTGGCTGATGGTGGCCATTGAGAACGCCCGCCAGATTCTACGCCGAAAAACCCAGGCGACCGGGTATCGACGCGTACAACACCCGGCTCGCTGACCAGGACCAGGATCAGCGAGCAAGCCGGTAGACTCGCTGCGCCGGCGTGCGTGAGTCCCCTTTGACGTTCCGCGGCTGATCCTGCAACGCGATGCTCCGGCGCCGCGGGCGCTTCAGGTGCGCACCCGCGCCACGAGCAGCGTGATGTCGTCGTTGGGCTCACGGCCTTCGGCGAAGGCGTCCCGCCGCGCCAGCAGATCGTCGATCAGGCCCTTCGCGGTGAGCTGGCAGTTGCCGATCACCTCGTCCAGCCGCTCCACGCCGTACATCTCGCCGTGCGGGTTGAACGACTCGGTCAAGCCGTCGGTGTAGAAGATCACCTGGTCGCCGGGGCTGAAGGTGACGGTGGCGGGCTGGTACTCGGTGTCGAGGAGCACGCCCATGGGCAGGCTCCGCGCCTGGTCGAGGGTGAACAGCGACCCGTCGGCGCACCGCTTGACGCGCGGCGGGGGGTGGCCGGCCGACGAATACCGCAGGCTGTGCGTGGCCGGGTCGTACACGCCGAAGAACGCGGTGACGAACGCCCCGCCGTCCAGCGAGTAGCGCCGCGCGAGGTGGTGGTTGACGTAGGTGAGCAGGTCGCCGGGGTGGACCGACCGCTGGGGCTGGGTGTGGGCGAGGGTGTGGGTGATGGCCATGTGCACCGCGGCGGGCGAGCCGTGGCCCGAGACGTCGGCGATGAAGATGCCCAGGCAGTCGTCGCCGATGGGGAAGAAGTCGTAGTAGTCGCCGCCGGCGCGGCGGGCGGGCTGGTAGTGCGCCGCCAGGTCGAGCGTGGCGATCTCCGGCAGGTCGTCCGGCAGCAGCGACCGCTGGATGTCGCCGATGATCGCCATCTCGCGGTCGAGCAGGTTGTACATGTCCTGCAGCTCGCGGCGGAGCACCAGGTTGTGCGTCGCCCAGCCGAACAGGTTGCTCGTCCAGACGATCTGCGGGATGGCGGTCCGCTCGAACGCGTCGGGCTCGCGGCGGAGCACGATGATCATGTTCCGCGCCTCGCCGGCGTCGAAGACCGGCACCGCCAGCAGCGACCGGTAGCCCGCGAGGTAGTCGCGGGCCGGGTCGCCCGCATCCACCTCAAGGTCGGGGATGTAGCGGCAGTCGTTGGCGTAGATCAGCTCGCCGAGCAGCCCGCCTTCCAGCCGCGGCAGGCCCGCGCGGTCACGCCACACGTCCCGGTCGGGCGCGTCGATCTCGTCGCCGATCAGGTCGCGGACGACCAGGAACGCCGGCGGGTCGACGCCGCGCCGGCTGAGCGAGAGGAACCGATCCGACGGCTGAAGCCGACGCACCCGCCTGGAGTAAGCCGTGACCATCGCCTGGGGATCGGTCTGGCGGCTGACCTCGCGCATGGTCTGGACGATGTAGTCCAGCCGCGCCCGCCAGTCGCCGCGGTCGGTGTACAGGTCGATGCCTTCCATGCGGGCATCTTACGCCGACTCGCGCCGCGAGCGGAGATTGTGGCGGCTAATCCCTCGGCCGCATCGCCGCGCCGTGCTGGACGGCCCGCTTGCCGAAGCGGTCGGTGATCGCGTCGAGCGCCTGGTCGATGCGGCGCTGCCGGGCGTCTTCCGCCGCGCCGAACAGCCCGAGCTGACCCGCGCCCGCGGCCAGGCCCGACGCGCTCATCCCGATCAGCCGCACCGGGCGAAACGACTGGGCCGCCCACGCGTCGAACAGCCCCCGCGCCGCGGTCCACAGCGTCCGCGTCGCGTCGGTGGGCCCGTCGAGCGTGACCGAACGGGTGATCGTCTCGAAGTCGCCGTAGCGGACCTTCACGGTCACGCGGCCGGCGCGCAGCGATCGCCGCCGAAGCCGCCAGCCCACCTGCTCCACGTGGTCGAACAGCACCCCCCGGACCGCGTCGGGGTCGGCCATGTCCTCGCCGAACGTCTGCTCGTGGCCGATGCTCTTCGCCTGGTGGTCGGGCACGACCGGCCGGTCGTCCATGCCGTGCGCCAGTCGGCCGATCCGGTCGGCGTCGGCCCCGAAGAACGCCTCCAGCCACGCCGCGTCGAGCCGCTGCAGATCCCCGAACGTGCTCACCCCGCGGTCGCGCAACCGGCGCTCCGTCCGCGGGCCCACGCCCCACATCAACCCGACCGGCATCGGCGCCAGCCAACCCGCCGGGTCCGCGAAGTCCGCCACGGTCAGGCCGTCCGGCTTGTCCAGATCGCTCGCCAGCTTGGCCAGGAACTTGTTCGGCGCGACCCCGATCGAACCGGTCAGGCGCAAGTCGCGAGAGAGCTCCTGCTTGATGCGCCGCGCCACCCCTTCCGGCCGACCCAGCAGCCGCTCGGCGCCGGTCAGGTCCACGAACGCCTCGTCGACGCTGAGCGGCTCGACCAGCGGGCTGAATCGCCCGAGCAGGTCGAACAACGCCCGGCTGGCGTCACGCACCGCCTCGCCCGGCACCCCCACCACCACCGCCTCGCCGCAAAGCCGCCTCGCGCGGGTCATCGGCATCGCCGACCGGCAGCCGAACTGTCGCGCCTCGTAGCTCGCCGCCGCGACCACGCCACGCGGCCCGTCGCCCCCGACCAGCACCGGACGGCCCCGAAGCTCCGGCCGATCCCGCTGCACGATCGACGCGAAAAACGCGTCCATGTCCACGTGCAATATGACACGCCCGTCCGTCATGATGCTATTCTACCGCCCATGCTCTCCCGCACGGCCACATTGTTCGCGCTCACCTGGCTCGCCGCGGGCCCCGGCACATCGCCGCACGCCGCCGCCCAGCGGCCCGACGGAACCGATGCGCCCGTCCACCAGCCCGGCTACACGCTCGTCTGGCACGATGAGTTCACCCGCACCGGCTCGCCCGACCCCGCGCGGTGGCGCTACGAAACCGGCTACATCCGTAACCACGAGCTGCAGTACTACACCCCCGACAACGCCGCCGTCCGGGACGGCATGCTCGTCATCTCCGCCAACCGCGAACGCCCCCCCGAGCCCGGCGAGCAACACACGCTCACCCCCGAAACCCGCCGCCACACCCAACCCCGCTTCACCTCCGCCAGCCTCGAGATGCGCCGCGAGCACGCGTTTCAGTACGGCCGCGTCATCGTCCGCGCCGCCATCAAGACCGAGCCCGGACTCTGGCCGGCTATCTGGACCGTCGGCGTCGACCGTCGCTGGCCGGCCTGCGGCGAGACCCACATCATGGCGTTCTACGACCAGACCATCCTCGCCAACTTCTGCTGGGCCGATCCCAACGGCCAACCCGCCTGGCACTCCGCCAAGAAATCCATGGCGTGGCTCTACCAACAGGCCGCCGAGCAGGCCTGGGACGAACGGTTCCACGTCTGGCAACTCGACTGGACCGCCGACCACATGACCATCCAACTCGACGGCGTCACCCTCAACACGTTCGACGTCGAACGGGCGACCGATCCCAACGGGTTCAACCCCTTCCGCCAGCCCCACGTGCTCAAGCTCAACCTCGCGATCGGCAGCAACGGCGGCGATCCGACCAACACGCCGTTCCCCTCCCGCTACCTCATCGACTACGTCCGCGTCTACCGCCGGCACGACGCCACCAACCGGTAGCCGCCGCCGTCGGTTATACTGATCGCGTCACTGCAACCCGCGGCGCTCACGCAGGTCGACCCGACTCATGCACCTCCAACTGCCCGGTGAACGCGTCCTCGCGCTGGATCGGCCGGCCATCATGGCCGTGCTCAACATCACCCCCGACAGCTTCTCCGACGGCGGCGAGCTGCTCGACCCCGACGCCGCCGTCCTCGCCGCGCAACACGCACTCGACGCCGGCGCCGACATCCTCGACGTCGGCGGCGAGTCCACCCGCCCCGGCGCCGCACGCATCGAGCCCGGCGAGCAGGTCCGTCGCGTCGTGCCCGTCGTCGAAGCCCTCGCCGAACGACACCCCGACGCCGTCATCAGCATCGATACCACCCGCCACGCCGTCGCCGAAGCCGCACTCGACGCCGGCGCCGTCATCCTCAACGACGTCAGCGCCGGCCGCGACGATGACGATCGCATGTTCGCCCTCGCCGCCGAGCGCGGCTGCCCCCTCGTGCTCATGCACATGCAGGGCGCACCGGCCGACATGCAGAACCACCCGACCTACCACGACGTCGTCGCCGAGGTCCGCGCGTTCCTCCTCGAACGCGCCGCCGACGCACAACGGGCCGGCGTCCCCCACCACCAACTGATCCTCGACCCGGGCATCGGGTTCGGCAAGACCACCGCCCACAACCTCCAGCTCCTCGCCCACCTCGACACATGGGTCGATACCGGACACCCCGTGCTCCTCGGCGCCTCCCGCAAACGCTTCCTCGGGCAGGTCGTCGGCGTCACCGATCCGGCCGAACGCGACATCGCGACCGCCGCCGTCTCCGCGCTCGCCGTCCGGGCCGGCGTCCACATCCTCCGCGTCCACAATGTCGCCCCCAACCGCCAGGCCGCCGACGTAACCTTTGCCATCATGACGCATCGAAACACGTAACAGGACGGCGACGCCGGGCGCGGCCAACCTTGATCCCCCCATCGCCGCCCTCTAGAATCGCCCGCGTTCACCAAGGAGCATCGACATGGCCACCGACACCATCATCGAACTGACCGACGATAACTTCGAGTCCGAGGTCCTTCAGTCCGATCAGCCCGTCCTCGTCGACTTCTGGGCCGAGTGGTGCATGCCCTGCCGCATGCTCGCGCCCGCCGTCGAGGAACTCGCCGACGAATACAACGGCAAGGCCAAGGTCGGCAAGATCGACACCGACGCCAACCGCGAGACGACCATGAAGTATGGCATCAACGCCATCCCCACCGTGCTCGTCTTCAAGGGCGGAGAGGTCGTCAAGAAGTTCGTCGGCATGACCAACAAGCAGGACATGTCCGAAGCCCTCGACGAAGCCGCCGGCTGACCCTCACTCCCCACCCCGCCAAACCATCACGCCAGGCCCCCGCCCACCGTGCGGGGGCTTGTTCG
>CAYWKS010000040.1:0-24730 GCA_964458935.1 uncultured Planctomycetaceae bacterium
TCCCGCCCTCTCCGTTTGCGACGGCACGGCCCGGGCATGCGATTGCCGATCCATGGCTTGCGAGGAGGGTCTGGGAAGTCGGAGTTGCCGCGGGTTTGCAGTGGCAGCCGCGGTCGAGGCCGGCGCTTGAGTTGCGACCGAAGGTCACGTGGCGAGGGACGCCCAGCGCGGCGTCGCGATATCTTCTGTCGCCATGAAATATGGGTCGGACCGTCGCGGAGACGATCCGACCCATTAGGAGGAGGAATCTACTTGAGTCGCGGCGTCGCGGACTTACTCTTACTTGCGACGGCGGGGCATCAGGAACAGGCCGCCCAGGCCCAGCAGGGCGAGGCTGGCCGGCTCGGGAACCACGTCGACCTCGATCGAGTCGATGTCGAGTTCCATGCTCTCGTTGTTGCCCTGGTCCCGCATGAACACGTTGATGAAGCTGGTCGCGTCGAAGACATCGTCGAAACCGAGCGTGCTCCAGTTGCCGCTGGTCGAGACGTCGTCGGAACCGGCGTCTTTGATCTCGAACGACCAGCCCGCGTCGTCCGCGGTCGCCACGAAGGTGAACCCGTCGGTGAAGTTCGCGGGCGTAATGGCGGTCGGGCCCACGAGGATGTCCCGGGTCGAGCCATCGCCGAACATCAACTGATACTTGTCGAACTCCGATTCGAAGTGGATGTACAGGCCCTCGCCGACGTTTTGGTCGAACAAAGCGCCGGTCGGGTTACCGCTGCTGGGCCCGAGACTCATGTGAAGCTTGCCGTCGTCATCGTTATCCAGATTGGCCACGCGATCGATGACCACGGTCCAGGTGACTTTGTTGGAGCCGTCGCCGACATTGAACGAATTAATGCCGTCCATGTTCGCCCGGGCGAAATCGCCGTTGGAGGCGAGCCGGATCTTCGCGAAGCTGTCGTCGCCGTCATCCAGGGGCAGATCGGGATCGCCGCCGCCGTCGTTGTCGCCGCTGCCGACGGTGAAGCCGCCGGCGACTTCGCCGGCGCCGGTGGCGGTGCCGATGTCGTCATCGTCGAAATCGTCAAAGAAGACGATGTTGGCGGCCTGGGCCGAGGCGGCGGTCAGGCCGATCGCCGCGACGGCGGCGAAAAGAATGCTGGTGGTTTTGAACATGATCGTCCTCCGATTCCTTTTCTTCTCGAATACGAGAAAACACTCGATCGCCTGATCCTCCGGACCTTTCGAAGGCGGTCAGGCCGCGATTACGATTAAGTAAACCACACGATCCCGGGGCTGTCCATAACAATTTTCGGCGATCTGATATAATTATTCTGCGATGGCACAGGCAAGCCGCCCAGTACGTCGAGTTGTCCCTGTCTTGGATGCCGCGTTTCACTTCGGCCGAGGCATCGCCGAGGGCGTTCTGGCATACAGCCGGGCGGCAGGCAACTGGGCGGTGGCGACGCGGCTGAACGAGCGGCCGGTCGGGCGCGACCTGGTGGACCTGGCCCGGTCGACGCGGGCGGACGGCCTGATCGTGGCGCTGCCGGGCCAAGCGATCGACATCGACGTGGGGTGTCCGCTGGTCAATGTGGCCGACGGCCCGTGGGTCGATCGGCTGCCCTCGGTTTACACGGACAACCATGCGGCCGGCCGGCTGGCGGCTGAACACCTCATGGAGCGCGGCTATCGCCGCTTCGTGGGGTTCATGCCGCTGGATAAGCCGAGCAGCACGAAGCGCTTCAAGGCCTTTTCCGAGGCGATCGCGGGGGCGGGGTTGGCCTGCGAGCGGGTTGCCCAGACCCTGTCGCGCGACCAGATGGCGCAGTGGCTCAATGAGCACCCCGAGCCTTACGGCGTCCTGGGCTTCGGTGAGCGGGGCACGGCCGACCTGGCGGATGTGGCCTGGTCGATCGGCCGGGCTGTGCCCGAGACGCTGGGCATCGTCGTGGTTGGCAGCGACCCGCTGATCGTGGAGTCCGGGCACGTGCGTTTGACCACGGTCGTACCGCCGTTGCACGAGATCGGGTATGAAGCGAGCAAGCTGCTGGATCACCTCATGGACGGCGGCGCGGGGTCGGCGGGCGATGCGCGGTTGAGCCGGTCGATCGAGCCCAAGGGCGTGGTCGTTCGGGACAGCACGGACGCGTGGGTAACGGCGGACGCGAAGGTGCGGCGTGCGCTGGAGCTGATCCGCCAGAACGTGGACGATCCGCCGCTGATCGAGCAGATCGCCGATGAGGTGGGTTTGAGCCCGCGTCAGCTTCAACAGCGATTCACCCATGCGATCGGCCAACCCGTGGGGCGGGTCATGGTTCGCGCGCGGCTCGATCGCGCCCGCCGGCTGCTGGCGACGACCGACCAGCCGCTGGGCGAGATCGCCGCGGCCTGCGGATTCAAATCGACCAGCTTCTTCTGCAAGGCCTTCCGCGATCACAGCGACCAGACGCCCATCGAGTACCGCAAACGCCTGGGCCGAGGCCGATGAAGCCACGTCGGGCGAGGGCGACCCCGCCGCCGACCACGTTCTCGCCATGCAGAAATGAGCGCCGGAGCCTGCCCGCCGCGTCTAAGTTGGTATAATGTTCGCCGGCAGACGACACGGTCGGCGGCGGGATCGGCTGTGCGCATTGGACATGCCGCTCGTTCATCTTGAGGAGTCCAGGCCTATGGATCGGCGAGAGTTCTTGAGCTGGTCGGGTTCGGGGATTCTGGGAATGGCTGGCGCGGCAGCGCTGGCGCGTGGCCAGATGCAGACCGACCGCACCGATTGCGTTTTTCTCGAAGCCGAGCGCTTCGCCGATCCGGGCGGATGGACGGTCGATTCGCAGTTCTTTGATGAGCTGGGGTTCGCGTATCTCCTGGCGCACGGCCTGGGCAATCCGGTGTCCAACGCGAAGACGACTGCGACGTTTCATGAGACGGGCCGATATTGGCTGTGGGTGCGGACGAAGGACTGGGTGCCCGGGGACGGGTGGGAGTCGCCCGGCCGGTTCGAGGTGCACGTGAACGGTCGGTCGGTCGGGCAGACGTTCGGCACGCAGCCGGGCTGGCACTGGCACAAGGCCGGCCCCATCGACATCACCAGCAAGCAGGCGAAGATCGAGCTGGTCGACCTGACGGGATTCGACGGCCGGTGCGATGCGCTGTACTTCTCGAAGCGATCGGACGACACCCCGCCGAACGACCGCAAGGCGCTGGACGCATGGCGTCGGCATCAGGCGGGCATCCCGGATACGCCGACCGAGCGGCTGGCGTTCGACGTGGTGATCGTCGGCGGCGGGATTACAGGCTGCGGCGCAGCGCTGGCGGCCGACGAGCAGGGCCTCAAGGTGGCGCTGGTGCAGGATCGGCTGCTGCTGGGCGGCAACGCCAGCAGCGAGATCCGCGTCCATACCGAGGGCATCCACGGCAAGTGCGGCGACATCCTCGAGAAGATCGACACGAAGCATTATCCCAACGGCTCACCCGAGGCGGAAAAGGACCAGGTCAAGCGCCACCGCAACATGGATGCGGCCAAGAACGTGCATCAGTTCCTCGGCCACAGCGTCTATGCCCTGCACAAGCAGGGGCGTCGGGTGCAGAGCGTCGATGCGTACGAGTTCGTCACGGGCACGACGCGGCGCTTCGAGGCGCCGGTGTTCATCGACTGCACGGGCGACGGCTGGCTGGGCGCGTGGGCGGGCAACGAATTCCGGTACGGCCGCGAGGCGAAGGACGAGTTCGACGAGGGCTGGGATCGGCACGGCGACTTGTGGAGTCCGGACGAGCCGGATAATCGCGTGATGGGCTCGAGCGTGCTGTGGCGAAGCCGCGACGCCGACGGGCCGGCGCCGTTCCCGGACGTGCCATGGGCGATGCCGGTCGCGAAGGGCCACGACGCGATCAAGGGCGAGTGGTACTGGGAGTACTCGGCCGACGACGTGCATCAGATCGACGACGCCGAGCAGGTGCGCGACCACATGCTTCGCGCGATCTACGGGTCGTTCGCCAACGCCAAGAAGCACCCGAAGCACGCCCGCAAGGAGCTGGAGTGGGTTTCGTACCTGGTGGGCAAGCGCGAGTCGCGGCGGCTGATCGGCGACTACATCTACACGATGAACGATGCGTTGGAGAGCCGCCGCTTCGATGACACGGTGGTGACGGAGACGCGTGCGATCGACGTGCACTATCAGCGTGCGTTGCGCGGGCATGAGGTCGACTTCCTGTCCGAGGCGATGTTCCTCAAGCCCAGGGATAAGGTGTACTACATCCCGTTCCGGACGCTGTACTGCCGGGACGTGGACAACCTGATGATGGCGGGTCGTTGCTTCAGTTGCTCGCACATCGGTCTGGGCGGGCCGCGCGTGATGAACACGTGCGGGCAGATGGGCGTGGCGACGGGCATGGCCGCGGCGCTGTGCAACAAGTACGCGACGACGCCGCGCGGCATCTACGAGCATCACATGCAGGAGCTGCGGGCGCTGTGCGGCTACGGCGACCGCGCGCCGAGCCAGACGGGCATCGGCCGCCTGTCGAACGGCAAGTTCGTCTACACCGAGCTGCCGGGTCAATTGCAGAAGCTGCATCGCGTGACCATCCGGCGTGGCGCGACCCAGCAGCCCGGGCCGGCTTACGCCTTCCACGTCAACGTCCCGGTCACGGTTTACATTGCCGTGCATGATCGCGGTGATTACCGCCCGCCGGAGAGCTGGTCCAAGGCGGGCATGACCGCGCGCTGGGGCGAGCGGCCAAACCGGCCTCAACATGCGGACACCGTCTACAAGCGGACGTTTGGGGCCGGCAGGGTCGAGATCCCGCCGCACATGGGCCAGGACGCGCCGTATTATGGCCTGCCGCACGCCGCCTTCATCGAGGTTCGCGAAGGCGAGCCGAGCGAGCTGCGCCTGGAGGAACTGCCGCATAAGCTGGGCGGGAGCGTCGCCGAGCCACAGGAGTCCTGAGCCGGGACCCCAGCCGCCGCGCCATCGCGCGGCCAAGCCAAGCCATGCCGCGCCCTAGATCGGTCCCGGACGCCATATCGCAGTGAGACACTTCGTCAACATCGCACTGCTGCTGTTCTTCGTGACGCTGCTGATCACGGGGCTGCTTCGGTACGTCGCGCCGTTCTCGCTGGTGACGACGCGCGTACACATCGTCTTCGGCATCGGCGTGGCGGTGCTCGTCGCGCTGCACCTGGTCGAGCGGACGAAGTACTTCAAGCAGATTCTGGGCTTCCGCGGCGGCGGCTCGCGCAGCAATCCGGCGGGCGTCAAGCCCGCGCGGCGCGTGCCGGTCAAGATGCTCAGCGGGGTGATCGGCGTGTGGCTGGTGCTGCTGGCCGGCGCGGTGTGGGACCTGCCGCCGGCTTCGTCGATCGTGGAGATGAGCTATGAATCGCGGCATCGCCGCATCATCTTCCGGCCGGACGCGATGGCCGTGTTCCAGCCGGTCGAACAGGGGCTCCGCGTGAAGCGCGCCGCGGAGGACGACGCGAGCGTGTTGATGGAACTGGAATGGGGCCCGGCGTTTGACCGGTTGTATCGGCGGGCGAAGCTGCCGTTTGCCGAGGCCCGGCCTCAGGTCGCCGTCTGGGCCGAGAGCAAGAACGGCTCGCTCATCGAAACGCTGTTCCTGTCCGAGCGCGTGGCGTTCAGCGAGCAGTTGGAATGGGCCGGCCAGACCCTGCGGCGGGTGGACATCCTGCCGGTCTGGCGGCATCGGTACACGCTCAAGACCGGTGTGAAACCCGACGGCGACGTGGCGGCGTACAGCGGCGCAACGCCCGAGCACAGCTTCGCTCTGCCCACCCACCTGCGGACCGACGGCGAGCCGTTCTACCTGTATGTCGAGCTCAACGCGCCGCACGATGCCAACGCGTTTTACCACAGCGATCAGGCGGACGATCACGCCGGCTACATGAAGCCGGGCATCGGGCAGCCCTCGATCCTCTACGCCGCCTACATCGAGCCGGATGAGCGGCCGCGGCACGTGCTGCTCGATCTGGTCGGCCACGGCGGCAGCTCCAGCCGTCGCGACGGCAACATCCACTACGACACCGACAAGCTGACCACGGCCAAGGAACTGATCGAGAAGATCCTGGTGCGCGTGGAATGGCGCCCGGAGGACTCGGAGGGCGCCTCGCCTTAAGGCACACCGCTCATGCACGCCCGGATGGCACAACGCACGCCGGTGGTCGTCGCCGTCAGCATCGTGCTGGCCGGCGGCGCGCTGGTGGTGTTGTGGAGCGAAGCGCGTCAGCATCGCGCGGCCACGGGCGAGCAACTCAGCGGCGACACGATGGGCACGACGTACCGTGTGACGTACCACGCCGCCGCAGCGTCGCGCGAGTGGATCAAGCAGCAGATCGAGAGGACGCTCGATGCGATCAACCGCGACCTGTCGAACTGGGACCCGGAGAGCTGGGTGAGCCGGTTCAATCGCCGGGCAAGCACCGAGCCGCAGCGGGTCCCTGTGCATGCGCGGCGCGTGGTGGCGGCATGCCTGCAACTGGCCCGGCGCACCGACGGGGCGGTCGACCCGACGCTCGGCCGGCTGATCGATCTGTGGGGCTTTGGCCCGCGGGCGGTGACCGGGCCGCCCGATGCACAGGCGATCGCCGCGGCGCTGGAATCCTGTGGCCATGGGAAGTTGACGTTGCTGGACGACCCGCCGCGGCTGGTCAAAGCGCATCCCGGGCTGGCGTTGAACACCTCGGCGGTGGCCAAGGGCTACGCCGTGGATCGCATTGCCGCGACGCTCGACGACGAGGGCATCGCGCATTACCTGGTGAGCATCGGCGGGGATGTGCGGGCCAAAGGCCATCCGCCGCATGAGCGCGGCTGGCCGGTGTCCATACAGAAGCCCGCGGCGCAGGCCACCGACCAACAGGTCGAAGCGGGCGTCCTGCTCCGCGACCAGGCGCTGGCGACCAGCGGCGACTACCGGCGATACCTGGAAAGCGGCGGTCGACGCTACCCGCACATCATCGATCCGCGAACCGGCCGACCCGTGCAAAACGACCTGGCGAGCGTCAGCGTCATCGCGCCGACCGCGGCGGAAGCGGACGGGCTGGCGACCGCGTGCATGGTGCTCGGCCTGGAAGGAGCGATCCGCCTGATCGACGACCATGCCCGGGCCGAGGCCTTGTTCATCCGGCGGATCGCCGCCGTGGGGGATGAGCCCGGGCGTTTCGAGCTTCACCCGACCGACGGATGGCCCGTCGCGCGGTAACCGCGGCGGGCGCGCCCGCTCGCGACCGAGGGCGCGGCGTTGCGTAACCTGATGAGACCATGACGAGCGACGCTACATCATCGGCTGGGGTGATCCCCGAGCACGCCGAGGATCGGCCGACGATCTGCGGCCACGAAGCGACGATTCGCGACGCGATCGCCCATCGCCCGCCGGCGACGTCCGGAGCCATCGGTGCGGACTTCGACCGGATCGCAGGCGGCTTCGCGGTCGCGCTGCACATGCACCAGCCGATGATCCCCGATCGTGGCGACATGCAGACTGCGACGTTGATCAGCAATCTGCGGCACATGCTGGACGACCCCGCCGAGGGCACGTCACGCAAGGCCAGCAAGTTCATCGACTGCTACCGACGGATGGGGCGTATCGTCCCGCAGCTCGTGGACGCGGGCCACCGCCCGCGCATCATGCTCGAGTACTCGGGCTGCCTGCTGTGGGGGCTGCGGCAGATGGGGCTCGATGATGTGATCGAGGACCTTCGCCGCGTCACGATCGACCCGCGATATCACGAGCACGTCGAGTGGCTGGGCATGCCGTGGGGCCACCCGGTCGCCCCGTCGACGCCCGCGCGGGATTTCCGGCGGCACGTGCGCGCGTGGCAGCACCATTTCGCGGGCATGTTCGGCGTCGAGGCGCTGCAACGCGTGCGCGGGTTCAGCCCGGCGGAGATGGCGCTGCCCAATCACCCCGACCACGCGCACGCGTTCGTGCGGATTCTCCGCGACTGCGGCTACGACTACGTGCTCGTTCAACAAGACACCGTCGAGCGACCCGACGGCAGCCCCGCCGACCGGCCGGGCCTGCCGCATCGACTCGTCGCCCGAGACTCCCACGGGCAGACCGCCTGCATCACCGCCATCATCAAGACCGGGCCGTCGAGCACCGATCGTCTCGGTCGGCTCGAGCACGTCCACGAGGCACGTGCGCTGAATCGGCTCGACCTGGGCGGCCGGTCCATCCCGCCGCTGGCGTTCCAGATCGCCGACGGTGAGAACGGCCGGATCATCATGGACGAGTTCCCCGACAAGTACATGCGCGTGATGCGCGAATCGTCGGGCTCGGACCACCCGCCCCTCAACGTCAGCGCGTACCTGGCCTGCCTGCGGGATCGCGGCCTGACCGAAGACGCTTTCGATCCGATCCAGCCGATCCTTCAGCATCGCATCTGGCGCGAATTCCGCGAGGGCGCCGGGCCCGATGCGTTGGCCGAGTTGATCGATCGCCTCGAGAGGCACGATGAGGCGTTCCACATGGAAGGGGGGAGCTGGAGCGCTGAACGGTCGTGGGTCGCGGGGTACGAGCAGGTGCTGGACCCGATGCAGACCGCATCGATGCTGTTCCGCGATCGCGCCGACGCCGGGATCGTTCCCCCGGAGGACGTCCGCTACCGCAACGCGCTGTACCACCTGCTGCTGAGCCAGACGAGCTGCTACCGCTACTGGGGCGGGGGGGTCTGGACCGAGCGTGGTCGCGAGATCTGCCGGAGGGTCATGGACATCCTCCGCCATGACTTCCCGATGGACGCCGGATAAGCCCGGATGGCGCCGGTCGTCAGCCCGAGCGGCTTCAATTATAGTGCGGCGGTCGCGTGACCCGTATCAGCCAAGGAGTGTCCGTTCCATGTCCATGCGCTACCCGCCCATCCACCCGCGCTGCCCGCACATGATGCACGGCGGCGATTACAACCCCGACCAGTGGATCCGCACGCCGGAGGTCTGGGACGAGGACATGCGTCTGATGAAGCTGTCCGGCTGCAACGCCATGTCCATCTGCATCTTCGCCTGGTCGGCGCTGGAGCCGGCCGAGGGTCGGTTCGAGTTCGGCTGGCTCGACACGATCATGGACAAGCTGGCGGATAACGGGGCGCACGCGGTGATGGCGACGCCGAGCGGGGCGAAGCCGGCCTGGTTGAGCGAGGCTTACCCGGAGGTTCGCCGCATGGGCCGCGATCGCGTGCGGCAACGGCACGGCTGGCGGCACAACCACTGCCGCACCTCGCCGGTCTATCGCGAGAAGTGCGTGATCATCAACACCAAGCTCGCGGAGCGGTACAAGGACCACCCGGCGCTCGCGGTGTGGCACGCCTCGAACGAGTACAACGGCAGCGATTGCCACTGCGACCTGTGTTACGCCGCATTCCAGGGCTGGCTGCGTCGCCGCTACGACGACGATATCGACAAGCTCAACCACGCGTACTGGGCGGCCTTCTGGTCGCACACCTTCCCCAGCTTCGAGCACGTGATCCCGATCGACGGCGGGATTCACGGGCTGATGCTCGACTGGGAACGCTTCAAGACCGAGCAGACCATCGACTTCTTCAAGGCCGAGACCGAGCCCCTGAGACGGATCACGCCGGATGTGCCCGTGACGACCAACTTCATGACCGGCAGCCCGACTCTGGACTACGGTGCGTTCGCTCGGGCGGTGGACGTGATCTCGTGGGATTCGTATCCGAACTGGCACGAGATGACTCCGGACGTTCGTATCGCGGCCATGACCGGGTTTGAGCATGACATCAACCGAGCGGCGAAGGGCGGTAAGCCGTTCATGCTGATGGAGAGTGTGCCGAGCATCCCGACGCGTGGCCGCGTCAAGAAGCGGAAGAAGCCCGGCATGCACCTGCTGTCGAGCCTGCAGGCGGTGGCTCACGGGTCGGACACGGTCCAGTACTTCCAGTGGCGCAAGAGCCGCGGATGCAAGGAGAAGTTCCACGGCGCCGTGATCGATCACGCCGGCCACGAGCATACCCGGGAGTTCCGCGAGGTCGCCGAGGTGGGCCGGGCCCTGGCGAAGCTGGATCACGTGGTCGGCACCACCGTGCAGCCCGAGGTCGCCGTGATCCACGACTGGGAGAACTGGTGGGCGTTGGACGCCGGGGCCAAGGTGTATCTCGGCGACAACGTGAAGTATCGCCAGACCTGCGTGGACCATTACGAGCCGTTCTGGAAGCTCGGCGTGCCCGTCGACGTCATCGACCAGACGTATCCGCTGGAGGCGTACAAGCTGGTGGTCTTGCCGATGGCGTACATGTTGCGTCCCGGATTTGCCGAACGCCTGCGGGCCTTCGTCGCCGGCGGGGGCACGGCGGTGATGACCTACTGGAGCGGGGTCGTCGACCCGACGGACCTGTGCTACCTCGGCGGTGTCCCGGCCGAGGGACTGGGCGAGGTGTTCGGCGTGTGGGAGGAAGAGAGTCAGAGCTACTACCCCGACGAGTCGGTCACGGTCCGCATGAACCCCGGCAACGCGCTGGGTGTCGAGGGCGAGTACCGGGCGATCGAAACCTGCTCGGTCATCCACGCCCGGGGCGCCGACGTGCTGGCGACCTACGCCGACGACTACCTCGCGGGCGGCCCGGCGCTGACGGTCAACCGGCACGGCGAGGGCCGGGCTTGTTATATCGCCGCACGCACGGGCGTCGACCTGCTCGACGCGCTGTACGGCCGCCTCGTGGCGGAGCTGAGCATCGCGCCGGTGCTGCCGGGCCCGATGCCGGCGGGCGTGACGGCGCAACTCCGGACCGACGGCCAGAGCCGCTACGTCTTCCTGCAGAACTACAACGACCACGATGCGACCGTCGAGCTGGACACGGACTACACCGACCTGCTCACCGGCCGGTCGCACGGCGGCCGGGTCACGCTGGGCGGGTACGGGGTCATGGTGCTGACCGCGTGACGCCGGCTAATGCGGCGGGTTGTCCATCAGGACGTTGACGAGGTGGCCCAGGTCGATCATGGCGATCGTGGTGGTCTTGTCGGCCAGCGCGAAGGGCATGTAGAGCTGGTCGTGGTGGGCCATCGCGCCGCAGGTGTAGACGACGTTGGGCACGTAGCCCTCGCGTTCCTTGCCGCTGGGGCTGATCAGCGGCTCGGGCAGGGCGCCGATCACCCGCATCGGGTCGTCGCGATCGAGCAGCATCGCACCGATGTGGTAGGTCCGCATCGGCCCCACGCCGTGGGTCAGCAGCAGCCAGCCCTCGGAGGTCTCGATCGGCGAGCCGCAGTTGCCCAGTTGCACCAGCTCCCACGGGCGGCGGGGCGCGACCAGCCGCTCGGCCGTCTCCCAGAAGTACTCGTAGTCGCTGTAGCTGATGAACAGGTTCTCACCGTCGATCCGGGTGCACATCACGAAGTGCCCGCCGATCTTCCGGGGGAACAGGGCCATGCCCTTGTTCGTCGCGCACGCGCCATTGAGCGAATGCATCTCGAGGCAGCGGAAGTCGCGGGTGTGCATCATCATCGGCACGATGCGATGGCCGTTGTAGGCGGTGTATGTGCCGTAGTAGTCGACCGCGCCGTCGTCGTCGACGAAGCGGACGAGCCGCAGGTCCTCGATCCCCCGTCGCTCGTCGTCGCTCATCGGGTAGATCACGTGCTCGGTGATGTCGGAATCGGGCGGGAGCTGCACGCGGTAGTTGCTCCGGGCCAGCCACACCATCGTGTTCACCGTCTGCTCGACGTTGGGCTGGTCGGCGAACTGGTTGTGGGTGTTCTGGGCGGCCTCGTTGAGCTGGTTGAGCGTGAACTCGTCGTCCAGCGATTCAAGGATCGCGCGCGTCGTCGGGTTGTTCACGCCGATCTCGTTGAGCTTGCGCTCGAAGACGGGCTTGAGGTAGCGGCGGTCGGGCACGACGCGGGAGCGGCTGACGACGATGGGCGGCGGGTCGACGCAGATCGTGTGGTTGTCGCCGATCACGCCCGTGCGGAAGACGATCGACGAGACGTGCCCCTCGCCGGTGGCCCGCAGGCTCATGATGTACCGCACCGCGCCGCCGGGCAGGCGCGACTGGTCGGGGTGCGGCACGATCGACGGGTTGAACAGCGCCGCCGACTCGATCGCGTACTCCATGGTCATGTACGCCCCGGCGAGCAGGCGGCGGTTCTGGGACCAGTCGCCGCAGAACGCGCACAGCGACAACGCGGCGCGGTAATGCTCCTCGAAGGTGGTCCGCAGGTCGCGATGGCGGCCGGCGTAACTGGCCTCCACCCCCGAGAGCTCGCGGTCGACCTGTTCCTCGCTGAGCGCCTCGATGCGCTGCAGCAGGTCGTGGACGCGACCGCTGCTGCCCCCGCCGGGCATGAACGGCAGCGTGATCACCCGCCGCTCGTCGTTGATGAACTGCAGCGGCAGCCGGCGGACCGGCACGTCGCGACAGCATCGGATCGTGTTGTTCTGAGTCAAGGCCTGAGTCATCGCAACCCCATCCTCGCTAAGGTACGGCGATGCATAACCTATCGGCCGCATCCACCCCGATCGTGCAGAACCCGCCCGCCCGGTATGTTATCGCTCATCGGCCGGCGCGTCGCCATCGCCAGCCGCGGCGTCGGCGGTTCCGGGCGTCGCCGCCGCCGCGTCCGGCGACTCGGCCGTGATCAGCGCCTCGGCGCGGTTCAGCCACATCACCGTCAGCAGCGAGATCAGCCACGCCAGCGTCGACTCGGCGCCCTCGTTGAGGTTGGGCCCGTCGGCATGCAGGCCGTCCCGGCACCCGCCGGTCTGGTAGTTGTACAGCATGGATTGCGTGTCGTTCTTGCCGGTGAACCAGCCGAGGATCACCCGGGCGCGGTCGATCCACGCGCTGTCTTGCGTGGCGCGGTACGCCTCGGCGCACGCCTCGACCAGCGCCATCGCCTCGATCGGCTGCTGATCGAAACGGGCGCGCGACCCGTCGCGGCTCAGCCAGCCGTGGTTGCCGATCAGGCTGACATTCTTGTCTTCGCCCACCTGCAGTTCGATCAACCAGTCCAGCGAGCGCAGCCCCTGGTCGACCATGTCCCGGTTGGGGATCCACTGGCCCGCGAGGATCAGCGCGTGCGGCAGCTTGGCGTTGTCGTAGGTGACCAGGTCCTCGCACCACGGCCAGTCACCGGTGGCGTGCTCCCTGAACAGGGAGAACAGCCGGTCCGCGGTCTCGTTGCGGATGCGGCGGACGTGGGTGTCGCCGGAGAAGCGGCTGAGGTAGGCGTGCAGGCCCACCAGCGCAAACGCCCACGACCGCTTGTGCGTCAGGTGCTCGACCGCGTCGAGCGACTGATGGAATAGCCGCGTGGCAAACGCGAGCATGCTGTCCGATGGCGCCAGCGCCGTGGCGAGCCCCAGCGACCAGATCGTCCGCGCGTGGGCGTCGTCGCTGCCGGCGTCCTCCATCCAGCGCCGGTCGAAGCTCATGAAGTTGCGGAACCGCCGGTTCTCGGTGTTGAACGCGTGGTAGAGGAACGACAGGTAGGTGTCGGCCAGGGGCAGCACCGACTCGTCGCGCTCCAGGTCGTAGCACATCAGCGCCGCGACCAGCGCCCGGCAGTTGTCGTCGATGCAGTAGCCGTGGTGGCGGTCGGGGATCGCGTAGATCGCGTGCTGGTAGATGCCGGTGTCATCGGTCATGCGGCGCAGGTGCGCCAGGCTCAGCTCCGGCAGGGCGCGGCGGCCGATCGCGTCGGGGTGGGCGAACATGACCGGCCGGGGCTTCTTCCGCCGCTCCGCCGCCACCGCCTTCGCCAGCGTCAGGTACCCACGGCCGACCTCGGGCCAGACCATCGAGCGGCAGTGGACATACGCCCGCTTGCGCATGGCGTTGCGCTGCAGCTCGTCGTCGAGCAGCTCGTTGATGGTCTGCGCGAGTTGCTGAGAATCACCGAAGGGGAACAGCCGACCGCGATCCTCCGACAGCAGCTCCTCGGCGTGCCAGTAGGGCGTGGAGACCACCGCCTTGCCGGCGCCCACGGCGTAGGCGAGCGTGCCGGAGGTGATCTGTTCCGCCTTGGGGTAGGGCGAGACGTAGATGTCGGTCGCCCCGAGGTAGCCGGTCAGCTCCTCGATGTTGACGAATCGGTTATGGAACTTGACGTGGTCTTCGAGGCCGAGCTGTTCGACCAGCCGCTCGAGCGAATCGCGGTAGGCGTTGCCCTCCTGCTTGAGCACGTGCGGGTGGGTCGCGCCCAGGACGATGTACATGACGTCGGGGTGTTGCTCGACGATCTGCGGCATGGCGTTGATCGCGACGTCGATGCCCTTGCCCGGCGACAGCAGCCCGAAGGTCAGGAGCACCTTGCGGTCCTCCAGCGAGAAAAGGTCCTTGTAATAGTGGGTATCGACGAACGGGACGTCGGGGATGCCGTGGGGGATGTAGACGATCTTCTCGTCGGCCACACCGTAGACCTCGCGGAGCAGCCGCGCGGCGAGGTGCGTCATAACCACCAGGCGATCGCTCTGGCGGGCGATGTCGCGGAGGACGGCGCGCTGCCCGCGTGTCGGCTCGGTCAGGATCGTGTGCAGGGTTGTGATGATCGGCATCCGAAGCCGCCGCATCAGGTTGAGCACGTAGCTGCCGTCTTCGCCGCCGTAGATGCCGTACTCGTGCTGGATGATCGCCACGTCGATCTGGTTGATGTTAAGCAGCTCCGCCGCCGTCACGTACTGCCGCTGCTGATGCGCGGGGATCTGGAAGCGGACCTCGGGCGGGTAGGGGTAGCTCTCGGGCGTGTCATCCATGGCGATGACGCTGAGCTGGCCGTCGCCGGGCTGCATCACCTGCGCCAGCGCATCATGCAGGTCCTTGGTGAACGTGCCGATCCCGCAACGCCGCGGCACGTAACTGGCCAGCAGCGACAGGGTCTGCACACGCGCGTCGTCGGGAATCTGGGTCATGGTCCATCCCTGGCAGGCGTCGTCATCACATCGGCATCACCGCGGCGTGGCACTCCACGCTCGCGGGTCGGCTCACGCTTGGCACAGTCGCGCGTCGACGATCTGCGTGATCGTGTGGATCAGCAGCTTGTGGGCTTCCTGGATCCGGGCGGTGTCGTCGGCCTCGACGAGCAGTTCCACGTCGGCCAGGCCGCGGGTCGGGCCGCCGTCCCGGCCGAGCAGGGCGATCGCGGTCAGTCCGAGCGGTCGTGCGGCGGCGACGGCCCGGCGTACGTTCTCGCTGGCGCCGCTGGTCGATAGCGCGACCAGCACGTCCCCGGGCCGGCCGTACGCCCGCACCTGCCGCTCGAAGACGTGCTCGAAGGTGTAGTCGTTGCAGATGGCGGTCATGTCACCGCCGTGCACGTTGAGGCAGATCGCCGGGTAAGGCCGCCGATCGTTGACGAAGCGGCAGACGAATTCGGTGGTCATGTGGGCCGCGTCGGCCGCGCTGCCGCCGTTGCCGCAGGTCAACAGCTTCCGCCCGCCGAGCAGGCTGTCGCCGATGATCGCCGCGGCCCGGTCGAGCTGCGGGGCGAGCTCGGCGAGGCCGCCGAAGATCGCCGTCGCCTCATCCACGTTGCGCTGGATCGCCGATCGTGCGTCGTTCATGCCACCGTAGTCTATCCGATGAGGCGGCAACGCACCTCCATCATCGCAGCGCCCGGGCCTGCGCGGGTCGAGCCGATGACCGGCAATTGTCTGGCCACCCGCCCGCGCTTGCGATATTCTCACGCCATGACACCCAAGCAGCTCATCGCCATGATCGGCCGGCAGAACATCGAGTACGTCGACCTGCGGTTCATGGACTTCCCCGGGTCGTGGCAGCACAAGGTCTACGCCGCCGACCAGATCACCGAGTCCACCTTCCGCGCAGGCGTGGGGTTCGACGGATCGTGCGTCCGCGGCTGGGAGCAGATCAACGAGGCGGACATGCTGCTCGTGCCGGTGGCGGCGACGGCGCAGGTCGATCCGTTCTACGATCGACCCACGCTCGCGATCATCTGCGATGTAAAGGACCCGGTGACGAAGAAGGAGTTCAGCCGCGATCCGCGATCCGTCGCCCGCAAGGCCGAACGCTACCTCAAGCAGTCGAAGGTCGCCGACCGGGCGATGTTCACCCCCGAGATCGAGTTCTTCGTCTTCGACCACGTCCGCTACGACCAGTCGATCAACCGCAGCGGCTACAGCGTGGACTCGGTGGAAGGTCAATGGCGGCGCGGCCATGATGACCCGACCAACCTCGGCAACCAGATCCGCATCAACGAGGGGCTGTTCCCCTCGCCGCCCATCGACACGCTCAGCGACCTCCGCAGCGAGATGACCGACGTGATGCGGCAGATGGACATCCCCGTCGAGAGCCACCACCACGAGGTCGCCACGGGGGGGCAGTGCGAGATCGACCTGAACCACCTGCCGCTGGTGGCGATGGCCGATACCGCGATGCTGTACAAGTACGTGGTGAAGAACGTCGCCGCGCGGCACGGCAAGGTCGCGACCTTCATGCCCAAGCCGCTGTTCGGTGACAACGGCTCGGGGATGCACACGCACCTGTCCCTATGGAAGCAGGGCAAGCCGGTGCTGCCCGGACGCCACTACGCGGGGCTGTCGCAGCTCGGCCTGTACGCGATCGGCGGCATCCTCCGCCACGCCCCGGCGCTGCTGGCGTTCACCAACCCCACGACCAACAGCTTCAAGCGGCTCGTGCCCGGCTACGAGGCGCCGGTCAACCTGATCTACAGCTCCCGCAACCGCTGGGCCGCGATCCGCATCCCCACCTACTCGGCCGACCCGGCCAGCCGTCAACTGGAGATCCGTTTCCCCGATCCGTCGGCGAACCCCTACCTCGCCTTCAGCGCGATCCTCATGGCGGCGATCGACGGCATCAGGAACAAGATCGACCCCGGCGACCCGATCGACCGTGACCTCGACCAGGTCGACATCGAGGAGCGCGAGCAGTTGGCCACAGCGCCGCACGACCTGGCCGAGGCCCTCCGCGCCCTCGAAGCCGACCACGACTTCCTGCTCGCCGGCGACGTGTTCAACAAGGACCTGATCCACTACTGGATCCAGTACAAGCAGGAAGAGGAGTTCGAGCAGCTCCGCCAGCGGCCGCACCCCTGGGAGTTCTGCGCGTACTTCGATTGTTGAGGCCGCCCGTCCGACCGTTCACGCCTTGCGGACGGCGGCGTGAGCCTCGGCCAGTTGGTGCTTGAGCTGGGACCACTGCCGGTCACCGATGGACTGGATGAAGCGCTGCTGGGCCTGTTGCCACAGGGGCACGGCGTCGGCGATGGCTTCGCGACCCGTGTCGGTGAGGGTCAACAGGCGGCGGCGGCGATCTTCGCTGCAACCGGTGTGTGTGAGCAGCCCGGCCCGCTCCAGCGGCTGGGTGTTGCGGGCGAGCGTCGTTCGATCCATGGCCAACTCGCTGGCCAGCGTCGAGGGCGAGACCGGCTCATACGCCGCGACCGCGAGCAGCACCACGAGCTGGGTCGACCGCAGGCCCGTCGGCGCCAGCGTCTGATCGTACAGTTGAGTCACGGCGCGGCTGGCGGTTCGGAAATGCTGACAGGCACACGCCCCCAACGCGGTCAACGCCTGCTCCTGACTGGGCACATCCAAATTGGCCATGACGCTCCATCAACCAGGAGGTTGCATAATACCACACTTGGCTTCGCTGCGGCTTGCCCTTTGCCGCGTCGACCTTACCCTTGCATGCGGGATGCGTGCGGCGGAGTCATCGGCATGTCGAACCTGCTCGGCCTGGACATCGGAACCTCCGGCACGAAAGCGCTGATCTGCGACGGCACGGGCGCCGTGCTTGCAACGGCAACGGCCGCCCACCCCGCGCCGACCGGCGGGGGGCCCGGCTGGAGCGAGCAGGACCCGCTCGACTGGTGGGCCGCGGTCGGCGACGCCGTGCAGGACGTCCTCGCCAGGGCCGCCATCAAGGGCGCCTCGATCACAGGCATCGGTCTCAGCGGTCAGATGCACGGGCTGATCTGCCTCGCAGACGATGGGCCGGACGCCGCGCAGCCGCTGCGACGCGCCCTGCTCTGGAACGATCAGCGAACCGTCGAGCAGTGCGGCGAGTTGGAGGAGGCCGCCGGCGGCCGCGGCAAGCTCATCGACATGACCGGCAACCCGGCGACGACCGGCTTCACCGCGCCCAAGGTCCTCTGGGTCCGCCGGCACGAACCGCGGGTCTTCGAGCGGACCCGGCACGTGCTCTTGCCCAAGGACTACATCCGCTTTCGACTGACCGGCGAATTCGCAACGGACGTGGGTGACGCGTCGGGCACGAGCCTGTTCGACGTCCGCCGCCGCCGATGGAACCGGCAACTCCTGGACCGGCTGGGCCTCGATGCGGCGTGGCTGCCCGCCTGTTACGAGAGCCACGAGGTCAGCGGCGAGCTGACGAAGGCGGCGGCGGACCGGCTCGGCCTCGCGGCCGGCACCCCCGTCGTCGGTGGATCGGGCGATCAGCCCGCCGGGGCGGTCGGCAACGGCATCGTCGCAGCCGGGATCGTCAGCGCCACGCTCGGCACCAGTGGTGTCGTCTTCGCCCACAGCGACGAACCGGCCCATGACCCCCGCGGGCGGGTGCACACCATGTGCGCCGCGGTGGCCGGTAAGTGGTGCGTGTTCGGGTGCATGCTCTCGGCCGGCGGATCGTTTCAGTGGTTTCGCAACACGCTCGGCCAACCGCACGCCCAGGCCGCCCGGCGAAAGGGCGTCGACCCCTACACCCTCCTGGTCGACGAGGCGGCCGCCGCGCCGCGCGGGTCGAACGGCGTCATCTTCCTGCCCTATCTCTCCGGTGAACGCTGCCCGCACGCCGACCCGGACGCCCGTGGCGGGTGGGTCGGGCTGACCAGCCGTACCACCCGCGCCGACATGATCCGCGCGCTGCTGGAAGGGGTCACCTACGGCATGGCCGACACCCTGGCCGTCATCGACCGCATGGGCATCCCGATCCGGATCGTGCGTCTGTCCGGCGGGGGGGCACGCAGCCCGTTCTGGCGGCAGCTTCAGACGGACGTTTACAATCGTCCCACGGCGATGGTCAACAGCGAGGAAGGGCCGGCCTACGGCGCGGCGATCCTCGCCGGCGTCGGAACGGGCGTGTGGGCCGGCGTACCCGAAGCCTGCGACGCGGTCATCGACCAGACCGAACGCCGCGAGCCCCAGACCGACGCGGCCAGGTTCTACCGCAAGGGCCACCGCCAGTACCGCCGCCTCTACCCCGCGCTCAAGGACGAGTTCCCGCGCATCGCTTCGCTGCATTGACCGAGGTGCACACCCCATGACCAACAGCCCCGAGACATCAGGCAAGCCGACACCCCGCACGATCGACCGGACCGTGCGCCGCGCGGCGCGGATGGGACGATTGCTGTTCACGCCGCTCCGCCTGACCAGCGTGCTCCTGCCGCGGAAGACCGACCGCCGCGAAGCCCCCGGCGCACCGCCGGGCATCGAGCAACGGACCGACCTTGATCGCCGGCCCGAGCCGGGCGCCGTGACCGTGCGATGCATCGACTATGGGCCTGACGTGTTCGACGATCGCCCGGTCGAACTCGACGGCCTTGAGGCGCTGCTTGACGAGCCGCCGGTCGCGCCCGGCCGCAGCGTTCGCTGGATCAACGTCGACGGGCTCAACGCCTACGTCGTGCGGCAGTTCATGCAGGAGTTCGGCCTGCACACCCTCGCCGCGGAAGACGTGCTCAATACGCCCCAGAGGCCCAAGCTGGAAGCCTACGACAATCATCTGTTCGTGGTGGGGCGGATGATCATGGTCCGCGACGACGCCCTGCACGTGGAGCAGGTCAGCTTCTTCCTCATGGACGGGCTGCTGCTGACGTTCCAGGAGACCGCCGGCGACGTGTGGGAGCCGGTCCGCCAGCGGGTGCGTTCGGGCATCCGCCGCATCCGCCGCGCCGGCCCGGACTACCTGCTCTACGCGCTGCTCGACGCTTTGGTCGACCACGGGTTCCCGCTGCTCGAAGCGTACGGCGACGAGCTGGAGTCGATGGAATCGCCGGTGATGATGCAGCCGGAACCGGCCCAGCTTCGCCGCATCCACCGCGTGAAACGCGAGCTGGCGCTGCTGCGCCGCGTGTTCTGGCCGACGCGCGACTTGCTCGACACCCTCTACCGCGGCGACGATCCCCGCATCGCCGACGAGACCCGCACCTTCTGTCGCGACGTCTACGACCACGCCGTCCAGCTCATGGACATCGTGGAGACCTACCGCGAGATGGCCACCGGGCTCAGCGACCTGTACATGAGCGCCGTCGGCAATCGCATGAACGAGGTCATGAAGACGCTCACCATCCTCGCCAGCCTCTTCATCCCGCTGTCATTTCTCGCGGGCATCTTCGGCATGAACTTCGAGCACATGCCCGAGCTCGCTGTGGGTTGGATGTATCCCTGGGGCTTCTGGGCCATCAGCGCCACGATCGTGATCGGGCTGCTGATCTACTTTCACCGGAAGCGCTGGCTATGACCCCGGCGGTGCAGATGCAAGGCGTCAGCCTCCATCGCGACGGCCGGCGCATCCTCGACGGCGTCAACTGGTCGCTGCCGCGGGGCGCGGTCGCCGCCGTCCTCGGGCCCAACGGGTCGGGCAAGACCACGCTCATGCGCGTCATCTGCGGGTACGAGTGGCCGACCACCGGGTCGGTCCGCGTGCTCGGCGAAACGCTCGGTCACACCGACGTCCGCCGGCTCCGCCAACGCGTCCAGATCGTCAACCCCGCGGCCCGCTTCGGCGTCGACGGCTCGCTCAAGGCCCGCGACGTCGTGGCGACCGGGTTCTTCGGGTCGCTGGCGCTGTACGAGACTCCCGACGCCGAGCAGCGCGACCGGGCCGCCGCCCTGCTCGACGCCGTCGGGCTCGACGGGCACGGGGATCAGCGGTTCGGCCTGCTCAGCACCGGTGAGCAGCGCCGCTGCCTGCTCGCCCGCGCCATGGTCCGCATCCCCGAACTGCTCATCCTCGACGAGCCGACGGCCGGGCTCGACGTCAACGGCCGTGAGCACCTGCTCGCCACGATCGATCAGTTGCACCGCATGCCCGGCGGGCCGACCGTCATCACCGTGACGCATCATGTCGAGGAGGTCAGCCCCGCCACCGCGCAGGTGCTGCTGCTCAAGGCCGGCCGCATCGACGCCTGCGGTCCGCCCGACCGGGTCCTCAACCCCGAACGCCTCAGCCGACTGTTCGACACCCGCGTCTATGTGCAGAAGCGCAGCGGCCGCTTCTGGCTCGAAGTCCTCCCCGAGGCCTGGCTGGAACTGCTCAGGACACGCGGCCGCGATTCCGATTGACGGAACACGCCGGATGGCCTAATCTTTACCACCCGCGGGCGATTAGCTCAGCTGGCTAGAGCGCATGGTCGACATCCATGAGGTCACTGGTTCGAGTCCAGTATCGCCCATTTCCCCTCGCATCTCACTGAAGGCGTCCCGCCGCGGGCGGGCTTACGCCTTGGCCTGCGCGGTGGTCGGTTCGGCCGGGCATGCCGCCGACTCCCGCTCGGCTCGGCGGGCTTCGACGTGCGCCTCGAGGTCGCGGACCTCCTCCTCGAGCTCATCGATCTCGCGCCGCCGCTTGTCGATCGCACCGCGGAGCATCGCGATCCGCTTCTCCGCCACGCCCAGGCTCAACCGCTCCAGCACCCGCAACAACAGCAACGCCCGCACCAGCCGCAGCGCCAGCGCCCGAAGCCGGAACGTCCGCGCGATCCCCGCCAGCTTCGACGCCTTGACGAACTGCGACAGCCGGAGCAACCGCAGCGCCCGCAGGAACGCGATCAGCGGGAACACCACGATCGCCACGTCGACCCAGTGACGCCGGGCGTAGTCCAGCTTGGCCCGGCTCGCCGCCAGCATCATCACCAGCTCCAGCGCGAACGCCAGCCAGATCACCCGCAGCGACACGTCCAGCCCGATCTGCAGGGCCCGGCTGCTCTCCACCTCCTTGCGGAAGACAAACTCCAACGCCAGCGCCGGGAGGATCATGATGGCTACGACCATCATCGGCCCGCTCATCCGCTTCTCCACACGCCGCGCCATCGGCCGCCCGACCCGCGCCCACCCGATCAGCGGCAGCCAGACGATCCGCGGCTGCCGCGCCGGGCCCACGCCCAGCCGCAGCGGGGGGATCACCGCCGCCGTGAAAAGCGTCAGCAGCCGACCCCGCACCATGCCCCCGCGCTCAATCACAAACATCCGCAACAGCAGCTCGATCAGGAAGATCGGCCAGACCACCGCGATCAACAGGAAGCACACCCCGATCCACCGGTCCGGGATCGACTTGGCCGAAAGCTCCTCCGGCAACTGCGGCAGCGCCACCGCCAGCATCACGAGGAACACCATCGCCAGCCAGGCCATCGGCCTGACCAACGCCTCGTCCAGCTTCCGCCGCCATGTCCGCGTCCGCTCCGTGCCCGGCATGCCCGCCATCATACCGCGCCGGGCGCATCGCCCGCAGCGTCGCCCCCCGGCCGACACGCCGGCGGTCACACCATCGGCCGGGCACGGCGGCAGAGCTGGATCGGCAGGCCCCACGGGTCGCGGAGCATGACGAGGTGGTCATCGTCGGGGCCGCCGGCGATCTCCTCGAACACCGTGCAACCGGCCTCCACCAGCCGATCCCGGTCGCCCGCCGGGTCCTCGCTCGCAAACGCCACGTGCAACAGCAGCGGGTCCATCGTCGGGTAGTTCGGCACGTCGACCCGCGGGTTGTTGTAGATCTCGATCATGACCTGACCCGACGAGTCGGCCAGGAAATGCGCACGCGCCCCTTCCCCGTGCGCCCGCTTGATCTCGAATCCCAGGTGCTTGACATACCACGCGGCCACGTCGGCCGGGTCCTCCACCGGATAAGCAATGTGTTCGATACGCATGCGGCGCCTTTCAACAAGTATTCCAACTCAGGCCAGGTGAACGAGCGAGCATCCTACCCGCCGCCCCACCCCCATGCAGCGCCATCCGCACGCTGTGGTGGGGGGCAAGCGTCGCCGGTGGCCCCTGGTGCCCACAACGGGGGCCGACCAATGCACGCTGACAGTCGTTCCCTCGTGCGGTATTCTTGATGAACCAAATGTTGGGGGATTCGTCATGCCCATTCCATTCGACGTGATGTCTGCCGATGAAGTGGTCAGGCAGATCGATGGCAACTGGAAAGCCGCTCCGCCGGGGGTGCCGCCGTACGTTCTTCTCGTCGGGTCAGGCTTCAGCTATCCGGTGGTTCCAACAGTCAAGCAGATGGTGATGGGCGATATCGCGTGGTGGTTGTTCTGCCAGGATCGCAATGTTAGACCGTTTGCCGAACGCGACGATTCAGCCGAAGGCCTGAACGATTTCGAGCACGAGCTGTGGGCGGCACTGAAAGAGGGCGAAGAAAAGCTGCGCCTCAAGGACGGTTTGCCTGACACGGCCGCCGATAACCTCGGATTGGCGTATCGATGCATCATGGGTGGTTTATCGCGCAAGGGGCTTAACACGCCGGTGCTGCGTCGCCGATACCTGCGCGACGTGATCCGGCGAACCGGCAACAAGCTCAACGGCGCCCACGTCTATCTCGCGGCGCTGCTCGACTGGCAGGAGCGCCATCGCAAGGGCGAGCCCTTCTGCCGCAAGATTGTGACGACCAATTTCGATCCGCTCCTGCAGCGGAGCCTGCAACTGGTCAATCGGCTGTATTTCATGACAGACCGGCCCGAAACGGTCAGCGAGCCACTCGCCGATGAGGATGTTGATGCCATCCATCTGATCTACGCACATGGCAGCGTTCATCGCTATCACCTTGCGAACACGGACCAGGAAATCGACAGCGCGCGGCAGATGCAGGCCCCGGCCTTGCAAAGCTACTTCGGCCGCCACGGCGTCATCGTCATAGGCTACGGCGGTTGGGAAGACGCAACCATGGCCGCGCTGAGGCAGTGCACGCAGTTCGACCGCAACCTGTTCTGGTGTGACATCCATCCGGCCGATACGGCGGATCGGTTGCTCGGTCGTGACGTCCGAGAGTTTCTGAGTCAGCGACGCGGCAATTGCTTCTACGTTCCGATCAGGGGAGCCGATCAATTCGTGCAGCTACTGTACAACGGTCTGTCGGGCGAGCACGTGCCCCAGTTTCTTCAGAATCCCTACAAAGGTCTCTGCGAGCAGATACGGGAATTGGACCTTTCCACGCTCGAAGCGCTCGGACAGACAACCGAAACGCCCGAAGATGTTCGCAAGCGCACGTTGGAACGGCTGGAGAACGCGCAGAAGTCGGCACCATCAATCGGACAAAGGCTCAACAATGCCGTGGCGCTCGCCCTGCGAGGGAATCTGGCCGAAGCGATCGAAGAGTGGACACATGTAGTCGAAACCCGCGATGCGCCGGCCGAGCAGAAGGCCACTGCGTTGATCAATCGTGGCGTGATATACGCCCAGCGAGGCGGCGAAGGGGATTTGGAGCGTGCTTTGCCGGACTTCACGGCGGTGATAGAGATGCCCGATGCGCCGGCGGAGCAGAAAGCCACTGCGTTGTTCAACCGTGGCGTTGCATACGCCCATCGAGGCGACGAAGGGGATGTCGAGCGTGAGTTGTCTGACTACACGGCGGTGGTGGAGATGCCCGACGCGCCGGCGGAGCAGAAAGCCAAGGCGTGGTACAACCGTGGCCTTGCATACGCCCATCGAGGCGACGAAGGGGATGTCGAGCGAGCGTTGTCGGACTGGTCGGCGGTGGTGGAGATGCCCGATGCGACGGCGGAGCAGACGGCCAAGGCGTTGTTCAGCCGTGGCGTTGCATATGCCCAGCGAGGCGGCGAAGGGGATTTGGAGCGTGCTTTGCCGGACTTCACGGCGG
>CAYWKS010000041.1:0-11722 GCA_964458935.1 uncultured Planctomycetaceae bacterium
CCCGTGGTGAGCCAGAACCGTCTCGGTGACGGGCTATGCCCGAACAGTCGCCAGAGCCGGCCCCCGGATCGAACTGCGGGACTTGAGGTGCTGGTTGGCTTGCCAGGAAGTCGTCGCACGTCGTTCGGCGTGCGAGGCTGAGACACCCATGGCCGTGGTTCCTGGCGAAGTTGGTGAACTGATCGGCCCAGCTGATGCACGACGCGTGGCCCGCTCACTCCGACGGCTTGCAGCAGCGAAGCTGTTGTCAGTCGATGACGGCAACGTCTCGATGCCCAAGGCTGTTGCCCAAGGTGCTTTGGATGAACTCAGCCTCTCCGCAGAGGCTCGAAGCATGATGCGAGGTCGTTCACGACGTGTCCCCGTACCGCGTCGATTGATGCGCTGGCTCGCGGCGTGCGGTACGGCGGCAAGAATCTCCGTTGCGTTCGGCCACTTGCTGCGGTGTCTCTACTACCGCCAGGGGCAATGCGTCTCGGGTGGGTGGTGCCGTGCCGGTTGCGTTGCCGAGGTGTTCGGCGTGTCACTGCGTGCAGTGAAAGCTGGCCGGGCGGAGCTACTTGGAAGTGGATGGCTCGTGCGGCATGAAGTGAGCCAATGGCAAGTCAACCGATGGGGCCAAGCCTGTGTGATCAACTTGGACTGGTCGGGCACGAGCGTCAATTTGCACGCCGAGCAACGTCGCGTCGAGCACAGATCTGCACCGCCATTACCAACACCCCGAACCTCTTCGAGTCGAAGAACCAAGAAACCCGCGCAGCGGGGTGATGGTGTTCGAGAGAACGGCACTCCGACGTTCACCAAGCTGGAGATAGGCGACCTGGTCGACATCGAGCGGCTTCGGGTGCTGTTCGCCCAAGCGGTCGATCGACGGTGGGTGACACGCTCGGAAGCCGACTGGCTGAACTTTGCGTCTTCGGCCCACTACGCGACCCGGAAGGCGACAAAGAACGCTCCGGGGCTGTTCCGCTGGCTCGTGACTCGTCGCGAGTGGTCGCGCATCGCCGAAGCCGACGAAGCGGCAGCAAGGCGGCGGATGCGGGACGAACACCCTGAGCCATCGCAAGGGCAGGCCAGCGGGGAAGGGATCGATTCGCTCAGAGCAGACCCGAGGATCGTACTCGACCGACTTCGCCCAACACGACGTTTCAATCAGCAGATTCCATCGTTAGGGGTATGACAGGGTGCGCCGTGAGGCCAGACGTCACTCGCGTTGCATTGAGGCCAACAGCAACGTTCGCTGTCCGTTCGGCATTGGGCCGTTACGCGGTTGGGCCTGTGGTGTTGGACGGATGCTTGATGGGCGTGCCGATCTGGGTAGGATTGGTCCGCAATGCATCGCACTGATGGGGGACCGGGTATGCACTCAGCACCAAGACCAAACGCGCCACATGTCACACGTTCCGGCATTCCTTCGCCACGCACCTGCTGGAGAGCGGGTCGGACATCAGGACGGTGCAGGAGTTGCTCGGGCACAACGACGTGAAGACGACGATGGTCTATACGCACGTGCTGAACCGAGGCCCGACGGGTGTCAAGAGCCCGTTGGACCTGCGTGACGATGTCTTATCATGGTCGGCATAAGACGCCAATTGAAGAGGCGACTGAATGATGCTGGTAATTGAAATGGCAGCCGTTGCGGCAATTCGAGCGGGTCTGCCGCCGGCGTGTTAGGCCGATAGACTCGCGATGTTGAGGGCATTAGTACCGATCCAGATATACATTGTTGGGTGCTGGGGAAGACACTATGCGAACCACGCGTGAAACACTTCTGATCGTAGCGATGGCCGCATGGGCGTACGGCGTATGCTCTTGCGGCCAGCCCGCGAAAGCTCAGACGTCGGCTCCGGCGCTCCCACCGCAGACGCCTGCTACTTTTCCACGCGACGCTCTGACCCAGCGGATTGCCAAGATCGAGAAGAAGCTCGCCGAGAAGGAAAAGGACATCTGGGACAAGATATCGAGCGTCTCCGGTCTCGCTAGCGGTGTTCTCATCGCGTTGATCGGTGCCCTGGCAACCTACGTTTACAACGAACGCCAACGCCAGCTTCAACGTGCGCGCGACGAACGTGAAATATCGGTCTCACAGGCACAGACCATTCAGAGCTTCATTCCTCACTTGACCTCTGAGAATCCCACTGAGGTCAGGGCTGCTCTTCTTGCGGTCGAAGCGATGGGGGACCCTGAACTGGCAACGAAGCTTGCCCGACTGTTCGGAGGCGAGGGCTCTTTGGGAGCGCTCTACAGGATGTCCCAGCAGCGAGAACACGAAAGTAAGCAGTCTGCCGATGCTGCGATCGGCGACCTCCTCGCCACCCTCAAGCCATCCGTGGTTCAAATCCGTACCAAGGAGGGGCGGTTTTCTGCTACTGGCTTCTTCATCGACAACAACGGCCATGTCGTGACAACGGCCCACGTTGTGAGACAAGAGCGCGAGTTCGTGGTTCGGACGCTGGACGGTAAGACGCATCCTGCGAAAGTCGTTCGGGTCGATCCAGAACGAGACCTCGCGGTGCTGCATGCGCCAGGAGTGCTCTCTCACCCGCTGAGGGTCTCACCGGCGGCGCAAATATCTGTAGCTCAGCAAGTAGCAATCATAGCCCACACGGCCACGATGAAATGGCAAGCGCGAGTCGGCACTGTGCGCGCGCTCACGTATCGCGACAATCGCACTCTGATCGAGGCGTCAGACCTGCGTCCCGAACCCGGCTACTCGGGCGCACCGGTTCTCGACCAGACCGGGAAGGTCGTGGGAGTGATGGCCATGTCCGACTGGCAGTCAGGGATTTCGCTGCTCATCAGCGGAGAGGACATACAGACCGCGTTCCCTGACATGATGGAAGGTGACGAGAAGGAGCCACCCGCAGAGTCTCAGGAAGACACGCAACAAGAAACTGGAGGCGACAGATGACAGCGCGCGGACGCGCTGCCATCTGCGCCTCAGTTTGATCGTTGGGCAACGGAAGTAACGCGATGAAGTCACAGATACCTAGAGACGAACGTTTCCTATTGTGGGAGCTAGCCGACAGTCTCAACTCGAAGGAACAGCCAGTGTCGTTCTTAGAGTTGTATAAGCAGTTCCAGCAACGCACTGGGGTCCTGTTCTACTTCGGTGACCTTCCGGGCGAACGTCAGTCGTGGATCTTAAGGGCAGGCGAACGCAAGACGATCTGTGCACAGCGACCAGAAGATGCCGCCACGCCAGATGTGTTGCGCAGGTGGTTCCAGGATGTCGCATCGGACATGTTCTACTGTCTTGATGGCAGATCGGTGGACGACGCGCCTGCGGGAGACTATCAGGCGCCGCGACCGTTTGACGAAGAGCGTGCTAGCTGCTTTGCGCATGCACTGGCTTCCCAGTGGAATGGTACTTATTCGTCACGTTTTCCTCGCACCAGCGAAGCTCGTGAGATTGACTTCCCCGTCGGCTCGGACAAGCTTCTGTCTGTGATACGACAGCTTCGTCATGCGCGTGTTCTCATTCTCGGCAAGTACCCAGGGGAAGGTGGAAGACGGCTACGTGAAATTGAGCTTGCATTGCAGCGAATCGGACTGACACCGACGATTTTCGGCGATTTGCGGGGATGTGATCACTTGGTTGCAGCCGGTCGGGTCCGCGAGGAGGTGCTGACGGTCGCAAAACTCTCTGACCTCGTGATCGTGGAAGACTCAGAGCCCTCGGGACACTTGCTGGAGCTCGCCGATCTTGGCGGAGCTATGGTAACGACGGCAATTCTCCGCCTCCGGGGATACGGCTCAACCATTCTCGCTGAATCATTCTGGCGTCAGTATGGAGCCTTCATGCGCCTGTTCGAGTACTCGCCGGAGACTCTTGATGAAGTCATCAACGAAGTGGTCGAATGGCACAAGTCGGTGCAATAGGGATGCCCAACCAGCACCTGCACGCGACAAGTGAAGGCCGCGCGATGCGCGCCGTTCACTTGCGCGTGAGGTGAAACGTTCGACAGACTGCCAGACTGATCGCGGCATAGCCTGCTCGCGTTGCGATGGGCGCTTTCTAACGCCCGGATTTTGTTAGGGTCGTTGTGGCACAGGCCGGCTTGGCGTGATTGAATCAGGAAACTCTATCGTGGACGCAAGCTTACGCGGACGTGCGGCCTGCAATAGCCGGCGCATGCTGAGCAGCCCTGGCCAAATGCAGGATCGCGCTACGGGTCTCTGGTGAGAGAGACGGCCAAAGGCTTCGCAGTTCGGTCAAGTCAGGCGTTGCCATGGCAGGACGGCTGTTTCGTGCATTTTTTGTGCGGCGGTGGGTTGGCAGCGGCACAACCGGCTGCTGTTCAACTGGTTGCGCTATGCTGCTTTCGCCGTTGCCAACGTGAATGTCGTGGGTTCGAATCCCATCACCCGCTTTTCCCCGGAAGTTGCCTTCCGGGGCCATCTCTTGACGGGGGCTGCCAACCCTCTGAGCTGAAGTTGCTCTGTTGAATCCATTTGACACGGGAAGCGATTGGCGCTGAACTGTGGTGCAGGAGCACGGATGCCCAACCGTATCGGATTCTGAAGGTCGTTGAACTGCCGCCGCGGCTGTGCCGGGACTTGCCGGTCGTGCGCGGGCACACGCGGGGCACCGATTGGATGTCGAAGGGCTCGAATACACCATCTTCCCACCAAGCCCCAGATCTCGCCCCGCGAGAAATCGGAGTTTCTATCAGTCCGAATACACTGGCGCCACGGCGGGCGTCGTTTGTCGATACCGGGGCTGGTCGGGCGGGCAGACCTTCTTCTACACCCACACCTCAGGGAACGAACAGGGCACGTCCGAGATGAAGCGTTGTCGGGTCGAAGCCCCGTAACACGAGCGCGACCGGCTTGGTCATTGATCCGGTTCATTCTCAGCAAGGCGCGTTGCCACCAGCCCGCCGACAAGACCCGCGATGGCGACCGCCAGATAGAGCACTCCGGCGAGCGTTTGCAGCAGGACCAGCGCCCGTGCCGCGTTGGAGATCGGGACGAAGTCGCCGTAGCCCAACGTCGTCTGTGTAACCGTGCTGAAATAGAAGGTGCAGGCGATGACCGCCCAAGGGGCGTTGGTGTCGATCGAGCCGGTGATGGCTTGGGGGTTGTGGTTCAATACCGCGCCATACGCGCCGGCGAAGAGCCAGATCATGGTCAGGTAGCCGCCGATCGCCGCCCAGAAGCGTGCCGCGGAAATCTCGCGACCTCGGAACACGAACGTGAAGAGACTGACGACCACCAGCACCGAGAACAGTCGGGCCGATACATCGATGGCATTTGAGTTCGCGCCGATGACGTTCGGATCACTCACCCAACTGCTGATCAGCAGTGGCACCGCCAGCACCATCGCCAGGCATATCGTCCACGGCCGCGTCGCGACCGCCGCGATCGCGATGACAATCACGAACGTCGAAGCCGATCGCCAGACCATCAGCCCGCCTGTGCCGGCCAGGAACTGGCTCGACGCGATCAGGGCCATCAGCGCAACGACCAGCGCGGCATAGCTCTTGGCCCGGTGCCGGTCCAGCCAGTAGAGCAGTTCAGTCATGCGCGGCCTCGCGCGTGATCGCTGGTTCAGCGCCCCCGGGTCGGTCAGTCCTTGGGTGGTTCATCGGTGGGCCCTTCGGGTGGGATGCGGCGCATCTTGTCCGACAGTCGCTGGACCGCGAAGTAGAGTGTGGGCACGATGACCACGCCGACGACGGTTGAAACGAGCATGCCGCCGAACACCGTCGAGCCGAGCACGACGCGGCTGTGGGCGCCGGCTCCGGTGGCCAGCAGCAGCGGGACAGTGCCGAGGATAAACGAGAAGGCGGTCATGAGCACCGCTCGGAATCGCAGGTTGACCGCGTTGACCGCCGCGTCGCGCGCGGTTTTTCCGGACTCGCGTTCGACCTTGGCGAACTCGACGATCAGGATCGCCGTCTTGGTCGACAGGCCGATCAGCAGCACCACGCCGATCTGCGTGTACACGTTGTTGTCGAAGCCCAGCAACAGGATCGCCCCGACCGCGCCCAGCAGCGCGCCGGGGACGGAGAAACAGACGCTGATCGGTAGGGTCCAACTCTCGTACTGCGCCGCCAGCAGCAGGTACACCAGCAGGATCGAGAACAGGAAGATGATCGAAGTCGAGCCGGTCGCCTTGTCTTCCTGGTACGACAGGTCGGTCCACTCAAAGCCCATCGTGCTGGGCAGTTTCTTGTCGGCCATGTCGCTGGCAACCGCCATCGCGTCACCTGAGCTGATGCCCGGCGGCGTGACGCCGTTGATCTTCGCCGATGGATAGATGTTGTAGTGCGTGACGACCTGCGGGCCGAATACTTCGCTGACCTTTACCAGCGCCGAGAGTGGGACCATCTCGCCATCGCGGTTGCGAACCTCCAGCGCGCCGATGTCCTCGGGCTTGGTTCGGAACTGCGCGTCAGCCTGCAGACGCACCTGGTAGATGCGGCCGAACTTCACGAAGTCGTTGGCATACGACCCACCCAGCGCGGCGCTGAGTGTGTTGAACACATCCGACAGCGGCACGTCGTACTGGCGGACCTGCTCGCGGTCGATGTCGATCTGGTACTGCGGATCATTGGCGCGGAAGCCGGAGAACATCCGGGCAATCTGCTGCTGCGACGCGCCATCGATGACGAACTCGTCAGCCACTTGCTGAAGGGTATGAAGGCCCACGCCGCCGCGGTCCTGTAACTGCATCGCGAAGCCGCCGGCCATGCCCACGCCCGGCAGCGACGGCGGCACGAACGTCATGACCAGGCCCTCTTGAACCTGCATTCCTTCCATCATCAGCCCTTGCACGATGGTGCGCAGGCCCATTGAAGGATCGGTTCGCTCATCCCACGGGAGCAGGGTGACGAACACCGACCCGCGGTTAGACGAGGCCGTGCCGTCGATGAACGAGATGCCGGTGATGCCCAGCGCGTTTTCAACGCCCGGGGTCTTCTCCGCCACACGACACATATGGTGGACGACTGCTTCGGTTCGTTCCTGCGACGCGCCGTCGGGGAGCTGGACGTTGACAATGCAGTAGCCCTCATCCTCCTGCGGGACGAAACCGGTCGGCAGCGCGGTGTAGCTCTTGCCGGCAACAAACACCAGCCCGACGAACAGCAGCAGCACGACCACCGCGACGCGAATCATGCGGCTGACCACCGCGGTAACGCCCGTGGTCGAGGCCTGAAGCGTGCCGTTGAATGCACGCCAGATCCAAGCTTCCTTGCCCTGCCGTTTCTTGAGCAGGATCCCGCAGAGCGCCGGGCTCAACGTCAACGCGCAGATCGAACTGAACACGGTGGCGATCGAGATCGTCACCGCGAACTGGCTGAACAGCTGGCCAACGATGCCGGGCATGAACAACGTCGGCACAAACACCGCCAGCAACACCAACGTCGTGGCGACGACCGGGCCCGACACTTCTTCCATCGTCTGCACGGCCGCGTCCTTGGCAGCCATGCCTTTCTCCTCGATCAACCGCGTGCAGTTCTCCACCACGACGATCGCGTCATCCACGACGATACCGATCACCAGCACCAGCCCGAACAGCGACTGCGTGTTGAGCGAATATCCCAGCGCCGCAAGCACGGAGAACGTGCCGATCAGCGAAACGGGGATCGTGATCGTCGGCACCAGCGTGGCACGCGCGTTCTGAAGGAAGATGTAAACTGTAAACACCACCAGCACCAGCGTGATGAACAGTGTGACGATCACTTCCTGGACCGATGCGCGGATCACACGCGTGTTGTCATAGTTGATCACGTGGTCGATTGCGTTGCCGTAGGTCGCCCGTTGCGCGGCCATCAGTTCATCGATCTTCGCGACCACGTTGTCGGCAACTTCGATGGCGTTGGCACCGGGCAACTGGTACACCGCCAGCGAGGCGACCGGCGCGGCCGAGACCTTCCGCTCGGGATTGCTGAACGCCGCGCGGAAGTTATAGACCTGCGAGCCCAGTTCCACCCGGGCCACATCGCGCAGGTAGATCAGCGTCCCCTCGTCGCGCGAGGCGAGGATGATGTCCTCGAACTGACTGGCGTCGCTGAACCGCCCCGAAGCATTGACGACATACTCAAACGCCGTGCCGCTGGGCGCGGGCGGCGCGCCGATCTTCCCCGCGGCGACTTCGATGTTCTGTTCGCGGATGGCGTTGAGCACCTCGGTCGTGGTCAGGTCGCGCTGCTTGAGTGCGACCGGGTCGAGCCAGATGCGCATGCCGAACTCGCCCGTGCCGTAGGTCAGCACATCGCCCACGCCCTTGACGCGCTTGATCTCGTCTTCAATGTTCTGCTTGACGAAGTTGTGGAGGAAGCTCGAGTCGACCGATTCATCGGGCGAGTAGAAGGAGATCATCATCGTGATCTCAGGCGACTTCTTCTTGACCTTGATGCCTTGGCGGCGGGCCTCTTCGGGTAATCGTGATTCGGCGACCGATACGCGGTTCTGCACCAGCACGTTGGCCATGTCCAGGTCCGTGCCCACCTCGAACGTGACCGTCAGGTCCATCGTGCCGTTGGCCGTCGAGATCGACGACATGTAGGCCATGTTCTCGACGCCGTTGACTTCCTGCTCGATCGGCGTGGCGACGGTTTCGCCCACCGTCACCGCGTTGGCGCCGGGATAGGTCGCGCTGACGGTGATGGTCGGCGGGACGATGTCTGGGTACCGCGCGATCGGCAGCGTGACCAGGGACACGCCACCCATGATGACGATGACGATCGAAATCACGGACGCGAAGATCGGGTGGTAGATGAAGAACTTGCTGAACATGCCGCGGTGCCCGCCTACGCGTTGGGTTATGAAGATTGCTTGGCGCTGTCATCCTGCTGCTTGGCCTGCTGCGGATTGACCACGATGCCCGGCCGGGCGCGCTGCAGGCCGTTGACAATGATGCTGTCGTCGGCGGCCAGGCCCTCAAGAACCACGCGACGCCCTTCAAGCAGCGGGCCGAGCTTGAGATTGCGGCGTTCGACCTTGTTCCCTTCGCCCACGACGTAGGCGTACGTGCCGGCCAGGTCGCGCTGCAGACAGGTTTCCGGCACGAGGATCGAGTCCCCCAAGTCCTGCGGAATGCGAACACGCACGAACATGCCCGGTGACAGCACCCACTTGGGATTCGGGAACGTCGCCCGCACCGGCAGCGTGCCCGTGGTCGCGTTCAGTTTGTTCTCGGCGTAATCGATTCGGCCAAGCTGGTCGTATTCCACGTCGTTGGTCAGACCGAGTTTGACCTTATCGAACTGCGGCGCGTGGCGGCCTTCCGGGTCGCCCTGGCGCAGGATGCGACCCTGCACGACCAACGCTTGGGGCGCGTTGAACCAGACGTACACGGGATCGAGACTCACCACCGTGGTCAGCAGCGTCGCCTCGCCTGAGCCCACCAGGTTGCCCACGGTGATCGGCGAGTGATTGGCGCGGCCGGCGATGGGCGAGCGCACCGTCGTATAACTCAGATCGAGCTTGGCCTGCGCCAGCGCCGCTTCGGCTACGGTGACATCGGCGATCGCCGCGCGCCACTTCTTTTCCGCTTCAATGACTTCCAACGCACTGACCGCGTTAAGCTCGCCGGCCTTCTTCATGCGCTCGTATGTCGCGAACGTCAACTCACGCTGCGAAGTGGCGCGCTGCAAAGAGGCCGTGGCCGACAAGACCATCTGGTTGTATTCGTCCTGTTGGATCGTGAACAGCTTGTCCTTCGCTTTCACGACGTAGCTGGCGTCGAGTGCCGTGCCGTTGGCCGGGGCTGGGTTTTCGGGGTCAGGCCCGTAGTGGATGTCGGCGAGGAAACCCCTGACGCGCGCCCGCACCTCGGCGGTGTCCACCGCATGCACCTTCGCCGGGAACTCGCGGTAGCTGACCACCGGTTCGACGGTCGGCTTGGCCACAGTCACCACCGGCGGCGGCGGCGGCTCGAAGGTGTTGGCCTCCCCGCATCCGGGTGCGGTCACCATCGCCAACGCCAACGTGAGGCTGCACGCGATGTTGGTTGCCCATCGATTCAAATCGCTCATGGCTTTTCCTCGCCCGACTGATCTTCCGCTTGGTCTGACTTCTGCGTCGACGCGTCCCGATCGATCGCCCAGCCGCCGCCCATGGCCCGGTAGATGGCGACCAGGTTCCGACTCACCTGTCCATCGCTGACCGCCAGCGCATCCTGCGCTTCCACGAGGGTGCGCTGCGAGTCGAGCACGTTCTGAAAATCCGTCAAGCCGTTGCGGTACAGCACGTCGACCAGTTCGACCGTCTTGGTGGCCGCGGCGGCCGAACGGCGCAGTGCTTCGCGACGCTTGATCTGCCGGTGGTAGGCGCTCAGCGCGTCTTCGGTTTCCTGCACGGCCACGAGGATCGTCTGCTCGTACTGGATCAGCGCCTGTTCGGTGCGTGCGTCTTCGACGTCGATCTGGCTGCGCACGCGGCTGCCATCGAACACATTCCATCGCACGGTCGGGCCGAACGTCCACGCGAGATTGCCGCGGCGGAACACGCTCTGAAACGAGCCGGTCGTCGCCTCAAACGCAAACGAACCGGTCAGACTGAATCGCGGATACAGGTCGGCTTCGGCAACGCCGATGCGCGCCGTCTGTGACGCCAACGAGCGTTCGGCAGTGCGGATGTCCGGCCGCTGACGCAACAGGTCGGCGGGCATCAACACCACCGCGCCTTGCTTGGCCTGAGGCACAGGCGCGGGCGTGAGGCGCTTGCGCGTTTGCAGCGGGTATTCGCCCAGCAGCACAGCCAGTCGATGCAGCAGTTGGTCTTCCTGAGCCATGAGGTCGGGAAGGATCGCCTCGGTTCGCGCCAGGTTCTGCTTGGCCTGTTGCAGGTCCAACTCCGGCACCAGTTCCGCATCGAAGCGCGTTTGGACCAGCCTCAGCGTGTCGCGCTGCAGTTTCACGTTGGCCTGCGCCAGCCGCAGCCGTTCCTGCGTGGTACGCATGTCGATGTAGGTCTGCGCGACGCTGGCGTACAGCAGCACCAGCACATCGCGATACGCTTCGACGCTGGCTTCGACACGCGCGTCGGCCGATTCAACGCTCCGTCGGATGCGGCCCCAGACGTCCAACTCCCACGAGCTGTCCAGCCCGAGCGCGACCAGTCCATTCACGCGGCTCTGGCCCGGCGCGATGGCGGGCGCCAGATCCTCACTATTGCGATTGGTCACAACGCTGCCGGTTCCGTCGATGTCTGGCCAGTGATCGCCCGCCGCGACGCCACGCGTCGCGCTGGCTTCGGCGATGCTCGCCACCGCAAGACGCAGGTCCATGTTGTGTCGGCCGGCCTGGCGAATCAGGCCATTGAGCTGTTCGTCATCAAGGGTGAGCCACCACGTTTCGAGTGGCGCGTCGCCGGCCTGGAGATCGGCAGCAATCTCCTGATGCCATCGATCAGGCGTCGCGACGTCGGGACGCACATAGTCCGGCCCAACGGTGCAGCCCGTGAACGCAACGAGCAACCCCGCTGCGGCGAACGTAACGCTCTTCATGACCGGCCCTCGCGATGCCGTGGACCACCCGATCCCGATCTGAGTATTCTACAAGAAGGGGAACAGCAGCGTCATCGGCCCATCGCCTTCACGACACTACTTTGCAGCCACTCCCGTCGGTTTACCTGTTGCGAACGGCGCGTCAGTCGTTAGCTGATCCGCCGGCGGGGCGGTACTGGCGAGGCGTCGTGCCGTAGGTCTTAACCCCTTGTATCTTGCTTCTGATCTCGGGCGGGGCGGGGGGGGCGGGGGCGTGGGCGG
>CAYWKS010000041.1:11732-22679 GCA_964458935.1 uncultured Planctomycetaceae bacterium
TGGTGTCCTCCTCCGCCCGCGGGGGGGGTTCGGCTCGGCGGTGTGCGCTCTCGTTTATCCCCCTTTTTTTTTTTTTTTTTTCCCCCCCCCCCCCCCCCCCCGAAATCAGATCTCCTATCGGTCCGCCCTGAACTTCGACGTGGTTCCCAAGCCGGCATTGCTGCTGCTGGTTGGCCTTGGCGTTCTCGTGCTGTTGCGTCGCCGCCGGATCACCTCATTGCATTAGGGCCGCAAGCCTAGCCAGGGCCGAGCTTCCGTTCTGCGCGTTGGAATGGGCGCTGTCTAATGTGCGGGGATTGATGGGGGTGGGTTGCGGTTGGCGGCGTGGGAGGCTTGCGGGGGTGGGGGTGTTGGGTGTGTTGTGAATGGGTTAGGGGGTGATTTTTCGGCTTTTCACTGGCCGGTGTAGCAATTGTGGTTCATAATTACTCTTTTCAGGAGATGCGAGAGATGCTGATTCCCATGCGTGCGGTGTGTGCGGCTATGGCGGCGGCGTGGATGATCGCGGCGTTCGGCGGCGTGGCGGCGCGGGCGGAAGTGACGATCACCGACCCGGGGCAGGGGCCGGTGGCGATCGTGGATACCGCGGCGACCGGGGCAACGGAACTGAGCGGGCTGGGGTACGAGGGCCCGGCCGATTTCATCTCGGTCTCGGACAACAACGCCGAGCTGTACGACATTGAGATCAACGTCGACGCGGCGACGGGATTTGTGACGTCGAATTCGATCACGGGCTCGTCGGTGCTGGGCGGCGCGGGCTCTGACCTGGAGGGTGTGGCGGCGATCGCATCGCCGGGCGTGCCGGGCGCGTTCGGGGTGGTGAGCGAGGCGGGGCCGGGCATTCAGGTGTACGACCCGAGCAGCCTGGGGGCGCCGAGTTCGACGTTTGCGATCGCGGCGGCGTACGGTTCGGGCTACAGCGCGGCGACGGGCCTGGAGTCGCTGGGTTCCAACGACGCGGGCGATTTCATCGTCACGGCGAACGAATCGCCGCTGACCGGCGACGCGGCGTCCAACCGCGTGCGGATCCAGAGCTACGACGAGAGCGGCGTGCTGGGCAAGCAGGTGTCGTTTGAACTGACCTCGACGGCGGGGGATTTCCTGCTGACCGCGGCGAACGGCGTGTCGGACCTGGAGGTGCTGCCCAACGGTGACATCCTGGTGTTGGAACGGGCGCTGGGCGGCAACATCAGCGGCATCTTCACCCGCACGATCATCTCGGTGATCAAGGCGTCGGACTTCGCGGCGGCGGACGACACCTCGGCGATCGGGGCGCTGGGTTCGGAGACGTCGGCGACGGCCACGCCGCTGTTCGAGATGCTCTTCGCGGACCAGAACTACGAGGGGATGGCGCTGGGCGAAGTGTTGGACGACGGGTCGCGGAGCCTGCTGCTGATCTCGGACGACGGGGTGCTGACGGCGGGTGTGGCGATGTTCACGCCGAACCAGACGCTGTACCCGCTGACGATCACGCCCGAGCCGAGCGCGTTGAGCCTGCTGGGCCTGGGCGCGGTGGTCGTGCTTCGTCGTCGGCGTTGAGCGGCGGGGATCAGGCCTGGGACACGTGGAGGGGGTCTTCGACACCGGCGGCATCGAAGGCGCGGGCGCGGTTGAGGCAGCCGGGGCACTGGCCACACGGTTCGGGGGCGGCGCCGCGGCAGCTCCGCGCCAATCGCCAGGGCAGGTCCATCTGGGCGCCGAGTTCGACGACCTGTTTCATGCTCAGTTCCAGGAGTGGCGTCTCGACGGCGAGGCGGCGGCCGGCCTGGAGCTGGACGGCGTGTTCGAGCAGGACGAGCGTCTCGGCGATGGTGGCGAGCTTGTCGAAGGCCTCGCCGACGCAGACGGGCCAGATGAGCCGATCGAGTTGTCGGTCGACGGCCTTGGCGGAGGCGGCGGCGAGCCGCTGAAACGTGGCGAGCGGGGTCTGGGCGGAGGCGTGTTCGGCGGTGCGGCGGTGCAGGTGGGGCAGGTGCAACTCGATGGGCTGGTCGACGTTGAAGTACTCGCACTGCTGGTTGAAGCGGTCGCGGCGATGGGCGTCGTCGGGCCGGCCGTCGTGGATGTAGAGCATGAGCGGCGGCTGTCCGCGATGGGCGGTGGCGGCGGCGACGAGCGAGCGGAGTCCGCCGTCGTTGAGGACCAGGGCGTTGCCGACGATCACGGGGTGTTCTCCGGGTGGGGTGCTATGCGGATTATCGGTCGGGGAGGCGCGCCGGCTCCAGCGTCGGCGTATGATGCGGTGCATGGCAGAGGCATCGGCAGCACCGACCCCGGGCGGGGCGCGTCGGCGGCGCGGGTTGCTGGTCGCGCTGATCGTGGCGATCGTCGCGGTGCTGGTGCTGGTGGGCGTCGGCTGTGTCGGGGGGCTTTGGCTTTTCATCCAGAACACGATCCGGACAACCGGGGTCTACGAGCAGGCGATGGCGGCGGCGGGCCGATCGCCGGCGGTGGAGCAGCGGCTGGGCGCGCCGCTGGAGCCGCGGTGGGTCGTCATGGGCCATGTCCACATCGAGGACGACGCCGGGGAGGCGGACCTGAAGATCCCGATCGCCGGGCCGCGGGGCCACGGGCAGGTGCACGTGATCGGCGTCCGCGCCGGGGGCGAATGGACGATCGACCGGCTGACCGTCGAGTTCGAGGATGGGGCGTTGGTGACGGTGATCGACGCGGGGACCGGGGCGGGCGCGGGGGGTGAACTTGATCGGCCGGGCCGGTCCAACGACGATGGGTCGATTCCCATCGATAGCGAGGCAGTGCCATGAGTGTGTCAGTGCGGACGGTGGCGGGGCGAGCGTCGTGGCGGGCCGGGGCGCTGGGCGTGATGGTGGTCGTGATGGTGTTGTGCGGCGTGGCGTGCCAGTCGCAGCCGCACCGCGCCTCGGGCGAGGACTACGCCTCGGCGCAGCAGGCGTTGCGCGAGGCGGTGAGCGAGCTCGAAGCCAAGGACCGGGTCCTCGACGCCTGGATCGCGCGGGACTGGCGTCATCACGGCTCGTGGCGCGGGCGGACGTTTCTGATGGGCGACGGTCCCGGGGCGCCGCGCGAGGTCGACTTCGCCGACGCCCAGTCCGTGCGGGTCGTCAAGCGGCACGAGGACTGGTTCTACCGCGTGGTGGTGAGCTTCACGCCGGGTGGATCGGTGTGGCTGCGTGCGGCGGATGAGCCGCAGGCCCGTCGGGTCGTGGCGGCGCTGGGTCGGATGGGCGCGCCGGTGTCGGCGGGCGACTAGCCTCAAGCCCCGACGAACGGTGGGCGGGAGGTGTCGGCGGGGACCTCGATCCGCTCGATCGCGGTGGCGTGTGTGCCCTCGATCCGGATGAACACCCCGCACAGCCGGGCGTCGTCTTCCGCCACGCCAAACGGGTGCGGCATGCCGGTGGTCATGTGCGCGACGACCGGCTCGATCCGCCGACCGAGGATCGACTCGTAGGGCCCGGTCATGCCCAGGTCGGTGATGAAGGCGGTGCCGCCGGGCAGGACGCGGGCGTCGGCGGTGGGCACGTGGGTGTGGGTGCCGACGACCGCGGCGACCCGGCCGTCCAGGTGTCGCGCCAGGGCGTGCTTCTCGCTGGTGGCCTCGGCGTGGACCTCGACGAGCACGGGCACCTCCGGGTCGAACTCCTGGAGGATCAGGTCCACCGTGGCGAACGGGTCGTCGGCGAGCGGGCCGTTCATGAACAGCCGCCCCAGCACCGTCAGCACGTACAGCCGCTTGCCGCCGTCGGCGGTGGCGAGCTGCATCCACGCCGGGCCCTCGGCCCGCTCGGCGAGGTTGGCCGGCCGACAGATGTTCGACGCCGACCGCAGCGTCTGCACGATGTCCAACTGGCGGTAGACGTGGTCGCCCAGCGTCACGCCGTCGATCCCGTACTTGATGAGCTTCTCGAACATCGCGGGGGTGAGCCCCGACCCGCCGGCGCAGTTCTCGGCGTTGGCCGCCACCAGGTCCGCCTGGTAGTCGCGGCGGAGGCCGGGCAGTTGCTGTTGCACGACCCGCCGGCCCGGCCGGCCGACGATGTCACCGAGCATGAGCAGATGAAGCGGCATAGCGCGTCAGGCTATCCGCGAACGGCGGCCCGGGAAAGTCGCCGGCAGCCGGGGCGGGCCGGCCCCCCAGCCCCCGGCGGCGGCGCGGTTTGTTCGCGCTTCGGGGGAGGCTTATCATCGCCCCCGGACGACTGCGGAAGGACCCACGCCATGCGGGCGATCGTGACCGGGCAGGTCGGCGTCGACAAGAAAGACTACCTCGAGGCGGTCGCGCGCTTCGCCGCGGATCGCGGCGAGCCCCTCGCCCTGCACCACGTCGGCGACCGGATGTACGCCGAGGCGCCGGACGTGCGGCCCGGGCGGATCCTCGACCTGCCGCTGTCCCGCCTGCACGCCCTCCGCCGCAGCGTCTTCAAGGACATCATCGCCGAAGCCGCCGATCAGACCCACGTCATCGTCAACACCCACGCGACGTTCCGCTGGCGGCACGGGCTGTTCCGCGCCTTCGACTTCGACCAGATCGAGCAGTTCGACCCCGACGTGGTGGTCTGCCTGGTCGACAACGCCGAGGCGGTGTTTCATCGGCTGCACGCCGAGCACACGCTCGATGCGACGCTCAAGGACGTCATGGTCTGGCGCGAGGAGGAGATCCTCGCCACGGAGCTGATGGCCCAGGCGGTCGGGTGCGGGCGGCGGAACTACATCCTCTCGCGCGGGCGGGCGGACCTGACCGCCGCGACGTGTGCCCGACTGGTCTGTCACCACGGCCTGACGAAGGTCTACCCATCGTTCCCGATGAGCCACGTCGTGGACATGCCCGACGTGCTCGCGGAGATCAACGCGTTTCGGGGCGAACTGGCGAAGCATTTCATCGCGTTCGACCCCGGCGACGTGGACGAGAAGGTGTTGCTGGAAAGCGCCATCGCCGCGGCGCGAGAGGGCCGCGACTTCATCGACTCGACCGTCGTGGACGCCGCGGGTCGGCGCGAGCCGATCCGCGTGCCCGTCAAGCAGGTTCTCGACTGCGCCGGCGACATCGACGGGCAGATCTATGCGCGCGACTTCAAGCTGATCGACCAGTCGGACATGATCTGCTCGCTGGTGCCGGAGCTGGAGGGCGGCATCCCCGGGCTGTCCAGCGGCGTCGAGCGCGAGCTGCAGCACGCCTTCGAAGCCGGCAAGGACGTGTTCGTCGTCTGGAAGCCCGCCCGCAGCCCCAGCCCCTTCATCACCGAAACCGCGACGGGTGTGTTTGCCTGCGTCGAGGAGGCGATCGGCCATTTCGAACAGGCCGGCCTGCTCAACCGCACACACCTGTTCGAACCCTGACCGCTGACCACTGAACCTCGAACCCGCACCCCGCCAGCCAGGAGCCCCATCATGCCCATCGGCGCCCAGATGTTTACCCTCCGCGAGCACTGCAAGACCACCGACGATATCGCCCGCAGCCTCGAGCGGGTCGCCGCCATGGGCTACGACGGCATCCAGGCCTCCGCCGCCGGGTTCAACACCACCGACCCGGCCGAGGTGGCCCGGATCAAGCAGGCGCTCGACGCGACCGGCCTGGTCTGCGGCGCGACCCACGAGCCGCTCAACAAGCTCGACGACGACGGCGTCAAGGCCACCATCGACAAGCTCCAGACGCTCGACTGCAAGCTGACCGCGATCGGCGGGTTCAACCCCGACGCCGACCAGCGCGTCGAGAGCGCCTGGGTCGAGTTCGCCAGGCGGTTCAACCAACTGGCGGCGCGGTTCGCCGAGTCCGGCATCCAGATCGGCTACCACAACCACTCGCACGAGCTGAGCCCGCTGCCCGACGGCAAGCTGCCGCTGCAGGTCCTGATCGACGAGCTCGATGCTTCGGTCTGGTTCGAGATCGACGTGTACTGGATCGCGCACGGCCTGGCCGACCCGGCCGACTGGCTCGACAAGGTCGCCGGCCGCATCCCCGCGATCCACTACAAGGACGGCAACGTCACGCCCGAGCGCGAGCACGTGATGGTCAGCGTCGGTTCGGGCAACCTGAACTGGCCGCGGATCAACGCCGCGGCGAGCCGGGCCGGCGTCCAGTGGTACCTCGTCGAGCGCGACCGCGGTCCCGAGGACCCGTTCGAGGCGCTCGACACCAGCCTCCAGCACATGCGGCACTGGGGCATCGCGTAACCCCACCCGCTATCGCGCCGACAGGTGCCACGACACGGTGTCGCGGTGCAGTTGGCCGGCGTGCTCGACGGTCACGATCACGAGGTTCTCACCCGGCGACAGCTCAACGCCCTGCCAGATGTACACGTGGTGCTCGCCGTCGGTCGTGCCGTAGTCCCGGCCGTTGACGCTCAGGGTCGGGCTGCCGACGTTGCTGTAGACCTTGACCTGGGTCGTGGCGTTGGTGCGCTCGACGTGCCGCTTGCTGGTCAGGTGCAGCACGGGCTGGTCGGACCAGTTGGCCTTGTAGTAGAAGAACGCGTCCTTCTTGACGTTGCGGTCGTAGGTGATCAGGCCCTTGTGATTGAGGTTCATCCGGCCGCCGCGCGTCACGCCGGGCCAGCCGAAGTCGAACATGTTCCACACGAACGAGCACCAGACCTGCGAGTCCTGCAACTCGGGCCACGCCAGCTCGTGGTAGAGCGCCTGGTACTGCTCGGGGAAGAGGTTGGGCAGCTTGGGGTGCGGCTGCTGGGGGTCCTGGGTCTGGTGGCCGATGTACGCCCCGGCGCCGTACTCGCTGACGCCGTAGATCGCGTCGGGCATCTTCTCACGCACCGAGTCGCCGGTGTTCCGCATCGATCCCCCGCCGTACCACCGCGGATACCGGTTCCACGCGACCAGGTCCGTGTGCGCGTGCCGACCGGACGGCGACCGGTTGTCGGCGAACGTGGTCAGGCGGTGCGGGTCGAGCGACTTCGCCAGCTCGTGCAGCGCCTTGATCTGGCCCGAACCGATCTCCGACTCGTTGAACAACCCCCAGAAGAAGATCGACGGGTGGTTGTAGTTCTGGAGGATCAGCTCGGTCAGTTGCTGACGACAGTTGGCGACGAACTTGTCGTTGTCTTCGGGGAATTGACCGACGATGGGCGGTTCGGCCCAGACGATCAGGCCCTTCTCGTCGCACAGGCGGTACATCGTCTCGGCCTGCTGGTAGTGCGCCAGCCGCAGCCCCCGCGCGCCCAGCTCATAGATCAGCTCGATGTCGCGGCGATGGTGCGCGTCCGTCAACGCCGACCCCTCGTATTCCCACTCCTGGTGGCGGCAGACCCCGTAGAGCGGGTAAGGCTCGCCGTTAAGGATCAGGCCCTCGTCCTGCGTCACTTCAAAGTAACGCAGGCCCAGCGGCTGCGTCACGCGGTCGAGCACGCGGTCGCCGTCACGCAACTCCACGACCACGCTGTACAGGTACGGGTCCTTGCGGCCGTGCCAGAGGTGCGGGTCGTCCATCTCGATCGTCGTCGCGATCGTACTGATCTTACCGCGCGTGGCTCGGTCGGATGCGACTTGCTCGACGACCGGCTTGCCCATGGCGTCGAGCACGCGGATCGAGGCGGTGACCTTGTCGGCGCCGTCGCCGACGCGGCCGTTGTCCACCTTCACCCGCACGCCCACCTCGGCGCGATCGTCGCTCACATCCGTCTGCGTGAGGTAGACGCCCGGCGAGGCGTAGTCGGTCACGGCGATGCAGATGGCATCGGTCGTGATCAGCGACACCGGCCGGTACAGCCCGCCGAATCGCGTGAACAAATCGTCGGCGACCGGCACGATGTCCTGGTTGTTCTCGTTGTTGACGCGCACGATCAGCCAGTTGTCGCCATCCGGCTTGATGTGGTCGGTGATCTCAAAGGCGAACGCCGAGTAGCCGCCGGCGTGGGTGCCGACCCGCTTGTTGTTCAGGTACACCTCGGTGTGGGCGAGCGCGCCCTCGAACCGCAGGAACTGCCGCTCGCCCGCGTCGAGCTCGTCGGCCTCGAGGCGGCGGATGTACCCGCCTTCACCCTTGTAGAACGGCTCGCCCTCGGCCAGGCGATTGATGAAGTTGGCGTTCCAACTGTGCGGCAGGGTGACCGGCTGCTTGGACATGCCCTGAAGCTGCCGCACGACGTCGACGTTGGCCCGGAACTCGCCGAGATACAACTGCCAGCCTTCATTCAATGAGCTCACGCCCCGGCCGGCCTCGACCGGCCCGCCCAAGACGCACACGCTCAACAGCACACAACCGACGATCGCGCTAAGCTTGCCACGCATGATGGGTGGACCTCCCTTATAGAGTCTGAGCTTTCCGTTGCCGAACGCAAGCAGGCTACCCGCCGCCCCACGCGGACGCAACGACCAAGACCCCCCCGCAGACACCCGGTTCATCGTCGCCAGAGAACCGGACCACAAAGCCCCGACCGCGGGGTCGGGGCTTCACGTCATACGATCGGCTGCATGTGCACGTCGGGGCGCGCTGCGGACGCGGACGCGACTTACCTGCGGCGGCGCCGCGGCATCAGCACCAGGGTCCCGACCCCCAGCACCGCCAGGGTCGACGGCTCGGGCACCAGCTTCACCGCCGTGATCTGGCCTTCGCCCCCGATGCTGCCGCCGAACTCATCCGACACGTAGCTGAAGAACAGGTACCGGCTGCCGTCGCTGTCGGTGAACAGGTACGGATCGCCCAGCGACACCGCGTCGGAAGCGTAAAACTCAGGGTCCGCGCCCGGCGTCTGGGCCAGCACCGCATCGTTGAGCGCCTCGGGTGTCAGCACCACGTCGAACAGCGCCTCGCCCTGGCCGTCCGTCGCGACCGTCCAGTTCTCGTAGTCGCTGTCGCTCAGGTCGAGGATAATGCGGTAGATGTCGTTGAACTGATTCGGATTGTCCCGCACCCAGTAGAACACCTCGAGCTGTTCCTTGTCGGCCAGCAGGTTGACCGCGACGTGGTTGATCCGGTCGTCGCCGCCGTTGGACAGGATGACGTCACCGGGATGCGGGTTGTTCGCGTGGTTCTTGAACGCGTCGGAGGCCATGAACGACGCGGCCGGCGAGTGGTAATCCGTCTGGCCGTTGGCCTGAGCGCTGGCGCGATAGTTGTCGGGGTTGTCATCGGTCAGCCAGGCGTCCTTGGTGTACGGATCGGTCGGGTGCGGCGCCCACGGGTCGTTGGAGTCGACCGGCGTTTGCAGGATGGCCCGCTTGGCCGCCGAGTACAGCTTGTTCTTGTATTCGAAGATTCGCTGGTAGTCCTCGCCGAGCAGTACGTCGCGCGTCGTCGAGCCGTCGAAGGTATGCGTCACGGGCCCGAAACCCGCCTCGCCGCCGGCGTGCGTCGGGTCGTTGAAGTTCAGCCCGACGCTGCTGGTCGCCACGAAGTTGGTGTGCTCGCTGTAGGGGGGCTGGTTGCGGCCGTGGTAGTACATGATGATCCGCTGATTCACGTCGTCGACGTGAACGTCCGGCGCGGCGATGTGGGTGAACGACGCCCGGGTCGAATCGGCCGCGATGTCGTAAACGCCCCGCCGGCTCTGGCCGTTGTACGTCCCGCCCAGGTCGAAGTCCGTCCAGGGCCCGTCGATCGACTCGGCCCACTTCATGCGGATGTGGTCGCCGTTGTGCTCGCTGTAGTACATGTAGTACTTGGCGTCGGGATCGGCGCGGTCGGCGCCGTCGATCCAGTCCGGCACCCGGATCACCGACGGGAAATCCGTGTCCGGGCCTTCGCGGGCGATCACCTTGCCGTCCCCGACCAGCTCGAACGGATGCACCGCCTCGGCGGTCAGCGGAGCGCAGAGCAGCATCGCCAGGTAACCGGCCGCGGCGAACGTCAGTGTCAACTTCATCGTTTGCATTGCTATGGTTCCGTACTACGGTGAACTTGCGGGAATAAGCCAACGCGGATCACCGTCGCCTCGGGCGCTTCGCCATTCACGCGTAGCGCAGCCCGACACAGCGGTGCGTTAGCTCTCAATCTCGCTTCCCGGAAAGCTTGCCCCCGCGGTCACCTCTCCATGTGGCCGCGGGGCAAAGCCGGTAGGATCGATACAGGTGTCTCACTTCCTGCAGCCCCGGGCGGGGCTTCAGGAACGCCGACGCGGGATCAGGCACAGCCCGCCGAGGCCCAGCAGGGCCAGCGTCGCCGGCTCGGGCACGATCGTCACGGCCAGCGAGCCGTCGCGGTTGCCCTCGTTCTTGATATCGCCGTCTTCGTAGAACACGCCGCCCGCGTAGGTGCTGCCGCTGCTGCTGGACGTCCGGGCCCAGCGCCAGTCAAACGTGGCCGACGAATCGGTCACGTCCAGGAAGAACGCGTAGCCGGTGTTGGCCGACAGCGTGAGCGGCGAATCCAGCGTCAGCGTCGCCAGCGTGTTGTCGTCGGGCGTGACGCCGGGGAGGGTGAACGTTTCGGTCAGCTCGGTCGTCCCCGGCACGGTGATCGTCGCCGCGCTGACGTCGGCCACCTCGAAAACGTGCAGGGTGATCGTCGAGTCGTTTGCCGTATCGTTCTCATAGATCAGGCTGAAAGACGCGACGGACAGGTCGCTCCCACCGACCGTGAAGGTCTGCGCGAAGGATGTGTCGGCCTTGTCGCCGAAGGTCATGTCAGCGACATCGCCGGTGCGGATCGGGGTGTCCGGGGCTGTCAGATTATCGAACTGCGTCTCGTCGCTGTCGGTTGAGACAACGATGCCCGCCTGCACGGTCGCGCCGAACGCCAAGGCCAATGTCAGGGCCACACTTGCAATCTTCATTTACCTGTCTCCACTGAACCGAGTTGAGAATACGCTACGACGAAAATCATCTGCACAAACGGCCGGGGGCGCCTGATGCTTTGCCCGTCAGGGCTCCGCTGCACGCGCGAATCGGCCTGCTGCATCCCGACATCCGCAAACGGGTCGCGTCGGCACGCCCGATCTAGCTCTCTGAGTACCTCCGCGGCGTTGAATCACGCCTACCCCCAGTCCCACACATGACAGAGGCTGTTTGCAACTA
>CAYWKS010000042.1:0-19032 GCA_964458935.1 uncultured Planctomycetaceae bacterium
CCGCGGGCGGCCGGCAACTGAGCCTGATACGTTAGCACCCCGCACATCGGCCTTACGCTGTAATTGGGCCCCGTCCAACGTGCGAAGCGCGATGGAATCCGCGTTGGGACTGCGCTGGGCCACGTGCCCCGGCGTTCCGATCAGGATTGTCTAACGTGGCGGGTCTGCCACCCGAGCGTTATGCGAATGTTGATGCGCGGTCGAGGCCACGCGCCGTGAAGAGCCCGGTGCGTGGCCAAGCTTGGAACTGATCGGGTGGCGTGCGCATCAGCACGCTCGAGAAGACGCTGCCGATGCCTCCGTTGCCCCGCATGTTGTCTCTTCGCCCGGACCAGCACACAACGCCGGAGCTTCCCACAGCATCCAACCGAACGGAGCCGGGCCATCATCGTCTGGGCGAGCTATCGTGTGGTCCCGCGACAAGTGCGACGCGAAGTTGCAACGGCGCCCGCCGCTACGAACAGTGCGAGGGCGGTGGGTTCGGGAATGACAGTGATCGTGAACGGCGCCGACGGACTAACCAGATGATCGATCGGGCCGCTGTCCCAGAGCACGATGTTGTCGAATCCCGGATCCTGGATCACGCGAAGCGTCGTCACATCGCCGGGTGTGGCGCCGGCGGTGATGGTGAAGGCGCCGACGGGGATGGTCCTGATCGGACCGTCGACGGTGCCGAGCACGCCCACTGCATCAATTCCGACGCGCAGGATGTGGTCCTGCACGATGCCGGGGATGCCGGCAGCGGGGTCGGCCTCGCCGTCACCGAGTGTCAGCAGGCCGTCGAACAGGTCGACCCCATTGACCTCGGGACTGATGTCGGCCTTGAGCAGCACCTGGGCCGGGTGGCTGGGCGTCGTGTCCGTGGTTTGCTCAAGCAGGGCCTCGGCGCTGAGCAGGCCGTTGTGTGGGATGAGCACGGACGTGTCCGTGGTCGTGTCCTCGACGAGGTAGACGTCGAGCACCATCGTGGCGCCCGGCGCAAGGACGAACGCCGAGCCGGGCGCCGGTCCTTTGAACGCATAGTACAGCCCGGCGGGAGCCGACGATGCGAGAACCGTGGTCAAGACCGCTGCCACACCCAAACCGATTAACAAAACCTGTCGCACTCTCATCTCTCTTCCTTTCGTTGCTGGATCAAAATGGTGACCCACTACTGTCAGGCAGGTTCAGCAGGTCCCCCAGTGAATCGCCATCCTCGGATTCTTCATCAGTGGATTCTTCACCGGATGCATCGATGAGCAGCGGCCAAGCGATCGCCTGGTTTTCCTCAGGGAGCGCCGCCCCCTGCGGTTCCACGATGCGCTGCACGGTGGGCTCGCCCAACTCGAACTGCCTGAGCTCAAAGACCGGCGACTGTACCGTTTCGCTCACGGGCGCCGACGGAGGCCCGGGGGTCGGGAACGGGCCCGCGGGCAGCTGCTGATTGAGCAGGCCGGCCATGATCAGAAGGTCCGCCCGATCGACGACGTCGTCGCCGTTCAGTTCGAACGCGACGTTGAACCCGGCCTCGCCGGCCGACTTGCCGAGCGATCGTGTCAGGTTCCGCAGGTCCAGTCGGTCGGTGTCGCGATCGCCGTCGCTGTCGCCGGCCAAGCGATGGAAATCGAGGACATGGTCCGCCGCCATCTGGTCACCGGCGAGGTTTCGCACCTTACTCGCAGCGATGGTGAGCCGATACAGGTCATCTTCGAGCAGACCGCTATCGCCTCCGCCGTTGGGGAACGCGACCTGGTAGGTCGTCATGTCGCCAGAGGGATTCGTCACATCGACGGCTGGCGTGCGATCGTGCGCATCGATCAGGTGAAAAGCGCCCAGGTCGATCGACACGGGCTGATCAAACGTGACGGTGATGCTTCGGATCACCGAGCGTTGCGCGGTGCCGTTGTCGATCGTCGAGCGGAGGATCACGGGCGGCGCGAAAACCTGCTGCACGGCGAAGTCGTACCTCGTGCCGGTGTCGCCCTGATCGAACGGGTATCCATCCTCGCCTGCACCGGTGACTTGCTGTCCAGGTTGCGAATCCAGCCGCAGCGTGTACTCGCCCGGCGTTAGGCCCGTGATGGCGAACTGGCCCAACGCGTCGGTCTCGACGGTCGGCTCGAGCGCCTGGCTCAACGCAATGTTCAGCTCCCATTGCGAGAGACGGACCGTATCGCCCGAAGCGTTGACGATGCGGAGCTCCCAGACGCCGTTGGGGTCTTCGCCATTGAGGTCCGCGAGCGGTTCGGCTGGACGGACCGTTCCTGAGAACGGGGCGGGAAGACTGCCCAACGCGTCGTCGGCCGCATCGTCGAAGGTCAGCGTCAGATCGGCGCCCAGCAGGCCGGCCGGCCCGAGCAACTGCACCTGCGTGCCGGTCGGGCTGATCAGGTCGATCGTGACGTTGGAGAGCGAATTGTTGAACACATCGATAAACGGGTCGACGTCAAAGATCGTGCCGATCGCGTCATTGATCACGAGTTCGAAGACCTCGGTCTCGCCTGGCATCACCTGACCGGGGATGTCGGTGAACGAGAACGTACGCGTGCGATCAAGCTGGCCGTTGTTGTTCAGGTCGACGTACACCGTCGCGCCTTCGATCGGCGTGTCGGTCTCGTCCACCTCGCCGTTGGGTTCAGCGTCAAGCGCCACCGTGCCGCTGATCGATGCGGACGGCAGCGGATCGGACAGCAGGTGTCGGCGGACCTGCTCGACGCCGCCACCGGCACGATCGATGTTGACGATGACCTGCGTCCAGCCGCTGGTGCCGGCCGGCACGTCCCAGATGAACTGACCCGTCGCCGAGTTGATCGACGCGCCGTCGATCGCTTCCTGCAGTGTCGCCGTATCGCCGGGTTCAAGGCCGATCGATTCGACGTACCGCGTGCCCCCAAGCGCGAATACTTCCCACTCATCCGCCTCAGGCGGGACGGTCGGAGTCGGCCCGGCGATGGCGACGATGGGCGTCGCTTCAAGCGAGTAGGTCTCGTCGATCAGCATCGCATCGACCGTGATCCGGTAGGTTTCACCCGGGTTCAGGTCGCGGAGGATGATCTGGTTGTCGTTGCCCACGCCGGGTATGACGGTCTCGGAGTAGAACTCGCCTGCTGCGTCCGGCGTGTAGTTGACGAAGTAGGTGTGGACGTCGGGCAGTGCATCCCAGGCAACGACCAGTTCGCCCTCGCCGTTGTAGCTGGCCTGGATGTCCTGCACCGGCTGGCGCGGCTCGAGGTATTCATACCGCTGGATGTTTGTCATCCGCTCGTGGGTCGGCGTCGACTCGCCCTCTGCGAACTCTCCGGCGCCCGCGGATTCGGTCTTCTCGTCCCACGCGACGACGAACTCGCCCGCATCGTCGAAACCGACTGAGATGTACTCGGGCTGGTGCTCGAGTTGCGTGACGACAATCTCGTCGCCGACGCGCCGGCGGTCGCCGTCGATCAACTGGGTCTTAACCAGCCACCCCTCGCTCAAAACGAAGTTGCCGTACTCGTCATCACCCTCAATCGTGTCAGAGAACTCGGCCCACGCCACGACGAAGTTGCCGCGGTTGTCGATATCGATCGACGGCAGGATCGCATCACCGGTGTTGAACTGCGTGACCTCGAACGAGGCGAACTGGTCGTTCTGATAGTAGACCGAGCGAACGTCCCGACCGAGACCGAAGTCGAATCGTGCATCGGTGTAGACCAGGTGATTGACGCCATCGTCATCGACGGCCAGATCCCACGTCGACTCGTCGTCGGGCTGGGCGAAGAAGAACTTGTAGTCGGTGAATCGGCGATCGTTGTGATCGTAGCGGAAGGCGAAGATGTTGTCGTTCGGCGGGAGGTTCTGGGCTTGGGCTATGGAGCCATCGGGCGTCAGGCCGATCGTCCCGTCGTTTCTGCCGCCGCCCGAACCCACGTTGATCCACGCCCCCCCGTCGCCGGGGATGAGTGTGCTGAGGATGTAATCCGGATCGGTGAAGGTTTCGGTGAGGCGGAACATCGCCGCGATGTCGCCCACCGCGTTGGTCGCGACATCCACTTCCTGCGGGGTCGTGTCGGGGAGGTAGATCTCACGCACGCTGAACCGGTCGCCGATCGCGTTGTTGTCGCTGTCATACCGCTGCGCATAGACGGTCGCGTAATCTTCGCTTTCGGGGTCAAAGTCAGCCCCCGGCAGCGCACTGAGGAGCACGTAGTCGCCGTCGGGCTGGAGCGCGATGGCGGCGAACAGCGCATCTTCCTCGAGCGTGACCCGATCGCCGATCGGCAGGACGGGATCGGGGATGAACTGTTCCTGCAACTCCACCGTCACCTTGCCCGTGGCGTAGTCGCTGATCACCGGCACGTTCGTGCCGTCTTCGAGAACGGCGTAGACGAAGTACTCACCGGCCGTCACGTCGGCGAGATTCCAATCGTACGAGCCCTGCGACAGCGGGATGTCCGCGGCGATGATCATGCCATCGTGCTGATCGCGGTCGGTGTCGTAGAACAGCGAAACCCGGGCGTCTGGATCACCCGCCGTGCCCGTGAAGGCGATATTGATCGACTTGTCGGTCGTCTCCGACTTGTCTTCGGCCAAGTTCGTCAATGCGATGGCGCCCGGCGTGGCGATGCCGTCGGCCATATACGTGATGCTCTGCGGGGGGTTAAGTGCGCTGACCAGGCGAACCTGCCACTCGCCGACCATCGGATCGGTCACAACGATCGCACGCGTCGTGTCGCTGATCGGCTGGGACGGCAGGTCCATCTTCGGATCGGCCAGCACATCCGCCTCGGTCAGCACGTTGCCGTCCGGATCGATCAGTTCGAGTACGGCGTCGGGATCGGCGTTCTCCCACTCGGCGCCGAACACAACCGTGGAGTCTGCACTGGTCACGTTGAACCGTCCCATGGCGGGGGGCGCCGCGGGCACACTCGCGGCATTCGACGCCAGGGCCAACGACGCGGGAGCCAGACCCCGGTTCAGGTCCTGAATCTCGCGACGCCCGAGGATCTCGAATGACCCGTCAAAGCCGTACTTGATGCCGCGCTGAGCGCCGGCGATCCGGCCCCACAGCGCAACGAAGTCGACGTTGTTATCGTTGGCCCAGTCGAAGCGAGCGAGCGCGGTGCCCTCGGCCGTCGCGCCCTCGAGCCACGACAGGATCCAAGGCATGCTGCCTTCGGGAATCCGGATCCGGCCGTTGATCAGACCGATCAGAGACTCGTTCACGTTCAGTCGAATCTGCGCCGTTCCGACAAACGGTGCGGGCCGGCCGCCTGCGGTCAACGGCGGGAGAATCGACAGCGAGCCGCCGAGCACGAACTCATTCGAGGGAGGCAGGTACGCCAGGCGAGCGTCGAAGTCGGCAAGGCGGAAGTTGTCGTCACCGGTCAGCAGCTTGCCGGCGACACTCAGCGAGAGTTCATCAGGGCCCAGCCGGACCGTCCCCGTCGCAGTCATCAGGTCATTGATCGTCGTGACCAGGTGATTGTCGCGGCCGATCACGCCACCGGGGATGGTGATCGGCAGCAGGAAGAACGGCAGGGTGGGCACGGCGTTGGCCAGAACGTCCGAGACGCCGACCGATCCGGCGGCCCACCAAGCCGGGTCGGCCGTCGAGAGGTTGTGCGCCTCGATCGACGCACTGTTGAGTTCGATCCCCGAACTGCCGAAGGGGACGGCCAGGTTGGTGATCCCAAGAATGAAACCGTCGATGTACCCGTTGCGCACGTCGACACCGATGATGGCGCCGAGGCGCCGGTCGGGCAGCGTCGCTGGCTCAGGACCGAGGAAGACTTCACCCCGGCCCCGGATAAGGAAGTCGGACCCGCGTGAATCGATGAACAGTTCCAAGCCCTTGATCTGGGCGAAGCCCATGTTGATCGGGTCGGTCGTGATCACGCCGTTGAACTCGATGCGGAAGTTGCCGCCCGAATCGCTGACAAACTCCAGGCTGTTCGGATCGCTGAGGTTGAACTCGATCATCCGCCCCAGGACCTGAGTCTGCATCGTGCCGCGCAGGATGCCGCGCACCTCGGGGCCCTGCTCGGTCGCCTGCGAGACAAGGGTGAACGTCATCGCGCTCACGGAGAACGCGGCGCTACCGAGCATGAACTCCGATCGAGGCAGATCCAGCACCGGCAAGGTGATTCTGTTTGAGCTGTCCTCGATGTTCTCCGGTGTGCCGAAGAAGCTCATCTGGGCTTCGCGGGCGAACGTCAGCGGCGAGCTCCACACAAAGTACTCGTACGACAGCAACCCAAAGTTGCCCGTGATGGTGAAGTAGGCGTCGGTCGTCGAACCGCCCGACGGGTTGACGAAGCGGAAGCTCTTGACGGTGATGTCCAGGCCACCGGGCCGGATCGGGTTGCGGCCGGTCAGGTCGTCGTTGTCCAGGTCGGCGACCGCTTCGGCCTGGAAGTCCACGCCCATGCCGTAGTCGAAGTTCATCGAGCCGAAGAACAGTTCGCCGGGCAGGCCGCCGATCAGCGGCGCGAACGTGCCGTCGAGACTGATCGTCGTTTCGCTGATGACAACATTGCCAAGGACCTGGATCAGCGGCTTGAATTGCTCGTTCTCGCGCTCGCTCAATCCCATGTTGAACGTGCCCTGTCCCATGAACGACTGGGTCTCGTCGTCGAACACCAGCTCGACGCCATCCAATGCGAAGGGGAACAGGTCGAAGACGCCGATCTGCACCGCGCCGTCGTTGTTGAACTCGTGGTCGATCTCACGCACGACGTCCGCCGAATCGACCTCCGCGATCAAGAACGGATTGTCTGGCACGGTGACGCCTGTGGGGATCGTCAGGTTGTAGGTGTGGTCGGAACTCTCGCCGGGCTGCAGGTCGATGTCGATGCTGACGCCGTCGAGGGCTCGGTCGCCGTCGTCGAGCACGTCGTCGTCGGAGATGTAGAAACTGACCCGGACGTTCTCGCTGACGGCCGCATCACCCTCGTTGTTGACCGTGAAGCCGACTTCTCGGGTCACCGGCATGGTGGTTTCGGATTCGAGCGGCTTGACGAAGCCGCGTTGGGTGATGTCGATCGTCAGGTCCGGCGAAGGAAACACGGTCATCCAGGAGACCTGTTGCAGCACACCCTGGAGATCGCGGAATCGAGTGGTCCCGACGACGATGTCGCCCTCGGCGTTGGAGGCGATGACCTCATCGGTAATGCCGCGGAATCCGGCGGGTAGGAGGACCTCGGTCCGGAAGTCGCGCAGCCCGTCGTCATCGTCGTAGAGGAACGCGTTCTGTCGCGCCACCTCCCGATCGCTGCCGTCGAGCTCAAAGCTGTAGCCATAGCCGAAGACCGTCTCGCCGTCGTCCGACAGGTCATTACCCGCCGCGTCGAGCCGGCCGCCGGGGAAATCACCGATGACTGTCAGTTGACCGTTGCGCCACACGACGGCCTCGTCGTCGAGCTGGCCGGTGATGCCGCTGCCGTCGGCGGTGACCCCATTGGCCCAGCCGCGGCCGTCGCCGCTGAGTTCGTTGGCCGTCCCACCGGGTGACCAGGAAACGGGACGGAACTCACCTTGGGCGTTGGTGCTCGATCCGACGATCGTCGAGCCGTCTTCTGAAATCGCCGAGGCAACGTCGAACAGCCCGTCGTCGGGATCGCGCGGCAACCCGCGCAGGATCGTGGGCGTGCCCCCGGCCAAGGTCCAAGTCACCGCACGCTGACCGACGCTGCTGCTACTGCTGCCGACGATGACGCCGGTGTCCGAGATATCAAACGCCTCGGCACGACTGCCATCGGCGAGCGGCTCGAGAATGCTAAAACCCCTGCCCAACGACCAGAACCACGACATGGTCTGGGTTTGGGTCGTACCGACAATGCCGACTGCTGAGACGCCCGTAGCCTGCATCCCCGCATCGACCAGCTCCTGGGGGACGTCGTCCGGGTTGAAAGCCAAGTCCACGATGCGCTCGATGTAGTTGTCACCCCGGGTATACCGGAACGCCTGGACACCATCGTCTTCGTGGACAGCCCACCCAACAGCAATCGAGCCGTCGATCGAGATGTCCTCGACGACGACGCGATCCCAGACGACCTCGCCGGTCTGATCCTTGATCGGGATTGGGATATGCTCCGCCGAGAGCAGCAGTCGAGGTTCGAGCTGCTCGAATGCGATCAAACATTGACGATCGCGCACTTGCGCGGTCGTGAGCCAGGCATCGAACGCCCGGTCCGTCATGCGCTGCAAGAGTGAGCGCATGCCGTCCAGTTCGCCAAGCAGGTATGCGACCCAAGACATGCACGCGTCCCCTCAAACGATCTGTGGTAGCTGCGGCCCCGTCATCTCGCCTTGCGCGCAAGACACCGCATGACCCTCAGACTCCACCCATCCTGCATTGTTTTAGCTGCACGATTATTGCAGCATACTTTACTCCGCTCGGTACGCATAGTTAATAGACGCTTAAGGCTTGCCTTCGCTCCGACCTGTGGAAAGGGGGCGGTATTGGTCGCGAATGCGCGAGTTTGTTAGGCGTTAGCTGGTCCCGACACGCCCTCCTGCCCGCCACCATCTGAATTCCCAATACGTAATCAGGATGCGAGCATTGAGTTTGGCCCTCCACTCCACGCAACGTGCGAGGCGTGCCTGAATCTGCCCAGAACAACCTTGGGCATTCGCCCCCGCGCGTTAATCAGGAATGTCCAACGCGGCCGGTCGGTCACCCGATCGGCGGACGAACGTTGATGGTGCCCATGGCAACGCGCGATCGTATGCTGCCATAGTGCTCAAGTGGCTAGCAAACTTGCGCCCAGGACTGATCGTGTCCGTGGTCGAGTTGGTTAGGTGGGCTTGCATGCGATAGGATTCGGTGTACTGATTGTCCGAAACGGGTATTGCGGTTTCATACTGGTTTGCTGTTGAAGTGAATCACACAGTACCCTCGCGGCTTGGGGGATGAGATATTGCCTGGTTCGATCGATGTGTTTGATGCGGTGCCGCCAGCTCGATCTGGGTCACGATCAAATCCAGTCGAAGGCTGGCCCCAACCGGTTGTATACGGGAGAAGCGGTGGGCCGAACCGCTTCTACGAGTACCGCGATGGCGAGGATAGGCTTGTCGCCCGCTGCGCGCTGTGGTTGGACGAATGGTCACCGGCCCGCATCGGGTGTTATGAGGCGGCGGACCAGGCCGCGGGCATCGCGGTGCTGCGTCGCGCCATGCAGGATGCCTCCGAATGGGGTGCCGGTGAAGTCGTGGGCCCGATGGATGGCTCGACCTGGCGGCGGTACCGATTCATCGTACAGCGTGGCGATCGGCCCGCGTTTCTGCTTGAGCCGGATAATCCCGACCGCTATCCCGAGGACTGGCGTGCGGCGGGATTCGAGCCGATCGCCCACTATGTTTCCTCCTGGTGTGCCGACGCGTCACGGCGTGATCCGCGCCTGGACCGGGTGCGACAACGAATCGACCAAGCCGGCGTGCGGCTGCGACCCTTCGATGTTGACCATTTCGATGCCGAGCTCAGAGCGATCCACGAAATGTCGCTTGTGGCGTTTGCCGAGAACTACCTGTATCGACCGATCGGACTTGAAGCGTTTGTCGCGATGTACGAACCGCTGCGCGCGTTGATCGTTCCCGAATCGGTCCAACTCGCCGAGTTGGACGGCCAACTGGTCGGCTATGCGTTCACGATCCCGGACATGGCGATGGCTGAGCGCGGCCAAGCGATTGACACATTGATCGTCAAGACGGTGGCGGTAAAGGCCGGTCGGGAATTCGCGGGTCTCGGTCAACTGCTGATGGAAGAGGCACAGTTGGCTGGGCATCGGCAGGGGTATCGCCATGCGATTCATGCCCTGATGCACGAAGCGAACGTGTCCACCCGCATGTCGTGGCACTACGCCATACCGTTTCGGCGTTACGCGCTGTACGGTCAAAGGACGAAGCGATGAATCTCGTGGAGATCCTGCTCCAGCATGCGGCCGATCAGGCCGACCAGCCGGCGCTCATCGAGGGCCCCGCCGAGCGGAGTCGGACCCTTTCGTACGGGCAGTTGGCGGTGGAATCAGCCCGGGCCGCGGCGATGTTTCGCGCATCGGGATTAGCCCGCGGCGATCGCGTGCTGCTGCTTTCGCCGATGTCGATCGACCTGTACGTCGCGTTGCTGGGCCTGTGGCGCGTCGGGGCGGTGGCGATGGTTGTCGACCCCGGCGCGGGGGTACGGCATCTGCGACACTGCTGCCAGCGCGGTCGGCCGGAGGGCCTGATCGGTGTGGGCAAGGCGCACCTGTTGCGATTCATCATCGGACCGTTGCGCGGCCTGCCGCATCGATGGGTGACCGGGGGCGTGGCGCTTGCGGGTCCGCGGTTTGATCGTCGCCGTCGCTTCGCTCCCGACGACCGTATCGAAACGCTGGACGACGCGGCGCCGGCGCTGCTCACGTTTACCAGCGGCAGCACCGACCTGCCGAAGGCTGCCGTGCGGACCCACGGTTTTCTTCGCGGTCAGTACGAGGCGCTGGCGCCCGCGATCGACCTGCACGCCGGCGAGGTGGACCTGGCGACCTTGCCGATCTTCGCCCTGGCGAACCTGGCGGCGGGCGCGACCACGCTCATCCCGGATGCCGACCTGCGCCGCATCGACGCGATCGATCCGCAGCCGATCCTCGCCCAGTTTGGGCGGCATCGTCCGACGCGCTGCACCGCATCGCCGGCGTTCTTCGAGCGGCTGATCGCCGGTGGCCGTCGGCTGGACGGCCTGGCGAAGGTCTTCACCGGCGGCGCGCCGGTGTTTGCGTCGTTGCTCGATCGCCTGGCTGAGGCATGCCCCCAGGCACGCATCGTCGCTCTGTATGGCTCGACCGAAGCCGAACCCATCGCCGAACTCGATTGTGCGACCGTTGAGCCGGCGGATCGCCAGCGTATGCATTCGGGCCACGGCCTGCTGGCGGGGCGCCCCGTGCCACAGATCGACCTGCGGGTCCTCGCCGACCACAGCGGCCTGCCGCTGACGCGCCTGGAACCGGAAGCCTTCGAGGCGAAGACTTTGGGCGCGGATGAACCGGGGGAGATCGTTGTAACTGGCCGCCACGTTTTGAGCGGATACCTCGACGGGGTCGGCGACGATCAGGCGAAGATCCATGTCGGTGATCGGGTCTGGCATCGCACGGGCGACGCCGGATACCTCGACGCGGCGGGTCGGCTCTGGCTGTTGGGCAGAGCGTCGGAGAAGGCGACCGACGACCGGGGCGTGATGTATTCGTTCGCGGTAGAGTGTGCGGCGGACGTGGTAGCAGGCGTGCGGCGGACGGCACTGGTACCTCACCGGGCGCGGCGTTTGCTTGTCGTCCAGGCCGAGGCAGCCGCCAACGATCACGAGGCGATCCAACGCGATCTGCGACAGGCCCTGGCCTGGGCGAGAATTGACCGATTCGTCTTCGCCGATCGCATCCCGCTGGATCGGCGGCACAGTGGGAAGGTGGACCATCCGGCCCTGCGCCGGTGGCTGGCATCACTGGACTGAAGGGCCACGGATCGGGAGGCATAGCTCATGGCATCGAACCATCAGCGGGTGGCCGAGCATCTTCGGGGCCTGCTGGCCGAGCAGGATCGCGAGGCGCTAGCCGAACGCCTGCTGCCCTCGGAGGACGCGATGTCGGCTCGACTGGCTGGGGGGAGTCGGCCTGACGCGGCGTCCGTGCAGCGCCGCTGGCAGATGCTCGGTGACCACCTCGGCCGATCCGTCGAGCCCGCCCGCGACGAGCTATGCGACGAGCGCACCGCCGGCCGACTCGATCGCTACCGCGCCAACATCGAGAACCTGATCGGCGCGGCGTCGGTCCCGGTGGGCTTGGCCGGGCCCCTGCGTGTTCGGGGCATTCATGCCAACGGTGACTACTACGTGCCGTTGGCGACAACGGAAGCGGCCTTGGTGGCCTCGTGTACGCGCGGCGCGCAGGTGCTGTCGCTGGCCGGCGGCTGTCGTTGCGCCGTGGTCAACCAAGGCGTCAGCCGCGCCCCCGGCTTCGTGCTGGCCGACATCGGTGCGGCGGGCCGGTTCGCCCTGTGGGTCACCGAACACGTCGACGCGCTGCGCGCCGCGGCCCAAGCCACCACACGCCATGGCCGACTGACCGACCTGCGTCTCCACCTCGAAGGCAACCACGTCTACCTGATCTGCGACTACACCACCGGCGAGGCGTCGGGGCAGAACATGGTGACCTTCGCCACCGACGCACTGTGCAGGCGGATCGTTGCCGACTGCCCGGTGCCGATAAACCAGTGGTTTGTGGAGGCGAACATGTCCGGCGACAAGAAGGCCTCGGCCATGGCATTCCAAGGCGTGCGCGGCCGCAAGGTCACGGCCGAGGCCGTCCTGCCTGCCGACCTGATTGATCGACGGTTGCACAGCAATGTCCAACAGATGTACACCTATTGGCGCATGTCGTCGTTGGGCGGCGTGATGAGCGGCACGATCGGGGTGCAGGGCCACTACGCCAATGTGCTGGCGGCGATGTATCTGGCCACCGGGCAGGATGTGGCCTGTGTCTCCGAATCGGCGGTCGGCGTGACCCGATTTGAAGCCGACGGCCACGGCGGGCTCTACGTGGCCGTGACGCTGCCGGCGGTCATGGTGGGCGTTGTGGGCGGCGGGACGGGCCTGCCCTCAGCCCGGGCCTGCCTGAACCTGCTCGATCTGCCCGAGCGGCACGGCGCCGATGCGCTGGCCGAGATCGTCGCCGCCGCGGCGCTGGCCGGCGAAGTATCGATCATCGCCGCTCTCGCCGCGGGGCATTTCACCGAAGCCCATCAGAAGCTGGCCCGGGATCGTCGCGATGCGGCATCGGATGCGCAAGGCTGAGTGGCGGATGGCACATCGATGGTGGACATACCAGGCCGAACGCTTCCCGCTCGCAGCCCACGGGCCGCTGATCGCCGCGTTCAGTTTCTGCGCCGTGAGTTACTCGGCCGTGCTGCGCGGCGCCACCGCCCCGCGCTGGCCATCGGTCGTCGTGGCCTTCATCACGTCGCTGGCGTTTTTCCTGCAATTGCGCATCGCCGACGAGTTCAAGGACTTTGACGAAGACGCGAGGTACCGCCCCTATCGCCCCGTGCCTCGCGGCCTCGTGACGCTGCGCGAGTTGGCGATCGTGTTCGTGCTGGCCGGGGCGCTGCAACTGGCCCTGGCGCTGTGGCTGGCGCCGGCGCTGGCGGTCGTGCTGGTCGGCGTGTGGGTCTACCTCGCGGCGATGAGCAAGGAGTTCTTCGTCCGCCGATTCCTCAAGGCCAACCTGCTGCTGTACATGGTCAGCCACATGATGATCATGCCGCTGATCGACCTGTACGCCACGAGCACCGACTGGCTGGCGTACGGCGAAGGGGCGCCGGCCGGGCTGCATTGGTTTTTGCTGGCCAGCTTTTTCAACGGCATGGTGATCGAGATCGGCCGCAAGACCCGCGCCCCGGAAGATGAAGAACCCGGCGTGGAAACGTACTCGGCCGTCTGGGGCAGGGGCCGGGCGATCGCGGCGTGGTGGCTGGTCGCTGGGCTGACGTTCGGCTGCGCCCTGCTGGCCGCGGCGGAGATCGGTGAAGGGCCGGCGGCATGGGTCTTCGTGGTCCTGCTATTGGCGTTCGTTGCGATGTTGTGGCAGGGACAACGGTTTCATCGCGAGCCGAAAGCCGGTGGTGGTCGAACCATCGAGAAACTATCCGGCGTGTGGACGTTGGCGCTGTACCTGAGCCTCGGGCTCGTGCCGCTGTTTTACGATAGGCTCGATCCGTTCGTGGGGCGGATCATCGAATCGCTGGGGTTCATCCGGCTGCATCCCGTCGCCTCGTTGTACGGCATCGCAATATGAACGAGCCACGAGCGATCACCACCTGTGATGAGGCGGCTGACTTGGCGACCGTTGGCGGCAAGGCGGCGGCGCTGCATCGCTTAAGCGCTGCCGGGTTCGACGTTCCGCCGTGGTTTACGATCACCGGCGATGCGGTCGACGGCCTGGAAGAGGCCCTCGCTGCGATCGGCGGGCCCGGGACGCTGTTCGCCGTGCGCTCGTCGGCGGTGGAGGAGGACAGCGCGGGTCAGTCGTTCGCCGGGCAATTTGAAAGCTACCTCGCGGTGCCGGCCGAGCGCGTGGCCGAACGCATCGTTGACGTGCGCCGCTCGGCGTTGACCGATCGGGTGCGGGCCTATCGGCGCGAGCAGGGCCTGACCGGCGAGCCGACGCCCCCCGCCGTGCTGGTGCAGCGAATGGTCAATCCCGACGCGGCCGGCGTGGCGTTTTCCGCCGACCCGGTGACCGGTCGACGATCCGTCGCCGTCGTCTCCGCCGTGCCGGGCCTCGGCACGACGCTGGTCGGCGGCGACATCGACGGCGATACCTTTCGCATCGACCGCGAAGGGCGCATCATCGAACGCACCATCGTGACCAAGCCGCTCGCCCACCGCCCCGACGCTACCGCCGACGACGGGTTGCGCAGCGAAACGCTCGACAACGCCGCGGCCACACAGCCGGCGATCACCGACGAACAGGCGCTGGCCATCGCCGCCCTCGTCCGGGCCGTGGCCCGTCGCTGCGACGGGCCGCAGGACATCGAGTGGGCCATCCAAGGCGATCGACTGTGGCTGCTGCAGGCCCGGCCCATCACCACGCTGGAGCACCTGCCCGACCCCGACGGCCGGCGAACGATCTGGGACAACGCCAACATCGTCGAAAGCTACCCCGGCATCACCTTGCCGCTGACCTACAGCTTCGCCCGCCACGCCTACGAACAGGTCTACCGGCAGTTCTGCAAGCTCATGGGCGTGCCCCGGCGCACCATCGACGCCAACGCCGGCGTGTTCCGGCAGATGATCGGCCTGATCCGCGGGCGGGTGTACTACAACCTGCTCAACTGGTACCGCCTGCTGGCGATGCTGCCTGGCTTCAAGGCCAACCGGTCGTTCATGGAGCAGATGATGGGCGTGGGCGAGTCGTTGCCCGACGCGTTGCTCGACGAATCGCCATCGCCGACCCGCATGGCACGCTGGGCGGACCGCCTGGCCCTCGGCCGCACAGCCCTCGGCATGGCGTGGCGGCATGTGCGGTTGGAGCGTGACATTAAGCGATTCCATCAGCGGCTCGACGCGGCCCTGGCCGGTGGCGACACGCTGAGCGAACTGCGGCTCGACGCGTTGGCTGAGGAATACCGCCGGCTCGAACGCGACCTGCTGTCGCGCTGGGATGCGCCGCTGATCAACGACTTCTTCGCGATGATTTACTTCGGCCTCCTGGGCAAGCTCACGCAGCGCTACACCGGTGAAACCGGCTTGCACAATGCGCTGCTCTGCGGCGCGGGCGGCATGATCAGCGCCGAGCCGGCCCATCGCATCCGTGACATGGCCGAGGCCATCGTCGACGAGCCGGCCCTGATCGACACGCTCCGCCAGGCCGACCCCGACGATGCCGAGGCGGCCATCGCCGCCCATCCGAATCTGCACGACCGGTACCGTGCCTACCTCAACCGCTTCGGTGAACGCTGCATGGAAGAACTGAAGCTCGAATCGCCGACGCTGATCGACAACCCCGCGCCGTTGCTGCGGTCGATCGGGCACGCCGCCGATCGATTGCGCAATCAGTCAGGCGAGCGGGCTTCACCCCCGCGCCCCGACCCGCAGGTCGAGGCCGAAGGGCGACTGCGTGAGGCATTGCGCGCCCGGCCGGTGAAGCGGGGCCTGTATCGATGGGTGCTCAAGCATGCCCGCGCCCGGGTTACCGATCGCGAGAACCTGCGGTTTGAGCGAACCCGCGTATTCGGCCGCGTACGCCGGTTGTTCGTGGAGATGGGCCGGCGACTGGTTGCTGAAGGTCAGCTCGGCGATCACCGCGATGTGTTCTACTTCGAAGTGGACGAAGCGCTCGGCTTCATCGAAGGCGCATCGACGTGCGACAACCTGCGCGACCTGGTCGCCGCGCGGAAAGCCGCCTACCAGCGACACCGTGCATCACCCGCGCCGCCCGATCGCTTCGAAACCTTCGGCGCGGTCAACCTCGGCGATCAGCCTCCGCCCCGGGAAGTAGTGACATCGTCGAGGCAGCAGGGAACCGATGCGGGCGGCGACGAGATGCTGCTGCAGGGAACCGGGTGCTGCGCCGGGCAAGTCCGCGGCCGGGCGCGGGTGATCGTCGCCCCGGTCGGCGCCGAGATTCACGAAGGCGAAATCCTCGTCGCCGAGCGCACCGATCCGGGTTGGATCATGCTGTTCCCCGCCGCCGCCGGAATCCTCGTCCAACGGGGCAGCATCCTGTCACACTCGGCCATCGTCGCCCGGGAGTTGGGCGTTCCCGCCATCGTCGCCGTCGCCGGCTTGATCGACAGCGTCCGCACGGGTGACGGGATCGAGATGGACGGCCGGTCGGGTTTGATCACGGTCACCCGCACCCAGGACGAGGCCGACGCCCATGCCCAGTGAAGCGGCCGAGCAAAGCGACTTTTCACGCATCCGCTACGCCCAGTGCTGGGAAGACGCGGACGTGATGCTCGCCGGCCTCGACATCCAGCCGGGCGACGCCTGCCTGTCGATCGCCTCGGCGGGTGACAACACACTGTCGATGCTCACCGCCGACCCGGCGCACGTGGTTGCCATCGACCTGAACCCCGCGCAACTCGCCTGCCTGCAACTGCGCATCGCTGCGTATCGTCAACTCAACCATTCGCAACTGCTCCAACTCATCGGCTCGACGCCTTCGGATCGTCGAGCCGAGTTGTACCAGCGATGTCGACCGGCCATGGGCGACGAAGCCCGCGCGTTCTGGGATAGCCGGCCGAAGCTCATTGCCCGTGGCATCGGCGACGTCGGCAAGTTTGAAGCATACTTCCGCGTGTTCCGCCGATGGGTCATGCCGCTGATCCACCGACGCGCGACGGTCATTCGTCTGCTCGCCGGCGGGTCGCGTGATGAGCGAGCGCGCTTCTACCAAGCGGTGTGGAACAGTCGCCGATGGCGCTGGCTGTTCCGCGTGTTCTTCTCCCGTCGGGTGATGGGCCGACTCGGCCGCAGCCCCGAGTTGTTCCGGTACGTCCGAGGCCCGGTCGCCGATCGCATCCGCGAGCGCACGCGCCATGCCCTGGTCGAGTTGAACCCCGCCGACAATCCGTACCTGCAATGGATTCTGACCGGTCGGCATACCACGGCGTTGCCGCACGCCTTGCGCCCGGAGAACTTCAATGCCATCCGCGACAGGCTCGATCGCGTCGAGTGGCGGCTCGCCTCGCTTGAGGACGTGCTGGCTGATCCACAGTTGCCCCCCGTTCATCGGTTCAACCTCAGCGATGTGTTCGAGTATGTCTCGCCACAGGCCACCGCGAGACTGCTCGAGGCCATCGCGGACCGCGCCCGGGCCGGCGGGCGGCTGGTCTACTGGAACATGCTCGCGCCACGCAGTCGCCCCGACGCGCTGGCCGCGCGCCTCGAACCTCTCGACGAGCAGGCCCGCGAACTGCATGCCCTCGACAAGGCGTTCTTCTACAGCCGATTCGTCATCGAAGAGGTGCGGCGATGATGCATCCGCTTGCGGCGATGGCGCTGGTGCTGGTGATGCTCGTCGCGCTGCTGGTGGCGTTGCGATTCGTTCAGCGCCGTGCCAGTCTCCCGCCGGAACTGACGCGCAAGGCCATGCACATCGGCATGGGCGGCGCGGTGCTCAGTTTCCCGTGGCTGTTTGACGCGGCCTGGCCGGTGGTCGTGCTGGGCTTGGTGTCCGCCGGGCTGCTGACCGGTCTGCGCCTGATCGGCCGACTCCGCTCGAGCCTGGGTGCGGTGATCGGTGGCGTCGATCGTCACAGCTTCGGCGAATTGTACTACCCTCTGGCCGTGGTGTTGTTGTTTGTGATCAGTGGCGGCGAGCCACTGATGTTCGCAATACCCATCGTGGTTCTCGCGCTCGCCGATGCCACGGCCGCGCTGATCGGCCTGTTCTATGGCCGGCACCACTACACCACCGCCGATGGCGTCAAGTCCGCCGAGGGATCGATCGCGTTTTTCATGGTCGCCTTCCTTAGCGTCCATGTGCCTTTGCTGCTGTTCAGCGACATCGGACGGGCCGAGACGCTGCTGGTCGCGGCGATCATCGGGCTGCTGATCATGCTCGTCGAAGCCGCCAGTTGGCGCGGGCTCGACAACCTGTTCGTTCCTCTCGGCGCCTACGCCATGCTCGTGCTCTACATCGACCAGCCCGTCGTCGAGCTGGTCTGGCGATTGGCCGCAACCCTCGGTCTGGTCGGGTTCGTCTTCGCCTGGCGTCGCCGCTCAAGCCTGGATGACAGTGCGCTGATCTGCGCGGCGCTGTTCGGTTACACCGCCTGGATGCTGGGCGGTGTAGCATGGTTGATCGCCCCGCTGATCGTATTCGTCGTACATGCGATGCGCTGGCCCCGCAGCGCCACCGGCCAATCGCACAAGGTTCACGCGGTGCTCTCGGTGACTTCGGCGGGGCTTGTGTGGTTGTTCGTCTTCGTCTTCGCAGAGTTACCCGACGCATTCCTTGCCTACAACGTCGCCTTCGCCGCGCACCTGGCCGTCCTTGGCGTCTCGCGACATGCCTGGCCCATCGACAATGATTGCTCGCCCCGCCCTCATGCGGCGAAGCCACTGTGGCATGCCCTCTGGGCCGCGGCGCTCGCGCTCGCCCCCGCCGTGGCCGTCGAAAAATGGGTCAGCCCGCTTCCGACCTCGCGTGTCCTGTGGCAGGGCCTGCTCGCCGGTTGGCTGGCCGCCACGCTCGCCGCCTTCGGATTTTACTTGCTGCTGCCCTGGCTTTACCGGCCCGCCCCGAAAGCAGCGGCCATCTACTGCGCCGGCACGATTCTGAGTATGATCGTGTCCGCCCTCACCGCCGGCATTCTCTTCTGGTTTACTGGTTAAGTAACACCTCACCATCATTGGATACCAGTCGAAGTTGGCATTGTGAACACATGCTGTACGTCGAAAGTGGCCCCCGTCCAACGCGCGAGGCGCGCTTGAATCAGCCCCGGACAACGTCGCGGGAATCTGCCCCGGCTTTGTTCGCCGCTAAGTGTAACGAGGCCCCCATAAAGTCCGGGCGTTGAGCAGCGCCCTACTCAACGCGCCGC
>CAYWKS010000043.1:0-19015 GCA_964458935.1 uncultured Planctomycetaceae bacterium
GGGGCATCGACTCGTTCTCGATCCGCAGTCGGCTGGCGGCCTCGTCCACGAGGTGTGTCGCCTTGTCGGGATTGTTGCGGTCGGTGATGTAGCGCGCGGACAGCCGCGCGGCCGCGACGAGCGAACCGTCCTGGATCCGCACGCCGTGGTGCGCCTCGTACCGCGGCTTGAGCCCGCGCAGGATCGCCACGGTGTCCTCGACGCTCGGCTCGGCCACGTAGACCTGCTGGAAGCGGCGCTCCAGCGCCGCGTCCTTCTCGATGTGCCGCCGATACTCGTCGAGCGTCGTCGCGCCGATGCACCGCAGCTCACCCCGCGCCAGCATCGGCTTGAGCAGGTTGCCGGCGTCGGGAGAGCCCTCGGTCTTGCCCAGACCGACGACCGTGTGCAGCTCGTCGATGAAGAGGATGATGTGGCCCGCGGCGGTCTTGACCTCACGGAGCACGGCCTTCAGCCTCTCCTCGAATTCGCCTCGGTACTTGGCGCCGGCGACGAGCGCGCCCATGTCCAGCGCGATCAGCCGGCGGTCCTTCAGGCTCGCCGGCACGTCCCCGTTGGCGATCCGCAGGGCCATGCCCTCGACGATCGCGGTCTTGCCCACGCCAGCCTCGCCGATCAGCACGGGGTTGTTCTTGGTGCGGCGGCTGAGGACCTGCATGCAGCGTCGGATCTCCTCGTCCCGGCCGATGACCGGGTCGATCTTGCCCTGCCGCGCCAGCTCGACCAGGTCGCTGCCGTACTTCTCCAGCGCCTCGTAATGCTGCTCGGCATCCGGGCTGGTGACGTGCTGGCCCTTGCGCATCTGCCGCATCGCGTCCAGCAGGTGCTTGCGCTCCACACCGTTGACGCTCAGCGCTTCCTTGGCATCGCCCTTCACGTCGGCCACGCCGAGCAACAGGTGCTCCGTGGAGACGTACTGATCGTGCAGGTCGGTCGCTTCCCGCTGTGCCCGGCCGATGATCTCGCCGAGATCGCGGGCCATGGCGACACTGCCCGCGCCGCTCACGGTGGGCTGGCGGCCGAGTTCGGAGTCCACAATGGAACGGAGGCGACCCGGGTCGGCGCCGACACGCTGCAGCAGCGAGCCGGTCACGCCCTGCGCATCGTCGAGCAGCGCCGCCAGCAGGTGCAGGCCCCCGACCTGCCCGTGCCCGGCGGCCTGGGCCTTCATCTGGGCGTCGGAGAGGGCCTGCTGAGCCTTGGTTGTGAACTTGTCCATATTCATGTGGCGATACCTCGCAGCAACAGTGAGCGAGCGGCGCGCCAGAAGACAGATAAGCACGAAATATATAAACACAGTCCGGCCATTTAATTATGAAACTGGCCGTACGCTGGGCACTGTCATTATGGCAGATGCGGCACGGTGGACTGTGAAACGGCGCAGGAAACAGGCCGCCGCCTGATGGGCGACGGCCTGGGAGCATAATGTCGCTGGCGCGACGGCGATGCGGCTTACGCCGACTGAACTTCAGGCACGGCCGGGAAGTCCAGTTCCGTGTCGTTCACGTGATTGATGATGTTGGTGTAGTAGTTGATGGCGATGTGGGCGGTGACTTCGGCGATCGCACCGTCGTCGTAGCCGGCGTCACGCACCGCCTGCACATCGGCGTCCTCGACGAAGCCCTTGGTGTCGATCACGCGGCGGGTGAAGTTGGCCAGGACCTTGTGCTTCGCGTCGCTGGGCTTGCCCTGGCGGATCGCCAGCGCTTCATCGGCGCTCAGGCCGGCCGCTCGGGCTGCGCCGGTGTGCGCCGCGGCGCAGTACTCGCAGCCGTTGGCCTCGGCGGTGACCAGGGCGATGACCTCCGCCTCGGCGGCGTCGAGCGTGCCCTGCGCCAGGGCGCCCTTGCCCTGGAGGTAGAAACCGACGGCGGCGGGCGAGTTGCCCATCGCCTTGATCGTGTTGGGGACCTTGCCCATCTTCTGCTTGATCTTGTCGTACATCTCGGCGGTCTGCGGGGCGGCGTTTTCCTTCTCGACGGTCTGCAGGCGTGGCATGGCACAACTCCTTTCAGAAGCTTGAAAGTGCGGGGTGAAGGCCGGTCGCCCGGCCTCGCGGCGGCGTGGACGGTTCAGCCCACGCGTTCTGTGGAGTTGGAGTCGGCGGCCTGCGTCTCGGTTACAACCGCGTTGAATTCCGCCACATTCGACGGAAGTCGCATCTGGCCGTACGGCGAGGCGTAGGGGTTGGCCGAGGGCAGCGAGACCGGCTGGCCGTCGAAGTGGATCGGCACGTCCGTGCGCGCCGCGACGAGCGAGCGGATGCGGTCGAGGCGGTGATGGGCTTCGGTCAATGGCATGCGCGGCAACTGCGAATGGCGGACGGAAGACAGGTCGAATGAATCGCAGTCGTCGCATCGCCTCGACTGCGTCGCGGCCGGCGCAGGGGTCGCCTGGGGCTTCGCCGCTTCCGGCGGATGCACCAGCTTCAACACCGACGCAGTTTCAATCGGACGGATGTTCATGTGACCTGAGAGCCTAGTGTAAGCCAGTCGCGCGGCGGATTGCAACGACCGAAACGGTTACATCTTTGCCGGCCGATAACGGACGTGCCCGGACGAGGCGCGCCGCCCGCCATGCGTGTGACGACCGGCGGGTGGCGCTTCGCCGCTAGCCCAGGACCTGCGTGCTCCGGGGGAACGACCCGAGGATGGTCAGGTGCAGGCAGTGCTGTCGGGCTTCCTCGAGCGCGGCGGCGACGTTGGGGTCGCTGATGTGGCCCTCGCAGTCGAGGAAGAAGTAGTACTCCCAGTTGACGCGCTGGCTGGGGCGTTTGTCGATGTGGGTGAGGTTGATGCGGTGCTTGCTGAACACCTCGAGCACCTCGGCGAGCGCGCCGGGCTTGTGCGCGGTGGTGAACATGATCGCGGTCTTGTCCGAGCCGGTCGGCTGGGTTTCGATCTTGCCGATGACGAAGAACCGTGTGACGTTCTGGGGGTTGTCCTCAATGTTTTCGAAGCGGATGGGCACGTCGTAGATCTGCGCGGCGAGCGACGAGCCGATCGCCGCGGCGTCGCGTTCGGCGCCGACGCGCTCGGCGGCCTTGGCGCTGGAGACGACGGTGGCGCGCTCGGCGTCGCGGAGGTGCTGGCCGAGCCACTTGCGGCACTGCTCGAAGATCTCCGGCCTCGAGTAGACTCGCCGGATCTGTTCGGGGTCGGCGTGACTCATCACGTGGTGATGGATCGCGATGCACACCTCGGCGCAGACGCGCACGCCCGACTGGACGAAGCTGTCGAGCGTGTCGTGGATGCCCCCGCCGATCGTGTTCTCGATCGGCACGAGCCCGACCTGGCACGAGCCGCGGTCGACCTGCTCGAACACGTGGCCGATGTCGTCGGCCGGCACGTAGGCCACGCTCGAACCGAAGTGGGCCCGGGCGGCGAGGTGGCTGAACGAACCGGCCGGCCCGAGGTAGCACACGTGCAGCGGCTGCTCGAGCGCGATCGAGGCGGAGATGATCTCGCGGTAGATCGCTTCGACCGCCGACGCGGGCAGCGGGCCGGCGTTGAGCCCGTGCACGCGCTCCATGACCCGGCGCTCGCGGTGCGGCACGTAGATCGGCGCGCCATCGGCGTCCTTGATCCGGCCGATCGCCATCGCCAGGGTCGCGCGGCGATTCAACAGCTCGACGATCTGCCCGTCAACGCCGCAGACCTGTTCGCGGAGCGCGTCGAGCGATTCGGATTGTGCGTCCGAGTCTGGCATAATGGTACAAACGGCTGGGGACCGAACGTCTGACTGACCGATACAACGACGAGGTCGCCATTGTAAGCCGCGGGCACGAGCCCGCCAACGCGACGCGGCGCCACCGCCGAACCCACGGGCCAACGCCATGCCGATCAGCGATCAGCTTCATCACTCCCTCCAGGAAATCAGCCGGCAGGTGCCGATGTGGCTTGACGTGATCGTCGCGCTGGCGGGTCTTTGGGGCGTGTTCCTGTTGCTGTTCGGCCGGCGCATCCTGCGCCCGTCGGTCGCCATGACCGGGTTGGTGCTCAGCGCCCTGACCGCGGGGCTGGTCGGCCGGCAGTTCTTCACGGGTGAGACGGTCATCGTGTGCGTGGTGGTCGGGGGGATCATTGGCGTGCTGGTGGCGTGGGCGACGTACCGGTTGTGGATGGCATTGCTGCTGGCGGTGATGCTGGCGCTGGTCGTGCCGTGGGGCGTGCTCGCCTGGCACGGCGCGCCGCCCTCGCCGATCGAGCAGCGGCTTGGCGCCGTGGGCGATCCCGATCTCGGCCAGCGCATCGCCGACCCGAGCGCCCTCGGCGACCACTTCGCCGCGGCGCCCCCGCCGTCCGACGGCGCGGCCCCGGGCGACGAGCCGTCGCAGCCGACGCTGATGGAGCGCGCCGGCGACGCCGCCGACGAGCTCGGGCGGGAGCTGCGCGACTGGTGGATCAACGACGTGAGCGCCGCGACGCGCTGGACGGCGATGACGGCCACGGCCGCGTTCGCGGTCGGCGGGTTCGTCGTCGGGCTGATCGTGCCCGAGCTGGCGGCGGCGTTGGCCACGTCGCTCGTCGGGGCGGGGTTGATCCTGGCGTCGGTGATGCGGCTGACCGGGCGTTACGCGACCGGGCTGGAGGAGTGGATGCCGGCCGGCCCGCGGATGCTGCTGATCGTGCTGGGGGCGATGACGGTGGTCGGGGCGGTGCTGCAGTGGACGGTGCTGCGTCGTCGCGGGGAAGACTGAGTCGAGCATTATCGGGCCACGCCGCCGCACATGTGCATTTCCCCGGCGGCGGGCGTCGATAACAACTCAGCCGCGAGGGGCGATCGATGGTTGTGCCGCGTCGCGCGATGGTGCGTGGCCGGCCATCCTGGAGGTGTCGCCATGTTAAAGGTTATCGCGCAGAGCCCTGCCGCCAGCCCCGATGACAGCACCCGCACCGTCGTGCCGCAGTTGTTCGATCGCCTCGACGCGCTGGCCCACCCGGATCAGTTGGTGCCCCTGCTGGAACAGGTGGGCTGGGTCATCGCATCGATCTTCGTGGTTGTCGGCGTGCTGTGCCTGCTGCAGGGCTACAAGCTGTACAAGGGCGTGGTCATCGTCGCCGCGCTCGTGCTGGGCATGGGCGTGGGCTACCGGCTGGGCCAGCACATCCAGGCGGAGGTGATCGTCGCCGGCTGCCTGGGCGTGCTGCTGGCCGTGGTCGCCTGGCCGGCGATGAAGTACGCCGTCGCGGTGTGCGGCGGGCTGGTGGGCGCGTTCCTGGGCGCCAACGCCTGGACCGCGCTCGCCGAGCATCTGGCGGCCAACGGCAACGCCGGACTGCCCGCCGAGGAGTACTGGGCCGGGGCGCTGATCGGGCTCATGCTGCTGGGCCTGCTCAGCTTCATCCTCTTCGAGTTGTCGGTGGTCGTGTTCACCTCGATCAGCGGGTCGGTGCTGGCGGTGTTCGGGATCACGGCGCTGCTGCTGCAGGTACCGGCGTGGCGCGGGGCGATCGGCGAGGCGATCGCCGCCAACCCGCTGGTCATGCCGTTGCTCGTGGTCGTGCCCGCGGCGGTGGGGCTGGTGCTGCAGTACCAGTTTGGCGGTCTCAAGCGGGCGCCCGCGGGCGCGGAGGGATAACCAGGCCGTGAAGCAGCGGGGCCGGGCGGCTGGTGTAGAGAACCGACCCGTCCGGTCGAACCCTGTTCAGGCCCGTGCGGTGATCATCGCCGCACGGGTCATTTCGCATGTCGAGGATGGTCGACGGGTTACTCGCCGCGGTCGGCGAGGATGCTGGACGTGGCTCGGGGCAGGTCGCCGGCGCGCTGGCTCGCCCGCAGCAGCCAATTGGAACCGATGCTCAGGGCGATGACCATCGCTGCCGCGAGGATCGCCGCCGCCGTCCGCCAGGGCAGCGGTGCACGGTGGGCCTTATGGGCCGGCTCGGCGACGAAGCAGGCCCCGACGATCCGCAGGTAATACACCGCCGCGATCGCCGAGGCGATCACCAGCAGCACCACCAGCCAGACCATCCGCGGGTCGGTGCCGGCCGCGTCCGTCCCGGCGCCCAGCGCCGAGCCGATCAGGTACAGCTTGCCCCAGAACCCGACGATCGGGGGCAGGCCCGCCAGGGCGAACATGCTGATGGCCATGATCGCGGCCAGGCCCGGGTGCCGCCGCGCCAGGCCGTGCAGGTCCTCGTACGTCTGCGCCTCCTCGCCCTGCCGCTTGAGCAGGCCGATCACCGCGAACGCCCCGAGGTTCATCACGCCGTAGACCACCAGGTAGAACAGCACCGCGGCGATGCCGTTGCGGACCGGCTCGTCGCCGTCGATCAGGGCCGGGCCGGCCAGCACGCCCACCAGCATGTACCCGGTGTGGGCGATCGAGCTGTAGGCGAGCACCCGCTTGACGTTGCTCTGCCGCAGCGCCAGCGTGTTGCCGAGGAACATCGTCGCCACCGCCATCACCCATAACAGCCAGAACAGCCCGTCGCCGAAGTCGGCCACGTCCGGGGTCGGGTCGATGGGCCAGCCGACCAGCGACACCAGCGCCACGACCGCCACGAACCCGGCGGTCTTGGGCACAAACGCCAGGAACGCCGTGACCGGCGTCGCCGCGCCCTGGTAGACGTCGGCCGCATAGGCGTGCATCGGCGCCGCGGCGATCTTGAACGCCACGCCAACCACCGCCAGCAGCAGGCCCACCACGCCGAGCGTGTTGATGCCCTGCTCGGCGAAGACCTTCGTGATGCCGACCAGTTGATCCCCGCCGAGCGGGGTGAACAAGGTCGTGCCCGTCGATCCGTAGAGCAGCGTGAACCCGTACAGGAAGATCGCCGCGGCGAACGCCCCGAGGAAGAAGTACTTCACGCCGGCCTCGGGGCCCTGGCGATGCTCACGGGCCGTCGCCACCATCACGTACGTCGGCAGGCTCGTCAGCTCCAGCGCCAAGAACAGCCAGATCAGGTCGTCGGCCGTGGCACACAGCATCGCCCCGACCAGCGACAGCATGAAGAACCCGTAGAACTCGCCGCGGGCCACGTTGCCGGGATCGAACGCCCCGGTCGTGACCTCATCGGCCCTGGCCTCGTCCGGCGTCTCCGCCGCCGCCAGCAGCAGCAGCAACCCCACCCCGACCACGGCGATGCGAACGTAAATCGCCAGCGGCGTGGCCACCGGCAGGCCGAACTGATCCGGGATCACCAGCATCGCCCCGGCCACGCCCAGGCCCGCCATGCTCAGGCCCAGCGTGGCCTTGCGGATCGCGCGGCTCGGCGACAGGCCCACGATCATCACCGCGAACGCCGTCGCCGTCATGATGATCTCGGGGATGAGCATCATCGCCTTATCGCCCATCACGCCCCCCTGCCGCGGCTTCCGCGGCGTCGTCGATGACCAGCGGCGACGGCTCGGCATCGCGCCGCTGTTCGATCACCAGGTTCGCTTCGGCGGTGAGCCGGTCGATCGGTGCTTCCAGCGACCGCAGCACCGGCGTCGGGAACAGGCCCAGGACCAGACACCCCACCGCCAGCGGCGACAGCACCACGATCTCGCGGGCGGTCAGGTCCTTGACCTTGCCGGCGTACTCGGCCGGCTCCTTCGCCGGGCCCATGATCACGCGGCCGACCATGTACAGGAGATAGATGGCCGCGAGGATCAGCCCCAGCGCCGCGGCCGCCGCGTACCACGGGCCCAGCACCTCGGTCGCCTTGAACGCGCCCAGCAGCGTCAGGAACTCGCCGACGAACCCGTTCAGGCCCGGCAGCCCCACGCTCGCCAGCACGAAGAACACCATGAAGGTGGACCAGACCGGCAGCTTCCTGCCGAGCCCGCCCATCTGCCGCATGTCGCGCGTGTGGTACCGCTCGTAGATCATCCCCACACAAAGGAACAGCGCCCCCGTCGACAGGCCGTGGTTGATCATGTAGATCACCGACCCGCCCACGCCCTCGGGGTTGAGCGCGAACATGCCCAGCACGCAGAAGCCCAGGTGGCTGATCGAGGAGTAGGCGACGAGTTTCTTCACGTCGTCCTGCACCCAGCAGACCAGCGCCGCGTAGAGGATGCCGATGATCGCGAAGACCGCGATCAGCGGCGCGTAGGTCACGACGGCCTCGGGCGTCATGGGCAGCGCGAACCGCAGCAGCCCGTAGGTGCCCAGCTTCAGCAGCACGCCCGCGAGGATGACGCTGCCGGCGGTCGGCGCCTCGGTGTGCGCCAGGGGCAGCCACGTGTGCACGGGGAACAGCGGCACCTTCACCGCGAACCCGGCCATCAAGGCCCCCAGCACCCACGCCTGCTGCGACGCGGTGAGGTTGTCGGCCGCGAACGCCGTCAACGTGGCGATGTCGAATGTCCAGGCATTGCCCGGGGCCGCCGCGTGCGCCCACGCGACCCACACCACGCCCGCGAACGTCAGCAGCGACCCGGTCAGCGTGAAGATGAAGAACTTCTTGCTCGCCCAGACGCGGTTGCCCGACCCGAAGATGCCGATCAGGAAGTACAGCGGGATCAGCGTCAACTCGAAGAAGAAGTAGAACACGATCAGGTCGCGGGCGACGAACACGCCGGTCATCGCCGCCTGCAACAGCAGCAGCCAGAAGAAGAACTCCTTGTGGCGATGGTGCACGGCGCTGAACGTGCCCAGCACCGTGATCGGCATGAGGAACACGGTCAGCATGACCAGCCAGAAGCTGATCGCGTCGACGCCCATGTGCATGCTGACGCCGACCTGCGGCAGCCACTCCGCGATCCAGGCGAACTGCGCCGCCGCGGTGTCCGCGAAGTCGAACCGCACCCACGCCGAGACCCCCGTCATCGCCGCCAGCAGCGTCACGCCCAGCGCCGCCCACTTGACCAGCCCCTCGCGTCCGGCGGGCAGCGCCAACACCGCCACCCCGCCGATCAGCGGGATCAGCACCAGCAAGGGCAGGATGAATGAACTCTCAGGCATGGATCATCTCGGTCGTCAAGTCGAGCCCGCCGCGGCGGGCATGTCCGCATCCCATCAGATCACCACCGCGTAAATCACGATCGCCAGCACGAGGAACAGTCCCAATCCCATGACGGTGGCGAAGCCCTGCAGCCGCCCGCGCTGCGTCGGGGCCTGCGCCTCGCCAAGCAGCCGCGGCGCCAGCCGCGCCAGACCGTCATACACGCACGTATCCAGAATGAACCGATCCACGACCAGGTAACACAACCAGCCCAGCCCCCGCAGCGGCCGCACGATCAGCCAGGCGTATACCTCGTCGATGAAGTACTTGCCGTGCCACAGCCAGAAGACGGGCCTGGCGGCCAGCCGCACCTTCTCCGCCGCGTCGCGGTTGAACCAGTGGAAGTAGGCGGCCAACGCGATCATGAGGATCGCCCCGCCGCCGGACAGCACACCCATCAGCGTGTGGCTGACGTAGAAACCGCCATGCTCGCCGACATGGGCCGCTTCGCCGCCGTGACCGCCGGCCGCGGCGCTCGAATGCTCCACCATCTCCGGCACCCAGCCACCGCTCCAGAAGCCCCAGCCGATCAGCAGCGCCGCGATCGCCAGCACCGCCAGCGGGCCGTTCATCAGCCAGCTCATCTCGTGCGGGCCGTGGTGATGGTCGTCGGGCGCGTGGTCCATCTCGTAGCCGTGATGCTCGCGGCCCATCTCGTACTCGGTCGGGCCCATGAACACCCGGAACCACAGGCGGAACGTGTAGAACGCCGTCAGCAGCGCCGTGGCCAGCCCGAGGAACCCGAGCAGCGGGTATTTGTTGATCGCGCTGTAAAGGATCTCGTCCTTGCTGAAGAACCCGGCGGTCCCCGGCACGCCCGCCAGCGCGACGCACCCGCACAGCATGAGCAGCGCGGTGATCGGCATCTTCGTCCGCAGCCCGCTCATCTTCCGCAGGTCGAGCTGACCGCTCAACGCGTGCATGACGCTGCCGGCCGTGAGGAACAACAGCGCCTTGAAGAACGCGTGCGTGTACAGGTGGAAGACCGCCCCGGTCGTGCCCAGCACGCCCACGCCCAGGAACATGTACCCGAGCTGCGAGACCGTCGAGTACGCCCAGATCCGCTTGATGTCGTACTGGCACAGCGCGATCGTCGCGGCGAACAGCGCGGTCACGCACCCGACCACCGCCACGGTCGGCAGCGCGTACTCGGATAGCTGGAAGATCGGCAGCAGCCGCGCGATCATGTACACGCCCGCGGTGACCATCGTCGCCGCGTGGATCAGCGCACTGACCGGCGTCGGGCCTTCCATCGCGTCGGGCAACCACACATGCAGCGGCAACTGCGCGCTCTTGCCGAACGCCCCGAGCATGAGCAGGAAGGGAATCAGCGTGAGCAACCACCCGCCGTGATCGTGGACCCAAGTTGAGGCCATGGACGCCGCGACGTAACGCGGGCTGTGCCCGGCGACCTCTTCGGCGGTACCGTGCAAGAGCATCTGGACTTCGCCGGCCGCGGGCAGGATCGCGCTGTACTGCACCGCCCCGAACACCAGGAAGATCGCCATGATGCCCAGGGCGAAGCCGAAGTCGCCGACGCGGTTGACGATGAACGCCTTCTTCGCCGCCGCCACCGCCGAGGGCTTGCGGTAGTAGAATCCGATCAGGAGGTAGCTGGCCAGCCCCACGCCTTCCCACCCGAGGTACAGCAGCACCAGGTTGTCGGCGAGCACGAGCAGCGTCATCGCCAGGATGAACAGGCAGAAGTAGCTGAAGAACCGGGAGTAGCCCGGATCGCCGGCCATGTAGCCCGCGGCGTAGATGAAGATCAGCGTCCCGACGCCGGTGACGACCATGAGCATCACGATCGTCAGGGTGTCAATGTAGAACCCGAAGTCCACGGTGAAGTCGCCGATGCCGATCCACGTGAACGCCTTGATGCTCGTGCCGTGGAAGCCGGCCAGGTCGCCCATGCCGCTCCACACCAGGCACGAGAGGACGAAGCTCGAGGCGACGGCGGCGATGCCGACGGGCGCGGCCAGCCGCCGCACGGCGCCCGACTTCACGCACCCCAGCAGCGCACACACGACCAGGCCGATCGCCGGCGCCAGCGGGATCATCCGCGCCAGCTCCAGCAGGTCCGTATTGGTTTGGGCGAGTGTGATCATGCGTGCAGGCTAATCCGTCCACGGGTCCATGGGGTTATGTCACGCGCGGCGGCCGCGGCGGCCGGTGCACCGGGGCACCGGCATCAGCCGGACATCTCGCTCCACGCCTCGGCGTCGAGGGTGCGTTTGCGTCGGTACAGGTACACGACCAGGCCCAGCGCCATGGCCGCCTCGGCCGCGGCGATCGTCAGCACGAAGATCACGAACACCTGGCCGTCGAAGTTCATGTGATACTTGCTCAGCGCCACCAGCGACACGACGATGCCCTGGAACATCATTTCGGTGCAGAGGAACATGATGATCAGGTTGCGGCGGGCGACGAACCCGATCACGCCGACAGCGAACAGGATCGCGCCGGTCAGCAGGTAGTGATTGAGTACGAGTGTGTCCATGGGTCGCTACGGAGCGATGCGGTTCAGCCGCGTTGCCCCTCGCCTCCCGTTTGCGTATCTAACTCGGCATCGACCTCTTCGAGCACGCGCTTCTTGCCGATCACAATCGCACCGACCATCGACAGCAGCAGGATGACGCCGGCCAGCTCGATGCCCAGCGGATGACCCTCGAACAGGGCCAGCCCGATGCGGTCGATGTTGCCCAGCCGATCGATCAGGGCGGCCCGGGTGTCGGGGTCGAGGGGGACCCGCATGGCCCGCCCGGCGCCCGCCGGGGCGACCAGCAGGGTGTCCACGCCATGCATCTCCAGTTGGGCCGACCCCAGGTCGACCTCCTTGTCGACCAGCTCCAGCTCCCGCAGCAGCGGGATGACGCGGCCGGGCGTGTCGTTGACCACCGTCGCGAGCGCGGGCTTGGCCTGATAGACCTGCGTGGGCTGCAGGTCCTTGGGGTTGGCGTGGAACATCACGTGGCTGAGCACGGCCAGCAGGGCGAAGCCCAGCACCACGGAGCTGACCGGCTCCCGCGCCGCGCGGTCGTAGATCGGCGTCTTCTCCTCCTCGCCGGGCGCCTGCGGCAGGGTCGCGAGCATGATCACGAACAGGTAAGTCACCAGGATCGCCCCGGCGTAGATGATGACCATGGCGAAGGCCATGAACTCGGCCTCGAGGACCACGAACAGCCCCGCCGCCGACAGCACGACCATGACGAAGAACAGGGCAGAATACACAGGCCGCGGATGCGTGATGACCCGGACCGCCGAGGCGACGGCGATGGCGGTGAAGACGTAGTAGAAGGCGCCCGGGCCCTGCTGCTCGGGCCCGACGCGGCCGAGCATCCAGATGAGCAGCCCGCCGAGGGCGGCAACGCCGAGCAGCATGCCGGCCTTGCGGGGCCGCGGACGCTCCGCGGGGAGCATCATCCACACCGCCGCCGCTCCGAGCACCGATGCGATATAGAACACGTAGTCCATGAGGCTTGGCTACCGGGCAGTTGTGACACGGGCGAAGGGTCAAGACTGTATGACTCGCCGGGCGGTTTTGCAACCGCCACGCGCCCGCGTCCGCAGCGCCAAGCCCGCTTCAGCAACCGCCCTTCCGCGACAAAAAAACGGACCGTGCCCGAGACAGGCGCCGGTCCGCGTTTCCTCAACCGCGTGGCTATATGCGGTCGCTGGGAGGGAGAGAGAGAGAGAGCAGATTTACAGGTCCTCGCTCAACCGATCGACGGTGGCGTCGATGATGGCGTTGGCGTCATACACGCCGGCCTGGATGTTGGCCTTGGCCCGGGCGATCAGGTCCTCTCGGACCTCGGGGACGTCGGCGAGTTGCCCGAGCAGCTTGGCGGTGGTGCTGAGTTCGACGCGATCGGCGGTGCGTTGCGGCGCTTGGGCCCGGCCGGCGTCCTGGGACCCCGCGCGCCGGGCGTGCACCGACCCGATCGAGGCCTGGTGGTGCGAAATGGGTCCAATGTCACTCATGCTCGTACTCCTCGAGGCCGCGCCTGGCTATCAAAGTTCTGTGGTGTAGCCGATCCGTCGGCATGGCCAGCGGCCGCTGTCCCTTGGGCCGCATCAACGCGAACAGTCAACATATCGTGCAGCACCCTTCGAAAGCTTGAACCGAAACACCCGCCCCGGACCCCGTGCATGGTCCAAAAAGGGGGCCGGACCCGCTTGACGCAGCGCATCATCATGCATGACAACCCATTACAAATTTTTACACTATGTCCATCGCCCCGCCGGATCCCCGTCCCGGGCCCGGCCTGCGGTGCATATCTGGACGCTCGTGCGCCGCCCGCCGACGCCCGCTTCGCCGCGTCGCCGCCGCTGTGGTAGCATGCACAGTTCACCGGGCACCGGACCCGATGCGACGTGCCATGGATAGCCGCCCCCGAGCAACCTGGACCACGCTCCTGCTCGGCCTGTGCGTGACCGCACCGGCGGTGCTGGCCGGCTGCGGCGGCAGCGGCTCGACGCCGGGGGACGACCCGTCGCTGTCCGCGGCGGGGCCCTGGGCCATCGCCGTCGATCAGTTCGACGGGTCGGGCCACCAGGGCCGAGCCGAACAGCGTGCCCGGCAATTCGCCCATCAGACCGGCCTGAGCGGGTTTCACGCGGTGGACGCGGGCGCCCGATCGATGGTGTACTTCGGCCGTTACACGAGCCCGCGGTCGACTGAGGCGCAGCGCGACCTGGGGCGACTGCGTCAGCTTCAGGCGCGAGGGCGATTCCAGCCGCGGTCGATCATCATGGGCCCGATGGTCCAGCCGGTGTCCAGCCCGTCGGGCACGGCGACCAACGTCTCCAGCGCGTGGGACCTGGCTCGGGTGGACCAGGAGGGAGCGATCTACACGCTCCAGGTGGCCAGCTTCAACAGCGATTTCGAGGGCGACCGGCGATCGTCGGCCGAGCAGCTCGCCGGGGAATACCGCCGCGCGGGCAACAAGGCGTTCTACTACCACGGCCCGCGGGAGTCGCTGGTGACGATCGAGTTGTTCGGGCATGCGGCGGTGGAGCTGGTTCAGGCGGGTCCCGACAAAGGCCAGACGGTGTACCATCCTTACATCCGGGACACGCTCCAGGCAGAGTACCCGCATATGCACGTCAACGGCGAGAAGGTGCCGATTCCGGGCAACCCGGGCGAGTTTGTGCCGACGTTCCTGGTGCGGGTGCCGTCGGCCAAGTGACGCGGGGCGCGGGGGTTGGCGAGGCGTGAGCTTGCCAGAGCGTGGCGCAGATCGTAGACTAGGTTGCTCGGTCGACGCTTCTGAGGACCGGGCCGACACCCAACATCGCGGGCGTGGCGGAATTGGCAGACGCGCATGGTTCAGGTCCATGTGGGGTAAAACCCGTGAAGGTTCGAATCCTTTCGCCCGCATTGGCCGGTCTTCGGACGGGCCGGGAAAGCCGAGTGAGTCCTCCGGCGGGGCCAGACATCGATGAATGGCCAACACGACTTTGAGGTCGGCCAGCGTGTGCGACATCGCGCCCGGCCGGAATGGGGCGACGGCGTGATCCAGGCCGCCGAGGCCGTGTCGGCCGACGGGGGCCGGGCACAGCGGCTGACCGTGACCTTCACCCACTACGGTCGGATCACCCTCAACACGGCTCACGCGCGGCTTGAACGGCTGGGCGTGCCCGCCACCGACAGCGAGCAGGCGACGACACCGAACATGAATCAATCGAGGCGAGCACAACCCCAGACCGAAGGCGGCTGGTTGAGCCGACTGGAGTCGGCGACCGGTCGCGGCGACGGCAACGGGTCGCTGACCGCGTTGCCGGACGAGGCGACCGACCCGTTTCGGTCGCTGTCGGCGCGGCTGAAGACGACGGCGAAACTCTGGCGCTTCTCGACCGAGCCGCGGAGCCTGATGGATTGGGCGGTGGCGCAGACGGGTCTGGAGGACCCGCTGAGCCGATACAACCGCCACGAGCTTGAACAGCAGTTCAAGGTCTTCGACCAGGCGCGGCTGGGGCACCTGCGTGAGTTGATCCAGACCGCCCGCAAGTCCGGCGACGGCGACGCCCAGGCCACGGTCGAGGCGCTGAAGGCCGACGCCAACACCGACGTGCGGGCCGCGGTCCAGCGAGCGCTTCGGTCGCTCTGATCGTTGCCCGCATCCCATTGCCAGCAAGTTGCGTGGATCGTGCCGCACCGGTTCCGAGCGGGCCGATGACCGGGGGCGGACGCGGTTATTGACAGCATCACCGGGCAAACGCCGGGTTGGTGCGCCGTGGGGTGTCGTTTGGCCGCCCGGGCCATCCCCCGGGCGGCCACGGCGCGCAAGGTATTGCGATGATGTAATTTGCGCCAGCAGGGTGTGTTGTCAGCCCCTGGCCGGTCGGACAGAGTCGGCGGGTCCGTGGGTGCATGATGCGATTGCCCTCCGTATCTATGTGGACTTGCGGCGGCGGCGTGCGCGTGGGACTGTCGTTGGGGCAGGAATAAATGATTTTCACTGACGAATCACCTTAACAGGCGACGCGTGTTACGCCGTGGGGCGTGTGAAGTGGTGGCAGAACACGGCGGCGGAAGCGGAGACGTTGAGCGAATCGACGCCCGGGGCCATGGCGATGGTGAGCCTGTCGTGGCAGAGATCGACGAGTTGGCGGGGCAGGCCGTGGACCTCGTGTCCGAGCAGCAGGGCCAGGCGGTCCGGCCGGGGCGCGTGGTGCAGGGGCGTGGCGTCGGCGTCCAGGGTGGTGGCGGCGAGTCGGCAGGCGTGGTCGTCGCGTAAGCGGGCGAGGTCGGCGGCGAGGTCGGTGCTGGTGAGGATGGGCACGCGGAAAACGGCGCCCATGGAGACGCGGACGGCGCGTCGGTAGTACGGGTCGCAGCACTGGGGCCCGAGCAGCAGGCCGCCGACGCCGAACGCCGCGGCGGTGCGGATGATCGACCCGAGGTTGGCCGTCTCCTTGAGCTGGCTGAGCACGAGCAGGAATCGAGCGTCGGCGACGAGGCAGTCGAGGGTCGGCGGATCGGGGCGGCGGGCGACGGCGAGCGTGCCGGTGTGGATCTCGAACCCGGCCAGTTGCGTGAGCGCGTCCGGGGGGACGACGTACACGGGCGTCCCGGCGGGCACGGCGGGCACGACGTCGTCGGCGCGACGAGCGTCGACGACGACCGACTCGGGCGTGATCCCCGCTTCGATCATGCGCAGGACGATGCAGCGCGACTCGGCGATGAAGCGGTTGCCGGCCTTGCGGAGGACGCGGTCGCGGAGGTTGCGGTAGGGATCGAGCCGGGGATCGGCGGGGTCGTTGATGGGCACGGCGGGCGGCATGATCGCATTATCGCCCCATGGGCCGGGGAGGGTACCGGCGGGTCACCGCACGATGGTGACGGTGCTCTTGCCCTCGAGGAGCATGGCGTAGAGCAGGGCGATGTCATCGGGGCGTAAGCGGATGCATCCCATGGAGGCCTGTTGTCCGATGGACTCGGGCTCGATGGTGCCGTGCAGGCCGTACCGCTGGAAGCGCTGGGTGGCTTCGTCGGCGCCGCGGAGGCCGATCCAGTGCTCGCCGATGGGGTTGTCCGGGTCGTCGGCGAGCATGCGTTCGCCGGTCCGGGGGTTGGTCCATTCGGGGTTGACGAGCTTGGAGCCGGTCTTGACGACGAAGCGGCCGACGGGGGTGGAGTCAAACTCGCCGAGGCCGACGGTGAAGCTGCGGACGTACAGGCGTTCGTTGTCGCCGTTGAGGTAGACGTCGGCGCGGAAGTCGGACTTGTGGACGGTCACGTGGAACGGACCGTTGACGACCTTGAGGCGTTGTCCGGCGCGGATGCGTCGGGTGTCGGGGATGTTGTTGATGCGTGCGATGAACTGCCAGGGCACGTGGTAGCGGGGCGCGACGCGTGCGAGGATCTGGCCGGGCTGCATGATGTGCTCGCCGGCGTAGGGGTCGGCGTCGGTGATGCGGGGGCTGAAGATGAGGGTCTGGTTGACGCGGGCGATGTCCCGGCGGACGTCGGCGGCGTCGTCGCGGGAGATGGGCCCGTTGAGGGCCTCGTTGAGGACGGATCGGCCGAGGACGTCCTTGCCCTCGCGGACCAACTCGCGGCCCTGGGCGATCTTGCGGGCGACGGTGTTGGAGGTGGGCGTGGCCGGGGCGAACGACGGGGCGTCGGGGGCAGGCGTCGGGGGCGGGTCCTTGGGCGTTGCGTCGCCATGCCGTGCCGCGGCGGGGGCGGGCGCCGACAAGGCGGGTGCGGGGCGTTGGCGATCGGGCTGGGCGTCGGCGGGTCGGTTGGCGACGAGGGCCTGGCCGCCGGTGGGCGGGGTGTCGGGGGTGGCGTTGTGAGCGGGGTGCTGGCCGCCGGGCTGGTCGCCGTTGGCGTCGGCCCCATCGATCATGAGGTAGGCCGCGGTGCCGACGCCGGCGACGACGAGCAAGGCGGCGGGCAGGCGCCAGGGCTTGGCGTGTCGTCTTCGGCGGGAGCGCATGGGCCCGGCGTGTCGGAGTGTCTGGCTTTCGAGGACCATGGCGGTTCTCCGTCTGTGCCCATCGCGTTACGGGCATGGGTCGTGGAAGTTACAGACGTCGGGGCGGCGTGTGTTGTTCACGCCGGCCGACGGCGGTCGCGAGAGCGGCTGAGGTCGAGGACCTGTCGATCGGTGACGAGCAGGTCGAGGTCGACGTCGTGTTGGGCGGTGGGGACAAAGTCGACGAGCTGTTCGTCGAGGGCGAGGCCGCAGGTCACGCCCTTGAAGCCGGGCTGGTTGAGGAAGCGATCGTAGTACCCGCCGCCGCGGCCGAGGCGTCGGCCGGCGTGGTCGAAGGCGAGCCCGGGCACGACGACCAGGTCGATCATCTCGACGGGGATGGGCTCGCCGGCGACGGGGCTCTGGACGCCGAGGTGGTCGGTGTGCAGGGGATCGCTGAGCGAGCGGATCTCGATGGGGATCATGTGTCGTTGTTCATGGCCGACGCGTGGGACGGTGACGGCCTTGCCGGCCTGCCAGGCGCGGACGGCGACGGGTCGGGCATCGATCTCGTGGACGAGCGGGAGGAAGATCATGATGGCCGCGGCGTTCTGGAAGGCGTCGAGGTCGGCGAGTCGGGCGGCGGCGTCGGCGCTTCGGCGGCGCAGTTCCTGCGCATCGATCGCCTGGAGCCGCCGGCGCAGCTCGGCACGCAAGACCTTCTTGTGGTCGCCGTCGTGGGTCATGGTGTTGAGTGTATGTCGTCTGCATCGGCCAACCGGCCGCACAAATTCACGGGTTATCGGGGGGGCTTCGGAGCCATTGCAGGTACTGGCGGATGCGCTGTTCGTAGCCGCGATCGGTCGGCTGGTAGTAGGTCTTGTCGACGCCGAGGTAGTCCTGTTGGACGTGGCCCTTGGGGAAGTTGTGGGCGTACTGGTAGCCATCGCCGTGGCCGAGCTGCTCGGCACCGGCGTAGTGGCTGTCGCGGAGGTGGCTGGGGACGGCGACGGTGCGTCCCTGGCGGACGTCCTGAGTGGCGGCGGCGATGGCGAGGGCCGAGGCGTTGGACTTGGGGGCGGTGGCCATGAAGATGGCGGCCTGGGCGAGGGTGAGCCGGCATTCGGGCAGGCCGATGCGGTGGGTGATGTCGTAGGCGGCGGCGGCGACCTGGATGGCGCGGGGGTCGGCGTTGCCGATGTCCTCGCTGGCGAGGATGGCGATGCGACGGGCGATGAACAGCGGGTCCTCGCCGGCTTCGAGCATGCGGGCCAGCCAGTAGACGGCGGCGTCGGGGTCGCTCCCGCGGATGCTCTTGATGAGCGCGCTGGCGTGGTCGTAGTGCTCGTCGCCCGCGCGGTCGTAGATGATGGCCTTGCGCTGGATGGAGTCCTGGGCCTCGGCGAGATCGATGGTGATGGGCGCGCGCTGTGAGACGGCGCCGCCCGGCGCGACGTCGAGTGCTGGGCTGGAGAGCACCGCGATCTCGCGCGCGTTGAGCGCGCGCCGGGCGTCGCCGTCGGACATGGTCGCCCAGTGCGCGACGGCGTCGTCGGTGATCGCGAGGTCGAGCGCGCCGCGGCCGCGGCCGGGATCGGCGGCGGCGCGGCGGCGGAGCGCGGCGACGTCGCCGGCGCCGAGCGGCTCGAGGTG
>CAYWKS010000044.1:0-18630 GCA_964458935.1 uncultured Planctomycetaceae bacterium
TCCAGACCCGCGAGCAGCACATCAAGCGCGACCGCGCCACGAGCAACATCTGCACCGCGCAGGTGTTGCCGGCGATCGTCGCGGCGACGTACGGCATGTACCACGGCCCCGACGGCCTGACGCGGATCGCCCGCCGCGTCCGCGCCATGGCCGGGGCGCTCGAGGCGGGCCTCCGCCGGCTCGGTCACACCATCGACCCCGCCCCGCGGTTTGACACGGTCACCGTGGACCTCGGCGAAGACGCGGCGCACGCGATCCTCAGCGCCGCGCGGCAGCGTCGCATGAACCTCCGTGACTTCGGGGACGGCCGCGTCGGCGTCTCGCTCGACGAGACCAAGACGCGGGGCGACCTGGCCGACCTGCTCGACGTGTTCGCACGCGGCCGGTCGCTCGAGGCGAGCCTCGACGAGCTGGCCGACGAGGCCGCCGCTGCCGAAGGCGCATCGCTGCGTCGGACCGGCGCGTTCATGGCGCACGACGTGTTCAACCAGTACCGCGGCGAGCACGAGATGCTGCGTTACCTGAGCAAGCTGCAGCAGCGTGACCTGTCACTGACGACGAGCATGATCCCGCTGGGTTCGTGCACGATGAAGCTGAACGCGGCGGCGGAGATGCTGCCGATCACCTGGCCGCAGTTCAGCCGCATCCACCCCTACGCGCCGGCGGAGCAGCAGGCCGGTTACGCCGAGCTGTACAGCCAGCTCATCGCGTGGCTGAAAGCGATCACCGGATTCGCGGCCGTGAGCCTGCAGCCCAACGCCGGTTCGCAGGGCGAGTACGCCGGCCTCCTGGCGATCCGCGGCTACCACGCGTCGCGTGGCCAGAGCGATCGCGACGTCTGCCTCATCCCGACCAGCGCGCACGGCACGAACCCCGCCTCGGCGATCGTGGCCGGCATGAAGGTCGTCGCCGTCGGTTGCCGCGACAACGGGGACATCGACCTGGACGACCTCGAGGCCCGCGCCGCCGAGCACGCGGACCGTCTCGCGGCGATCATGATCACCTACCCCTCGACGCACGGCGTGTTCGAGGACGGGATCGTCGACGCCTGCCGGATCGTGCACGACCACGGCGGTCAGGTGTACATGGACGGGGCGAACATGAACGCGCAGGTGGGGCTGACCTCGCCGGCGAACTGCGGCGCCGATGTCTGCCACCTGAACCTGCACAAGACGTTCTGCATCCCGCACGGCGGGGGCGGGCCGGGCATGGGCCCGATCGCCGTCGCCGAGCACCTGGGCCCGTTCCTCCCGGGCGATCCGCACGGCGCGGAGGCCGCGGTCGGGCCGGTCAGCGCCGAGGCGTACGGCAGCCCGCGCATCATGCCGATCTCATGGATGTCCATAGCGATGATGGGCGCCGACGGGCTGAAGCGGGCCAGCGCGATCGCGATCCTCAACGCCAACTACATGGCCGCCCGGCTCCGCGACCATTACGACGTGCTGTACACCGGGGCCAGCGGCACCGTCGCCCACGAGTTCATCCTCGACTGCCGGCCGCTCGCCGACCGGGCGGGCGTCGGCGTGGATGACATCGCCAAGCGGCTGATGGACTACGGCTTCCACGCGCCGACGATGAGCTGGCCCGTGGCGGGCACGTTCATGATCGAGCCGACCGAGAGCGAAAGCCCGGCCGAGCTGGACCGGTTGTGCGACGCGATGATCGCGATCCGCAAGGAGATCGACGCGATCGAACGCGGCGAATCCGACCCCGCGGACAACCCCCTGCACAACGCCCCGCACACGCAGCACCACGTGACGGCCGACGCGTGGACGCACCCGTACACCCGCGAGGAGGCGGCTTATGCCGCCGACTGGCTGCGCGATCACAAGTACTGGCCGCCCGTGGCGCGGATCGACAACCCCTACGGCGACCGGCACCTGGTCTGCACGTGCGCCGGCGTCGTCGAAGCCGCCGAGGGCTGATCCGCCCGCCTGCCTATTGCTGGAACACGTCGGTCACCGTGAACGTGACGTCCCGCACGTCGTACTCGGTGCAGATGACGCACCGCACGCGGTCCCACCGCTCGCCGGGCTTGATCTGAAACTCGGTCTGGAGCCTGCCGTCCTCGCCGAGCGGGTTGCCGTCGGTCCATCGGCCGCCGCCGATGACCTCGCCGGCCTCGTTGAGCGCGTAGATCGATTCGAGGAACGGGTGGCCCAGGCCCCTGAGGCGCTTGAACGCGACCTCGACCTCGGCCAGGCCCTTGTCGGCGATCTCCATGCTGCGGACCCGCAGCGTCATGCCGCCGGGCGCCTCGCGGGGGGCCTCCATGACGTCGCCGGCATACTCCACCGACTGCCGCTGCCGGGCCACGAGCACCTGGGCGCGGGTCTTGAACTCGCCGATGGTGTAGGGATGCGCCGTCAGCTCCGACTCGGGGACCTCGACCGCCGCGGTGTCGCTGTGGAACGCGGTAAACTCTCTGGAGACGGTGTCGGCGTCCTTGATGAGGTTGTCGCCGCGGCGGTTGCGGATCGACGTGACCCCGAGGCTGCTATTGATGCAGACCACGTCGAGGTCGCGCGGGGCGGTGACGAAGCCCGCCATGCCGACGCTGTAGTCATGCTGGGTCCGCGCCCCTTCGTAAGTGTGCTCGATCGAGGCCTCGTAGTCGGTGATCTTCAGGCCGAAGCCCTGGGCCTGGAACTGCGGGGCGGCGGCGAGCAGGGCGCCCGCGGCCACGGCCACCGCGGTCAGGATCGTCAAGGCGCGTGGATGGAACATGGTTCACCCCTTGCGGTGTGGTATCGACGCCGACCGAACCCGACGCACGCCGCAGTGTACCAGAATCCCTGACATTTCGGTCGCCGGTCCGCGTCTATCGCTTAGAATAGCGTGTCCGGGGATGATCGTTTGCGGCTCAGCACGAAAGGGCAGCCATGCACAGGTGGATCGCGCTCACGACGTTGGCCGTCGCCGTCACCGGCGGCGCGGTGTGGGGCCAGGGCTGGAACACGTCGACGGTCGAGAACGTTCAGAGCGCCGTGAAGGGCGGCATGGTGGAGCTGCGCGTGTACCGCGAGGACGAAGACGTGGCGGGCGTGTGCGCGGGCGTGCTGATCGAGCCGTTCGGCCGCGTCGCGACCACGGCGCACGCGCTGCTGGGCGCGACGCGGGTCGAGGCGATCATCCCCGGCGCGCGGGAGCCGGTGTCCTTGCAGCCGATCACGGTCAGCGGCGAGCTCAACCTCGCGGTGTGCGACCTGTCGGCGCGGCGGACGATGCTGCAGAACAGCATCGAGCCTTGCGAGCTGATCAGCGAAGAGCCGCAGCGCGGGCAGAAGGTCTGGCTGGCCGCCCTGGTCAACAACGGGATGCGGACGTACCCGGCGACGGTGGAGAACACCGCGCTGTTCGGCGCGCTGGAGGATCGGACGCGGGACTACCTGCGGCACAGCGCGATGAGCAAGTGGATCGAGGTCGAGCCCGAGGCCGACACCGCCCGCTCGGCGACGGCGGCGTTCACCGAGGACGGCAAGTTCGCCGGGCTGGTCGCGTGGGTCTGGATCGGCGACAAGACGCCCACGCCCGTGCTGGCGTCGGTGCATTTGGCGGAGCTGATGTCGGCCGGGTCGGCGCCGCTGGCGACGTGGGGCCAGTTCCAGGACCGGATCGCGGGCAACCCGCCGCTGCCGCTGCAGTTTCCCCGGCTCGCCGTCGAGCCGAGCAGCGCCGATCGTGACGTCCGCGCCGCGGCGCAGTTGATCGACCGGACGCTGCAATGCCCGCTCTGCGATGGCTGGGGCACGATCGAGGAGAAGAAGCGGACCGGCTACGAGACGATCGGGGGGGGGCTGCGCAAGCCCGTCTACGAGTACGAAGACAAGCAGTGCCCGCGTTGCGAGGGCAGCGGCCTGGCGTCGGGCGAGGTGCTCGACCGGGCGATCGGGCGGATGGTCGACACGCTGGCGCGGCTGCGGGAGGCCGGCATCAACAGCGCCGACGAACGCGCCGCGACCATGTCCAACGCGTCGGAGGCGCTGGGCGAGGTCGCCGGTCGTCTGACCACGGCGATGGCCGAGCGGCTCAACCCCCAGGCCGAGGAGCTGTTCACCGCGGGCGCGACGAAGATCGGCGAGCCGATCCTGCTCATCGGCGAGTACGTGCCGAGCGTGACCGTTCCCGGGCGGTCCGACCCGATGATCGGGGTCCGGGTCGCGCCGCCGGAGCGTGAGCGCCACGCGCACCGCCGCTCGTCCAGCCGCAGCAACAGCGGCGACAGCCGCCGCGTGCTCGTGACCGACCCGGTGCACGTGGCCGAGGGCCGGGGCGAGTACGCGCTGGTCGGCGGGCTGCTGGCCGGTTACGTGCAGTACAAGCGCGAGCTGCCGCTGGTGCCGATCCTCACGCGCGGCATCGTGGTGCCCCTGGACCCGGTCAACCGGATCGACCAGGAGATCGCCGAGCGCGAGGCGGAGCGTCGGCGTGAGGAGCGTGAGCGTCGGCGGAGCGATTGACCGGGGGCGTGGGGCGAAGCGGGGGCGATGGGTCGGGGTCGAGATGTTAATCTGCGGTTTGCGGGGCCGGACGGCGTCTGTACGATGGTGGATCGGTTTGGGGGGCACATCCTCGCCACCCCAGCACAGGAGCCGGACGCATTGAGCAGGCAGGTCAGCGCCGAACCCGAGCGGAGCCGGGAGACGGACGCCGTCGCGGGCAAGGCGGGCGGGCCCGCGCCGCGCCCGGTCGCGCCGCGCCGGGCGATCGTGCCGCCGCCGCCGATCGATCGGCTTCGGATGTGGGGGATGCTCCTGTTCGGGCTGTTCGTGCTGCTGCCGCCGCTGCTGATCGGGCTGGAGCGGGGCGACACGACGTTCACGATGGAGAAGATCACGCTGCTGTCCAGCCAGGAGACCTGGCTCCGCCAGGCGGACCAGGGCGGCGCCGAGTGGCTGGTGCCGTCGTGGAACGGCCGGCCCCGCGTCGCCAAGCCGCCCATGAGCGTCTGGATCAACCTGCTGGCGTGGCTGCCGCTGGACCCGGCACAGGCCGACCCCAACACCCTGGTGTTTCGGGCGCGGCTGACCGCGGTCGGGTTCGCGCTGCTGGTCGCGGCGTGCACCTTCTGGGCGGGGATGAGCGTCGGCGGGATCCGCGTCGCCACGATCGCGATGCTCACGACCGGCACGAGCTTGCTGTTCGTGAAGTACGCGCGCTACTCGTGCTACGACACGCACATGATGGGCTTCGTCGCGCTGGCGATCGCCGCGGCGCTGTGGGCGATGCGGCCGATCAAGCTCTCCAGCGGGATCGATCGCCGCGTCATGGGATGGCTGTTGTGCGGGCTGGCGATGGGCGCGGCGTTCATGACCAAGAACACGGCGCTCCTGCTGATCCTCCTGCCGCTGCTGGGCATGATCGTCGTCGGGCCCTACCGCCGCCTGGGCAACACGCTGGGGTTGTTCTTCGCGCTGATCGTGGCGCTGCTCGCGGCGGCGCCGTGGTACCTGTACGTGATCCAGAACGCCGAGGGCCTGGGCATCGCCGAACCCCTGGCGCAACTGTTCCGCGACTGGCCGATGATCAGCCCCGGCGCCGTCGAGACGGAACAGCAGCGGCCTGTACAGGACTACTTCTATTACCTGCTGCTCGTGCCGCTGGTGTTCCCGTGGGTGATCTGGCTGCTGGGTGGGCTGTTCCAGCCCTGGGCCCGCGGGGAGGGCGATCGGCGACGCCAACTCCTGCTCGCCTGGGTCTGGCTGGTCGTCGGGCTGGTCGCGCTGAGCGTGCCCGCGGCGAAGCAGGAGCGGTACCTGATCCCGCTGCTGCCGGCGGTCGGGCTGCTCGTGGCCCAGCTCTGGGCGTTTCACATCCGCCTCGCGGACGACGGCCTGCCCGATCCCGGCGTGAACCTGCTGCGCATCCCGCACTGGGTCATGCTGGGCCTGACGTCGCTGGCGCTGCCGACGTACCTGCTGCTGCAGAGGCCGATCGCCGACCTGGTCAACCGCACCTTCGCCGGCGACGAGCGGCTGCTGGGCCCGATCGAGTTGCCCGGCCTGCACCCGGCGGTGGTCGTCGGCGTCGGCGCGGTGTTGCTCGGCCTGGTGGTGATCGGGGCGTGGTGGCATTGGCGCTGGAAGCCGCGGCCGGCGTTCGCCGCCTCCGCCGCCTGGGCCATCCTCCTGCTCAGCGTCGTCCAGTTCACCTACAGCCGCTCCTACCACACGATCAACCCCTATCGCGACGATGCGCAGCAGGTGGCGCAGGTGATCGGCGGCCACCCGCTGCGCTGGCTCAAGAGCGCCGACCGCGACGAGGAGCCCAACGAGGAGTTCCTCTTCTACCTGCGCATCCCCGGCCAGCACCGGCGCCTCTCGGTCGACCCGATCGCGCCCGGGCAACTGCCCGAGCTGCGGGCCGACCACGCGGTGGCGTACGTGATGTGCCGCCGCGCGCCCGAGCACGCCCGGCTGCTCGATGACGCCGGTTTCGCCAAGGTCATGGAATTCGAGGACGGCCGCTTCGGCGGCCGGTCGCTCTACCGGGCGCTGCGGTTGAGTCAGCCCGCGGCGCCGCAACCCGCAAGGACCCCGACGGAATGAAACTCGCCCTCTTCGCCGCCGCGGCGGCGATCGTCACCGCGCTGACCACGCTCGCCGCCGCGCCCGACGCCGGCGCCCACGGTCCCGAAGAGCACGCCTGGGTCAAGGGCCAGCTCCGCGACGTCGATGAACGCATCGGCATCGTCCGTCAAGACGACGGGTCGTACGGATTCCAACTGCACCATCACGACGGGTCGATCGAGACGCTCGACCCCAACGCCTTCGCCGCCCGTGTCCATCACGAACAGGCCCGCCGGCCCTGGGCCATGGTCGTGCTCAACATCACCAGTTGGGCCGGCGTCGCCTGGGTCGCGCTCGGCCTCACCGGGCAGGTCCTGTTCACCGGCCGCATGCTCATCCAGTGGCTCGCCAGCGAACGCTCCAAGGCCTCGGTCGTCCCCACCGCCTTCTGGTGGATGAGCCTCGCCGGCGCCAGCATGCTCATCGTCTACTTCGTCTGGCGCAAGGACATCATCGGCATCCTCGGCCAGTCGACCGGCTGGACCATCTACATCCGCAACCTCTGGTTCATCCACGCTCGTCGCCCGCACCAGCCCACCATCGTCGACGACCCCGGCCCCGAACCCGAACTCAGCTACGACCCATCCGACGCGCCCGACCGCTGAACCCCGAACCCCTGCCCCTGACCCCCATGCCCATGCCCCTGCTCCGCCTCATCGACGCCAACGCCAACCGTGCCCGCGAGGCGATGCGGGTCATGGAGGACGCGGCGCGGTTCATGCTCGACGACGCGCCGATGAGTGAACGGGCCAAGCGACTGCGTCACGACCTGGCGGCGGCGCTGCGCGTCGTGCCGGACCTGCCGCTGCACCGCGATACGCCCGGCGACGTCGGCGCCGCGATCACCACCGCCGCCGAGTCCGCCCGCCACGGCCCCGGCGACGTGGTCGTCGCCGCCGGCAAGCGCCTCAGCGAAGCCCTCCGCGCGATCGAAGAGTACGCCAAGGTCCTTGGCCCCGACGTTGGCGCGCCGCTGGCCCGCGAGGTCGAGCGCATCCGCTACGAAGGCTATGAGCTGGAGACCCGGCTGACCCGGCGGGTGGCGCTGCCCGACCCCCGCCGGTGGCGGGTGTGCGTGATCGTCACCGAATCGCTGTGCACGCACCACGGCTGGCGCGACGTGGCCGCCGCCGCCATCGACGCCGGCGCTCAATGCATCCAACTCCGCGAGAAGGACCTCCACGCGGACGAGCTGGTCGACCGCACGCGGCAACTGGTCGAGCTGGCCCGAGCGCACCCGGCGGCGATCCTCGTCAACGACCGCGCCGACGTCGCCGTGGCCGCCGGGGCGCACGGCGTGCACCTCGGTCAGCACGATCTGTCGGCCGAGGATGCGCGCCGCATCGCCGGCCGCTCGCTGCTGATCGGCGCCTCGACGCACAATCTGAGGGAAGCCCGGCGCGCCAAGCGCGACGCGGTGGACTACTGCGGCGTGGGCGCCATCTTCCCGTCGACGACCAAGTCACGCCGGCCCAGCGGCCTGGACTACCTGGCCCGTTTCATCCGCGACCACCCCGACATGCCGCACCTGGCCATCGGCGGCGTCACACCCGACAACGTCGACCGCGTCGCGCAAGCCGGCGCAAGCGCTGTCGCCGTCAGCTCGTGCGCCTGCGCCGCGAAACGTCCCGACAAGATCGTCAGACAACTGCTGCAAGCCCTTCGTGCATGAAGATGACGCATCGGCGTCGCCGGCCCACCCGTACGGGTGGCTGAGCCGATCGTGGACCTCCACCCGCACCACGTTGCTGCTCTGGCTGTTGACCTGGATGGCCGCGAACGCCACATAGGCCTTGCCCGGGATCAGCCAGTCGGGCGCGGTCAAGTCGATGCGCCACTCCGCATGAGTCGATGACGCGACAACGACCAGCAGGATGAACAAGCCCGTGGTCCCGGACATGCATTCTCGCCGGTCATGCTGACCCGGTTACGCTGGCTTTTTGCCCACATTCACAGAGTGGGCGCTGTTGTGGCGCTGTCGCTCGCCCGCGCGCGATTGTGGCCTCAGCAGCACCCGCTGTCCGGGTCGCAGCACGGCGCATCTTCATTCACGTGCGTGACGTGGTAGTCCTCACCCTTGGTCTGGCGCGGGTGTCGCAGCGTCGCCCCCGCGCAATCGAACGGCTTCGCCTGGTCCAGCGGGACTGCCTCGCGCGGGTCGATCGCGATGATCTGGCCGGCGTACGGGCCGGCCGGATCGGTCATGATCCGGTAGGTCTTGTCGCACACGGCCATCCGTTGACCGCGGTGGAGGGTGTGGCCGTCGTCGTCGCGGACCTGCTTCCACGGCCCGGTGTAGACGATCGCCTGGTTGCGTTCGAGGCACGGGCCTTCCTTGCCCTTGTACGCCCGGACGGTCATGGATCGGAACTCGATGCCGTCGATGGTCTGCCAGGGCGCATCGGCCCGGCCGAGCACCTCGACGCCGTAGAACCCCGCGTCCTCGAACATCCGCAGGAACCGGTCCTCGCGGAACGCGCCCGCGATGCAACCGCTCCACAGCTTCGGGTCGTTGACAATCGCCGGCGTCGGGTCCTCGTCGCAGGTGATGTCGCTGATGACCACCCGACCGCCGCGCCGCAGCACGCGGTGCATCTCGGCGAACAACTGCGGCTTGAGGCGCGGCTCGACCAGGTTCAACACGCAGTTGCTCACGATCACGTCCAGGGACTGGTCGGCGATGAGCGGCTGGTCGCGGCGGAGGCGGCGACACTCGGCCGCAAACGCCGCGTGCTGGTCGATCGTCTGGATCGGGTGGCGATCCAGCCACGCCTGTGCCGCTTCGAGGTCGAGCGCCAGGTCCTCGATGCGCCCCTTGACGAAGCGGGTGTTGTGATACCCCAGCCGGTCCCCGATCGCCTGCCGGTGCTTGCGTGCCAGCGCGAGCATCGCGTCGTTGCAGTCGACCCCGATCACCCGCCCGTCGGGCCCGACCTGCTGCGCGAGGATGTAGCAGATCTTGCCCGCCCCCGAACCCAGGTCCAGCACGGTCTCGCCGGCCCGGACATGCTTCGAAGGATCGCCGCACCCGTAGTCGTTCGCGACGATTTCTTCCGGGATCGCCGCGAGCCACCGCGGGTCGTAGCCGCCCGTCGGGCAACACAGCGCCGGCTCGACCGTGTCGGCGGCGGCGGCATAACGCTCGCGCACCGCCCGGTCCACGTCGAAGTTCAAGGACCGGTCATCGCTGGGCGTGGGCATGGGAGGGCTCCGGGGGTCGGCGGATCGTGGGCATACACGCCTTGGACGACCGCGCCGGCGGCCGGGTTACAGGCCCATGCGGGATTTCGGGCCCGATATCGGCGTCGCGGGCCGCGGTCGGGGAAATCCCTTGACCCGCTCCAAGCCACAGATGATACTCACGGAACACTTCTGTTCTTGACCACCCAGGGGGATTTTGATGGGCAAATCCTACGAAATCCACAAGTCGCTGCTCGGTGCCAAGCGGGTCCACTATCCCTGTCCGCGGTGTGGCGATGGGCTGGAGTCGCCGCTGGCCGACGCCGGCCAGGCCGACCAGTGCCCGACCTGCGGGGCGAAGTACCGGGTGCCCGGCCAGCGCGAGTTGCAGGAGGACCAGGCCGAGCAGCAGCGCCTCAAGGCCGAGCGCGAGCAAGCCCGCCTGCAGAAGGAGCAGGCGCGTCAGCAGCGTGGCCACCGCCAGGCCGACCCCGCCGCGGAGGACCGTTCCGGCAACGGCGCGGCAGAGCCGACCGAACCGTCGCCGCCGAGCTCGTCACCCGCGGCGGCGGGCCCGAACCCGGCGCCGCCCGCCCCGGCGGGCGAGCCGCAGGCGCTGCTGATCACCGGGCTGGCGCTGGTGATCGTCGGCGTTTGCGTCGGGCTGTACTTCGCGTTCCTGTACCCCGGCCCGCTCAGCCAAACGGTGGACCCGCACGTGCTGAACAGCCGCCTGTGCGGCGTCATCGGCGGCGCGGCGGGGATGGTCATCGGCGCGGTGTTCCTGGCGATGCACGTGACGCTGCGGTCGCTCATGGCGTCGCTGAAGCAGCTTGACGCGGCGCGGCAACCCCCGGCCGCCCCGGCCGCCCCGGCCGCCCCGGCCGCCCCGGCCGAGCCGATCATCTCGCCGCTGCCGCTGGACGCGCGCCGCAAGCCGTTGGCCGGGCAGACGGTCAACGCCTGAGGCGGCCGGCTCGATCGCGCGGATCGCCGCCGGCCCCGGCCCCGGCCGCATGAAGCGTTGCGCGCGTCCGGCGAGGGTTGACCGGCGGCGCCGCGTCCGTATACTTCGGTAATTGCCGAAGTAACGGAGAATGGCGTGCGGCACCTCACCGACATCGCGCGGGCCCTGGGCGACGAGACCCGCGCCCGCATCGTCATGATGCTCGACGCGGGTGAGGAATTGTGCCTTTGCCAGATCATCGACGTGCTGGGCCTGGCGCCGAGCACGGTATCGCAGCACCTGTCGCTGCTGGGCCGCGCCGGGCTCGTCCTCCGTCGCAAGGACGGCCGGTGGCATTACTTTCGCCTGCCGCGGCGGGGCGCGGACCCGGCGGTACGCGACGCGCTGCGATGGGTCAGGGCGGCGCTGGCCGACGACCCGACCGTCGCGGCCGATGCGGCGCGCCTGAGTTGCGCTTGCGAAAAGGATCGAACGGAACTGGCCGCGTGCTATCACACCGGCACGGCCGCGACCGCGGCCACCGCGAAAGGAGCGCACGTATGAGTTGTTGCGGACCCAACACCAACCCCGATGACATGCGCCGCAAGGTCTTCGAGGGCTACACGCGTGTCGCGGCGACCGGGTCACTGGCCGGGGTCAGCGATCCGGCCGACGCCCTCGGCGGGTGCTGCGGCACCGCCAAGGCGCACATCAGCGCCGACGACCTGGCCGAGCAGATCGGCTACGACCGCGATCAGATCGCCGCGCTGCCCGAGGGCGCGAACATGGGCTTGAGCTGCGGCAATCCCGCGGCCATCGCCGCCTTGCGACCCGGCCTGACCGTGGTCGATCTCGGCGCCGGCGGCGGATTCGACGTCTTCCTCGCCGGGCCCCGGGTCGGCGCGGAAGGTCGCGTCATCGGCGTGGACATGACCCCCGCCATGCTCGCCAAGGCCCGCGGCAACGTCGATCACTACCGCCGAACGACCGGGCTGGATAACGTCGAGTTCCGGCTCGGCGAGATCGAGCACCTGCCGCTGGCCGACGCGAGCGTCGACGTGGTCATCAGCAACTGTGTGATCAACCTCTCGCCCGACAAGGCGCAGGTCTGGCGTGAGATCGCGCGGGTGCTTCGGCCCGGGGGGACCGTCGCCGCCAGCGACATGGCGCTGCACCAGCCGCTGCCCGACGCAGTCTACCAGATCCCCGAGGCGCTGGGCTGCTGCGTCGCCGGGGCCGTGCCCCTCGACGCGTACCGCAAGCTCATCGAAGACGCCGGGCTGGCCGGCGTGCGGTTGACCGCCAAGCCGGCCTACGTCGAGGCGCTGGTCGCGACGGGCGATCCGCTGTACACGAAGATCGGCGAGCACCTGCCCGACGGCGCCCGCGTGGGCGAGTACATCACCAGCGTGGACGTGGCCGCGGCCAAGCCCGGCGGGTGCTGCGGAGCCGGGGCGTGAGATACCCGTTGACCAATCGGCTGGCGGCCGAGGCGTTCGCGACCTTCGCGCTGGTCTTCGCCGGCTGCGGGGCGATCGTGGTCAACGACACGCTCGCCGACGGGGCGATCGGTCACGTGGGCGTGAGCCTGACGTTCGGGCTGGTCGTGATGGCGATGATCTACGCGGTCGGCGAGGTCTCCGGGGCGCACCTGAACCCGGCGGTGACGCTGGGGTTCTTCTTGGCGCGGCGGATGCCGGCGCTGGAGGTCGGGCCGTACATCGCCGCCCAGTGCCTGGGCGCGGTGGCGGCGGCGGGGGCGCTGGCGGTGATGGTCCCGGGCCATCCCGACCTGGGCGCGACCCTGCCGGCGGGCGGATGGCCGCAGGCGTTCGCCATGGAGATCGTGCTCACCGCGTTCCTGATGTTCGTGATCCTCAGCGTCGCGCTGGGGTCCAAGGAGGTCGGGCTGATGGCGGGCATCGCGATCGGCGGGACGGTCGCGCTGGACGCACTGTTCGGCGGGCCGGTCAGCGGCGCGTCGATGAACCCGGCGCGGTCGCTGGGCCCGGCGCTGGTCAGCGGCGAGCTGGCCGACCTTTGGATCTACCTGACCGCGACGGTGGTCGGCGCCGCCGTCGCCGTGCCCTGCTGGGCGCTGGTGCATCGCCGGCGATGCCCCCAACCCCACCCGCAACCACCCACGCCAGCCAACGGGAGTGAATCGTCATGACAAAGAAGGTCGTACTGTTTCTGTGCACGGCCAACTCGGCGCGGAGCCAGATGTCCGAGGCCCTGCTCCGCCACAAGGCCGGCGACCGCTTCGAGGTGCACTCGGCCGGTGTCGAGCCGGGCGTCATCAACCCCTTCGCGGTCCGGGCGATCGAGGAGCTGGGCATCGACATATCGGGCCAGCACGCCAAGGGCATCGAGACGTACCTGGGCAAGGGGCGGATTCATCACCTGGTCATCGTGTGCGATCGCGCAGCGACCAAGTGCCCGACGACCTGGCCGGGCCTGCACGAGAAACACGTCTGGCCCTTCGACGACCCGGCGTCGGTCGAGGGCAGCGACGATCAGAAGCTCGCGGCGTTCCGGCGCGTCCGCGACCAGATCAGCGCGAAGCTGGATGCGTGGCTTGCGGGCGAACCGGCCGCCGCGTCACAGCGCTAGAACACCCCCGCGCGCCGGGGGCAACCGTGCCGGGCGAATGGCGCGGCGTTCAGGGCGAACCGGTGTCGCCTCGCGCCGCGGCTGGAGCCCGCGGCGGCGGCGCTACGCGTTCGCCGGGGCGGCTTTGCCGACCAGTTCGTCGTTGGTCTTGTAGTGGTCGAGCGCCTTGAGCAGTTGCTGGACCTGTTCGAGGGGTTTTGTGTTCATGAGCCGGCGACGCAGCGCGGTCGTGGTCTTGAGCGTCGCCTCGTCGAGCAGCAGGTGTTCCTTGCGGGTGCCGCTGGCGGCGAGATCGATCGCGGGGAACACGCGCTGGTTGGCGATGTCGCGGCTGAGGATGAGTTCCATGTTGCCGGTGCCCTTGAACTCCTCGAAGATGACCTGGTCGCCGCGGCTCCCGGTGTCGATGAGGCAGGTGGCGAGGATGGTCAGCGACCCGCCGCCTTCGATGTTGCGCGCCGCGCCGAACAGCGTCTTCGGCACGGCCAGCGCCTTGATGTCCAGCCCGCCCGAGAGCGTGCGGCCGCCGGTCACCACGCCCGGCGCGGTGTTGAACGCCCGCCCGACCCGCGTCAGCGAGTCAAGCAGGATGACCACGTTCTTGCCCTGCTCGGCGAGGCGCTTGCCGCGCTCGATCGCCGCGATGGACAGCGCCACGTGCCGCTCGGCCGTGTGGTCGTTGCTCGAAGCGATCACCTCGCATGGCACGTTGCGGCGGAAGTCGGTGACCTCCTCGGGCCGCTCGTCGATCAGCAGCGCCCAGACGACGCAGTCGTTGTTGTTCTCGCTGATCGACTTGGCGATGTTCTGCAGGAGGGTGGTCTTGCCGGCCTTGGGCGGGGAGACGATCAGCCCGCGCTGGCCGTACCCGACCGGGCAGAACAGGTCGATCAGCCGGCACGCCGGCGGGCAGCCGGGGTACTCGAGGGTCAGCCGCGGCTGGGGATCGACCGTCACGCGGTCCTCGAGGATCGGGCCGGGCTGATACTGCTGCGGCTCGGTGTCGTCGATGGCGACGATCCGCTCGACCCGCGGGGCGGCGTGGATCTCCTTCTGGGTCTTGGACTTTTTCTTCTTCTTCTTGCCGTTCTCGGGCCCGCGCTTGTCGCCGATGTCGACCGTGAGCATCAGCCCCGGGCGCAGCGAGAACTGGCCGACCAGTCTGGCCGGGACGAGCGGGTCGCCCGGCTGGACGATCAGTGTTTTGTCGAATTGCCGCAACCGGCCATCGGCGCGGTCCGGCGGCATCTCAAGAATACCGGTGCGTCGTTGCATGACGAGCCAATTGTGCTGGGGGCTGCCGGAGACTGAGATCTGATAGGCCTCAAATCAGCCAACCGACACTCGCAACAGTCACGACTATGACCCATGGACGTGGATTTGTCAAGCGGAATCCGCACCACCGCTCGCCCGGGCTCAACGCGTGTCGTACCAGTCGCGATGCGGCGGCTGGCCGGCGGGCTGCAACCAGGTGTCCTCGAACCGGTGCGTCGAGGCGTGTCCATCGGTGAACACGTAGTTGGCCCGGCCGGTGTGCCGCGTGTGGATGATGGTCTTCGGTCGGCCGGCCGCCGCGTCCCACTGCCGCGTCCGCTTCATGCTGTACATCGCATCCGACCCGTCGTCCGGGACCGCCGGCGGATCGCCCCAGTACATCGGCATGAAGTGATCCATCGCCCGGTCCTCGACCAGCTCCGCGGCGATGATCGTCTGCGCCGGGTTGCGGATGCTGGTCGGCGTCACGCCGAAGTAGGGCGGGTGATTCGGCGTGAAGTAGGCGTTGATGCCGTAGCTGGTGATCCGCGGCATCATGTTCGCGTCCCAGTTGGCGCTGTCGTCCACCGGGCACCGGTACGCCGCCAGGTCATCGACGTACCGCCGCGTCAGGTCCATCCACGTCGGCAGGTGCGTCGCGGTCATCGGCATCCGCGCCGTGGGGTAGTGGCCGCGCTCGTCTTCTTCGGCGTACATCTGCATGACCAGCGCGATCGTGCGGGTGTTGCTCAGGCACTCGACCGACGCGGCCAGCGCCCGCGCCCGACCGATCACCGGCACCAGGATGCCGATCAACACCGCGATGATCGCCACCACCACGAGCAACTCGACCAGCGTGAAACCCCGACGACAAAGATCGCGCAACATGGCAGCTCCCGTAATGGGTGATGCGCACCACAGCGACGCAAGTGTCCGACGTCGCGGATGGGGCGGTGGGCAGGCGGCGACGGCCCGACGCTGTCGCTTGGCCGTGAGTTTACCGCATGTACGGACCCCGGGGAAGCCGAGGCGTTACAGCGCGTCGATGACCATGCGGCCGACCTCATCGGTCGCGTAGCCCGAGCGGTCGAGGCGCTTGCCGGCGAAGCGGGGCGTGACGGCCTGGACCGCGGCGCCGATCGCATCGCCCGCGTTGACCGCGGCGGGGTCGGCCTTGATCCGCCCGACCTCGCGGAGCATCAGCCCCGCCGAGTCGATCGCCGCGATCGGGTTGGCGATGTTCCGGCCCGCGATGTCCGGGGCGCTGCCGTGCACCGGTTCGAACATGCTCGGCGCCGCGCCTTCGGGGTTGAGGTTGCCCGAGGCGGCGATGCCCATCCCCCCCGCGATCGCCGCGCCCAGGTCCGTGATGATGTCGCCGAACATGTTCGGCACGACGATCACGTCGTACGCCTCGGGCCGGGTCACCATGTACATGCAGCACGCATCGACGTGGTGGTAGGTCGTCTCGACGTCGGCGTACGCCGCGGCGACCTGCTCGAACGCCCGCCACCAGGTCGCCCCCGCGTGGGTCAGCACATTGGTCTTGTGCACGAGCGTCAGGTGCCTGCGCGGCCGGGTCCGCGCCAGCTCGAACGCGTATCGCACGCACCGCTCCACGCCGAATCGCGTGGCCAGCATCGTCTGGCTCGCCGACTCCTGCGGCGTGCCGGCGCGGACCACGCCCCCGATCCCGCAGTACAGGTCCTCGGTGTTCTCCCGGACGCAAACGAAGTCGATGTCGTCGGCGGTCTTGTCCCGGAGCGGCGTCTCGATCCCCGGGTACAGCTTCACCGGGCGCAGGTTGATGTACTGGTCCAACTCGAACCGCAGCTTGAGCAGGATGCCCTTCTCGATCACGCCCCCGGCGAGGCGCGGATCATTGGGCGCGCCGCCGACCGCCCCGAGCACGATCGCGTCAAACCCGCGCAGCGCCACGATGTCCGAATCCTCGAGCACGTGCCCGGTCTGGATGTAATGATCGGCGCCGAAGGGGAACGTCTCGGTCGTGTAGGTCAGGCCGTACGCCTTCGCCGCGGCGTTGACCACGGCCATGGCCTGGTCGGTCACCTCCGGGCCGATCCCATCGCCGCCAATCACCGCGAGCTTCAATGCCATCGCACACATCCTTTCGTTAGGCGGGCCAGAGCTTACAACTGTCCAGGGCGACAGCCAACCTGCCGCGTCGCCGGGCCCACGCGGCCATGGCCGCGCGTCGGGCCGGTGCGGCGTGCCGGCCCGGGCCTCGGATCGCCCGCGCCGCGTCGGCCCGTCTGCCAACCTGACACCCCGGGGCGGGGCCGGTGCCGGTCGTGACAGCCGCGCCCCGGGTCGCGCTTCCGGGCGATCGGGCGCAAGTCACTTGAATGCATGTATTTACCATCGACGTCCTCGGGAAGATGCTGGCGCGCCGGTTGCCGTGGGTTTGGGGCCCTTTTGGAGGTTTGCGCGGTGGTTGCAGCGGTGTACCACAACAACCCGAACGACCCGGCCCCGGCCGACCAGGCCGATCGACGCCGCCTGAACGTGCTCGTCACCGACCGCGGTGAGCGATGGGCGGTGCAGTTGCCCCGGCTGCTCGAGCCCCAGGGCGTGCAGGCGTTGCGTGCGACCAGCTACGACCAGGCGATCCAACTCATCGAGGCGACCCCCATCCATGTCGCCGTGGTGGACATGTACCTCGACACCGACCCCGAGGCGCGGCCGACGGCCGAGCGGCTGCCCGGCGGGTTGAAGCTGTTGCAGATCATCCGGCGGATCAAGGACCGCCCGCCGGCGGTCATGGTCGTCCGCTCGCGGCACTTCAACCCGCGGATCGACGACTTCGTCCTCGCCGAGGCGCTCAAGCTCAACGCCTTCAGCGTGCTCGACCAGCCGGTCGACCTCGAACAGATGCTCATCGTCCTCCGCCGCGCGCTCGAACGCTACTACGACGGCGGCTGGCCGGACTGAAAGCTGACCATACAGGGACACAGACGCACCCAGGAAAAAGCCTTGTGAACAACCCCGGACAACGTCGTCCGTGACTCCCCGCTCAAGCGGTGCATAGAGACACGCCAACGCAACACCACCCATTCGGAGAACTGACCCATGGCTGCGAAAGACCTGAAGATCAAGCCCCTGGGGGATCGGCTCGTCGTCAAGCGACTCGAGGCCCAGACCAAGACCGCCTCGGGCATCTACCTGCCCGACTCGGCGCAGGAGAAGCCCCAGCAGGCCAAGGTCCTCGCCGTCGGTGACGGCAAGGTCAACACCAAGACCGGCAAGCGCGAGCCCCTGCCCGTCAAGAAAGGCGACACCGTCCTGCTCAGCAAGTGGGGCGGCACCGAACTCAAGGTCGGCGATGAAGACATCCTCGTCGTCAACCTCGACGACGTCCTGGGCGTCGTGGAATAACCGATCCGTCGATCGCCCGACCCGTCGATGCGCTCGGCGCGACCCGCGCCGGCAGGCCGACCGACGGATCGGCTCGCTCACGGATCACCCACCGCACCGCACTCACGCACCAATAAGCAACGGAGCATACCACCATGCCTGCCAAGAAGATCGTTTTTGATACTGAAGCACGCGACGCCATCCGGCGGGGCGTGAACAAGCTCGCCAACGCCGTCAAGGGCACGCTCGGGCCCTCCGGCCGCGTCGTGGTCATCGAGAAGTCCTACGGCTCGCCGACCGTGACCAAGGACGGCGTCACCGTCGCCAAGGAGATCGAGCTCAAGGACCCCTACGAGAACATGGGCGCCCAGATGGTCAAGGAGGTCGCCAGCAAGACCTCCAATGTCGCCGGCGACGGGACCACGACCGCCACCATCTACGCCGAGAGCCTCTACGAAGAGGGCCTGCGCAACGTGACCGCCGGCGCCAACGCCAACCAGCTCAAGCGTGGCATCGACAAGGCCGTCGCCTGCGTCATCGACGAGCTGCAGAAGATGAGCAAGAAGGTTTCCGAGTCCGGACAGATCGCGCAGGTCGGCAACTGCTCGGCCAACAAGGACGAGGAGATCGGCTAGATGATCGCACTGGCGATGGAGAAAGTCGGCAAGGACGGCGTAATCTCCGTCGAGGAGG
>CAYWKS010000045.1:0-14361 GCA_964458935.1 uncultured Planctomycetaceae bacterium
GGCCGGGCCGGGGCATGACCGGGCTGAGGCTGGCGTTCAAGCCGATCGACGTGTTGATCAGCCCCAGCGATCGGGGGCCGATGATGCGCAGTTCGGGGAAATCCCCGGCGATCTGACGAAGCTCGGCCAGAGGCTGGGCATCGGGACCGCCGTCTGCGGTCGACAGGACCAACACGCCCGTGATGCCCGCCATTGCGCACTCGCGGACGGCGGCGGGGACCTGCGCGGCCGGGCGGCAGACCACCGCCAGGTCCGCCCCGTGAGGAAGCATCAGGGCGTTGGCGTAACACTGGATCCCACCGGCGGATTCGCGCTGGGGGATGACCGGATAGATCACCCCCTGGTAGCCACCGTTGAGCAGGTTGCGGAGCACGGCCTGCTCGATTCCGGCTTCGGCAGGGTCTGCGCCCATCACCGCGACGCGACGGGGGCTGAACAGTTTGTCCAGGTTCTTCACCGTCATCGCCCGTGCCTTTCCCATATGAGAAGCAAGGCGTGCGCCGCGCCACCTGGACCGGGCCGTGCAGATCACCGTGGACCGGACCCGGCCATCAGGGCGTGGGTTGCCAACCGGCGTCGGCCCACACCGAGCCGCTGATCACTGGGTTCTCGATGACAAAGCCGATCGCGTCGGCAATCTCCGCCGGCTGGATCAGACGCTTGAGATGGGTATGGGGCACGACGTGTGCGTTGATCAGTTCCTCTCCGAGGGCCTGCACCATCGGGGTGTCGGTGAATCCGGGATGCACGACCAGCGCCCGGGCGCCGTGGAACATGCCTTCCTGCGTCAAGCTCGCTGCGGCCCCGACCAGCCCCGCTTTGGTCGCCGAGTAGGAAATCTGCCCCCGGTTGCCTCGCGAGGAGACCGAACCGAGGAACACCGTCACGGCCTGCACGCCCTCGTCGGCCGACCAGGCCTTCAGCCCCTGCTGCTTGCGCTGCTCGGCCAGCCGACCGATCATCTCCAGTGCCCAGTAGACCGGGGCGACCAGGTTCACCCGCACGACCAGGTCAAAGTCGTCGGCCGGGTAAAGTTCAGCCCTGCCGGTTTCCTTGCTGACCTTGGCCCCCAGGCGGTCGCGGGTGATCCCCGCCGCGGGTACGCAGATGCGGACCAGGTCGCCGGCGGCTTCGGTCAGTTCATCGAACACCCGATGACGGAAACTCTCGTCCGTCGTATCGCCAATCCACGCCCGAATCTCGGTCGTTTCCTGCGCCTCATTCAGTTGCTCGGCGATGTCGGCCACGGCATCGGACATGTCCACCATCGCCACCGCCCGCGCCCCACCGCGCGCCAGTCGCTCGACCGTCGCCCGCCCGATGCCGCTTGCCGCTCCGGTCACCACCGCCACCTTGTCCGCGATCTGCATGGCCTGGCCTCCCAATGAAGTAACGACAAGCGTAACCGCGGGCGTGGCCTTTCGCCAGAAGAATATTGCGTCTGCACAAAACAAGGACTACACTAGGGCCGAGGACCCGAGTACCGTACGCGGCCGCAAGCATGCGAGGTAGTTTCATGCCGGATACGTCCGCCGACCGACCGTTGGTGATCAAGAAGTACCCTAATCGCCGGTACTACGACACGTCCCGAAGCCGCCATCTGACCCTCGATGAGATTCGCCAGCTTGTCGAGGCCGGGCGGGAGGTGCAGGTCGTTGAATCCAAAGAGGGCCAGGACATCACATCGCGTGTCCTGGCCCAGATCCTGTTGGAGCAGGACAACTGCAAAGTCGACCTGTTCCCCAAATCCCTGCTGCATCTGATGATCCGCTCCAGCGACTCGCTGGTGCAGGAATTCATGGAAGTTCATTTTTCACAGGCATTTGAGTGGTTCATGCAAGTCAACCGCTCCATGGACCAACAGCTACGCCGGGCGATGGGCTTGGCTGGCGGACCGTCAGCCGCGACGGCGTCGCCATCGTGGCTGGACCTGATGCGGGCGTGGTCGGCACAAGGCGACGGATCGCAGGCCCCGCCGAACAATGAACCGGCGGCCGCGCCACCGGACGTCGAAGCCCTGCACGGGCGTCTGGATCGTCTGTCCCGCCGCATGGAGGACCTGCACACCAAGCTGGCCGCGTCCGGGCAGCCATGACCCAACGCCGCCCTCACCCCTGCCCTCAGGCACAATCGACCCGCGATTGACATGAACCGGAAACCACCACTGCATTATTTGTGCGATTGCACAAATTTGTCTTGCGTCCAAGCTCGGCCCCTCGGTAAGCTGGGCCTGGTGGTTCGGGTGATTCACAGTCGCGTCCTTCTACAGAAATGGGCAGGTGCAACATGTCAGGCAATGCGCATGAACGGATGATCGAGCTCCTCGACGAAGCGGGGCAGACCTACTTCACCGCGATGCAGACGGGTCTGAAGATCCAGGAAGATGTCTCGCGATGGTGGACCGACCATGCCAAGTCGGCCAAAGCACCCGTCGGTATGGGCATGGACGGCCAGCAGGCGATGAACGAAGCCATCAAGCAGTGGCAGAGCCATGCCGAGAAGGCGATGACCATGATGGAGCAGCGGACGCAGGAAAGCATTGAGTTGCTGAACAAGGCGTTCGCGGTGGGTCAGGCTGACTCTGTCGACGCGGCGCAGAAGAAGCTCAATGAGCTGTGGGAAACGTCGCTGAAGTCCATGCGCGATAACGTGCAGGCGACGCTCCAGGCCAACGAGCAGATGGCCAAGGCGCTGATGGATATCGTCAACCAGCAGGCTGGCGCCGATGCCAAGTCCGCTGGCGCCCACGAGTAACCCCGGCCGGGACCGGGCGGCGCATCGGGCGGAGCGGATGTGACATCGTCGCGGCATCGCGGCGTTGTTTGCACCAGATCAGCGAGGCAGGCAGCCATGCTCAAGGATGTCTATATCGCCGGGTCGGTACGAACGCCGATCGGTCGTTTCTGCGGGGCCTTCAGCGACACGCCCGCGGCCGACCTCGGTGCGGCGGCCATCGCCGACTCGCTCAAGCGGATCGGTGCCCGGCCGGGCCAGATCGACGAAGTGATCATGGGCAACGTGATCAGTGCCGGGCTCGGCCAGAACGTCGCCCGTCAGTGCTCGATCGGCGCGGGGCTGCCCAATGAAGTGCCGGCGATGACCATCAACAAGGTGTGTGGCTCGGGCCTCAAGGCCGTCATGCTCGCCGCCCAGTACATTCAGTGCGGCGACGCGGAGCTGGTGATCGCCGGCGGGGCCGAGAACATGACCCGCGCCCCCTATGTGCTCGACCAGGCACGTACCGGCTACCGCATGGGCGACGGCAAGCTCATCGACGCCATGGTCCGCGATGGGCTTTGGGACACCTACGGCAATATCCACATGGGCTGCCTGGGCGACCGCTGCGCCGATGACCGGGAGGTGAGCCGGGAGGATCAGGACGACTTCGCGGTGGAAAGCTACCGCCGCGCCCGCGCCTCGCAGGCCGACGGCTTGTTCGCCCCGGAGATCGTGCCCGTCGAAGTCCGGCAGAAGCGGCTGACCGTCGCGATCAGCGAGGACGAGGAACCGCAACGGTTCGACGAACAGAAACTGCGGTCGCTCAAGCCCGCCTTCGCCGTGACCGGCACTGTCACCGCGGGCAACGCCTCGAGCGTGAACGACGGGGCGGCCGTGGTCAGCGTCATGTCAACTGAGAAGCTTCAGCAACTCGACATCGCCCCCGAGGCCCGCATCCTCGGATACAGCAGCATGTCGCGCGACCCGGAGTGGTTCACCCTCGCCCCGATCCGCGGCATCCGCTCGCTGATGCGCCGGCTCTCGCTCAGCGTCGAAGATGTCGACCTTTTTGAGATCAACGAGGCCTTCAGTTGCGTGTGCCTCGCGGCGATGAAGGAACTGCACATCCCCCACGAGAAGGTCAACGTGCTTGGCGGCGCGGTGGCGCTGGGCCATCCCATCGGGGCCAGCGGGTCGCGAATCCTGGTGACGCTGCTGAACGCCTTGAAACAACGCAACGGGAAGATCGGGATCGCCGCCCTGTGCATCGGCGGGGGCGAGTCGGTCGTCCTCGCGGTCGAACGCCTGTAACCCAAGCAAACGGAGACGATGGCCGTGAGCAGCTCAACATCATCGCAGGAGAAGGCCGGCGCCGACTTCGCCGAAGCCGGGCAGATGTTCACTCGAATGTGGACTGACTTCGCGTCGAAGATGGCAGCTTCAGGCATGGCCCCGCCTTCGGGTGAGGCTTCGGCCGACATGGCGCGGCAGATGCGCGACACTTTCTTCGCCGCCTGGACCGATGCCTGCGACAGGTACATGCGGTCCGAGGAATTCCGCCAGATGATGCGAGAGTCGATGTCCGCCGCAATCGAGCTTCGCAAACAGCTCAATCAGCAACTCGGCGACTTCCAGCACACCATGCAGGGCGCCAGTCGGCAGGACGTCGATCGGCTTCTGCAGAGCATCGACAGCCTCGAAACCCGGGTCAACGAAACCCTCGAGCAACTGATGCGCCGGCTTCAGTCGCTCGACGAACGGCTGGCTTCGGTCGAGCAGCAGCGTTCGACCGGCAAGCAGGCCGCCACCGGACAACGCAAGAAACAGACCACGAAGAAGAAGACCAACAAGAAGACGGCTTCGAAGCAGTCGACCAAGCGCAGCCGCTGAGTTCATCAAGGAGCCCCATTCATGAACGGCCAGAACTCCACCGCATCGATGTGGACGGACGCCGCCCAGGCGATGACCGATCAGACGTTCGACGCCTGGCGCCGCATGAGCCGCCTGCCGTTCATGATGAACAAGGCCCGCGAGGTGCGCCGCGGCGCCACGCCGTCCGAAGTGGTCTACCAGGACGGTCGCGTGAAGTTGTTGCATTACCTCAGTGGCGAGCCGCCCCGGTACCGCCAGCCGCTGCTGTTTGTCTTCGCCCTGGTCAACCGGCCGTACATCCTCGACCTTTTGCCGGGCAAGAGCGTGGTCGAGCATTTCGTCAAGGCCGGATTCGACACTTACCTCATCGACTGGGGCCGACCCACCCACGCCGATCGAAACGAATCCCTGGAAACCTACGTCGACGGCTACCTGCCGCGAATCGTCGAGCACCTGTCCGGCCGCTGCGATGTCGAGCAGGTCAACGTGCTGGGCTATTGCATGGGCGGGACGATGAGCACGATGTACACCGCCCTGCATGGTCGGCGTGTTGGTAACCTGATCCTGCTTGCCGCGGGCATCGATTTCGCCACCCGCGAAGGGCTGCTCAACCAATGGGCCGATGCCGAGCATTTCGACGTCGACGGTTTTGTCGACGCCTTCGGCAACTGTCCGGCCGAGTTCCTGCAATGGTCGTTCCTCATGCTCAAGCCGATCGGCAACCTGCTGCAGAAGCCGATCACGCTCGTCGAGCGGGCCGACGACGACAAGTTTGTTCATGAGTTTCTCACGATGGAAACTTGGCTGAACGACAATATCCCCGTCCCGGGCGAGGTCTATCGCCAGTTCGTGCGCAATCTCTATCAGCAGAATCAACTGTCCCGTGGCGAACTGGTGATCGGCGGCCGTAAAGTCGACCTGAAGAACATCACCTGCCCCGTGCTCAACCTGATGGCCATCGGCGACGACCTCGTGCCTTGCGCGCAGTCAGAACCGTTCAACGATCTGGTCGGCGCCACCGACCGCAAGACCATTAAACTCAAAGCCGGGCACATCGGCCTGGCCGTCGGCTCACGCGCCCAGCGCGAACTGTGGCCCGCGGCCGTGGACTGGCTGGCCGATCGCACCCCAACACGGTAAACACGCACAGCGAGGTGGTCGGGTTGCCATTCAGGATGAACCAGGAACCAGGCTCTTTGACATCCTGCCGAAGGTGTTCCTGATATGCCGCGGCATCACCTGACGCTTCGGGAACCGATCCCGCACTTGGCGAGCGCGACGACTGCTCGCTCCGGTCGCAACCCGGTAAGGCGAAACTCAGAACGCTGAGCAACAAGACTAGTGTGGTGCGCATTGATCTTTGGCCCCAAAGTCGAAGGCTCAGTTGCCAGCCGCCCGCGGAAGCAAGCCCCAAGCTGGCCACTGGATCATGCATCGCCAGCGTCACCCGTCAACGGCAGCCCATGAAAGGCAGATCAAGGTACAGGTTGAACGCCGAGTCGCGTCGGCATGGGCGCATTTCAAACGCCCGGGGTTGTGCGTTGCACGTCGGGGGTTGGGGTGGCCCGGGCCGAGTAGACCGTGGTGTGGGTTGGCGGTGGTAAGGGTCGGACGGGTCAGTCGAAGGTACTGCTGCGCAACAGCTGCAGCGGTCTGTCCCGTCGCGGTGCGGCGTGCGGCGGATCAGCGACGCCGCTGCAGCAGCATCAGACCACCGGCGCCGAGCAGGACCAAGGTCGTGGGCTCGGGCACGAGTTCACGAATGATGCCGTCGTGTTTGTTGAGCACGAACACCCGTCCGTCGATGCCGACGCTGTAGCGCAGGTCGGCCCGGCTGGAGGCGGTCAGGCCATCGGCGTCCCGGGCGTCGTTGATCAACTCGATGAGTCGGACGGGATCGCCGTGTTCGTCGAGCGTGATGAGTTCGGCCAAGCCGTCCTGCCCGCCGTCGAGCGGATCGGCATCGACGTTGAGGTAGAACATGATGCCGGTGGGGAAGTCGCCGAGCAGGAGGTGGCCATCGAGGCCGGGGATGCCCGATCCGCGGACGACATCGCCGACGGTGATGGCCCGGCCGCCGGTAACCCCGACGGGCAGATCGTCGACCATGTTGGTGTGGTCGTACTCGGCGACGGGGTCGGTCATGTCGGCGGTCTTGGCGCCCTCGAAAGTGAAGCTGCCCTCGCGCTGGTCCCAGCCGTAGTTGGCACCGTTGACGCCGAGGTTGATCTCTTCGACGGCGTTCTGGCCGATGTCGGCGATGTACATGTCACCGTTGTCCGGGTCCCAGCCGAATCGTTGCGGATTGCGCAACCCGGAAGCGAAGGTTTCACGGAGTGTGCCGTTGTCGCCATCGGACGCGAAGACGTTGTCCGCGACGATGCCGTACTGTCCGTTGTCCGAATTGTTGCCGAGCGGATCGATGCGTAGGATCGCGCCGTAGGGATTGGATTCGTTCTGGCCGTTCTCTTGAGGGTCGCCGCCAGACCCGGCGTCGCCCATGGCCACGTAAAGGTTGCCATAGTCGTCATCGCCGCTTTGCGCGGAGGTGTTGAAGGCGATGTGTCCGGCGTTGTGATTGCCGAAAGGCTGCTTGAAGCGGAGGATCTCGCGTGGGGCCGTTCCGCCGGCGTCACTGTAGTTCGGCTCGGCGGTGTCCGTGACCGACCATTCGAGCAGGACACTATGGAAGACGGTGTTGCCGCCGGGGTCGAAGTCCGGCGTGGGTCCGGTATCCGACGTGCTGTGGATGGTGTAGAACTTGCCGTAGCCCGCCGCACCGTGTTGGTTGAAGTCGGGATGGAAGTCGAAGCCTTGAAACCCCTGCTCGCCGGTGGAGGTGCGCACGCTGACGCCGGGGAAATCATCGAGGTCGATGTACTCGGTGACGTTGCTGCCGTCGGCATTCATCCAGTACAACGGGCCCCGCTGATCGTTGACGAACAGTCTCCCGTCGGGGCTGGCGGTCATGACGCTCATGCGTGGCGGCTGGCCGTTGTCCGAGTCCGGGAGTTCGGCGAAGTCGCGAATGCCGACGGTGAGCGGGCCTTTCTCGATCGCCGCCGGGAAATGGTCCTCTCCTGCAACGGTCGCGGTCATCAGGGCGGTCGCGAGCAGCCCCACGACGCAACTGAGTGTGGATGATTGCATGGCTGACACCTCTCTCACGGATTGCTTTGGCGCGGCGACACGCCGGTGTGATGCGGATCGCACGACAGTGACTGGCACCGTGCCATGCGTCGTGCCGACCCAGCGGCGGATTGTCAGGAGCCGCCCAATGTGAATGTCGAACTCCAAGTATGCGCTCGCCCGCTAGAGGCGATGCAATCCATGCTAGGGCGCGACGCTCGCGATCCGCAAGATAGATATCGATTACGACAAGCTTACTGAAAGGAAACTTGCTCCCAGGCGGGCCGGGGTCAAGCGTGTTGGGGTTGGTGAGGCGGTGGTCGTACTTCGATCGTGTGGCGAGCGGAGCGGCGGCGACGCGTGAGCATCGTCAGCGCCGGGACGGCGATTAGCGCCGCAGCCGTGGGTTCGGGGGTGATCGTCACCACTTCGGTAACTTCGGCCACGCCCGTGAAAGGCGTTTGCGCGGCCGGGTCGATCATCAGCGCGTCGGCAGCCGAGTTCAGCCCGGTCGGCAGCGTGTAGACCTGCAGGTCCAAGCCCGGGATCATGCCGTTGTTGACCGCAAGCGTCTGGCCGACGCGCACTTCGTCGATCGCGTCGGCTTCGCCGTTCTCGGCGATGACCAGCAGCGGGTCGCTCTCACCCGAGGAGACGAGTTCCTTGACGATGACGACGTTGCGGCCCTTGGGGCCCGTATCCGCGAAATCGGGGGTGATGAAGATCAGCAGCGTCTGCTTCTCCGCCGCTTGCATTGCGATGGGCGTGCCAGGCAGCAGATCGATCGTGAACTGCTCCACGCCATCCATGTCGCTGTCGGAGGCGTCCATGCTCATCGCCTCGCCGTCGGCGTCCTCGTAGGCAAAGTCCATGTCCGGTGTCGGGCCGAACTGCACCGAGATCTGCCCCCGCAACGGGAGATTGTCGGCGTGCGCACCGCCGGCAACGAGCATGATCGCCGCTAGGCACGTAAGAGTTGTTCGCATACCTGCCTCCATTCAATCGGTTGACGAAATTCGGCAGCACCCGTGCCGATACCCGAGCCTGTCCTTGTTGGCACGCGGAGTCAAGTTTATTTCCGCAGACATCGCTCTGTCGACCACCTTTGCCCGGGCGACGCTGCTGTTTCTCAGGTCCACGCCGGGGCAGGTGGCCCCAGACCTTGTCCGGGGCCGATTCAATCGCGCCCGGCGCATTGGGATGGGCCAGACTAAACGTAAGGGCGATGTTCGCCATACGCGCGTGGGTGTTCGCTATCTCGCCGGCGCTCTGGACAAGCTACCCGGACTGGGGGCCAAATCCCCCGAGCGGCAGGCTCAGGTGGCGCTGGCGACGGGCACCGACCACGCTCGGGCTGAGGATGCGTGCAGCAACCGGGGCGCGGCCCGGGGCGAAACGGCGCGACGCTACGCGGCGAGCCGGGGGCAGCGGCTGGCCGGCTCGGAAGACGAACAGCCCGTCAAACGTGGTGAGAATCGCGATTCGGCGCGACGCGACGCGAGGGGAAGCGGGAAAGCCACCGATGGGATTCGAACCCATGACCTGTGCTTTACGAAAGCACCGCTCTGACCAGCTGAGCTACGGTGGCGGCGAACGGTAGATTGTAACACGACCGCCGCCCTGCTCAAGACGAGCCGCCGCTCGCCAGCGGGAATTCGGCGAGCGCGGTGTACACCGGCCCGTCGGGGCGCAACTCCGATCCGATCAGCTCGACCCGGTCGACCCGCCACCGGACCGGCGGCCGGCTCCACCGCGGCGGATCGATCCGCGGCTTGGGCCCGTGCCGCGGCGGCTTGAAGCGGCCCAACGTCATGTGAGGCGTGTATGGCCGCGCATCCCCAAAAAAGCCCTGCAACTCGGCGGCGGTGCGGATCGTCTCGTGCAGCGACGGCAACGCCGAACCCCCGTCGAACAGCGCCGCCAGGACGCGCGGCCGACGAACCCCCGGGAGAAGCTCGACCCGCGCGGTGGCCACGTCGAACGGACCGTGCTCCCCGCACGCCTCACGCAACGCCCCGGTCAAACCCGGCAACTGACCGGTTGGCACATCCCCGAAGAACCATACCGTGATGTGCAGGTTCGCCGGCGGCGTCCGTTTGAGCGCCGGCAGGTCCCACTCCCGCGCCGCGGCCGCCAGCGCCTCGCGGTTCGCCTCATCCGGCCCGATCGCAAGAAAGCAACGTGGCATGGCTCGCCCGCCGCAAGCTACTCATCGAACCGAACGATGTCGGCGTACTCCTCGAGTCGCTGATCGATGTCGGCGCGGCTGATCTCCATGAGCCGCTGCAACGTGAAGCTCTCGATGTTGAAGCTGGCGACGATCGTGCCGTACGCCAGCGAGCGCTTGATCGCCCGCAGGTCCGGCCGATCGACCTCGGCGAGGTACCCCATCATGCCCCCGGCGAAGCTGTCGCCCGCGCCGGTCGGGTCGACCACGTTCTGCGCGGGGAAGGCGTGCAGCACGCCGACCCCGTCGGCGTGCTGGAGCAGGCAACCGTGCTCGCCCTTCTTCACCACGACGAACTTCGGGCCCATCTCGATGATCTTCCGGCTGGCGGCGATCATGTTCGACTCGCCGGTCAGCAGCGTCGCCTCACCATCGTTGAGCACCAGCCCATCGATCTGCTTGAGCAGCGCCTTCAGCTCATCGGCCGCTTCGTTGATCCACAGGTCCATGGTGTCGGCAACGACGAGCTTGGCCTCGGGGAAGCTCTCGCGCAGGGCCATCTGCGCCGCCGGATGCGTGTTGGCCAGGAACACATACTTCGAATCGCGGTAGCTGTCGGGCACGGGGGGGATGTCTTCGGCGAGCACGCCGAGCTGCACGTCCTTCGTCTCGCGCTCGTTCATGTTGGCCATGTACTCGCCGGTCCAGCGGAAGGTCTTGCTGCCGGCGCGGCGCTCCAGGCCCTCGGTGTCGGCGTGGAAGTGCTCGAAGGTCTTCATGTGCGCGTCGGGGAAGTCATCGCCGACCGCGGCGCAGATGCGGACCGGCCCGAAGAAACTCGCCGCCGCGGCGAAATAGGTGCACGACCCGCCGAGCACTTCGTCGGCCCGGCCGGTCGGCGTGATCACCGTGTCGATCCCGATGCTTCCCGTCACAATCAATGACATGCGCTGTTTCCTGTTTGCTCTTGCTCGGCGATCCGGGACCGCCGCGTCTGCGATGAATGCCTCAGCGGCCCGACGCCGCCAGACAGTGGTCGATCCGTGCGAGTGTCGAGCCTTTGCCGAGAATGTCAAGCGTCGCGTCGATCGGCGGCGTCACCGTCCCCCCCGAAATCGCCACACGCAGCGGCTGAGCCACCTTGCCCATGCCCACGCCCTTTTCTTCGGCGAGCTGCTTGACAGCCTCATGCGCCGCCGCCCCGAAACCCGCCCCCGCCAACCCCGCCAGCCGCTCACGCAACGCCGCCAGCACCTCAAACGCATCGCCCTTCATCACCTTCGCGATGGGCTTGGCGGCGAAGTCGTACTCGATCGCTGCGTCGGCCATGAAGAAGAACGCGCCCTGTTCCAGCGGGTCGCGCAGGGTCTTGCTGCGCTCGCGGTACGCCTCACAAAATCCGCGGAAACGCGCGTCCTCCGGCCCCCCGAAGGTCGGTGACAACGCCTCGTGACCATACTTCCACACCCGCTCGACCAGCGCTTCCGGGGGCATCTGCGCGATGGCGTCGGCGTTGAACGCCGCGAGCTTTTCCCGGTCGAACTTCGCCGCGCTCGACCCCACCCGATCGAAGTCGAACCGCTCGCACAAGAACGCCAGGTCGAACTGCTCAACATCCCCGCCCGGGTTCCAGCCCAGCAGCGCCAGGTAGTTGCACAAGACCTCGGGCATGTAGCCGGACCCCCGGAAGTCAGACACGTCGATCTCGGGCAGCTTCAAGTCCAGCGTCCGTGCAATGGCGCGAGCGACGCCCAGATCATCGGTGTCGCCTTCGAGGAAGGCTCGCAGCTCATCGGGCGGACATGCCGACTGAAGTGGGCACGTCTCGGTCGCATCCTTCGCCGCGGCCCGGGCGGCTTTGGCCTTGTCCCGCTTGCTCATCTTCGACCCGTCGGGGTTGAAGATCAGCGGGATGTGCGCATAGCTCGGCGTCGCCAACCCCAGCGCCTCCTGCAGCGCGATGTGCTTGGGCGTGTTGCCCAGATGCTCCTGGCCACGGATCACGTGCGTCACTTCCATCGTCGCGTCGTCCACGACCACCGCGAAGTGGTACGTCGGGTACCCGTCGGACTTGCGGATGACAAAGTCCTCGAGCTTGTCGGCCGGCGTGGTCACGTCGCCGAGCACCTGGTCATGCACGGTGATGTCCCGGCCGGGCATGCGGAATCGCACCGCCCCGTCGTCCTCGTAGGTCCGCCCGGCCTCGGCGAGCCGGGCGAAGTGCTGCTCGTACAGGTCCAGCCGCTCGCTCTGGCGCGGCTCGTCGCCGGCGTTGTCCCAGTCCAACCCCAGCCACTTCAGGTCGTCGAGGATCCCCCGCTCGGCCTCGGCGGTCGAGCGTTTGCGATCGGTGTCTTCGATCCGCAGGAGGAACCTGCCCCCCCACCGGCGGGCGTAGGCGTAGTTGAACAGGGCCGTCCGAGCCCCGCCCACGTGCTGCAAACCGGTCGGCGAGGGCGCATATCGTGTGACCACAGGCATATCAGGCATAAGACCGGCGAGTATAACAGCCGCCACACGGGCCACGAAGCGACGACGGCGACTCGGTCATGGTGCTCGGGTGGGCGAGCTGCACGGCGGGAGCGTTGCTGTTTTTTGTCGGGCTGGTGCCGTGCGCCCAGCGGCTCTGGGACCGCCAGGCACGGATTCTGGGGCATCTGGAGGACCTGGTGCGGGCGTGGGGCGTCGGCGATGAAGTTTCCTCGCAACCGACTTGAAACCAGACTTAGTAATCCTGTATAGTCCTGCCCAGAGCAGCAGGCCGGACGTCGCAAAGGCGTCAAAGTAGTACCGGCCAAGCCCTTGCGACACCCCGCGCGGGCAAATAGTACACTGCCACGTAACTGGTCTCCGTCCACCCCTTAGGTCTGCGAGGATACCGCCATGACCACCGTCACCGCCTCATCCACCACCCCCACCACCAATCCCAAGCTCCTGGCATGGGTCGACGAAGTCGCCGCCATGTGCAAGCCGGAGAAGGTGTATTGGTGCGACGGCTCCGAAGCCGAGTACCAGAACATGGCCAACGCCATGGTCGACGCCGGCACCGCCATGTGGCTGGCCGATGACAAGAAGGCCAACAGCCTGTTCATCCGTTCCGACCCCGCCGACACCGCCCGCGTCGAGGACCAGACTTACATCTGCTCCGAATCCGCCGACGACGCCGGCCCCACCAACAACTGGAAAGCGCCCGGCGAGTGCAAGGACATCCTCCGCAAGCACTACGACGGGTGCATGGCCGGCCGCACGATGTACGTCATCCCCTACTCCATGGGACCGGTCGGGTCGGACATCGCCAAGATCGGCATCGAGCTCACCGACTCGCCCTACGTCGTGGTCAACATGCACATCATGACCCGCGTCGGCACGAAGGTCCTCGATGTCCTCGCCGACGGCGACGACTTCGTTCAGGGCATCCACTCGGTCGGCCACCCCCTCACCGGCGAGCGCCAGCCCGACAAGCCCTGGCCCTGCGACGCCGACAACAAGTACATCACCCACTACCCCGAGACCCGCGAGATCTGGTCGTACGGCTCGGGCTACGGTGGCAACGCCCTGCTCGGCAAGAAGTGCCACGCCCTCCGCATCGCTTCCGTCCAGGCACGCGACGAAGGCTGGATGGCCGAGCACATGCTCATCCTCAAGCTCACCAGCCCCCAGGGCACCGTCAAGTATGTCACCGGCGCGTTCCCCTCCGCCTGCGGAAAGACCAACCTCGCCATGCTCAACCCCACCATCGACGGGTGGAAGGTCGAGTGCATCGGCGACGACATCTGCTGGATGAAGTTCAAGGAAGACGGCCGGCTCTACGCGATCAACCCCGAGGCCGGCTTCTTCGGCGTCGCCCCCGGCACCAACAACTCCTCCAACCCCAACGCCATGTCCGCCCTCGCCTCCAACAGCGTCTTCACCAACTGCGCCCTCCCCCCCGACGGCGACGTCTGGTGGGAGGACATGACCGAAGACGAGCCCGAGCGGCTGACCGACTGGCTGCGGCGTGACTGGTACCCCGGCTGCGGTCGCTCCGCCGCACACCCCAACGCCCGCTTCACCGCCCCGGCCAGTCAGTGCCCCGTCATCGCCCCCGAGTGGCAAGACCCCGAGGGCGTGCCCATCGACGCGATCCTCGTCGGCGGCCGACGCGCCGCCGTCGCCCCGCTCGTCACCGAGGCACGCAACTGGGTCCACGGAACCTTCCTCGCCTCCATCATGGGCTCGGAGAAGACCGCCGCCGCCACCGGCGGCCTCGGCAAGCTCCGCCGCGACCCCATGGCCATGCTCCCGTTCTGCGGCTACCACATGGGCGACTACTTCACCCATTGGCTCAACATGGGACAGACCGGAAAGGCCACCGCCTCCGACTGGGGCAACATGCCCCGCATCTTCTACGTCAACTGGTTCAGGAAGGACGACAGCGGCAAGTTCATCTGGCCCGGCTTCGGCGACAACAGCCGCATCCTCAAGTGGGTCGTCGA
>CAYWKS010000046.1:0-13652 GCA_964458935.1 uncultured Planctomycetaceae bacterium
CATGTCCGCCTCCGCCTCGATCCCGCCGACCCCCCAACCGACCACGCCCAGGCCGTTGATCATCGTGGTGTGGCTGTCGGTGCCGACCAGCGAGTCGGGGTACGCCACGCCGCCCTTGCTCATCACGACCTGCGCCAGGTATTCGAGGTTGACCTGGTGCACGATGCCCGTGCCGGGCGGGACGACGGAGAAGTTGTCGAAGGCCTGCTGGCCCCATTTGAGGAACTCGTACCGCTCGCGGTTGCGCTCGAACTCGTGTTCGAGGTTGGTCTGCATCGCGTCGGCGACGCCGAACGCGTCCACCTGCACCGAGTGGTCGATGACCAGGTCGCAGGGCACCTGGGGATTGATCTTCCCGGGGTCGCCGCCCAGCCGCTGCGCCCCGTCGCGGAGCGCCGCCAGGTCGACCACCGCCGGCACGCCCGTGAAGTCCTGCAGCACGACCCGGCCGGGCATGAACGGGACCTCCGCGGGGTCGGCCTGCTCGGGGTCCCAGCCGGCCAGCAGCTTCACGTGATCCTCGGTCACAATGTAGTCGTCGCAGTTCCGCAGCGCCGCCTCCAGCAGCACCTTCACCGAGACCGGCAGACGATCGACATGCCCGATCCCCGCGTCCTTCAACGCGTCGAGGGCGAAATAGGTCAACTCGCCCTCGTCGGTCGAGAGCGTGCGGCGGGCGTTGAACAGGTCCTTGCTCATCGGTGTTTGTGCCTTTGCGTTCGGGTGTGATCTCGAGCGGCGCATCATATTCGCCCCCCTCCCCCGGGCAAAACCCGCGCCCGGCAGGGCGTGCCCGCTTCGGCGGGCATGCCCTGATGCCCCTCCCTCCCCACCCTCCGCGTCAGCCCGCCCGACGTGGCATCCCGCACGCCCCGACGTGTACACTGAGATGTCCATCACACGACCACACGCAAGCACGAGACCTGATCATGAAGTATCGCACACTCGGCAAGACCGGCCTGAACGTCTCGGTCGTCGGCGTCGGCACGTGGCAGTTCGGCGGCGAATGGGGCAAGGACTTCGAGCAGGCCGAGGTCGACGCCATGTTCGAGCGCGCCGCACAACTCGGCATCAACCTCATCGACACCGCCGAGTGCTACGGCGACCACACCTCCGAGCGGTTCATCGGCGCCAGCGCCCCGGTCCGCACGCGCCGCGGCGAATGGATCATCGCCACGAAGTTCGGCCACAAGTGGCACGGCTGGATGGACCGCACCGAGCCGCGCCGCCCCGAAGATGTCCGCGTCCAGCTCGAAGAATCGCTCAAGGCGCTGCAGACCGACTACGTCGACGTCTACCAGTACCACTCGTGGCGGGACGAGGAGTTCTTCGACGACGACGTGCTGGCCGTACTCGACGAGATGAAGCAGGCCGGCAAGGTCCGCCACATCGCCAACTCCGTCGGCAAGAACAACAACGTCAAGCAGGTCGCCGCCAGCGCCCAGCGGCGGATCGAGGCGATCCAGATCGTCTACAATCGGCTCGACCGCAAGCCCGAGGACTCGACGTTCCCGCTTTGCATCGATCAGCACCTCGGCGTGCTGGTGCGGGTGCCGCTGGCCAGCGGCTACCTGTCGGGCAAGTACAGCCCGGCCGACGCGGGCGCGTTCGCCCAGACCGACGTCCGCCACCGCCACAACGTCGACGACGTCCGCGGCAAGCTCCAAGAGGTCGAGAAGATCAAGGCCGACGAGGTCCCCGAGGGCGTCGACATGGCCACGTGGGCGCTGGCGTGGTGCCTGAAGCACCCGGCGGTCTCGTGCGTGATCCCCGGCTGCAAGACCGTCGCGCAGGTCGAGTCCAACGCCGCCGCCGCCGATCTCGACCTCGTCCCGGCCGACCACCCGCAGGCGGTGTGAGCGCGGGGCGTTATCATGCCGGGGATGAACGACAGCCCCTCGCCTCCGCCGCGCCGCCCCAGCATCGTCCACCACTCGATCGCCGGTCGGTTCGCCGTCCGCCGACGCCAGTGGAAGCTCGTCAACGCCCGGGAGTCCGGCGGGTGGAGCCTGCCCGAGAACCCGGTCGCCGCCGACGCCCCGAAAGTGCAGTTGTACGACCCGGCGGCCGACTCATCGGAAACGACCCATCTCGCGGCCGAGCGCCCGGACATCGTCGGGGCGCTGTTGCCGGAGCTGGAGGACGTGCGGCATGGCTGAGCTGCTGCAGCGCGACGCGGCGAATCCGCTGCTCAGGCCGGCCGACTGCCCGCCCAGCCGGCCACAGATGCAGGTGACCTGCCTGCTCAACCCCGGCGCGTTCGAGCACGACGGGCGCGTGGGCCTGCTCGTCCGCGTGGCCGAACGGCCCCACCCCGAGCGGGGCTGGGTCAGCGCGACGATCCTCGATCCCGAGGCCGAGGGCGGCGTGCGGGTCATCCGCGTCCGCGCCGACGACCCGGACCTGCAGGGCGACGACCCGCGGCTGTTTCACTACCGGGGCGTGACGTACCTCACGACCCTGTCGCACCTGCGACTGGCCTGGAGCGATGACGGCGAACGCTTCGCGATCGACACCCAGCCCACCCTCGTCGGCGAGGGCGATCACGAGGCGTTCGGCATCGAGGACTGCCGGGTCGCGTGCATCGGCGGGGTGTATCACCTGACGTACACGGCGGTGTCGCGGTTCGGCGTGGCGGTGGGGCTGCGCACGACACGCGACTGGCGCCGCTTCGAGTCGCACGGGATCATCTTCCCGCCGCACAACAAGGACTGCGCGCTGATCCCCGAGCGGGTCGGCGGCGGCTACTGGGCGCTGCATCGGCCGAGCGTGCCGGACTTCGGCGGTCACAACATCTGGCTCGCCGCCTCGCCGGACCTGCGGCACTTCGGGGCGCAGCGGTGCCTCGCGACGCCCCGGCCGGGCCTTTGGGACGCCCAGCGCGTCGGCGCCGGCGCCGCGCCCATCGCCACCGACGCAGGCTGGCTCGTGCTCTACCACGGCGCCGACGCCCAGTCGCGGTACGCCCTGGGCGTCATGCTGCTCGACCGAGACGACCCCCGCACCGTCGTCGCCCGCGGCACCCGGCCCGTCATGGAGCCGACCGCACCCTACGAACGGTCGGGGTTCTTCAACAACGTCGTGTTCACCAACGGCCACGTCATCGACGGCGATGCGCTGACGATCTACTACGGCGCCGGCGACGAGGTCATCGGCGCCGCGACCGGATCGATCGCCGCGCTCGTCGACGCCGCTCAGCGATGACCGGCTCATCCACCCCGGTCGCGGGACGCGCCGCGGGGGTCAGGTCCGCTTGAAGTGTTTCTCCAGGTCGCGGAGGGTCAGGCGGACGGTGGTCGGCCGGCCGTGCGGGCAGTTGCTCACCCGCTCCACGTCGTTCATCCGCTTGAGCAGCTCGGTGAGCTCGGCCGGGTCGAGGGCGTCGCCGGCCTTGACCGCCGCCTTGCAGCTCATCATGTCCAGCGTCTCGTGCAGCGCCGCCTCGGCCGACGGGTTGAACCGATCGTCGTCGGCGCGGTCCAGCAGCTCGCGGAGGAACGCGCCCGGCTCGACCTGACGATCGAACAACAGGCTCGCGAACGCATGAATCCCGATCGTGTTCGGCCCGATCGGCGCCGCCTCGATGCCCAGCCGCTCCAGCAGCGGCCCCAGCCGGTCGAGCGTCGCCAAGTCGTTGCCGGCCGCGCTGAGCGTGACCGGCGTCAGCAGCCGCTGGCTCTCCAGCCGGCCGTTCGCCTCGATGCGATCGAGCAGCGCCTGGAACATCATCCGCTCGTGCAGCGCGTGCTGGTCGATGATGACGATGCCCTGCTCGTCCTGGGTGACGATGTACGCGTTGTGGACCTGGAGGACGGGGCGCGGCGCGGGTTGGACGGCGTGGCTGCCGGGCGGGGTGAAGTCGAGCTCCTGCGGCGTGTCGGCGCCGGCATCGTCCGCCGCGTCCGCGATGCCCAGCTCCTCACGGACCTGCTGGTAGACGAAGCCCTTCTGATTGGTGTCCATGCGGCGGAAGTAATCGACGAACGAGTCGACGTCGGCCACGTTGGGCGCGGGGCCCGCCGCCGCGCCGTTCAGTTGCGGCGCGACGCCGGTCAGGTTGAATGCGTGCGGCTTGCCGCCCAACTCGGCGCGGGGCGTGAGGTCGGCCCCGAGCAGCCGCTGGCGGATCGTCGCGAGCACCTGCCCGTGCACCGCGTTGGCGTCGGCGAAACGCACCTCCGCCTTGGCCGGGTGGACGTTGACGTCGACCGCCGTCGGGTCCAGCTCCACGAACAGCACGACGGTCGGCTGACGTGTGGGCTCGATGAGCCCGCGGTACGCCTCGCGCAGGGCGTGGGCGAGGTTGCGGTCGCGGATGGGCCGGCGGTTCACGTAGAGATACTGGTGCCGAGCGGTCGCCCGGGCGATCGCCGGCAGGCCCGCCAGCCCCCACAGCTTCATCCCCCGCTCCGCCGATTCGAACTCGAGCATCGCCTCGCGCAGGTCTTCGCCGAGCACGGCGAAGGCGCGCTGGCCCTGGGTCTGGCCCGGGGGCAGATCGAGCACCGCCCGCCCGTTGTGCGTCAGCGAAAAACCCAGCGCCGGGTGCGCGATCGCCTGTCGCTGCACCAGCTCGCTGACGTGGGTGAACTCGGTCTGCACGCCGCGGAGGAACTTGCGGCGGGCGGGCGTGTTGTGGAACAGGTTGCGGACCTCGACGACCGTGCCCGCGGCGCAGCCGGTGGGCCGGGCCCCGCTCCGCTGGTCGCCGGCGGCGTCGATGACCGCGCCGGCCTCGGCGTCGGGGCGGCGGCTGGTCAGCCTCAACCGCGACACCGAGGCGATCGACGCCAGCGCCTCGCCCCGGAAGCCCAGCGTCGCGATCGCCTCCAGGTCGTCGGGCGCGGCGATCTTGCTCGTGGCGTGGGCCGACAGCGCCATCGCCAATTCGTCGGCGGCGATGCCCACGCCGTCGTCGGCCACGCGGACCAGCTCCTTGCCGCCTTCCTCGATGTCGATGCGGATGCGGGTCGCGCCGGCGTCGAGGGCGTTGTCGACCAGCTCCTTCACGATGGACGCCGGTCGCTCGATCACCTCGCCGGCTGCGATCTGGTTGACCAGGAGGGGGCTGAGCGGACGGATGGGCATGGCGGCATTGTAAACGCGGCGCGCCCGGTGAGCGATGCAGCCGCGTCGCCCGTTTAGACGCCGACGCGGGACGGGCGGCGCGCCAGCCACATCGCACCCGTCAGAACGGCGACCATGCCCAGCGAGGTCGGCTCGGGCACCGCGGCGGGATCGAACGAATCCGGATCGCTCACGCCGCCACCGCCGCCACCGCCGCCGGGGGACGAGCCGCCCCCGCCACCGCCCAGGGCGGCGAACGACGCGCCTTCGGCGGGCAGGATCAGCCCGTCGCGCACCGGCACGTCGGGGTAGCCCGGCGGCGCCCACGGCCAGGCGCGGGCGTAGCCCGGCGTCCGCGGGCCCGGGCCGTGCTCACGCCGCATCGGCGTCCAGCCCGGCCCGCCGAGCAGCCAGTCGTCGGTGTCGAGCGACAGGGCGAGGTTCTGCGTGACCGGCGGGCTGTGCGCCCACGGCGCCAGAAGCGGCGGGGGCGCGGGGGGGATGGATCGGGCGGCCCGCATCGCGCCGCGGGCCTTGGGGTCGGCCGGCTCGGCCGGCTCGGGTCGATCGTTCACCCGCGCCAGCGGCGCCGCGGCGATGATCAGTAGCGCGCACACAGCGCCCGTGGTGATGGCGGTTCGCCTTTGCATACATGCAATGTCGAATCCCGTGACGGGATCGGCCAACCAATTGTGCCGCCGCGGCGATCGGCCGGTGGGGTCGTGCCGGTCGCGCCGGCTGCGCCGGCGGCGAACGCCGCCCCGGCCTCGACGCCCCCGCCCGCCCCGCCTCCGACCGGGCTGTTATCATGCCCCGATATGAGCAGCAACAAGCCCAACATCGCCCTGTTCCCCGGGACGTTCGACCCGCTGACCAATGGCCACCTCGACCTGATCCGGCGGGCGAGCCTGATGTTCGACCGGGTCATCGTCGCCATCGGCACCAACCCCGAGAAGCGCGAGCTGTTCACCCCCGACGAGCGGATGCAGATGATCCGCGACGTCCTCGCCGCCGAACGCCTCGACGTCGATGTGCACCAGTACGCCGGCCTGACCGTCGACTACGCCCGCGAGGTCGGGGCGGCGGTGATCATCCGCGGGATCCGCAACCACACCGACCTGGACTTCGAGTTCCAGCTCGCCCTGACCAACCGCGCCGTCGCCGAGGTCGAGACCGTGTTCGTCATGACCAGCGAGGAGCACGGGTTCACCAGCAGCACGCTGATCAAGCAGATCGCCGCCTCCGGACGCGTCGACCACCTGTACCGCCTGCTCCCCGGGGCGATCGTCGAGAAGATCAAGCACAAGCTCCACAACGACCGCCACTCCCTGCAGTCGCTGGCCACCGACGCGCACAAGGAATAGCTCCGGCCGCCAACGCCCGAGCCCGCTCGCCCCCCGGCGCGGCGCGTACCATGACCATGGACTACCGCATCATCAGCATCGGCACGCTCAGCGAGCACCCGCTCTGGTCGACCCCGCAAGCCCGGCGGACCGCCCACGCCACCACCACGCTGATCACCGCCGGCGAGAAGCGGATCATGGTGGACCCGGCGTTGCCGAGCGAGGTGCTGGACGCCCGGTGCCGCGAGCGGTCGGGCCTCGGGCTCGACCGCGTGACCGACGTGTTCCTGACCAACTTCCGGCCGGCGCATCGGCGGGCGCTGCCGGCGATGACCCACGCCCGGTGGTGGATCGACGCCGCCGAGCGGGAGACGATCGGTCGCAGCCTCATCGGCCAGCTCGAGGCGGTCGGCGCCGACGACGCCGAGACCGAGCAGGTGCTCAAGACCGAGATCGCGCTGCTGCAGCGGTGCGGCGAGGCGCCCGACAGCCTCGCGCCGCAGGTCGACCTGTTCCCGTTGCACGGGTTCACGCCCGGCACGTGCGGGCTGCTGATCAGCAAGCCGACCGCGACCGTGCTCGTGGCCGGCGACGCGGTGGCGACCGTCGAGCACATCGAGCGGGGGCAGGTGCTCGCCGGGGCGTTCGACGTCGACCAGGCCCGCGCCAGCCTCGCCGAGGTCCTCGAGATCGCCGACTGGATCGTGCCCGGCCACGACAACCTCACACCGAACCTCACGCGGCACGGGTTCTGAAGCCCCGGGTAGGATGCGGCCATGCCCACCTGGCCCGACGTGCTGGATCACGGCGACCTGCTCGACGCCTGCGCGGCGTGCGCGTCGTTCGACGACCCGGCCACGGTCGCGCGACTCCGCCGGCTCGCCGACGCCGAACTCGTCCGCCAGGCGATGGGCCTGACCGTGGCGCGGCGGAAGGCCGCGGGCAAGCTGCCCCACGCCGACCGGCTCATCGCCGACGCCGAGGGCGTCGAGCAGGCGACCGCGCTGACCGTCGCCCGCCACAAGTCCCACCGCTTCGCGCGGCTCAAGCCCGGGACGATCATCGATCTGTGCTGCGGGATCGGCGGCGACGCGATGGCGCTGGCCGACGCGGCCGACGTCGTGCTGATCGATCGCGACGCCGACCGCGCGTACGCCGCGCAGCACAACGTGCGGGTTGTCACCGGCCGCGTCGCGGCCGCGGCCGCGGCCGACGTCACCACGATCCGCTGCCACGATCGCGTGTTGCACATCGATCCGGCGCGCCGCGATGAGCGCGGCCGCCGCCACCGTTACGCCGACTACATCCCGGGCCCCGAGGCGCTGGATGCGCTGCTGCGCGACAACCCGACCGCCGCGATCAAGCTGGGCCCGGGCGTGGATGCGGCCGACCTGCCCCCCGGCGAGGTCGAGTTCATCTCCGACGCCGGCACGCTGGTCCAGGCGGTGTTGTGGTGCGGTGAGCTGGCGCGGCACGATCGCGCGGCGACGCGCCTGGGCCCACCCGGCGCGAGCGGCGACACCGCACCGCCGCCGCGCTCGCTCGCCGGCACGCCGGCACCGCCGCCGATCAGCCCGCCCCGCCGCTACCTGTTCACCGTCGACCCGGCGGTCGAACGCGCCGAACTGATCGGCAACCTGTGCCTCGAGCACGGCGCGGCGATGGTGCATCCAGCCTTGGGCTTGATCACGGCCGACGCGCCGATCGACGACGCGTTCTTGACCGCGTTCGAGTTGCACGCGGTGATGCCGTGGCGGCCGCGGAAGGTGCGCGGCTGGCTTGCCTCCCACGACGGGGGGATCGTCGAGGTCAAGACCCGTGGCAAGGCGGTCGACCCCGACCGCGTGCAGGCCCAACTCCGCGGGGATGGCCGGACGCTGTACACGGTGTTCGTGCTGCGTTTCGAGCGTGAGCGGCGGGCATACATCGCCCGGCGTTGCGGGTGACGCCCGCGGTCCGGGCGGCGCGGCGTTGGGCGGCCGATCCCGCGGCGGTACACTGGCCGCGTTGGGTGGAGGTCCGGCCATGACGCTCGGCGGCAGGATGGCGATGAACCTGGCGGTGCTCACGGTCGCCGTGGCGGCGCTGGGCGGGGGGTCGATGCTGGTGCTCGACCGGCTGCACGAGCGGGTGTTCGTGACGATGGCGGCCGAGCGGACGGCGTGGACGGAGGTCTACCGCGCGTACGTGACGCGGGTCGGCGCGCCGATCCTGGTGGCTTCGCAGGCGTTGCGCGCCAGCCCGATCGACGCCCCGGCGGCGCGGCAGCAGGTGCGTGAGGCGGCGCAGAGCCTGGCGCGGATCCGCCTGCCCGGCGTGGCGCCCGAGCCGGTCGCGGCGGCGTTCGACGAAGCGCGGCGGTCGTTGCGGCGGGCCGAGGACCAGTTGCGCCGCGCCCTCGCCGAGGGCGCGGCGTTCGACGCCGACCAGGCCGCCTCGCTCCGCGCCGAGCTCGACGAGGTCCGCGGTGTGGCGGCGCACCTCGCCGGGCAGATCCGCGGCAGCTACACGGCGATCGATGCGGCGATGCGGCGGCAGATGCGGCGGACCACGTGGATCATCGCGGGGCTGGCCGGCGTCGTGGCGCTGGGCGCGGCGGGGTTGAGCGTCCGCCAGTACCGCAGCGTCATGCGGCCGATCCGGCGGGTCACGGCGGGCGTGCGGGAGGTCGCCGCGGGGCGGTTCGACCGCCGGCTCGATGCGGCGGGCGACGACGAGCTGGCGGCGCTGTCCCGCGACTTCAACCGCATGGCCGCCCAGCTCGACGCGCTGTACCGCGAGCTGGAGCAGCGGGTCCGGGCCGCCAGCGGCGAGCTGGTCCGCGCCGAGCGGCTGGCGAGCGTCGGCTACCTCGCCGCGGGCGTCGCCCACGAGATCAACAACCCCCTGGGCATCATCGCCGGGCGTGCGGAGCTGGCGCTGCGCAAGCTCGGCGACGACCCGGCCGACGCCGACCAGCGCCGCGCCCTGCAGATCATCTGCGATGAGGCGTTCCGCTGTAAGGGCATCACCGAGAAGCTGCTGAGCCTCTCACGCGGGTCGGATGACGCGCGGGGCCCGGTCGATCTCGCGGCCGTCGCGGGGGAGGTCGCGGAGCTGGCGCGGCAGTTGCCGCGGTTCCGCGATCGCCCGGTGAGCGTGGAGCCCGAGCCCGGCGCCGCGCTCGAGGTTCACGCCAGCGCCGCGCAGATGAAGCAGGTCTTGCTGAACCTGTCGATCAATGCGCTGCACGCGACCGAGCCGGCGACCGGGCGGGTGGCCATCGGCCTGCGGCGCGAAGGCGATCGTGTGGTGGTCCGCGTGGCGGACAACGGCCGGGGCATGGACACCGAGACCGTGGCGCGGGTGTTCGAGCCGTTCTTCACCGCGCGGCGGACACCCGCCGACACCGCCGACGCGGAGACACGACCGGGCACGGGGCTGGGGCTGAGCATCTGTCACGCGATCGTGACGTACCATGGCGGGACGATCCGCGCCCAAAGCGAAGGCCCCGGCAAGGGCAGCACGTTTACGATCGAGCTGCCGGCGACCTGAAGCGAGCCGCCGCGCGTGGCGCGTTGGCCGCGGTTAAGCTGTGGGCGAGGTCGACGATGCGAATGGAACCGGATCATCCCGAGCGGGACGTGCTGATCGTCGAGGACGAGCCTCGCATGGGCCAGATGCTCGGCGAGGCGATGGTCGAGCTGGGCTACCGCGCGACGGTCGTGACCACCGGGGAGCAGGCGGTGCGGCAGTTCGAGTCCGAGCCGCGGCCGATCGTGATCGTGGACCTGAACCTGCCGGGCATGAGCGGGTTGGAGTGCCTGGAGCGGATCCGCGGCGGCTGGCCGGACACCGCGGCGATCATCCTGACCGGGTTCGGCGACCTCGACGCGGCCAAGCGGGCGATCCATCTTGACGTCGTGGAGTTCCTGACCAAGCCCGCGCACCTCGGCGACCTCGACCGGGCCCTCAGCCGCGCCGAGCAGCGCCTGCACGAGCGCGACATGCAGCAACTCCGCCGTCGGCTGGCCGAGCGGCACCCCGACGCCGCCGACGCCGGCGATGCGGACGAGGCCGACGCACCGGTGACGCTGCGTGAGCTGGAGCGGCGCGCGATCCTCGACGCGCTGGCGCGGCACGACGGCAACCGCGAGCACACCGCCCATGAACTGGGTATCAGCGTCCGCACGCTGTACTACCGCTTGAAGGAATACCAGGACGCCGGCGAGGACGTGTGACCGGCGCGGGCCGTCACAGCCCCAGCGCTTGGGCCATCGCCGCGCCCATGTCGGCGGGGCTGTCGGCGATGGTGACACCGGCGGCCTGGAGGGCGGCGATCTTGTCGTCGGCCTTTCCGGACCCGCGGGCGATGATCGCGCCGGCGTGACCCATCCGCTTGCCGGGCGGCGCGGTCTGGCCGGCGATGAAGCCGGCGACCGGCTTGGTCACGTGCGCCTTGATGTGCTCGGCCGCCCGCTCCTCGTCGTCCCCGCCGATCTCGCCGATCACGAGCATGCCGTCGGTCTGGTCGTCGGCCTCGAACAGGTCGAGCAGTTCGATGAAGTTCAGGCCCTTGACCGGGTCGCCGCCGATCCCGACGCACGTGGTCTGACCGATGCCGCGCTGGGAGGTCTGCCAGACCGCCTCGTAGGTCAGCGTGCCCGAGCGGGAGATGATGCCGATCGCCTTGCCGGTCGACGCCTCGTCCGCGGGCAGGTGGATGTAACCGGGCATGATGCCGATCTTGCAGCCGCTGCCGCCGGCGCCGGGGGTGATGATGCCCGGGCAGTTGGGCCCGATCATGTGGGCCCCGTCGTACCCGGCCAGCGCGTGCTTGACCCGCACCATGTCATGCACGGGGATGTGCTCGGTGATGACGACGATGGTCTTGACGCCGGCGTCGGCGGCCTCGAGCACGGCGTCGGCGGCGAAGGCCGGCGGGACGAAGATCATCGTCGCGTCAGCGCCGGTTGCCTCGACGGCGTCGCAGCAGGTGTTGTAGATCGGCAGGCCGTTCGCGTCGGTCTGCCCGCCCTTGTCGGGCACGACGCCGGCGACCATCTGCGTGCCGTAGTCCAGGCACATCCTGGTATGAAACGCGCCGGCCGAACCGGTGATGCCCTGGCACAGGACCTTCGTGCTGGAATCGACGAGGATGCTCATAGGGGCCGAATGATAGCGATTCCCGGCGGATCGTGCAGCACCGCCGCGATCCCCGCCCGGGGCGATCCCCGCCGGACCACGCCGCGGACTGCTTGTCGCGTTCGATCACCAGTGCCACGGGCGGGCGTCGTCGACAGCGCGATAGACCGGCTCGTCATTGGCCTGGTCGTCGGCCACAGCGGCGCCGGTAAACGTGCCAGTAATCATGATGGCGATGAAGGTGAACGCACGAAGCAGCCGAGATCGCATGGTCGGTGGCCTCCCGAAATAAGCCGTGCACGGAACATCTGGAAGATTACCCAACCCGCCGAGCCCGCGTCAATGAAAATGCCGCAGTGGTGGCGTATCGCGTCGGCGGCGACGGGTCATACCTGTTGCGCCGCGTCGGCGCCGACGTGCATCTGGCATTTGCCGGTGCCGCGGCAGGATTCGCATTCCTCGGCCTCGCCGGCCGCGCGCGACAGGCAATGCGTGATCCGGTCGTTCATCAGCGACGCCATGCCCGGGTGCAGGCCCAGCGGCGAGGTGACCAGCCACTGCACGTGCGGGTGCTTGGCCGCCGCTTGGGCGGTCAGCTCCGGGATGTCCTCGTTCCAGTGCTTGCCCGGCAGCAGGAAGTAGGGATTGACCACGACCGTCGTCGCCCCGCGATCCACGCAGCGATCGAACGCCGTAGCGATGCTCGGCTCAGCGAGTTCCATGTGGGCCGGCTCGATGATCGGCCAAGTCGTGTGTCCGCGGAACAACTCGACGACTTCGAGGAGCATGTCGTTGGACGCGGCCCGCCGCGAGCCATGATCGACGATGATGATGCCGGTGGTGGCGGGGTCGTGCATAACCATGGGCAATGGTACTCATGCAGTTCGCGACGAGCGAGGGCGGCCGCGGGCGGGACATGCGGGCGACCATTCTGGCGCTATGGGTCCGGGTGGGGGCCGGGTGGGCCCCGCGCACGAGCTTGCGGCCGGCGTGCCTTTCATCAGTTGATTCGGATGAACGGATGGAGTAGACTGGGGCAGTCCCAAGCTCGCGGAACACACCTATGACAGCTACGCAAGTGACAGCGGCCAACAGCCTCGCGGATGCCCGCGGTGCGGCGGCGCTCGACGCCGTCGACCGGTTCGTCGATCGGCACATCGGCCCCGACGCCGGCGAGGTCGGCGTGATGCTCGGGCAACTCGGCATCGCGTCGCTCGACGACCTGATCGACCGCACCGTCCCCCGAAACATTCGGCTGAACGAGCCGATGAGCCTGCCCGGCCTGGCCCCCGAGGGGCTGAGCGAGGGCGATGCGTTGCGGCGGCTCGAGTCGATCGCGCTGCGCAACGAGATCTACCGCACCTTCATCGGCGCCGGTTACTACAACACCGACACCCCCGCGGTCATCCGCCGCAACATCCTCGAGAACCCCGGGTGGTACACCCAGTACACGCCCTACCAGGCCGAGATCGCCCAGGGCCGGCTCGAGCTGCTGCTCAACTTCCAGACGATGGTCTCGGACTTGTGCGGGCTCGACGTGGCCAACGCGTCGCTGCTCGACGAGGCGACCGCGGCCGCGGAAGCCATGGCGATGTGCGTCTCCGTGGCGAGGCACAAGCGGATGCGGTTCGCCGTCTCCGACCAGTGCCACCCCCAGACGATCAACGTCATTCGCACCCGCGCCGCGTCGATGGGCGTCGAGCTCACGGTCGGCGACGTCGACGCCATGCCCTGCGACGACCGGTGCGCCGGCGTGCTCGTGCAGTACCCGGCGACGGACGGGCGGCTGGTCGATCACAGCGCCCTGGCCGAGCGGGTGCACGAGTCGGGCGGGCTGTTCGTGATGGCGACGGACCTGCTGGCGATGACGTTGTGCACGCCGCCGGGTGAGATGGGCGCCGACATCGCGGTCGGGTCGACGCAGCGGTTCGGCTGCCCGCTGGGCGCCGGCGGTCCGCACGCCGCGTTCATCGCCTGCCGCGAGAAGTTCGTGCGCAAGATGCCCGGCCGCCTCGTCGGCGTCTCCCGCGATGCGCACGGACAGCCGGCGTATCGCCTGGCCATCCAGACCCGCGAGCAGCACATCAAGCGCGACCGCGCCACGAGCAACATCTGCAC
>CAYWKS010000047.1:0-13472 GCA_964458935.1 uncultured Planctomycetaceae bacterium
GCGTGGCAAGGGGCGCGGGTGTGATGGGCTGGGCGGGTCAAGTGCCGGTGTGGCCGAACCCGCCTTCGCCGCGGGCGGTGGCGGGCAGCTCGTCGACTTCCTGCCAGGCGGCGCGGCTGACCGGGGCGATGATCAACTGGGCGATCCGCATGTTCCGCAGCACGGTCACGGGCTCGGGGCCGAGGTTGATCAGCGCGACCTTGACCTCGCCGCGGTAGTCGGCGTCGATGGTGCCGGGCGCGTTGGGCAGGGTCAGGCCGTGCCGCGTCGCCAGGCCCGAGCGCGGTCTGACCTGGGCCTCGTAACCTTGTGGCACGGCGATGGCGAACCCGGTGGGGATGAGCACGATGTGCCCGGGTCGAACGACCAGGTCATCGTCGATGGCGGCGTGGATGTCCATGCCGGCCGCGTGGGCCGACTGATAACCGGGCAGGTCAATCCCCCGGCCGTGCGGCAGCCGCTGGATGGCGACGGGCAGGTTGTCCGGCAAGCTGGAGCCCGTGGCATGCATCACAATCGCCTCGCGGAATCTGAGTCACGGCGTCTCAGTCCGACGCGACGACGTACAGGCGGCGGCCCTCTTCGTGCAGGGCCTCGAGCCGACGCAGCGCCCCGCGCAGGCGGCGCAACTGATCTTCACGTCCCTCGGACATCTGCCGCAGTCGCTCGATGCGATCGGCGATCTGGTCCGCCTCGGCCTTGAGCCTCTGGATGTGCTCGGCCAGTTCCGAGCGGCTCATGCGCTTCATCTTGGCAAGAGCCGGGGAAGGCCGGCCCATGAACTTAGGTCCACTCGATGACATGTTCCTTCACCCGCTTGAATGTGGTTCTTCCCGATCCTGCGAGCTGTCTGCGGCGATGGCATGAACCACGCCGCCCTCAAGGTCTGATACTGCATGTTATGGCCCGAAAAGGCACCCGAGCTACCACTTGCCGAAGTGTGACAGGAACCATCGCGCCCGTCAAGACATTTGGCCCGGTGCCCGGTGCGGTGTGGGCGTGCGATGCACGTGTCGGGCCTGCCCCGCCGCCGGTATCCTGCCGGCCTCGGCGGCGGGGCTGAATGGCGTTCAATCCGGCCAGCCCGCCCGCCCGATCAGGGGCACGAAGCGGCAGGCCAGTCCCCGCCGGCGGTGCACCCGCTCGCCCTCTCGCCCGATGCGGTACAGTCGCTGGGCCGCGCGATGGCCCAGCGGGATGACCATGCAACCGCCGTCGGCCAACTGGTCGACGAGCGGGCGGGGCGCCTCGGGCGCCGCCGCGGTCACGAGGACCCGCGCGTACGGCGCGGCGTCGGGCCGGCCCAGCGAGCCGTCGCCGACATGCACGCGGACGTTGTCCACGCCCAGTCGCGCGAGGTTGTCGCGGGCGAGGTCGGCCAGCTCGGCGTCGCGCTCGATCGTCTCGACCTGCGTCGCCAGCCGCGCCAGGATCATCGTCTGGTATCCGCAGCCCGTGCCGATCTCCAGCACGCGATCGGTCGGCTCGGGGCCGAGCCACTCGGTCATTCGGGCGACCATGTAGGGCTGGCTGATGGTCTGGCCGTGCCGCGTGGGCAGGGGGGCGTCGTCGTAGGCGTAGCGGCGCTGGGCCGGGTCAACGAACAGGTGCCGCGGCACGCAGCGCATCTGTTCGAGCACGCGGCGGTCGCGGATGCCGCGGCCGATCAGTTGGCGCTCGACCATGCGCTGGGCGGCGTAGCCGTACCGCCCCTCATCGGCGAGGAGGACGCCGAGGGGCGCGTCGTCGGCCTGGCGGGGGTGGAACATCGCAGGTCCTGCCAGAGTGTATGGCCCGCGGGTCGATGCAGCGACCGATCGTGCCGCTACAATGGCCGGCCCGCGTCCATGCCATTGACCCGAACGCCGCCACAGCCATGAATCAGCAGCAGCCGACAACACCGACGCCGACCGCGACCGACAGCTCCATTAAAGAGACGATCGAGTCGGTCATCATCGCGTTCATCCTGGCGTTCGTGTTCCGGGCGTTCGTGGTGGAGGCGTTCGTGATCCCGACGGGTTCGATGGCGCCGACGCTGCTGGGCCAGCACGTGGACATGCGTTGCCCGATGTGCGGTCACGAGTTTGTGAGCGGGCCGCGCGACTACCGGGGGGCGGTCGTGGACGGCCGGACCGAGCGTGTGGCTGCCCCGTACCAGGGCCACCAACCCGCCGGGGATGGGCGGAGCGTCCCGCCGCTGGAGATCGACTGTCCGATGTGCGGCTATCCGGTGACCGAGCAACTGGTGCATACGAAGGCGGGCGACCGCATCCTGGTGCTCAAGTACATCTACGGGGTGACCGAACCGCGGCGTTGGGACGTGGTGGTCTTCCGCAACCCCGAGCAGCCGACGATCAACTACATCAAGCGGCTGATCGGTCTGCCGAACGAGTCGCTGCAGATCGTGCGCGGCAACGTCTACACGCGGCCGCTGGACCCGGCGACCGACGAGCCGGTCGGGCCATGGCGCGTCCAGCGCAAGCCCCCGCGCGTGCAGCGGGCCGTCTGGCAGCCGGTCTACCACGGCCGGTTCGTGCCGCTGGACGCGGCGACCCGGCCGTGGACCAGCCCGTGGACGCCGGTCGGCAGCGCCTGGTCGGTCGAGGGGCACGGCCGGGCGTACCGATACGCCGGCGATGGCAGCAGCGGCGATATCGCGGCCGGCGCGGACCTGCGCTTCGACTTCGGTGTCGACCCGCGCCAGGGCATGGACTTCTATGCGTACAACGTGCTGCCGGAGATCGGGCAGGGCGCTCGGCCCCGGCCCGGCCGGCCGCTGGGCGCCGACCGGTTCGTCGAGGACCTGCGCATCGCGGCCAGCGTGCATCCGGACAGCCTGACCACGGTGCAACTGGACCTGACCAGCGACCTGGTGCATGCCCGTGCAACGGTCGGCACGGACGGGGTGGCCACCATCGCCCTGGGCAAGCCTCATGCCGAGTCGACGCTCGTCGAGGTCGCGCGTGCGGCGAAGGTGAGCTGGTCGGCGGGCGAGTCGGCGCGGGTTGAACTCTGGCATGCCGATCATGCGGTGACGCTGTGGGTGAACGATGAGCCGGTCGCGCGGCATGAGATCGAGTTGGCCAAGCCCGGCGAGACGGGCGGCGGGCCGATCACGCTGACGATGGAGCGGTTGCTGCAAGTGGGCACGCCGGGCAGCCTGCCGCAGGCGTCGATTCGTCTGGCCGGCGGGGCGGCGCGACTGACGCGCGTGAACCTCGACCGGGACCTGTTCTACACCGACCCGGGGATCACCGGCTCGCTGGGTGTGCCGGGCAAACCCGCGCAAATCGGCTCCGACGAGTTCTTCTGCCTCGGCGACAACAGCCCGCAATCCAAGGACAGCCGCCGCTGGGAGAGCGTCGACCCGTGGATCACCTACCACACGCGGCTGGGACACACGCATGCCGGACGGACGGGCGGGTCGGAGCTGGACGGCGTGGCACCGGGCTACGTGCCGCGGAAGCTGATGATCGGCCGGGCGTTCTTCGTGTACTTTCCGGCGCCGATGGGCCTGACACCTCAGTCGTTTCCGGTGGTGGTGAACTTCGGAGATTTGCGGTTCATTGACTAACCGAGGCGAGGTTTTCGGCGGCTTATCCACATGGAGGCCCCTGTAATTGCTTCATATGGCGAAAATTAAGGGTTCCTGTCTGATATTTGGGCAAGCCGGTCTGCCGCCAGGAAGTTCCGACGCCCCACAGAGCCGCCTATTAGCAGCATTTCGCGGTGATTATGGAGCGTTGTTATGGGAATTGGTCTAAGGCGTGCCGAATGTGTATGTTAAGCGACAATCAAGCCTTGGTTAGTCGGGGCGCTCGAACCATGCATCCTGTCAGGCAGGATGAGCCAGCCCCTTGGCGTATGCACACTTTTTCCACATCAAGGCCCTTCAAGCGGCGATCTCGATTCTGGCTACCTCGGGCGTCGGACGATATCATGCCCGGCTCGCCTGAAGTATCGCCCAGCCCGGATTTGCACCGATGACCATTCCCGCACAGATGTTCGTGTCGATGATGACCGGCGTGGCGATCATTCACGTGATCCTGCTGGGCACGGCGTACCTGATCCTGCTGGAAAGGCGGCTGGCGGCGTTCGTGCAGGATCGGCTCGGGCCCAACCGCTGCGGGCTGACCTTCGGGCTCGTCGGCGACAACTCCAAGCGGCGGCACTGGGGGCTGGGCCAGCCCATCGCCGACGGCCTGAAGTTCCTCGTCAAGGAAGACTACAACCCGCGGAACGTCGACCGGGCGCTGTTCTACCTCTCACCGGCGCTGGCGGCGATCCCCGCGATGATCGGCTGGGCGGTGATCCCCTGGGGTGACGCCGTCGACGTGCCGACCTTCAGCTACCTGTGGGGCCTGATCACCGTCGAGGGCGGCCGGGCCGTGGTTGCCGCCGCCGATCTCAACGTCGGCGTCATCTACATCCTCGCGATCGGGTCGCTGGCGGTGTACGGCCTGGTCGTCGGGGCCTGGTCGAGCAACAACAAGTACGCGTTCTTCGGCGGGCTGCGGGGCACCGCCCAGATGCTCAGCTACGAGATCCCGATGGGCATCTGCGTGTTGTGCGTGCTCCTGCTGGCCGGCAGCAGCCGCGCCTGGGACATCAGCGTCGTCCAGACCGACGGCGTATGGTTCCTCTTGCAGCAGCCGCTGGTCGCGGTGCTGTTCTTCACGTGCGTGCTGGCCGAGTGCAACCGGGCGCCGTTCGACCTGCCCGAGGCCGAGAGTGAACTGGTCGGCGGGTATCACACCGAGTACTCGTCCATGAAGTTCGCGCTGTACTTCCTCGGCGAGTACATGCACATGATCACCGGGTCGGCGTTCTTCGTGCTGCTGTTCCTGGGCGGGTGGCACCTGCCGTTCATGGGCACGATCTTCGAGGCGATCGGGGTCAGCGAGACGGGGCTGTTGTCGGTGCTGGTCAAGTCCGGCGTGTTCCTGCTGAAGGTGCTGGCGCTGCTGTTCGTGATGATGTGGATCCGCTGGACGCTGCCGCGGTTCCGGTTCGATCAGCTCATGCGGCTGGCGTGGCGTTCGATGATCCCGATCTCGCTGGCGTTGCTGCTGGCGACGGGCGTGTTCGTGTACCTGGGCTGGGAGCCGTGGACGTGGGCGGCGAACCTGGCGATCTTCTTCGGGACGCTGGCGGTGGCGCCGCTGGTCCCGAAGGGCAAGCCGCTCAATCGCCGCGTGCCGCTGGCCGGCTCGCGCTTCAGCCCCGCGGCCGAGTGAACCCGCCAGCTCCCGATCAATAGCTGTTCCGCTTGCGGATCGCGACCTTGTCGAGGTCGATCGTGGCGAGCACCTCGGCGATCCGCTCGCCGGTGCGGCCGCCGCCGTACGGATGCCGCAGCCGCCGCAGGTCCAGTTGCATCGCCTTGTCCAGCGCCGCCTTGACGCCCGCGGTGCCATAGTCGCAGTCGACGACGTTGGCGCAGCGTTCGCGGCCGGCCTGGCGTGGGCCGACGTTCACGCACGCGGTCTTGAGGATCGCCGCCTCGATCAACCCGGCGGAACTGTTGCCGACGATCGCCCGCGCCCCGGCGAGCAACCGCACGAACCGTTGCCGCGGTACGTGGTCGACCGGATCGGCGCCGGCCCGGTCAATGGCGGCGCGGATCCCCGCCGAGCCCGGATCGTCGTTGGGCAGCAGGACCATGACCTCGTCGCCATCGCCGACGGCGCGGAGCGTCTGGCTCATCCACAGCTGCTCCTGCTTGTCGGGTGCGCCGACCGGATGCTGGGCGACGATGATCCGCGGCGCGTCGGCGGCGGGCTGGATGCGGCGCAACCCATCGGCGGCGGGCGAGCCGACGTCGTACACCAGCGCGTTGGGCTCGCCCATGCGGATCAGGCGGGAGCGGCTGCGCGGGGTGGCGGCGAAGTGAAGGTGCGCCAGCTTGCTGATCGCGTGGCGCATGGCCTCGTCGGCTACGCCCTCGGCGCGGTCGCCGCCGTGGATGTGGGCCAGGCGGTATCCGCCGACGCTGCACGCCATCGCCGCGGCGAGCGGCTCGATGCGATCGCCCAGCACCAGCGTCACGTCGGGGTGGGCCTCGGCCAGCGCCTTGCCCAGGCCCTGCACGCCGCGGGCGAGCGCCTGGACGTCGGCGTCGCGGCCGACCTCGCCGGTCTTCTGCATAGCGACCCGCGCGGCGAGGGTGAAACCGGCCGCCTCGATGTCGCGCCACGTCTTGCGCGTCAGGTGAAGGCCCGCCGCGATCGTGTGCAGCGACAGCCGGTGATCGGCGTTGATGGCGCTCATGACCGGCTCGAGCAGGCCGAACTCTGCCCGGCTGCCGGTGACGACCGCGATGGTGCGTTGGCGTGCCATGTCAGGTGGGCTCCACGTCGCCATCGTGCAGGAGATGGTTCGCCTCGACGTCGCGGCGCAACCGGCGGCCGACAACCTCATCGAGCCGGGCGGCGGCGATGCCCGTGCCCGGCCGCTTGACCGTGACGTCGGCCCGCTCGATGACGTGGCCGGCGCCCAGCCGCCGCGTCGCGCAGACCGACTGCCGCGAGACCCGCCGCACGTCCCGCTCGATGTCCTGCACGACCTTGTCGGCCACGGCCTTCTCGGCGTCGGCCAGCCGCACGAGCCGCACGTACTCGGCGAACGCGGCCGGGTCGAGGCTCGCCGCGTGGTCGGGCCCGGTCGCACCGCGGTCGTAGGTGAGGTGCTTCTCCAGCACGGCGTAGCCGCGGGCGGCGGCGATCAGGCCCATCGGCGTCAGCTCGGTGTGGTCGGAGTAGCCGACGATGCCGCTGCCCAGCGCCGCGAGGCGATCGATCGCGGCGAACCCGCTGGCGCCCGGCGGCACGGGATAGCTGCTCACGCACTGCATCAGCACCGCGCCTTCATACGCCGCGGCGTGGGTCTGCAACTCCGACCGCTCGGCCGCACCGACCGAAATGAGCATCGGCTTGCCCAACGCCCGCATCGCACGGATCAACGGCACGTTCACGCAGTCCGGCGAGGCGATCTTCACCGCGTCCACGCCCAGCGCCCGCAGCGCGTCGGCGCTGTCCATGCTGAACGGCGTGACGACAAAGCCCATGCCCAGGTCGTGGGCGAGCGTGCGGACCTGGCGCATCGGTTCCAAGCCGAGTTGCAGGCCGGCCAGCATCGACGCCGGGTCGTCGGCCGTGGCGTGCTGGTACGCGGCGAGCTCGGCTTCAGCGCTCAGCAGCAGCGCCGGGTCGAACAGTTGCAGCTTTACCGCATCGGCGCCGCACGCCGCGGCGCACCGCGTCAGCTCCAGCGCCCGCTCGACCGAGCCGTCGTGGTTCACGCCCAGCTCGGCGATGACGTAGCAGTCGTGCCGCGGGCCGATCGGCCGACCACCGATCAACAGTTCATCCAGCCGCGACCGGTCCCGCAGCGCCGCCTCGGCGACGATCGCGTCGGCCTCATCGTCGACGTCCACGACCGCGCCGGGCTCGGTGACGATCACCCGACGATCCGCGCCGAGGAAGGCGTGCGGCTCGCCGTCGCGGACCGTGAACAGGCTCGCCCGCGTCACCGCGATGATCCCGCCGTCGAGCATGTACACCGGCGGCAGGTCCTGTCGGCGGTAGACGTTGTTTTCGACATAAGGCAAAAGCCGATCGCCCTCGACCCGCTTCATCCAGTACGGGTGCGTCTTGCCCGCGGCCGCCACCGACTGCACGGAGTCGCACCCGGTCTCGGCGAGCTTTGCGGCCGCGCGGTCGATCAGGTCGTCCGGCCGCACCGGCACATTGCCGTAGAGGATGACGACGCGGTCGTACGCGGCGCCGGCCGTTTCGAGCTGCTCGACCGCGTGCCGCGCCGCGGCGTCGACGGTCGCGGTGTCGCTGGCCAGGTCGGGCGGCCTCATGATCACCTCCGCCCCGCACGAACGCGCCACCGCACCGATCTGCTCACCGTCGGTGCTGACGACGATGCGGTCGACGGCGCCGCGGTATCGGGCGCCGCGGGCGTGGTCGATCGTCCAGGCGATCATCGGCTTGCCCGCCACCAGTCGCGTGTTCTTGCCCGGCAACCCCCGGCTGCCCGCGCGGGCGAGGATGACGCAAAGCGTGCTCATGCGATGGCTCTCAGGTGCGCGTCACGGACGGTGCCACTGCCGACAGTCGGCACAAGCGCCATGGTAGCAACCTGCCCGGTGCTCGCGCCCCACCGTCCCGACCCGAAGCCACAGCGCCGACAACGCCTCGTCGCCGACGCGGCCCAGCGCATGTTCCCCGGCCCAGTCCTGGTCGCACAGCGCCGCCCGGCCGTCGCTGAGGATCGTCATGCGATGCGACAGCTGCCGACAGGCCACCCGCCGCGGCGGCGCCATGTCCATCACCGCCACGTCGGGCATCACCCCCGCGCCCTGCGGCGGGCCGGCCACCACCGCGTGCCCGCAGAACTGTGTCCAGCGGTCGACGAAACCCTCCATCTCCGCGACGTTGTCCGTGGTCTTGATCATGTGCGGCACGACCCACGGCAGCCCGCGTGTGCGGTGGTTCAACAGCCACTGGATGTTGTCCAGCACCCGGGTGTGCATGTCCGCCCCCATCAGCCGCGCGTACGTCTGCGGCTCGTCGGCGTTCAGCCGCACCACGATCGCGTCCAGCGGCAGCTCGACCAGCGCCCGCAACGTGTCCGGCTCGACGTGCAGGTCCGTCTCGACGCCCACACCCCAGACGCCCGCCTCACGCGCCGCCCGAACCATGTCGGGCCATCGCGGGTGCACCAACGCGTCGCCGATCCCGCCGAGCATGATCGCCGTGTCCGGCTCGGCGGCCAGCTCGGCGAAGATCGCGCCGGCGGTATCCATCGACAGGGGCTCCCGCTGCGGATGAAAGTAGTGCTGCGGCGTGATGGGCCCGGTGCTCGGCCGCCGCGGCGTCAGCTCCACCGTCACCTGCTGCGGCAGCCGATCGCGGCTGGCCAGGGTGCGCACGACCTCCGCGGCATCGGCGTCCGCGGCAACGCCCGCCATCGCCTCGCGCCACCGCGGCGCGTCGAAGGTCGCCCGAAGCGCCGCCCCGCGCACCGACGGGTCAATCTGTACGCACACGTCGCGGGCGATCGGGTCGCCCTGCGGTGAGCGCGGGTTGTAGTCCAGCATCGCCCCGATCGTCACGCCGTTGTGCGAGACTTCCTCCAGCAGCGTCCGCGACACCACGCAGCCGCACAACCCCGGCGGCGCCTGCGTGAACGTGAGCTTGTGATGGTCGGGGCTTTCGAGGTGGCGATCGATCACCGCGTCGCACAGCGCTGCGTCGACCAGCGGCCAGTCGGGCCCGACGATCAGCGCCGCGTCGGCCTTGACGGCGTCTAGCGCCTCGGCCATCGCCGCCGGCGCCAGCAGTTCGTCGTAGACCGTCGCGCCGCCCAACCCGCCACGCCACGCGTTGGGCGACCACTTGCGTGCAGCGATGCACCGGCGATGGCCCGCGTCATCGAGCGGTTGACCGCTGGCATGACAACGCACGCCCCGCACGGCGGGCGGCGGCTGGTCCGCGGCGTGGATGACCACGATCTCGTCAAGCTGTTCACACCCGCGCAGCCGCTCGATCGTCGCCCCCAGCACCGTCGTCGCCCCGAAGGCCGTGTCGTGGTCGGTTGACAGGCCGCGGCGGCTCCGCCCCGGCTCGACCACGATCAGCCCGACCACGCGGCGGGACTCGGCGTTGGGGGCGATCATAGCGTGACCTCCACGGGCGTCGGCGGCGTCCGCCGCGCCTCGGCGAGCTGGCCGTCGATGCGGGCGGCCGCCTCGCCGAACATCTCCAGCGTCTGCTCGCAGCCGTCGATCAGCCACTCGACGTTCTCGATGTCGCGTTCGAGCTGGCGGCGCTGCCGCTCGTACGCGTCGAGGTCGGGCTGCATGCCGATCGCCCGGTCGGCGCGGGCGCGCTTGAACGCGCCGATCTGGTTGAGCTCGTTGACCAGCGCGAACGCGTCCTGGAGTTGAGCGACGGTCTTGCGCTCGCGGTCGAGCTTCTTGAACAGCCGCTGCATCTTGTCGGGGTTGCGCTGGTGATCGAGCATGGCGAGGAGGAGGGGCAAGGTGTCGCGGCTGGCCTGGGCAAGCCGGGCGACCTCGGTCGTGCGACGGGCCAGGTGGTCGGCCGTCGCCGCCAGGCGCGCCCGGTCCAGCGTTGCCCGGGGCTCGGGCAGCGGCGGCAGCGGCCGGTCCGCGTAACGCTCCAGCGCCGCGGTCAGCGTCATCCGCTGCGTGTCCGCCTTGGGCAGCCCGCCCTCGGTGGCGTCGATGATCTGCTGCGGCGCCGCCGCGAAGTCCCGCTCGAACTGCCGCAGATACGTGAGCATCTGCTCGTCGGTGTAGATCGGCCGGCCGTGGATGTCCTCGCGCGGCCGGAGCATCCGCCGGTGCCGGGCCACCCGCTTCCACTCCATCATCTCCAGCGTGTTGAACGGCGACAGCTCCGGCGCCCAGACGTCGTGGATCGCCGTCCCGGGCGCGTAGTACAGCCCGTCGCTGAACCCCAGGTCCTGGCCGATGAAGATGATCGGGTCGCAACCCAGGTGCTGCGCCAGGTACAGCGACAGGTGCGCCACGGTCGACCCGGCGGGCAGCGCGTGGACCGGTCGGATCAGCGGGCCCAGCAGCGTGTCGAGGAAGCTGCTGCGGCAGACGCGGATCGGCCCGGGGAAGTAGTCGAGGATCGCCTTGTTCGCCTTGGGCTCGGCGATCAGCGTCACGTCCGGCAGGTCGGGCAGGTCGTCATAGAACCGCCGGCTGATCTCGTGGTAGTCCAGCGCGGTGACGAAGTGCGGGCGGATCCCGCGGGCGAGCAGCGGCTTGAGCACCGTCTGCACCGCGATGATCACCACGCGGTCGCGCATCCCCGGCCGGGCGAGCAGGTCAACATTCCGCGCCAGGCTCGGGCCCGCGGCGACGCAGACCGCCGGCCGACCCGCCGCCACGCCCGCCAGCGGATTGATCGTCTCGCCGGCGGCGTAGCGGCCGAGGTTGTGTGCCTGGTTGCGGCAGGTCGCCGCGGAGTTGACCAGCGTCGTGGTGATGTTCGTCCGCGTGTAGGCGACGAAACGGGTGAACTGCTCGGTGAAGGCGTTGAGCTGGGGGCCGGCCATCTGCCGGGTCGGCGGATGCGTGAGGATCTGCACACCCTGGCTGATCTGGGCGACGTGCGGTTCGAGGCGGCGGGTCATGAACGCGCTGTCGGGCTCCCCGGCGAACAGCGTCACGTGCCGGGCGCCCAGCGTCGGGGCCAGGTCCGCCCGCTCCAGCACCGCCCGGAGGATGGGCAGGCTCGGCTCGTAGGCCACGACCACCCCGTGACCGGCCAGCCGCTCGGCCAGCGCCGTGACGTGGTGGCCCAGCCCCACCCCGAGCATGAGCACCACCGCGTGTGCGTCGAGGTCGGCCTGTTCGGCCAGGGCGCGGGCCTCGGCCAGCGGGGCGTGCCGCGAGGCGAGGGTGATCCGCCGGGCACGGCCGTCGCCGCCGGTCGTCGCCACCCAGCCGGCCAGCGCCTCCTCGCGGCGGGCCGGCTCGAACGTCACCTCCGCCGGCTCGGTCGCCTCCAGCCGGTCGGCCAGCGCCGGGTCGCGTTTGCGGATCGCCTGGATGTTCGCCTGCCAGCAGCGGTTCATGGGCGGCCGCCACGGTCGCGGATGTGCCGCAACCGGTTTTGCGCGTAGGATGATCGCGGGCGAACCTTTCGCCCTGATCGTGTTATCGGAACGCGGCACAACGGAGCTTGAACCTTGGCCAACGTCGCCGAGCCGCCGCTGTGGCAGATGCTCATGCTGGAGAACTTCTGGCCCGGGCTGCTGGTGCTCGGCGCCGTGGCCCTGACGCTGGGGCTGTCGGGCCTGCAGCGGGGCAGCGGCCGCATGCTCCTGGCCGCCGCGGGCTTCGCCCTGCTCGCCGGGGCCAACGTCCTGGTGGCCCAACTGGTCACGACCGTCCGCGAGCACGCCATCCATCGCACCGCCCTGCTCATCGACACCGCCATTCAGGACCCCAACCGACCACTGGACCTCGATGCCCTGGCCGGGCTGCTCGACCCTAACATCGTCCTCGAGGTGCCCGCGGGCAACACCTACCTCGACGATCGCCGCACGCTGCTGGACCTGGCGCAATCCACCAACGACCGCTACCGCATCCAGGACTACCAGGTCGTCCAGCTCGACGCCCAGCAGACCGGCGAGCGGACCGGCCAGGCCCGGCTGCTGCTGGTGACCAACATCCGCTTCGGCGGCGGCGGCATGCTCGGCGGCCAGGCCCAGAACATCCCCAGCACCTGGCTCATCGAATGGCGCCGCACGTCGGCCGGCTGGGTCGCCCAGCGGATCGTGATGACCAAGGTTGCCAACCGCCAGCCCCGGCCCGGCGATCTGCCGCGGCCGCGGTGACCGCCGACCTGTTACCATGCACCGGGAGATTCACATGCCTCGACGCACATGCATCACCGTGATCCTGCTCGTGCTGCTCGCCGCAGCCCTGCCCGCCACCCCGACCCACGCGCAGGGCGGCCCGACGTTCGACCTGCGACCGATCTGGGAGGACGGACAGACGGCGCGGTACCAGTCCTCCACGCGGCAGGTCACCACGATGGAGATGGCCAGCCACAACGCCCGGCGGACCAGCGTCATGGACATCCAGGGCGAGTTGCTCTGGGAGGTGTTCGAAGCCGACGACGCCGGCGGCGGGCGGTGCCGCATCACCGTGGAGCAGCTCACGGTCACCGCGACCGGGCCCGACGGGCAAAGCTACACGATCGACCGCAACCAGGCGCCCGAGCCGATGGTCATGCTGCAGACCCTCCTCCGGGCGCTGATGGACCACCCCGTCACGGTGACCGTCGAGGCGGACGGCTCGGTCAGCGACGTGCAGGGCTGGAAGGCGGTCAAACGCGCCGGCGGCGACGCCGCTCAGAACCTCGAAGCCGGCGACTTCCGCGAGACCGCCTGGGAACTGGCGCCCCTGATGGGCGGGCTCGCCGACGCCGTCCTGGGCGCCACCTGGGACAATGAATGCCAATGGTCCCACGAAATGGGCCAACTCAACCTCCGCAATGACTACAAGCTGGCCGGATACGAGCAGATCGACGGCGTGGACCTGCTCACCATCGCCATGACCAGCGACGTCGACGTCGAGGTGGATCGCGACAAGATCCCCGATCGCCGGCAGGGCATGCAGATGGACCTGCAGTTCAAGGGCGGCTCCCAGTCCGGCCAGGTGTACTTCGACCCGGCGCGGCACGAGGTCTTCGCCCGCCACCTCGCCCGCGAGACCCGGTTCCAGATTGACATCCAGATCCGCGACCGCGATATCCGCCAGACCATCACACGCAACGTCATCACCCAGGTCCTCCGCATCGACGAACAGTGATCGGCCCCGCGCCAACGGGCTCCCCGTTCAGCCAACCCCATCTCGCGCTTCGCCCGCGCCCCGCGGTCCGGGCGGACAGGTCGGGCGGACGCGGTTTCTGCAT
>CAYWKS010000048.1:0-11307 GCA_964458935.1 uncultured Planctomycetaceae bacterium
TAGAGCGTCACGTTGCCAACGTGAATGTCGTGGGTTCGAATCCCATCACCCGCTTTTGGAGAACGCCGTGTGCCACCAGGCGCACGGCAATCTCTCTTGGCCCCATCCCTTGTCGAGCCATGGACTTGCGAGCGTCCGCGTTCCGCCGCTGACGTGTCGTCGTCGTGCTGGTCGTCACGAATCGTGTCGCCACGCGATGACGCCACCTGCCCTGACGGGCCAATTTCTTCGTGCATATTTTGTGCGGCCGGCTCGTTCGTGCCGCTGTGCAAAACGTGAGTATCGTGGGTGAAGCCCGGCATCGCGGCCAGTTTCATCCGCGATGGGCAGCAGTCGTTCGTCCATGTATGTGCCCTCGGTCAAACGCGGGTCGGTGTGCCGCATGTGGGCTTGGCGGCTTCGCTGTGACAGACCGGCTGCGGCCATGACGGTGCTCAGCGTCTTCCGGAGCGCATGGAAGTCAACGAAGCCCGTCGTCTCATCACCCGGGTCGATGCCTGCGTGCCTGAGGTCTGCCCGGATGCTCTTCATGTCCGGTACGGTCGTCACCACCGGAGCTTTGGCCGAGGCTCTGGCAGGTCGATGTTGGCGAAGCGCTTCGGCGATCTCCGGGTGAAGCACAACCGAGTCGGCTCGTCGACTCTTAGTTGCCTCGGCTCGAAGCTGAAGTCGCGACGGTTTCGAGTCAAGGTCCACGTCGCTCCAGGTGAGCATCTTGACCTCCGACCGACGCAGGCCCGTCCACACCGCCAGCAGGTAGCAGAGCCGACGCTCTTCCCCGAGCTTGATCGCGTTGCGTTCAGCCCTCTTGCTGACCTTGGCCAAGAGCTGCCCCTTGTTGGGGCCAGTTCGTATCTTGCGGAGCTCGATGAGCGGCCGTTCTGCCGCTGCCACCAATAGATCCCTCACTTGCTCAGGGGTGAGAGCACGTCGAGGATGCTTGGCCTCGACCACACGGCTTTCCAGCTTCTTCAGCCCGAGCAAGGGGTCGGATTCGACACGCCGAGTCTCAACGGCCCACTTGGTGAATCCCTTGAGGCTGGTGATGTACTCGTTCTGCGTTCGGCCCGATGCGAGCTTGCCGTTGGAGCGGAGCCCACTGATGGCCCTAAGCACGGCAACGGGATCGAGTTGATGAAGTCGCTTCACTCCGGTCGCTGAGAGAACTCTCTCAATGCGGTTGCGGACCTGCCCGACGTAGCGAGCGCTACGGCGTCCGGCCTCGATCTTGCTGATGTACTCGTCAAGGTGCTTGGCGATAGCCGTCTTGCGGTGGTCGGCTTGTGGGTCAATCAACCCTTCGGCCTTCTTCGCGGACTCGGCTTCCAGCCGTTGCCCCTTCTTGAGCGACGATTCCTTGTCGTTGTATCCGATGGCCTGACGCCATTGCTGGCACTCTGCATCGAACCAACTGATAGTCCATCGCGTCGTTCTATTCTTCTTGTCGGTCTTCCGCTTGAATACGGTCGCCATGGTTCACTCCTGAATGCTGTAAGCGGCCGTGTCACCGTTGGGTGACACGGCCTTGTTGTCCGCGTTAGCCTTCATCTGAGAGGCGTTGGATGTAGTCGTCGATGGAGCTCTTTGTCCATCGCTTCGCCCGACCGACTGAGATCGGCTTCGGGAATCCGTCGTCGCGGCCGGCGTGTCTCCACACCGAGCGCACGCTGATCGAAAGTCGCCTCGCAACCTTCTGGACGTCGTACAGGCAATCGCCGTCAGGTTCTTCTCCGGGAAGAGTGCTATCGGCGCCTGCACGCGTCGCATCGATATGGAGACGTTCGTCATCCGGTTCATACGCAGAGCTAGTGGTGATCGTAGTCATTTTGGTACCACTTTCTAGGACAGGTTGATGACGATGCTTTGTTCGCCGTCCTCGAACCGTTGGAGGTCGGCATACTCGCAGATACTGACGGCATCCATGACGATGATGCAGCCATCCTCACGAGTGAAAACTGCAAGCCAGATTCCTGGCATCGGCGACCACGGCACACCATGGAACACCCGGGCCACCTGCGTGGCGTGTTGCTCGTCGAGCATCGCTTCAGCATTGCGCGGCGTCACCTCACTCACCACAGGAGACACAACGCCGATAGCCACATCCCTGTTCAGGTTGCGTCGGCCAGTTGGTCATAAAAAGACTGCGCCGGAGTTGCGATCTGCACTTGACAGCGACGTGTTGCGGTCGTATTTTGTTAGGTATCTATCAGGAGGGTTTCGTGGCCCCAAATCACCTAACTCAATGCCTGTTTGATGGTCCCGTGCGGACGGATGAGGCATACATCCCTCGGCCGGCGCGATGCTTTGCGCCGCATCGGATCATCCTGGCCAGGGGCAGCACGACCACGCCGGATCGTCAGCGTCTGGCTGAGGCGATCTGCGGCGCGTATCCGAAAGCGGAGGTCGAAGAGCAACCTGACGTCCACCACAACAAGATCGACTTGGGCATCGGTGACCGACTTGGTTTGCACTACGAGGGTAAACGCACGCTGGTGCTCGGCGAGCACCTCAGTTCCGTGCGCCACAGTGATGAGGATGGCAACACGTGCCCGAACTATTGGCACTTCTCGCCCTACGGATTCTGTCCATACGGTTGTGATTATTGCTATCTCGCCGGCTCGCGCGGTGTACGGTTCTCGCCGACCGTGAAGATATTCGTGAATCTGGACGAGATGCTCAACCGCATCGATGCCGTGGCACGCAAGCATGGACGACCAATGCCGTTTTACCTCGGCAAGTTGCAGGACGGCCTGGCGCTGGACCGGTTGACCGGCTACTCGCGGCGCATGATCCGGTTCTTTGCCGACCATCCGTACGCCCGCATGACCGTATTGACTAAGAGTGTGGATGTTGAAAACCTGCTCGACCTCGATCATCGCGATCACACGATTCTTTCTTGGACCACCAATCCACCCGAGATCGACCGGCAGTTCGAGCCGAACACGCCCAGCGTGGGCAAGCGGATCGAAGCGATGCGGCAATGCGCCGATGCGGGATACCCGGTTCGCGCCGTGGTGATGCCGATTATTCCGATCGACGATTGGCCGGACGTTTACGAGGCGTTTCTGCGCGACCTGCTGACGCGCGTGCCGCTGTCGCGCATCACCCTCGGCGGCACCTGCATCTACAAACCCGCCCTGCAACTGGTTGAGCTCAAGCTCGGCGGCGAGAATGCGATCTCAAAGCACCTGCAGACGCCGGAGGCCGATGGTGACCGCCGAGCACGCTACACAGAATCCCAGCGCGTCGACATCTATCGCCACCTGATTCGGACGATCCGCCCAATTCAGCCCGACCTGCAGATTGGGCTCTGCCTCGAACATATGTCCGTTTTCGAAGCCCTGGGCATGACACCAGCCATTGGCCAGTGCAACTGCCTGCTTTGAGCACCACTGGGGGAACCTATGCCTACGTCTACCGGACGATCATTGCCTCATCTGCTGAAGGATCAAACGTCCAGTAACTCGCCATCGCGCAGCGAACTTGTTCGCGTTCTTAGGTACATTGATCGTTGGCGTGAGTGGATGTACCAGACGTGGCGAGGCGAAGGCGCAAACAACCCGGCAGAGGCGCCGGATGACCTGCTTTCGATCGTGGTGCTACTTCACTACTGCGCCCAACGCTGGGAACCAGCACAGCAGTGCAAGCAGTTGCTCCGCGATGGCCAGTGCTGGACGAGTGTTAAGGGGTTCGCCGAGTTCGGCCGCAAAATGCTGCCCGGCTTAATCGGGCGCACGCTGTTCCCGGACACAGAATTCACATCGGTTGATGAGGTGCCCAAGGCCATCAGAGAGTCCGATTGGTCACGCTGTATTTGTGGGGCATTGGATCAGCTCTTCGATGGGCGTCTACTTCCTGCATGGTTCTTCGGCGATCTGCATCAGTTGTGCGTTGCCCGGCCCCTGATGCCACAGCCCGAAGGTGATGGCAGCGGCCAATCGGATATCCGCTACAGTCGCGGCATTCATTACACGCCCGCGCCTGTCGTCGACTATCTCGTAGCGCGAACGCTGGCTGATTGCGAGTTCGATCTCACTGTTCATTCACCAACGATTCTCGATCCGTCATGCGGAACTGGAAACATCCTGCTCGCCGCATTCCGTTGGCTCTGTTCCAATACCACCGTCGCCGAGAATGCCCACCTGGCCGACAGTTTGAATGCGCGACTTGACATGCTGTGCAAGAGCATTGCCGGCCGAGATATCGACGGCAGGGCCATTGCATGGACTCGGCGAGGCTTGGTTTTGCAGGCATGCGAAGATTCGTGGGAGGCGGCCGCGGATGTTGATGTTGAGGATGTTGTCGGACGCTTGGAACGCAACATATGCCACGCTGATTACCTGACCCCGCGCGATACCGAATGCACGCGGCTCGGTGATCGCGACGTTGAGTTCATCATTGGCGGTCCTCCCTTCGTCCGTTTGAGTGAACTACGCCGCTCTCAGCCGGACCGAATTGCGGAGTATCAACGGCGATACCGATCCGCGCGGGGGCAATTCGACCTGTACATGCTGTTCGTCGAAGAATCACTACGCCGTTTGAGCGCCTCTGGCAGAATGGCGCTGAGCGTGGCCAATACGTTTCTGCGGACTTCAAGCGGCCGTGCGCTTCGTGAGCTTCTCGGTGCGGAGGCGTCCGTCCTCGAACTTGTCGAATTTGAAGACTCGAAGTTGTACCCAGACGCAGTGACACAGATATTGCTGTTGTTCGCTGAGCGTCGAGGTCGTAATCGACCCACCCGGCATGTATGGGTGAGAAGCGGGGCGGACCTGCGCTCAAGCCTTGAATGTGCCTTTGCTGCTGAGGGTGAAAACGCTGATATCATCGAACTTGATTGCGATGCTTGCCGAGGGCCTCAGTGGTCCCTGCACGGCGAAACGGATGCAGGTTGGTTGGAGAAGCTGCGTAGCGATGGAATTCCTTTTTCAGCAGCATGCGAGGTCTTGCGTGGTGGTTGGAGCTCTGGCCATGACGATACCTTTATCATGCGACGTGTTGGGGATGACCGGGCGTCTGGCGCTGCATGGCTGAAGCATCGCCGGACGAGGGAAGAACGTCTCATCGAGACGAGATGGCTGCGGCCGATTCTGCACGGTCGGAATGTCCATGGCTATAGCGATCCTCAACCTATCAATGCGGCACTCTTGCCGTTCGATGCCGATGGATGTCCAGTTACCGCTGACGCATTGCAAGCATCGTCTCCGAATCTGTGGGCGTATTTGGCGCAGCATCGCGATGATCTTGAATCGGCGACAAAGCGGACGAAGACACCATGGTACTGTCCCCGCACTTGTCCGGATCATGTCGCTGGCCCCCTTCGATTGATAGGTCCAAAAGTCACGGCGGGTTCGAGTTTCACCGTCTTGCAGGATCAAGCAATCATCGCTCACAGTACCCTGCTGGAAATCGTACCTCACCCGACGGTTGATCCATGGTTGCTGCTGGCGATTCTCAACAGCAATGTCTTCTGGCGTTACATCCAGATGACGATGCCCACCATGGGGCACGGCCGCCACGTGCTGCGCCTGGAACGAGTGAAGGAGGTCCCATTGCCGCCGCGTGCTCTTTGGACCGGCGCGGATGCCCAACACGCAGCCGAGTTGGCACAGCTATCCTGCGAAAGCTCGGCCGATGCGGACCAGCTCCGTGTCAATGCTGCTATCGAGAGACTCTACGGCATCGCGTGAAACGGCCAGCCGCTTCGGCACGACAGGAATATTCAGCTATGTATGCGTGGACTGCTATACCCACGCGTGCCTGGGTTTCCCGCACCCATGGGTCCACCGAGTGGTTGAGCAGGAACGCAACTATAGCCCCACACCATGGATGGGTTTTGTTAGGGTGCCCTTGCCAACGTGAATGTCGTGGGTTCGAATCCCATCACCCGCTTTCAAGGCCACCATGGTACAACCGTACCCCGGTGGCCTTTTTCGTGCCCTATCCTTCGCCCGCCACGAAGCTTGTGACGCCAGTCGCTGTCTTCCATCCCGTGCCCTCGCGTGGACAGCCATACCCAGCGCCCGACTGCCATCGGGCACCAAGAAGCGTACCAGTGCGTTCATGAGCGCCCCAAGGTGAGCACCGTGCGGCGAGCATGGAACGAGGCCCCCCGGGCTCAATCATTACCGAAGTCGAAGATGTTGCGGTGGCCATTACGGCAGCGGGAGCATTTGTCGTACTCACGTTTCCAACCGGGGAAGTAGGAGCGGTCGCATTCGGGGCAGATGGCGGTTGGCGCAGTGAATGCCGTTCCGGAAATCTCAAAGCGGCTACTCGTGATTAACGATCGCTCCCCACCGAAGCATCTTGAAGACGTCTCGATTCTCTTTGGACTCTAAAGGCGGAATTTCGGCCCAATCCTTAATGAACGGTGCCAGCAGTACACTTGCCTGCCGCCGGAAGTTTTCCGCATTAACCCCCGCATGATCCGCTATAAAACTGCCCAAATGGCGCGGCGCGACTGGCGATCCCAAGAGGATATCGCGACGCTTTACCGGCATCTGTTGTTCGATCACTTTCCATGACGCTTCGGTTGACCTAGGCAACTGATCGGACGGTTGGTTAAGCACAGTCATCAGCAGTCGTACACGCCACTGGGTTCGATGACAGTCGACCACGGCCGCAAGGTAGAGGTCGCCAAGATGGTGTTCCTTTAAATCGACCGCCGGTAAAGCAGGCATCAACACAGACGCACGGATTCGGGTGCTGATATCCCCACGTAAGGTGTTTGGCAGACCATCTTTGAGCAGGCCTTCCCCGTCCAGCCCCGCATGGGTCAGCAACTTCCCGATCGGACCTGCCATCTTCATCGCCGCGTCGGCCCGTGCGGACAAGTCCGTCATTTCATTGCGCTTCAGTAATTTCGTAGCGCTTCCCGTCGAGTAGCCGGCCGGGGCGAACGATGGGTTGTGAGGATGTTCGATGTGCACCAACCAACGTCTATAGAACTCATTCATCACCACGTAGTCAACCATCACGACTATACGAAGTGCGAGCAGTTGGGCTCGCAGATCATTTCGCTCGCCGAGAAGACGATGTAATTCGATGAGTATGTTGAGCGAATCTTCCGAAGCATTGAGTCCTTCGGTGATGGTCGCTTTGACTGTACGCAGCGTCAGCACCGCGACTTCCTCAATCAGGGCGTCCGGCACTCGATCTTCCTGCGGTAATGCCCTGATCCGGTCAAGTAGTGACGGTTGAGCCGGTTCATCGGCTACTGGCTGGGCGCTTGTTGGCAGTGCCATGCTACAGCACAATACAGCAGCGCAACCGAGCAATTTACCGATACGGTTGAAGGGAGCTATCGGAGGTGGATGCCTGTTCATCAGTTCACCGTTACGGGATTGCGGCCTGTCCAATCAATCGCGCCTTCTAGTTCTACGCGAACCTGAATAACCTGTCCAGGACCACTAAGCGGTGTGTCGGGCATCGCGAATCCGCACTGAATGCTGGCTCCGTCCCGTAAAGCACCCACTAAGCCAGCAAAGCCGCCCTTAAAGAAATTACTGATAACGCCAGCTCGTTCAGCGTGTCGGCGAGGGACAGGCGATGTTCGAGTACCGCGGGATGCTCCTTGTTCAGATTCTCGTAAAGCGGCACCAGACGTTCGAGGCACCATTGAGCGCGGGTGGGGTCGGTGCGGCGGAGTTGCTGGAAACGCTGAATGTACGCCACATCACCGACTACCCCTTCGGAAACATGACCTACTGGCTCCTCTGCGGAGCGATCCGATTGTGGCCCTGCTGCGTTAGCATTTGCTAAGAACAGAATCCAAAGAACACATCGGCAGGGGCCGTGTACTCTACCAAGTACGATCCACATGGTGGACATCGTATCACGCGACTCGCACGCAAGCGGGCTCACCCTCGAACTCCTCCATCCCAGGCACCAATGGAAAACCATCCGTTTCATCCAACCTAACCAGCCAATCTGTGAACGAGGCATCGCAAATCATACCTTTGCCCTGGTCGCCCTGCATATCTGCATCGGTGTACCCGATATCCGCAAAGATGACATTCCATTGATCGGATGCCGCAGGGTCCTTACGGAGGGCGAAGTAGTTCGAGTCCTCCATGTCGCAAAACCGGATAAGGTGATATGGTAGATCGTCCTCGTTTCTTGCCGTGCGAATTTCCCTCGTCACGCTGACGATCTCCCGTGGAGTAAGCAACCGAAATACTTGGCGGTACACCAATGCTCCACCGCTCCATCGGCGATACAATGACTTGATTTCATCAGGCAGCGACATCTGAAACTCGTGTTCGACAAGTCCCAAGTCTGTCCCATCAAAAGGGCGCATCATGTGTGAGACTTTGTAATAGTTTCTGTCGCCCTCAGTCTTGATTCTGATGATTTGCTCGGGTCCGGTCTGCAAACCTGTAAAGAATTCGAAGAACGTGGAGCCGCCCGAGCAGCAATAGACGCGATGCTCCGCGGATGTCGATGCCTCATGTGTATACGCTAGATTCTTCATATCGTCTCCAAGACAAATCACGGCGAGGGCAACTTCTTGCCAACTTCAGGGTAAGGAAGAAAAGGTGTCAGGAACCTTTTTGTAGTATGTTCACAGCAAGAACGCGAATAAGGTTCCTGACACCTTTTCTTCCTCTTTTCTTCCTCCTCACCCCCCAAGCCTCTGCCCCAGGCCCGCCTGGAATCAAATTTCCTATCAGTCAAGTGTTGCTGCCGGTCCGCCGGGCCTGCTCCCACGCCTTGCGGTATAGGGCCCGTTGCTGCGGGACGTCGTAGGAACCACCGTCATGCGGCCCTACGGCCCCCGGTACCGTGAGATTCTTGTCCAGCGCTTCCCATGCGCTGCCGGCAACTTCGACATCACCGTCACCTAGCAGGTCCAATAGTATGGGTACAGACTCCTCGCCGAACGGCACCGATGTAGCCAGCGTGACACGCGCCTGCGGGTCGGGGCTACCAGCAGCACGCCTAAGAAATGGCCAGTGCCTATCTTGGCCTCGCGCTACCTGGGAGCAGGCCGCCTCGACGGCAACCCACTGGACGGGATCATGGCGCACCATGTGGTCAAGCGTGGCGGTTGCCCCGACGTGCTTGGGGTTGACCGAGCGCAGCGCCCGTGCCGCCTCGGCCCGATGCTGCGGGTCGCGGTCGTGGTGAACTGTGCGTATCACCAGGGTCAACGCTTGCGGGTTATTGCCGTTGACCGCCAGCACACCCAGCGCGCGGATACGGATGATGGGATCAATCCACTCGGCCCTGGCAGCGGCTTCGAGTGCGCCAAGGGCACGGGCATCTCCCAACGTCGCCAGAGCAACAGCCGCAGTGTTCCTTTCGTGCTGTGTAAACAAGTCTTCGATCAGGATGCTTGCCAAGACCCCGTAGGCTGCGGGATCGCGCGTCGTCCCCAGATCGCGAATGAGGTAGTGCCGTTCACCGGTCTGCGCAAGATCAAGCGGTCGGTAAACCAGATCGCCCACGCGCCGGATCAATGGCTGGTAAGCGCCCTCGGCTGGGGGGGTGGCCGCGATCGATAGCCGCGCGCCTGATTCGGCGCAACCGATCATGCCTGAGCAGAGCCCAACGATCAGTCCAGCCCATACGGCCTGACGCAAACCTCGCAGTTCACTACTATTCATGACTCAATCTCCATGGATCACTCGACCCCGCTTGGCGTCGTGCGTTCGCACCGTTGCTACTTGGGCCTGGACACATAGAACTTCTTGACATACGGCACGCCGGCCTTGGCCATTAGGTCCATGACTGATAGGAAATTTGATTCCAGACGGGCCGGGATCGGGGGCTTGGGGGGTGAGGGGTTGGACGAAGCTGCACACCACAGCAATCATGACCAGTCGCGAAAAACACTGAGCCAAGTCACTCTGGGGTACCGAGCACACGATCTGCTCCCGTCCATCACAATCGCTACGGCATAATCTGTATCGGTTCTTCACTTCTAAACAACGCTTCTGCAGGGGCGGGCCATGGCAGGCGAAGTATCCATGCTGTGTGATAGTAACACATGTAGGTATCGAGCCACGCGGCGTTCGACTGCGCCGCCTTCAATTCTGCAATCGCAGCAATCGCCATGCGACCCCGCAACGTCTTCTCTGTGTACTGTGAAGCTTCTGTGGCCAAAGCTTCCAGCATCTTCGGTTTGATATGGTTAACAAGTCCGCCCGTTTCGCTTTTCAACTGCTCCGCCAGGCCATCAAGCTTCGCAGGGGCATCCTCCACCTTCTGGAGTTGTTGAAGAAACTTTAAGAATGCTTCACCTTGTCCACCGAAAACGAACAAACGGTAGCCGGATTCGGCAGGTCGCATGGCGGCCAGTTCCCACGCAATATACTTACCAAACTGCGGGTCGCGCCGAAGCTCATCCTGCAGAGCGTCTAACAGCTCGGATGCCAGCCACCAGTAGTCCATATCATGATACACGAGACGCCTTCGGTTTTCGCTTATCACCCCGGATAGCTTGAACCCAAATATCCGCTCGTGGCGGAGCAAGAAGAGTAGTACCTGTTGACGGTGCTGCTTAGAAGTGTCCATACTGTTCGCGTAGGATAGCCAAGTCCGCGCACCCACTAGAGCGATCAATGGTCGCTCCGCATGCCCGACCATACGATTCGGAACTTCGCTATAGGCAGCATCGTTCGGCGCGAGCCCCAAGAGTTCGTTGTGTTCAATCGCGGTGTGGTAGATCATCCGTTGCAGTTCCGGCCAGTAACGTGACGACCTCGCATCATCCACTATGGTCAGAACCCCTCCGTCTTTCGACACGTCACCCTCCTCTGTAAAGACCCTTTCCATGCTCAGCAATGCCCCTTTGAGCGTAATGACACGCGCGATGTTCTGGTCTTCAGGCGGGCGCTGATGATCCTCCAGCAATTCCATCGCCACATATGCGAACACGCGCCGCGCATCCGCACCTCTCTCGGCTTCGGAACGAAGCCAGGACCAAGCTTCGCGTGGATTTGCAAACGCAACATGCTCGGGACGCTTTTCGCCTGATGAATAGTTGAGGAGGTACTCAGCCACAGCCATGGGAGCCGGGGCATCCTCTTGTGCCGTGGCACCCTGAACCGCGACCAACAGCAGGAATAGGGCAGCTGTCTTTGCCATTGCAATCTCCTTTAACGCGTCATTTTCGTGGGAGACGCGATCGTGTTTCCAGTCTCAACGAAATTCGACGGATGCCATGGAATATGGCTGGCATCATTGACCGCAACGAACTGCATGCCCTGACTGATAGGAAATTTGATTCCAGGCGGGCTGGGATCGGGGGCTTGGGGGTGAGCGACTGTCTTGATTGTCAAGCATTTTGTGGCTCGGCCATGA
>CAYWKS010000049.1:0-11197 GCA_964458935.1 uncultured Planctomycetaceae bacterium
GCCGCTTCAAGAAGATGTGCGAGAAGGAAGGCCTGACCAAGGACGTGAAGAAGCATTCGTATTACGAGAAGCCTTCCGAGCGCCGCCGCCGCGCGATGCGCAAGAGCCAGAAGCGCATGGTCCGCACGACCGGCCGGTGAGCCGACCGGGGATCGCCTGCCCCTTCCGGGCGCCCGCATGTTTATGACTGACACGGCCCGAACCCAGCCCGACGGCGAGCCCGACGCGGAGCTGTTCGCCTGTTGCGTGGCGCGGCTGATGGCCGACGCCCGCTGCGAAGACGTGCAGGTGCTCGACCTGCACGGGCTCAGCCAGGTCACCGATTACTTCATCATCGCCACGGGCACCAGCTCGCGGCAGCTCAACTCGGTGGTCGCCGACCTCAAGGAACTCGCCCGCCAACAGGACCAGTCGATCTTCCGGTCCGACGACGCCCGGGCGCAGACCGGCTGGGCGGTGGTCGACTTCGTGGACGTGGTGGCACACCTGATGACCGCGGACCAGCGGGCGTACTACGACCTGGAGGGGCTGTGGGGCGACGCGCCGCAGGTCCGCTGGCGGCAGCGGACGACCCCCGGCCAGTTCGCCCGGCTGCGGTCGGCTCCCGGCGGCGCGGGCGAGGCCTGACCGACCCGGCGGACTTGTCAACGCGGCGCGGGTGGTTTACACTGCATCGTTTACGTCACGGAACGCGGAGACGACCGGCACCATGGCACTGACCGTCGCGACCAAGAAGCAGATCATTGACGACAACGCCCGCGGCGACGCCGACAGCGGCTCGCCCGAGGTCCAGGTGGCGCTGCTCACCCGGCGGATCAACGACCTGACCGATCACCTGCGGACCCACCGCCACGACTACCACTCGCGGCGGGGGCTGATCGTCATGGTCGGCCGGCGCAACCGCCTGCTCCGTTACCTGCAGAAGAAAGACCGCGACCGCTACCTGGCGCTGATCCAGAAGCTGGGGCTGCGCAAGTAGACGCCGGTCGCCGGTTGTGACAAGTGAATCGTTTCGATCGGTCTGTCGGCGTTTTGACAGACGGGAGGCAGTGGGCGGAACGCCCCGTCGCCGCGTCGCGCGGCGTTCCGCCAACTGTCCCCTGTGATCCCCGACCCGATGGCTCCGGCTGACCGATCCGCCACCCCGCGCACGCCGGTTCGCGTGCGCCGAACGCAAGGATTGGTTAACCATGTCCCACGTCATCGTTGAGCGTGAGATCGGGGGCCGCACCCTCCGACTCGAAACCGGTAAATACGCCAAGCAGGCCGACGCCGCGGTCTTCGCCACCTTCGGCGAGACGTCGGTGCTGGCGGCGGTGGTCCGCGGCGAGCCCCGCGAGGGCATCGACTTCTTCCCGCTGCAGATCGATTACCGCGAGCGGACCAGCGCCGCGGGCAAGTTCCCCGGCGGGTTCCGCAAGCGCGAGGGCGCGCCCAACCAGAAAGAAATCCTCACCATGCGGATGATCGATCGTCCGCTCCGCCCGCTGTTCCCCAAGGGCTTCTACGACGAGGTCGTCATCCAGTGCTGGGTCGAGTCGGCCGACGGTCAGAACGACCCGGATGTGCTCGCCGGCACCGCCGCCGCCGCCGCGGTCGCCATCAGCTCCATCCCCCACGACGGGCCGCTCGCCACTGTCCGTGTCGGCCGCATCGACGGCCAGTTCGTCATCTTCCCCACCATCGCACAGCTCGAGTACAGCGACATGGACCTGGTCCTCTCGGGCCATCGCGATGGCGTGAACATGATCGAGGTCGGCTCCCAGGAGATCGAAGAGCAGGTCGTGCTCGACGCGATCCAGTTCGGCCACGAGCAGATCCAGGCCATCCTCGACGCCATCGACGAGCTGGTCAGCAAGGCCGGCAAGGAGAAGGTCGCCGACCTGGACCTGGTGCCCGACGAGGTGCTGGAAGGGGCGCGGCGTGACCTGAGCGGGCCGCTGGCCGAGGCGAAGCAGACCGAGGGCAAGCTCGCCCGCGAGGAGGCGGTCAAGGCCGCCGTCAACGCTTACGTCGATCGCGCCGCCCCCGAGCCCACGCCCGAGGAGAACCTGGGCGTGATCGCGCACAAGCAGCGGCTGGCCCACCGCAAGCAGGTCAAGGAAGCCTGCCACACCGTCGAGGAGGAGGTGGTCCGCCAGTCGATCCTTGACGGCCGCCGCTCCGACGGTCGCAAGCCCGAGGACATCCGCCCGCTCGAGTGCGAGGTCGGCGTGCTCCGACGTGCCCACGGCTCGGCGGTCTTCACCCGCGGCGAGACCCAGGCGATGGTCTCGGCCACGCTGGGCGTCGGCAAGGACGAGCAGATCGTCGACGGCCTGGCCGAAGAATACAGCCAGAAGTTCATGCTGCACTACAACTTCCCGCCGTTCTGCGTCGGCGAGGCCCGCCGGATCACCGGCCCCAGCCGCCGCGAGATCGGCCACGGCGCCCTCGCCGAACGCTCGCTCTCCGGCGTCCTGCCCGCCGTCGAAGACTTCCCCTACACCGTCCGGCTGGTCTGCGAGATCCTCGAGTCCAACGGCTCGTCGAGCATGGCCAGCATCTGCGGCGGGTGCCTGGCGCTCATGGACGCCGGCGTGCCCATCGCCGCCACCACCGCCGGCATCTCGATCGGCCTCGTCCAGGACGGCGACCGACAGGTCCTGCTCACCGACATCCTCGGCGAGGAAGATCACTTCGGCGACATGGACTTCAAGGTCGCCGGCACCCGTAACGGCATCACCGGCATCCAGCTCGACCTCAAGACGCGCGGCCTGGACCTGGCGCTGATCCGGCGGACCTTCGAGCAGGCCCGCTCCGCCCGGCTGTTCATCATCGAGGCCATCGAGAAGGCCATCGCCGCCCCGCGCACCGAGATCAGCCCCCACGCCCCGCGCCTGCTCACCATGAAGATCGACCCCGAGAAGATCGGCAAGCTCATCGGCCCCGGCGGCAAGACCATCCGCGCCATCCAGGACCAGACCGGCGCCACCATCGAGGTCGAAGAGGACGGCACCGTCTTCATCTCCGCCGTCGGCGCCGGCAAGGCCGAGACCGCCATGACCGAGGTCGAGAAGTACACCGCCGAGGTCCAGGTCGGCAAGCTCTACACCGGCCGCGTCACGACCGTGAAGGACTTCGGCGCGTTCGTCGAGGTGATCCCGGGCCAGGACGGCCTGTGCCACATCTCCGAGCTCGCCGAGGGCTACGTCGAGAAGGTCTCCGACGTGGTCAAGGTCGGCGACACCCTCAAGGTCAAGGTGATCAACAAGGACGAGCAGGGCCGGCTGAAGCTCAGCCGCAAGGCCGTCCTCAAGGAAGAGGGCGAGCAGGCGGAAGAAACCGCCGGCGCCGAGGCGTGAGCGACGGACCGGTGAACCGCGGCCAACCTCGAACCGAACCCACCCCCGCCACCGCGCGGGGGTTTTTTGTTGCTACTTGCTTCTTGTGGAGCCGCGACTGCCGATCATCGTCCAGCCCATCAGTATGCCGGCGAGGAAGCCCAGCCCGAGCATGACCAGGCTGAAAACCACCAGTGACATCGTCACCTTCGCGAAGATCAGGTGGATGGTCACCGCGTCCGTGTTGAGCAGGATCAGCACGAGCGCGAGAGCGCCGACGACGATGGCGGTGATGAGCTTGATCTTGTGGGTGTTCATGCCCGGGCCCCTTTATCGATGTGCGTACGCGACAGCATAGCAGCCCGGCGCGGCCGTGCCGGGTCACGGCGAGTTGACACAGCATCCGGCGGGCGTGATGCTTTGGCGGGCCATGGATGAGCCGCACGTCACACAGTCCGAGCAGGGAGGTCCGCCGCCCCTTGCCCCGCCTCAGCCGCGCCGATGGATGGCGCTGCCGCTGCTGGCGGTGGCGATCGTGCCGATCTGGGCGGGGCTGGGCTGGACGCCGCTGAGCGCCCGGTCGGACGGCCGCTACGCCGCGGTCGCGATGGACATGGCGGCCAACGACCACTGGCTGATCCCGCAGAAGTTCGGCCAGCCGCATCTGACCAAGCCCCCGCTGACCTACTGGGCCGAGGCCGGCTGCATCGAGCTGTTCGGCGCGACCGAGTTCGCCGTGCGATTCCCCTCGGCGCTGGCCGGGTCACTGGTCATCGTGCTTTGCCTGGCGCTGGGGTGGCGTCTGTACGGGCTGCGCGTGGGATTGCTCGCCGCGGCGCTGCTGGCGGTCACCCCGCTGCACCTGGTCGTCAGCCGACTGACGCTGACCGACGGCTTGCTGAATCTGTTCTGGTTTCTCACGTTGATCGGCGGACTGATGACGGTGCGCGAGCCGGGCAGGTGGCGCTGGCCGCTGTTGATGTGCGCGGGCGTGGCGCTGGGTTGGCTGACCAAGCCGCTGGCGCCGTGGGGGGCGCTGGGCATCGTCGGGGTGTGGATGCTGTTGGCGGGGCATTGGCGTGCCCTGGTCTGGCCGGCCGTCGCGGGCGCGGTGGCGCTGGCGCCGATCGGGTTGTGGTTCTACTTCGTGTGGCAGGACTCGCCGCACATCATCGAGGTGTGGGAGCGGGAGGTGGCCGAACGCGCCGCCGGCGGGGGCCGACACGACGAGCCGTTCTGGTACTTCATCCCCGTGTTCTTCGTGGGGCTGTTCCCGGCGTCGGCGATGCTGGAGATCCCCGGCGTTTCGAGGCCCCTTCGCTCGACGTGGCAGAGCCTTCGCCGCGGGTCCGACGGCGCCTTCTGGGCGCTGGCGACGGCCATGCCCGTCATCGCCTTCAGCATCCCCGAGGGCAAGCTGCCGACGTACATCCTTCCCGCCGCGCCGGCCGCGGCCATGCTCACCGCCTTGATGCTCGACGGCTGGCTGACCCGCCGTCACGATGACCCGCCGGTCAGCTACAGCCCCCCGGAGGTCCGCACCACGCTCATGATCGTGCTGGGTGTGCTCGCGCTGGGCGGCGTCGCCGCGGGCTTCATCTGGCAGGATGGCGCGTACTGGTGGATCGGCCTGCCGGCGCTGCTGCCGGGTGCGGCCGGGCTCTACCAGCAGCGCGTCTGGCGGTTCGGGCCCCCCGCGCGCGCACGTGCCATGACGCTCGTCTGGCTGAGCGTCATTGTCGTGAGCACGTGCGGCCTGATGGTCGCCGGCTACCTGTGGCGGCCGCACGGCGGGGCGGCGCTGGCTCGCGAGATACGCCATACCATCGACGTCGAGCGCCCCGAGGTCGTGACATTCGGCCACCGCGACTACGCGCAATCGTTTTACTGGGGCCAGTGGGTCACCCCGACCGACCTGCCCGAGCAGATGCGCGAGCTGGTCGACGCGCACGGCCGGCGGCTGATCGTCATCGCCGACCAGGACCGCTGGGCGAAGTTTGTCGGCCAACAGCCGCAGATCACCGGCCAGTTTGACATCGTGATGGACTGGCAGCGCTGGCCGAGTCAACGCCGCTTCCTTGTACTGCAACCTCGCTGACCGATCGCGACCTCACCCGGACCTCTTGCGGCATGACCCACCGACCGGACATCCACGAGCAGCGAGGCCAGGGGCGCACCATTGCGTGGCTGATCCTCGGGCTGCTTGCCGCACGCGTGCTGTACCTGGTGTTTCTATGTCCGTATGAGCTGGTCGGCGACGAGGCGCACTACTGGGAATGGTCGCGTCGGCCCGCGCTCAGCTACGCCACCAAGGGCCCGGGCGTTGCGCTGTCCATCCTCGCGTCGCGGAGCGTGTTCGGGTCGAGCGAATGGTCGGTGCGGCTGCCCGCCGCGGCCTTCGCCGCCGTCTCGATGCTCGCCGCGGCCGGCCTGGCGCGACGCATCAGCGGCGGGGACAACCGGGCCGGCCTGTTCGCCGCGGCCCTGTTCGCGCTCACCCCCGTCTACACCGGCGTCGCCCAGCTCATGACCATCGACTCGCCGTTCCTCGCCTTCTGGGCGCTGGCCGCCTGGGCCGGGTGGGCGGTGTTCGACAACACGCCCGATCGGCCGCGCCGCGCGTTGGCGGCCTGCGCCGCGCTCGGTGCGGCCCTGGGCATCGGGTTCATGTACAAGTACAACATCCTCTTGCTCCTGCCGGGGTTCGTGCTCTACTGGATCATCGCCGCACGCAAACGCGGCATGTCGCTCGGCCGATTCCTCGGGCTGTGCACGCTCGTCGGCGCCGTCGCCCTGCTCACCATCAGCCCCGTGCTCGTCTGGAATCACCTGAACGACTGGCAGACCGTCAAGCACGTCCTCGGGCACCTCGGCGTGGAGGGCGGCGACATCGACGCATCCGACAAGACCGGCTATGACCCGATGTGGACGCTCGAACTCGTCGGCGCCCAGGTCGGGTTCATCGGCCCGCCGCTCCTGGCGCTCATGGGCCTGGCCGTCGCTCGCGCCTGGCGCGACCGCAAGCGCGCGGGACCGGCGCCCGCCGCGCCCGGGGGCGCGGCGTACCTGCTGTGCTGCGGCCTGCCGATCATCGCCTTCTTCCTCGCCGTGACCGCCATGACCGACGCCGAGGGCAACTGGCCCATCCCCGGGTACGTGACGCTGCTGATGCTTGCGGCGGTCTACCTGCCGGGCGAGCTGGACAGGTACCGACAGCGTGTCGCGGACTGGCTGGCCAAGCCCGAACCGCGACCCCGGGCGGGGTGGATGCGCGCCAAGCCCGAGACGGCGTGGCAGGTCGCCTGGCACTGGTCATTGGGCTGGGGCATCGGCGCGATGGTCGTGCTGATGTTCGGCGGCTACGCGCTGCAATGGCCCGGTGCCCAGCGCCTTCCGGGGGTCGATCGCATCGGCGGCCATGCCGCCCGCGCGGCCGAGGTCCACGACGCGGCGAAGCAGGTCGAAGCACAGACCGCCTCCCAGCCGTTCATCGTCGCCGACCATTACCAGAAGGCGTCGCTGCTCGCGTTTTATCTGCCGGGCCGGCCGCGGGTCTATTGCGCCGCCAGTCGCATGGGCAAGCGCATCAATCCCTACGACTACTTCGAGGACGTGAACCTGGCGGACCCGAATCTGCTCGGGCGCGACGCGGTGCTCGCCGACGCCTCCCGCAGCCAGTGGCATGGGGCGCTGGGGTTCGACCGCATTCGGTCGATCGACGGTGCGACGGACGTCTTCGCCGCTTACAGTTACGCGGGCCCCAGGGTCGAGGCAACCGGAGCAGGCCATTGAATGATCAGGCGACGCCAACCGATCCGTACCTGGCGAGGCTGTACAAGCCGTTTCGTTCCCGACGGGTGATCGCGGGCGTCGGCGCCTTCATGCTGGCGTTTGTCATCGCGCTGCCTTTCGACACGCCGGTCTATCGCCACTTCCTGCCGACCGACACGGGCGACACGGACTGGCACCGTCTGCTGCGCATCCTGGGGTACCTGCCGACGTGGCTGATCCTCGCGGGCGTGTTCTTCCTGATCGACACGCGGCGGATCGCGCGGATGGGCTTCGGGCTGGCGACGAGCCGGGTGGGTCTGACGCTGTTCAGCGTGATCCCCGCGGGACTGTTGGCGGAGTTGCTGAAGCTGCTCATCCGGCGGGTCCGGCCCGACGACGCGGACGGCGAGCACATCTACATGCCCTGGGCGGGCGCGTGGTGGCAGAGCGGCGACCTGGGTCTGCCGTCGAGCCATACCGCGATCGCCTTCGCCGGCATGGGCATGCTCGCGCACGTCTACCCGCGGGCCGCGCCGGTCTTGCTGCTGATGGCGATCGGCACGGGCTTCACCCGCGTGATGAACCACACGCACTTTGTCTCCGATGCGTCGGTGGGGGCGGTGCTGGGTCTTCTCACGGCACGAGCGGTCTGGCACGACCACGTGAAGCGTCATCGGCTGGACCCGCGAGCGATGACCGATAAACCGTTCGAGTGACGGGACATATCACGTGTAAATCCCCGGTAAATTTGGCGCGTTGACCAAGAAATTACTGGCATGAGCGTTCAGATAGTGTTATGTTTCCCTTAGCGCTGTTCTGTCGATTTACCAAACGAAGTCGACCGAACGTGCCGCTGGGATCGGTTTCCGGGCGATGTCACGAGATCCCAGCACGAGCAGCACAGCCGCGAGGGGTGGATCACCGGGATCGGCATTCCCGGTGCACGCGTTGTGCGATGCTGAGCGTTTGAGTCATTTCTGTGTGAGTTAGCGCATGTCGCAGAGTTGGGTCTTGCCCGAAGTACAGCGAGCCGGCGCTCCGGTGCGGCACGACAAACACACTTGTCGGCTGCGCCCCACGCGTCCCGGTCGGCTCGCGCATCTGTTGCGGAGGTGACGCATGTCTGTCCGTGGTCAAGTCAAGTGGTTCGATCCCAAGAAGGGGTACGGGTTCATCATCGGACCGGACGGCCAGGATGTCTTTGTCCACTACTCGCATATCGAGCAGGACGGCTTCCGCCTGCTCAAGGACGGCGAAGAGGTGGACTACGACCTGGTCGAGGGGGACAAGGGCTGGCAAGCCCGGGCCGTACAACGCCACGACGTCAAGGTCAACGCCGAGGCCGCGCGAGAGATGGCCGAGTCCGGCCTGCATCAGCGGCCCCACGCCGACCCCGACGCCGACGCCTGAGCCCCGGCGCTGGCCGCTCGGCCTCGCACGGTGTCGCTTGCGCGTATCATGCCCGTCATGCATGAACTGGCGTGGCTGTTGATCGGACTGGGCCTCGGCGCCGCGGGCATGATCCCCCTGGCCATCCTCGCCGCGCGACGCACCGAGCGACGCGTCCGCCGACTCGAGCAGCGCGCCCGCAGCGCCGAACGCCTCGCCGAGCTCGGCACGCTCACCGGCGGCCTCGCCCATGAGATCAAAAACCCCCTGTCCACCATCGGGCTCAACCTCCAGCTCATCCGCGAAACGCTCGACGACGCCGACATCGCCCAGCCCCAGCGCGGCCGCCTCCAGCGACGCATCGATTCGCTCAACGATGAGGCCCAGCGCCTCCGCGACATCCTCGAGGATTTCCTGCGATTTGCCGGGCGGATGCAACTCGAACGCGAGCCGACCCGCCTCAACCGGCTCGTGGACGAACTGGTGGACTTCTATGCGCCCCAGGCCGAGCAGTCCGGCGTGCAGCTCCGCGCCCAGCCCGATGCGGCCGACCCCGAGCTGTCGATCGATCGGGCGCTGCTCAAACAGGCGGTGCTGAACCTGCTGATCAACGCGACGCAGGCGATGGTCCAGGCCCGCTACGACGAAAGGCCGCACGGCGGGGCGACCGACCTCATGGTCCGCGTCGAGTCCACCGCCGACGAGGTGAAGCTCCACGTGACCGACACCGGCCCCGGCATCGACGCCGAAAAACTCCAGAAGATCTTTCAGCCGTACTTCTCGACCAAGAAGGGCGGCACGGGCCTGGGCCTGGCGACGGCCCGCCGCATCGCCGAGGAACACGGCGGCTCGCTCGGCGTCCATACCGACCAAGGCAAGGGCAGCGACTTCGTCATCACCCTCCCCCGCAAAGCCCACGACGCAAGCGCATGACCACCAAGCGACGCGGCTTCGCCGCGTGGCTCGGGCCGTATATAACCCCGCACCCCGCACCCGGGCTGACACAGCTCCGCTCGCGGTGCTACAATCCTGCGTTTTCGTCCCCGCAGCCCCGTAATCGGAGGTACACGGCATGGCCATGACCATGACCGAGAAGATCATCGCCCGACACGCAGGCCGCTCGACCGTCACCCCAGGCGAAAACGTCTGGGTCGACGTCGACGTCCTCATGACTCACGACGTCTGCGGGCCCGGCACGATCGGCATCTTCAAGCAGCAGTTCGGCCCCGACGCCCGCGTCTGGGACCCCGACCGCGTGGTCGTCATCCCCGACCACTACATCTTCACGGCCAACGAGCAGTGCCACCGCAACGTCCGCATCCTCCGCGATTTCGTGAAAGAACAGGGCCTGCGGTACTACTACGACCCCGACTTCATCAAGGCCGAGGGCATGCCCAGCCCCTACCTCGACCCCACCAAGACCAGCTACAAGGGCGTCTGTCACAAGGCGCTGCCCGAGGAGGGGCACGTCCGCCCGGGCGAAATCCTCCTCGGCACCGACAGCCACACCTGCACCGCCGGCGCCTTCGGCCAGTTCGCCTCGGGCGTGGGAAACACCGACGCCGCCTTCACGCTCGGCACCGGCAAGACCTGGCTCAAGGTCCCGCCCACCATGCGATTCAACTTCCACGGCCAGATCCCCCCTTACCTCACCGCCAAGGACCTCATCCTCGCCGTCATCGGCGAGATCTCCGTCAGCGGCGCGACCTACCAGACCATGTACTTCGCCGGCGAGGGCATCGGCTCGCTCACCCTCGAAGACCGCATGACTCTGACCAACATGGCCATCGAGGCCGGCGGCAAGAACGGCATCTGTGACGTCGATGAAAAAACCCTCGAATACGTCAACGCCCGCTCCACCCGCAGCGACTGGCACCTCGTCCAAGAGGACGAGGCCGCCGCGTACATCTTCGAGCACGCGTGGGACCTCGGCACGCTCGAGCCCCTCGTCGCCAAGCCCCACAGCCCCGACAACCGCGCCACCGCCCGCGAGTGCGAGCACGTCAAGCTCGACCGAGCCTACATCGGCTCGTGCACCGGCGGCAAGATCACCGACATGATCTTCGCCGCACGCATCCTCGACGGCGAACAGGTCAAGATCCCCACCTACGTCGTGCCCGGATCCACCGAGGTCCACGCCGATATGCAGCGGCTGAACATCTACGGCCAGACTCGCACCGCCGACGAGCCGAGCATCGAGGAGGTGCTCCGTAACGCCGGTTGCAACGTCGGCCCCAGCGGCTGCGCCGCCTGCCTCGGCGGGCCGGAGGACACGTTCGGCCGGCTCAATGAGCCCATCGCCTGCATCTCCACGACCAACCGCAACTTCCCCGGCCGCATGGGTCACAAGGAAGCCGGCGTCTACCTCGCCTCGCCTCTCACCGTCGCCGCCAGCGCGCTCCGAGGAAAGGTCACCGACCCGCGCGAATACGTGACCGAGCCGATCACCACCGGCGGCGCCGGCGTGATGTAATCCAAGTCAGCTTCAGGCAGAACCACCCTGAGCCTCGTTTCCGCAGGAAGATCAAGTGGATTCTGCGCGTCTTCGGCAGATGCGTCGGTGGCTGCCGAATCGCCTGCTCGCGACGCGCGGACACACCGCAGCAGGCCCTGAGCCAGGATGCCCGCCACCTCGCGCCGGCGCTCGTCACATGTCATGGAATCCGGATCGCGATTGGATGGCACAGCAGCACTCCGCAGGGATCATTCCCCGC
>CAYWKS010000050.1:0-11126 GCA_964458935.1 uncultured Planctomycetaceae bacterium
CTGGGCGACATCCCGCTCCGCGCCGCGTACACGATGATCAAGGCGATCAGCAAGAAGAAGAAGGACGTCATCGACGCCAACCGCCCGAAGTTCATCGAGGGCGCCAAGGCCAAGGGCGTCGGCGAACGACAGGCCGCCGAGCTGTTCGACCTCATCCTCAAGTTCGCCGGGTACGGGTTCAACAAGAGCCACTCGACCGGCTACGCGATCGTCGCGTACCAGACGGCGTACCTGAAGACGTACTTCCCGGTGCACTACATGGCGGCGCTGCTGACGTATGAGTCGGTGAGCACGGACAAGGTCGTGGAGTACATCGACGAGTGCCGGCGTGTGCGGTTCCCCGACGGCCACGTGGGCATCGACGTCCGCCCGCCGGACATCAACCGCAGCTACACCGACTTCACGGTCGTGTACGACGCCGACGAGCCGCGCGACGCGAACCACGGCCATATCCGGTTCGGGCTTGGCGCGGTCAAGGGGGTGGGTCGCAAGGCGATCGAGGCGATCATCGCCGCGCGTGACGCCGGCGGGCCGTTCCGTTCGTTGTTCGACTTCTGCGAGCGCGTGCCGACCGGGGCGGTGACCAAGGCGTGCATCGAGGCGCTGATCAAGTGCGGGGCGTTCGATGAGCTGCACGGGGTGGACCACCGCGCGGCGATGGTGGCGGGCGTTGAACTGGCCGTCAGCCGCGGCGCCCAGGAGGCCGACCTCCGCAACAGCGACGACTTCCTCTTCGGCGCGGCCGCCGAGCGTGGCGAAGGGCCGCCCGAGCCATCCGAAGACCACGACCCGCCGCTGCCGACCGTGGCGGCGTGGGCCCGCCGCGAGCACCTCGACCACGAGAAGAGCGTGCTCGGGTTCTACGTCAGCTCCCACCCCCTCGACGACCACCGCGACGAGCTGGAGCGGTACGCCACGACGGCGATCGGCAACGTGCGGACCCTCCGCGCCGACGCGGACCTGGTGCTCGGCGGGATCATCACGCGCGTGCGGCCGACGTATGTGAAGAACGGCCGCAGCGCCGGGCAGAAGATGGCCATGATCACGCTCGAAGACCGGACCGGATCGATCGACGGCGTGATCTTTTCCGACGGTTACGCGAAGCACGGCCATCTGGTGCAGCCCGACGCGCTGGTCTTTGTGCGGTGCAAGGTCGATCGCCGCCGCGAGGAGCCGAGCATCCGCGTCGAAGAGGTCATCCCGATCAACGAGGCGGCGCAGCACCTGACGCAGGGCGTGCGGATCGTGCTCCGCGACCACGACCCCGAGGGCCGGCCGCGCAGATTCAACGGCGAGCTCAAGAGCCTGCGGAACATGTTCCGCCAGATCCCCGGGCAGGCCCGCGTCTACCTCGAAGTCCACGAGCAGCACCGCGTGGTGACGCTGGAGACCGGCTACCACATCTCGCCCGCCGGCGACCTGCCCGAGCGCGTGGGCGTGCTGCTGCACGACCCGCGGTGCTGCGAGCTGATCGGCCCGCCGAAGATCAACGCCGACCACGGCACGTGGCGCCACGAAGGCGACGGCCCCGTCGACCGCCTGCAACGCACCACCATGCACGAAGGCGCCTGCGCCAGCATCGACCGGTACTAACCCCACGGAGCGCCGCGCTTCGTCGCGTTGCGGTGCTCACAACCCCACGGAGCGTCGCGATCATGCGCCGCTACGCAGCGACGCGACTAGTCGCGTTGCGGCGACGGCGACGCAGCGGAGCCGCGGCGCTTCGTGACGCGTCGCGCGACCAACCGCGAGGCCGCGTGCGGCGCGCTACGGCGCGCGCTGAATCGCCAGGTCGACGACCTCCACCTCCGGACGGCGGCGGCCGTTCCACTCGTTGATCTGCGGCCGGGCGACGATGTCGAGGGTCTGGCCCTCGGCGATGCGCTCGGCGTAGGGCCCCATCCGCCAGGCGATGCCCCGCACCGTCGCGCCGCCGGATTCGAAGACCAACTGAAGATGGGCCGCGTCGCGGCCGACCGGCCGGGGCGGCTGCGCCAACCGCACGCCCGGGATGAGCACCAGCGGCTGCTCGTTGCCCCGGCCGAACGGCGCCAATCGGTCCATCGCCTCGATCAAGTCCACGGTCAACTGCTCCAGCGCGACCGCGGCGTCGACCTCGAGCGCCGTCGCCAGGTCGTCGGCGGTGAGCCGCGCGTTGACGTAGTCGACCAGCGCTTCGCGGAAGACTTCGACGGAGGCGGCGGGGAGGGTGCACCCGGCGGCCATCGCGTGCCCGCCGTAGGTGTCCAGGTGCTCGGCGCACGCGGTGAACGCCTCGTGGATGTTCAGCGCGTCGATCGACCGGGCCGAGCCCTGCGCCCGGCCATCGGCGGTGTTGAGCAGGACGACGGGCCGGCCGAACTTCTCGACGAGCCGCGAGCAGACGATCCCGACCACGCCCGGGTGCCACGACGCGTCGCCGAGCACGATCGCGCGGCGGTCGTCGGCGTCATCGCCCCGCGCGGCGATCAACTCCGAAGCCTGCTGGAAGATGGCGCGCTCGGTGTTGCGGCGCTGGTCGTTGGCGCTGTTGAGCTGGGCGGCGAGGGCGCGGGCCTGCTCGCCCGTCGCGTCGGTGAGCAGGCGGCACGCCTCGATCGCGTGGCCCATCCGCCCGCAGGCGTTGAGGCGGGGCCCGAGCACGAACCCCACGTGGTACGCGTCGATCTTCTCGTCGCGCAGCCGCGACGCGTCGATCAGCGCGTTGAGCCCCTCGAACCGCGTCCGCTTGATCTGGCCCAGGCCGAATCGCACCAGCGTGCGGTTCTCGCCGACCAGCGGCACGACGTCGGCGACCGTGCCCAGCGCCGCCAGCGACAGCAGGTCGACCAGCAGCGCGCGGAACGTCTCGCTGACGCGTTCGGACCCGCAGAACTCGCGGGCGATCTGCCAGGCGAGCTTGCACGCCACGCCCGCCCCGCACAAGTCGCCGAACGGGTACGCCCCGTCATCCAGACGCGGGTGGACCATCGTGTGCACGTCCGGCAACTGCGCGCCGAACTCGTGGTGGTCGGTGATGATCAGGTCGACGCCGCGGTCGCGCGCGACGCGGGCGGGCTCGACGGCGGTGACGCCGCAGTCCACGCTCACGATCAGCTCCGCGCCGTGGTCGATGATGTTGGCCAGGGCCTCGCCGTTCAGGCCATACCCCTCGTCGATGCGGTGGGGGATGTAACGCTGGACGTCGGCGTTGGGATCGGCGGCGCGGAGGATGTGATAGAGGATGGCGATGCCGGTGACGCCGTCGACGTCGTAGTCGCCGTAGAGGCAGATGCGTTGGCCGTGGCGGAGCGCGTGGACGATGCGTTGGGCGGCGCGGGTGCACCCGGGCAGCAGCGCCGGGTCGTGGAGGTGCTGGAGGCTGGGGCGGAGGAAGCGTTCGGCGGCGTGGCGGTCGGCCAGGCCGCGCTGCGCGAGCAGCAGCCCCACCAGCCGGGGCAGGCCGAGCTGATCGGCCAGGGCCTGCGCCGCGGCCTCGGTGGCCGGCTCGGGCTCACGTCGTCGCCATCGTCGCCTCACGCCGCGCTGCATCCGGGCATGATAACGCGCCGGCCCGTCGGGGCGTTCACCCGGTGCGGCCGGGCGCGGCGAACGTTTCGAGGAAGGTCTGCTGCGCCGCGTCGGTGCCGATCAGCACGATGTCCGCGTCGGCGGCCAACGGCTCGAAGGGGTCGGGCGTGACGCGGGTGCCCCCCGGGGTCCGCAGGGCCACGACGTTGCACCCGGTCCGCTCGCGGACCCGGGCGTCGGCGATGCTGTGGCCGGCCATCGACTCGGGCATGCGAAGCCGGAAGATGTCCAGGCCTTCGGCCACCATCAGCACCGACCCGCGCTTGAGGTAGTTCATCGCGGCGCCGGCGCCCATCGAGGCGTAGCTCAGCACCGAGTCGGCGCCGGCGCGGTGCAGCGTCGCCACCGCGTTCTCCGCGGTGGCGCGGGCGAGGATCTGGATGTCCGATCGCAGACGCCGCGCGTAGATCGTCAGGTACACGTTCAGCTCGTCGTCGTGCGTGGTGATGATGACCGTCGAGGCGTCGCGGATCCCCGCGGCTTCGAGCACGGCCAGGTCCGCGGCGCTGCCCACGACGTACTTGTCCGGGTCGCGGACCTTCGCGGGGTCGCGCTCGACGATGCGGTAGTCCAGCCCCTGCCGGGTCAGGGCGGCGGCGGTGGCGCGGCCGACCCGGCCCCCGCCGATGATCACCACGTGACCCGAAGAGACGTTGTAGATCGCAAACATCTCGTCGTAGTTCGTCAGGTTCTCCAGCGTGCCGACCATCACCAACACGGTGTTGTTGTGGATGACGGTGTCGGCGGTGGCGGGCTCGAAGCGGCCTCGCTCCCACACCCCGACCACGGTCACCCCCAACTGCTCGCGGAGCTTGGCGTCGCGGAGGGTGTGCCCGACCATCGGCGTGCGGTGCGCGTTGGCCTCGGCGATGTGCAGCCCGTCGAACTGGCCGATGACGTGGCTCATCGCGTCGCCGCCCAGCGTCCGCCGCGCGAAAGACTGGCCGATCATCTGCTCCAGCCGCAGCACGTAGCTGCTGCCGGCCAGCTCGAGGATGTCCACCGACGCCTCGTCGACGGCGGTCGTGATGATCGGGACCTGGTCGGAGACCTCCTGCACGGTGAAGGCGGCGGTGGTGTTGGCCACGTCGGTGGCGGTGCAGGCGACCAGGGCGGCACGCTCCACGCCCAGCCGCCGCCACGCCTGCGGGTCGTCGGGCGCGGCGAGGACCACGCGGAGGCCCTGGTCGTGCAGCCGCAGCGCCTCGTCGAGCTGCCCGACCAGCAGCGCATAGGGATGGCCGTACTGCTCGAGGCGTCGGATCAGCGCCGCGGTGACCGCGTCGTGGTGGGTCAGCAGCACGTGGTCGCGCGTATCCTGGGGCAACTGCCGGGGGGCGCGGGCCGCGGCCTGCGCCGCCATCCACGGCTGGTAGAAGAACTCGATGAACGTGAACGGCAGCAGCACGAGCATGAACAGCGTGCCCGACAGGAGCACCACGATCGAGTACAGCCGACCCAGGTCCGTGTGGAACGTGATGTCCCCGAACCCCAGCGTGGACATGACCGTCAGCGTCCAGTAGAAGCCGGTGATCCAACTGTGGGTCTGGCCCTCGGCGAGCATGAGCAGGTGGAACAGCACCGTGTAGGCGACGACCATCCCGACGAACACGAGCGTGAACCGCTGCAGCACGCGCAGGTTCCGCCGGCCATGGGGGCTGCGCATCACGGTGGCGATCTCGGCGCTGAAGGACTTGAGCATGGCCGGCGGCGGCTCCTGGGCGGGGACGGACGATCACTTGTCGGTATAGATCGACGAACCCGCGGCCGCGGCTGCAAGATGGGGGCGGCGAACGGGCCTACGCCTTCATGAGTTCGCGCATGACGGTGGTGGCGAAGCAGCCGCGCGGGAGCATGAACTGGACCTGGATGTAGGGCCCGTGCTCGTCGGCGCCGGCGCTGGTGCGGACATCCTGCAGCAGCATGCGCAGGGCGCGGCGGTTGCCGTCGGGCTGGTACTCGCCGCCGTAGAAGTGCGATTCGTCCAGGCCCGACTCGTGAAGCGCCTGGCGCTCCCACTGCTCGACGTCGCCCTTGGCGCGGCGCATCCGCCGACCCCAGACCGGGCCGGTGGGCGAGACCTCGCCGGCGTCATAGCGCCGCTGCATGGCGGGGGCATCGGTCACCGGCTCGAAATCGCGGGTTTCGTGGAAGAACGCGACGTCGCCGTCCAGCATCGTCCCGAAAAGCCCGTCGCGAAGCCGCTGGTCCACCAGCCGATTGAACACCGCGCTCTGAAACGCCGAGACCAGCAGGAACCGCTGCGTGGCGTCGATGCCGTGGACGGCGTCGGCCGGCGGCGCCCCCCGCGACAGCGGGCCGATCGCCTGTCGCTCGAATCGGTGGACGGTCGGCCAGGTGTTCAGCGCCTCGACGTAGTCGCCGCGCTCGTAGGCCTGCCGCGCGGCGCGGGACGGCGGCGAATCCGCTTCGCGCGGCCCGCCGAGCATCATGTCCAGGAATTCCTGCCAGCGATCCTGCAGCAACAGCCGGCCCAGCTCGTGGTTCTCCAGCCGGTAGCCGAACCGCTGCTCGCCGTAAAAATTGGGCACTCCCTCGCGCTCGAGCCGGTCCATGATGTGCCGGGCGTGGATGACCTTCGCCGCGTCGACCTCGCGCACCTTGATGACGAAGCGGTTGCCGGCGAGGTCGCCGCGCTGGAGTTTGTGGCGGTGGCGATCGACGTGGAGGATGCGGATGTACTGGTCGTCGAACGCGGCGGCCCGGTCGGGGTCGGCGTTCTCGATGGTAATCGCCTGGCAGGTGATCGCGTGCTTGTCCTTGAGGCCGGCGAACCCGATCTGCTGGCGGGAGATGCCGAAATGCTGGCTGAGGATGCGGGTGATGTCGGTGGTGAGCCGGCGGCGCTTCTCGACGAGCAGGTAGAGGTGCGGGCCCTCGCCGGTCGGCTCAAACAGGGGCACTTCCTCGACGCGGAAGTCCTCGGGCCGACACTTGAGCCGGCCGCCGATTCCCGGCTGCTCATCCGTCAGATAGCGCAGGCGGGCCGGATCGACCGCATGCTGAAGCGTCGGGCTCTCATCCATCTGCACTCACTTCGGCCATCCCCGGTACTGGGTCCAGTTCAGCATCCATGCAAAGCCAAGTGTAGCAGGGACAAGGGCCCGCTGACCAGCCCAAGCCACCGGCCGCCGCGCCGGGCGGGCCCGCCCCGACCGTGGAGAGCCGCCTCAAGCCCCCGGGGCCGCGAGCGCCGACGGGCTCACCGCGCCCGCTTCCGAGGGGAACCGCAGGCGCGAGCGGCTGGGCCGCGACGCATCCACCGGCACGTACAGGACCGAGTCGTACTCGCCGGCCTCGTTGCGCTCCACGCCATAAGACGCATAGTCGGTCAGCCACTGGCCGTCAGCGAAGTAGCGGAACCGGTAGACGCCCGGCTGCAACGCCAGCGACGTCTCCCACAGGCCCTCAGGATTGCGGTGCATCTGGATGGTCGTCTGCGACCACCCGTTGAAATCGCCCACGAGATACACCCGCCTTGCCCGGGGACGGATCAGCTTGAATACCCACAAACCCTGTTTCTGTTCAACCATGGCGTAACCTCCCTGCACAGCGATGGCAGCGGCGACAGTTCATTCATCTTTCCCCGGTTCCTGATGTGACCCCGGGTCCCCCTGGCAATGTCGGAGGGTGAGTCACTGGTCGGTCTGTCAACTGTTCTTTGTACAGCGCAGGCGGATCGAGGTTCAACCCAAATCCGTTTCCCGACGTGATCTTGCGCATTATCTTCATGATAATGGAGTTGTTACAGGTGATAATAACTTGCCATTAATCCGCCTCCAGCTTCGAGCGGACACTTTGGATCTTGTCGGCGGCGGTCTGATCGCGGTCGGTGCGGGTGCTGACCTTGAGCGTGGTGAACAGCCGCGGGGCCCCCATGGCGTGCAACCGCTCATGGCATTGGCGGACGGCCTGGAAGACCAGCTCCCACTCGCCCTCGACGACCGTGCCGTACGCCCCGAGGGTGTGGTCGAGGCCTGCCTCCGCCAGCACCCGCTCGCACTCGGCGACGTAGGGGCTGACGCTCACGCCCACCCCCATGGGCACGACGCAAAGATCGATCATGACGCGCATGCAGCACCTCCACCGGCATTTTAGCCGACGCCGGACCGGTGGCGGAGCTGGTGGCGCCTGAAGCCCGGCCCGGTGGTGCATCCGATAATCCCGCGGTTATCAGCACTGGAAAAAAAGCTGCGGGCGGTTTGCGGGCGGTTAACCCTCGCCGGGATCGCGCCGATATCTGAGTAGCCACGGCAGGAGTTTCGCCGGGGCCCACGCCATACCAGGAGAGGGCACATGCCGCGTCAGAAAGATGTCTTAACCACCGGCGAAGTGGCCAAAATCTGCAACGTTGCTCCCCGTACCGTCAGCAAGTGGTTCGACTCCGGCCAGTTGCGTGGTTATCGCATCCCCGGCTCCAAGGACCGGCGCATCCCTCTCAACGCCCTGATCAAGTTCATGAAGCAGCACCAGATCCCCACGGACGGGCTGCAGTCGGGCCAGACCCGGGTGCTGATCGTCGACGCCGACCAGCAGATCGTCGACGTGCTCAAGCAGGTGCTGACCGAACAGGCGAACTACGAGGTGCACACGGCGGCGACGGGCTTCGCCGCGGGCGTGGCGTGCGAGAAGTTCCGCCCGCACGTGCTGCTGATGGACGTGCATCTGGGCGACGCCGACCCGCTCGAACTCTGTCGCGCCATCAAGGCCAGCGCCGACATGCAACTGACCAAGGTGATCGCGATGAGCAGCCGTCTGACCGACGGCCAGGCGCACCAGTTGCAGACGCGCGGGTTTGACGGGTACTTGAAAAAGCCTTTCAACATCCGCCAGGTCATCGAGGTCGTCGAGGACGCGGTGGCGGTCGTCTACTGAACGCCGAGCCCGGGGCCGGCGGCGTGCGGCGCTCGGATGGCCGGCGCGCACGCAGAACAATCCAACCGCCGCGGGGCACGGAAGCGCACGCGGCACGGCGCAGGCAACACGTCACGGACGACAGCGGACGCAGGAGCTCCGGCAAACAAGCGCCACCCCGGACCGCGCGGCTCGGACGCCTCGCGGTCCGGTTGTTTGACGATCGCTCGCGCCAGCCCCGCACCGCCGCCGGCTGTTGTTTTCGCGGCGTATTTGCACTAGTCTTGCCACTCCGCATTTGAGTTTACAGACCGGTCGCACCGCGCGGGCGTTGGGGGATGTGGGCCTTCGCCCTGCCTGTGCCGGACCGGACAACGCAACCCCTTTCACGGAGACGCTTGCCATGGCGAAGCTGCTGCGGAACCTGTGGGTCACCGGGTTCCTGATCACGCTGACCGCTGCTCCTGTTGCATGGGCCCAGCCCGACGCGATGCAGGAACTGACCGACAACCAGACCCAGGCGATGACCGAGGTGCTGCCCGCGACGGCCGGCGTGACCGCCGACCTGCCGGTGCTGTGGTTCCTCGCGCCGGCCGGCGCGGTGCTCGCGCTGATCACCGCATTCCTGTTCTACCAGTCGGTCATCAAGCACGCTGAGGGCACGGACGAGATGATCCGCATCGCCCAGGCGGTGCGCGAAGGCGCATACGCCTACCTCCGTGCGCAGTGGCGCGTGGTGGCCATCGTCTTCGTCGTGCTGGTGCTGGTGCTGCTGGCCATCAGTTTCGGGCTGAAGCTGCAGCCGGAGCTCACCGCGCTGGGCGTGCCCGTCGCCGGGTTTCTTTCGGGCCTGTGCGGGTACTTCGGCATGAAGACCGCGACCAACGCCTCGGCGCGCACGACCAACGCGTGCAAGCAGTCGCTGAACGCCGGGTTGAAGGTCGCCTTCCGCGCCGGCGCGGTCATGGGGCTGTGCGTGACCGGGTTCGCGCTGCTGGACGTGAGCGTGTGGTTCTTCCTGTTAACGCAGGTTTTCGAGGTCGGGTCGCTGACGACGATCACGACGATCACGCTGAGCTTCGCGATGGGCGCGAGCCTGAACGCGCTGTTCAGCCGGGTGGGCGGCGGGATCTACACCAAGGCCGCCGACGTCGGCGCCGACCTCGTCGGCAAGGTCGAGGCGGGCATCCCCGAGGACGACGCCCGCAACCCCGCGACGATCGCCGACAACGTCGGCGACAACGTCGGTGACGTGGCGGGCATGGGCGCCGACCTGTACGAGAGTTACTACGGGTCGATCCTGGCGTCGGCGGCGCTGGCCGCGGCCGCGGCGTTCGTGATGAGCATGCCCGGGGGCGACGCGATGCGGCTCGTGGCCACCCCCGCCGCGCTCGCCGGGCTCGGCATCCTCTGCGCCATCGCCGGCGTGTTCATCGTCCGCACCAAGGAAGGCGCCACCATGAGCCAACTGCTCAAGGCGCTGCACGGCGGCGTCTGGTTCGCCTCGTTCATCTTCGCCGGGCTCGCCGGCGGGTTGCTCTACGTCATGCTCGGCGACGCCGCCGACGTGAGCTGGTGGGGCATCTGGATCAGCATCATCGCCGGGCTCGTCGCCGGACTGGTCATCGCCTGGGGCACCGAGTACTACACCTCCTACGAGCACGCGCCCACCCAGCGGATCAGCGAGCAGTCGCAGACCGGCCCGGCCACGGTCATCATCTCCGGCATCGCCGAGGGCATGATCTCCACCTGGATCCCCCTGATCACCACGGTCATCGCCATCCTCGTCGCCTTCATCGCCTCCAGCAATACCGCCGGCGGCACGTTCCTCATGGGCGTGTTCGGCGTGGGCATCGCCGCCGTCGGCATGCTCAGCACCCTCGCGATCACCCTGGCGACCGACGCGTACGGCCCGATCGCCGACAACGCCGGCGGCAACGCCGAAATGACCCACCAGGACCCCAGCGTCCGCGAGAAGACCGACATGCTCGACTCGCTGGGCAACACCACCGCGGCGACCGGCAAGGGCTTCGCCATCGGGTCGGCGGCGCTGACCGCGCTGGCGCTGCTGGCGGCCTACATCATCACCATCAAGGAGCAACTGGCGATCGGCACGCCCGAGCTGACGCTCGAGGGCGACCGCGTCGTCACCACCACCGCCGCGACCATCCCGCAACTGCTGGAGTACTTCAACGTCACCCTGGTCAATCCCCAGGTGCTGTGCGGGCTGTTCATCGGCGTCATGCTCGTCATGGTCTTCTGCGCCATGACGATGAACGCGGTGGGCCGGGCGGCTTACGAAATGATGAACGAAGCCCGGCGGCAGTTCGGTAAGATGCGCGACGCGTTCAAGGCCAACAACATGCCCCAGGAGCAGATCGACGATCCGGGCCAGTGGCCCTTCGAGATCGACCACGAGGGCAAGCGGTACCCCGACTACGCCTCGTGCGTGGAGATCAGCACGAAGGGCGCGCTCAAGGAGATGGTCGTGCCCTCGCTCATGGCGGTGATCGTGCCGATCGTTGTGGGGCTGATCCTCGGCGTGCCGGGCGTGATGGGCATGCTGGCCGGGGCACTGGTCTGCGGGTTCGCCGTGGCGATCTTCATGGCCAACGCCGGCGGCGCCTGGGACAACGCCAAGAAGTGGATCGAGGCCGGCCAGCTCGGCGGCAAGGGCAGCG
>CAYWKS010000051.1:0-10329 GCA_964458935.1 uncultured Planctomycetaceae bacterium
GGCTTGAGCACGTTCGACGCGTCGATCGCGCCCTCGGCCCCGCCGGCGCCGACCAGGGTGTGCAGCTCGTCGATGAACAGGATCACGTTCTTGGCGCGGCGGACCTCGTTCATCACCGCCTTGATCCGCTCCTCGAACTGGCCGCGGTACTTGGTGCCCGCGACCATCATCGCCAGGTCCAGCACCACGATCCGGCGCTCGTAGAGGATCTCGGGCACGTCCTTCTTGATGACGGCCTGGGCGAGGCCCTCGACGACGGCGGTCTTGCCGACGCCCGCCTCGCCGATGAGCACGGGGTTGTTCTTCGTGCGGCGACAGAGGATCTGGATGACGCGCTCGATCTCGTCGGCCCGGCCGATCACCGGGTCCAGCTCGGTCTGGCGGGCCATCTCGGTCAGGTCGCGGCCGAAGCTGTCCAGCGCGGGGGTCTGGCTCTTCTTGGACCGCTTGCCGCCGGAGGTCGCCTCGCCGGGGGCTTCGCCGGACTCGCCGGCGGCGCTGTCGCCGGTCGCCCCGGCGCCCAGGAGGTTGAGCACCTCTTCGCGGACCTCTTCGAGACGCAGGCCCAGGTTCATCAGGACCTGCGCCGCCACGCCGTCGTGCTCGCGCAGCAGCCCGAGCAGCAGGTGTTCCGTGCCGACGTAGTTATGGTTGAGGTTCCGCGCCTCCTCGATGGCGTATTCGATGACCTTCTTCGCCCGAGGGGTCTGGGGCAGCTTGCCCATGGTCACCATGTCGGGGCCGCTCTTGACCAGCTTCTCGACTTCAAGGCGGACCTTGCGCAGGTCCACGTCGAGGTTCTTCAGGACGTTGGCGCCGACGCCCGACCCTTCCTTCACCAGCCCGAGCAGGATGTGCTCGGTCCCGATGTATTCGTGGTTGAAGCGCTGGGCCTCCTGGTTGGCCAGGGCCATGACCTTGCGGGCTCGATCTGTAAACCGTTCAAACATGTCGCACACTCCCGCTGGAGAAATCGGCAGAAAACGCGAGCGAATCCACTCGCGGCCGCATTATAGCGGCGGGCATCAGCACGGACGCAACGGACATGCCGCCAATGCGTCGGATGATTGGTACGCCCGAGAGGTTCCAGCGGTTTGCGCCAAGGTCCAACGCCGCGGGGCGGCTGCCAGACGGCGCGTCGCGCGGCGGCGGTCTGCCATCGTGTCATGGGGTCGGGCGGCCGCCGCACGCGGTGCGGCGGCGCACATCCGGACACGCGGGTCGAGCAAAAAAAACAACCCCGCGAACGCGTGGCGCGACGTCCGGGGGGTTTGAGCGCCCGCGGTCGCCTTGAGCGTCCGCGAGCGGTTCGGTCGTGGTCGTGGCCGGTCCGGGCCGGCCGGTTCAACGCTTCGTGGAACGGCTACTTGTTCCGCTGTTCCTGCAGCGCCTGCCAGAACTGCTGCTCGGCATCTGTAAATTGTTCAAAACTCTGGTGCAGCTTGTCAAGCATCAACTTCAAATTCTCGTCGTCGGCGTCGATGTGATCACCCTGTCGCTGGACGAGCGCGTTGAGCGAATCGGCGGTGGCGTCGAGCGTGCCGGCGGCCAGCGCGAAGCTGCGTGCCGCGTCGTACAGGTTCTCGGTCTCCAGTTCCTGGTTGGTCGGCTTGTAGAGCAGCCGCCAGGGCGCCCGCCGCACCTCGATCGCCGCCAGCTTCAACTGGTCGCTGGTCAACCGCATGTTCGCGATCATCTTCTCGAGGACGGGCCGCTGCGTCGTGACGACGGTCTTGAGCTGGGCGGCCATGTCGTTGGCATCGGCCAGGGCGCTGCGCGCCGACCGCAGCGCTTCGCCGATCGTCTGCTCGTTGTCGTTGAGGATGCGGTCGGCGGCGTCGAGCGTGGAGCTGATCTTGGGCCGGGTCTCGGAGAGCATCGCCCGCGCCGTCTCCAGCGCCCGCCGCATCGGGCCGTTCGGATCGAGCACATCGCGTGCCCGGCCGAGGGTGTCGTCGGCCTTGACGACGACCGACTCGACCCGGGCGAGGATGCGGCGGACCTGGTTGGGGTCGGCGGTGGCCTGGGCGGTCAGGGCGTCGAGGTCGGCGCTGACGCTCTCGACGTGGCTGATGATGTTCTGGATCTGCAGCCGCTGCTTGTCGCCGATGCCCAGGTCGTCGATGGCCTGGGCGACGGCGGGGCTGCGGGCGAGGTTGCCGGGGATCGGGCCCTGCCCGTACGCGTACACCCACGACTCGCCGCGGCGCGTGGCGCCGGTCTGCGGATCGGTCGCCTGCTCGCCCGCGTCCGACCCGACGTCGGCGATGTTGAGCGAGGCCCCGCCGCCGATGAACGGCGTGACCAGCTCGATCCGGGCGTTGTCGTACAACGCGTACCGCTGGGGGATCTCGAACGTCACGACCTGGTGGGTGACCGGTCCCATGTCCTGGTCGTCGGGGTCGGCGTCGCTCTGCTCGATCTTGGTGACCGTGCCGATCGGGTAGTTGCCGATCGTGACGTTCGCGCCCTCGCGCAGGCCCTGCAACCCGTCGGACAGGCGGTACCGCACGCGGACCTGCTGCATCGGCGTGAACATCGACTCCAGGTCCGACAGCAGGATGATCACGACGAACCCGACGGCGAGTCCGGCCAGGACGAAGAAGCCTGCTTTGACGTTGCTGCGATCGGTCGCCATGACGGTCCTCGGGTGGGGTTGGCGTTGCGGGGCGGTCTACTTCACGTCGCGCGAGGCGACGATGCTCGGGCCCGGCGCCATCGCGGGCACCTCGGGCGAGCCGAGCAGGTCCTCGGCGTAGTTGGTCGTCTGCTTCCGCTGGGTGATGGGCCCGTCCGCGTCGCCGCGCAGGAACTGGCGGATCAGTTGCTTGTCGTGGTCGAGCTCGTGCGGCGGCGTGTCGCGGATCACCTCGAACCAGCGCCGATCCTCCACGGCGAGCACGCGGCCCTTGTCGAGCATCACCATCCGGTCGGCGATGGTGAACGCCGAATCCATCTCGTGGGTCACCACGACGCTGGTCACGCCCAGCTTCTGCGACAGGTCGACGATGAGCTGGTCGATCTCGGCGCTGGTGACCGGGTCGAGCCCGGCGCTGGGCTCGTCGTAGAAGAGGATCTTCGGGTCGAGGGCGAGGGCGCGGGCGAGCCCGGCCCGCTTCTTCATGCCCCCGGAGATCTGCGCCGGGAACTTGGTGGCGTGCTCACGCAGCCCGACCAGCTCCAGCTTGATCTTGACCATGATGTCGATGGTGGCCCAGTCGAGGTCGGTGTGCTCCTGCAGGGGCAGGGCGACGTTTTCCGCGACGGTCATGCTCTGGAACAGCGCCCCGGACTGGAACAGGATGCCGAACTTCAGCCGCAGCTCGTTGAGCGCGACGTCGTCCATGCCGGCGACCTCGCGGTCCCAGAGGCGGATGGAGCCCGAATCCGGCCGGATCGACCCGATAATCATGCGGAGCAGCGTGCTCTTGCCGCAGCCCGAGCCGCCCATGATGACCATGGTCTGCCCGGGCAGCACGTCGAACGTCACGCCGTTGAGCACGACCCGGCCGTCGAAGCTCTTGACGACCTCGTGCAGCGAGATGACGGGCTTTTCCTGCGTCATGGCCCAAATCCAGATAATTCTCGCCGCCGCGGCATGCGACGGCCTGCCCCCGCGTGGTACAATACTCTACTCGCATGCGATCGGTCATGCAGAAATGAGGTACGGATTATGCGACAGCCACTGCTCATCGTTGCCTGCCTGGCGGGCCTGCTCGCCGCCCCCACCGCGTCGTTCGCCGAGGGCACCGGCGTGGGCGACGTGCCGATGTACCAGTTCGGCACGGTCGACGGGAAGGTCATCACCCCCAAGACCTACGCGGGCAAGCTCGTCGTGCTCGACTTCTGGGCGACGTGGTGCGGGCCCTGCATGGCCATGGCCGACCACATGGTCGAGCTGAACCACAAGTACGGGCCCAAGGGCTTGCAGATCATCGGTCTGAGCCTGGACAAGAGCGTGGACAAGATGGTCTCGGTGGCGCAGCAGAAGAATTTCGCCTGGCCTCACGTCTGCCGCGCCGCGCCCGGCAGCGACGACCTGAGCAAGTTCGGCGTGCGCGGGATCCCGCACACGATCCTGATCAGCCCGCAGGGCCAGGTGCTGTGGCGCGGGCACCCCAAGGGCCTGGAGAACGAGATCATCAAGGCCTTCAAGACCAACCCGCCCCGGCTGAACAAGCAAGGCGCCGGCGACGCCGACGCCGCCGACGCGATGCTGTACAGCGTGCAGTCCGCCGTGGTGAACAACAGCGAGCTGACCGCGGCGCTGGACAAGCTGGCGGGGCTGGACCCGAACACGCTGGAGGACGCCAAGGTCTACCGCCGGGCCCGGATGCTGGTGCAGACGATCCACCGGGTGCGACAGGCCGGCGATGACCGTGCCAAGGCGGTGGATGCCGCGTTCGCCTCGCACGCCAAGGCGAGCCAGACGCTGGATTACATCACGCGGCGCGTGTCGCCGCACATGGCGGCGAAGGGCGAGGCGCCGGCGAAGCAGGCCGACGCCGCCGCCGAGAAACTGGAAAAGATCGCCGCCAGCCGCATGCGCTACGCCCGGGTCTACATGCAGGCGGGCAAGCTCATGCAGGCGGCCACCATGGCCATCCAGGTCCGCAGCCAGTACCCGCAGACGGACGCGGCGACCGACGCCGAGCAACTGCTCGGCCAGTGCCGCGGCCACGCGGAGGCGGACGAAAAGCTGATCGAGACGATCGACGCGCATTTGGCCAAGACCGCGCTGGCCGACATCCGCGCTCGCAAGGCCGACGGGGACTTCGACAACATGCGGCGGCTGTGCGAGAAGCTGATCGCGTCGTACCCGGACTCGGCCGAAGCGACGGAGGCGCGGCAACTCCTCGAGGCGCACCCGGCCGACGCGGGCGAGACCGTCGAAGTCGCCGGGTGACCGCGGCGGCGCTCACGCGCGACTTTGCTTGACAGGTGTGGCGGGCGATCCTAGCTTCGCCTCTCCCCGCAACCCGCCCACCGCCTACGAGCAAGGATCAGCCATGCGCGTGCTCTTGACCACCACCAGCTACCAGGACACCCCCGGCCAACACCACGACGTGCTCGCGGCCAGCGGGTTCGAGATCGTCCGCGCCCGCGGGCCGCTCAACGAGGACCAGATGCTCGAGCTGATCGAGGGTCAGGGGCCGTTCGACGCCACGCTCAACGGCGACGACGCGTTCACGCCGAAGGTGATCGACGCGCTGCTGCCGGCGTGTCGCTGCATCGCCAAGTACGGCATCGGTCTGGACTCGATCGACGTCGGCCACGCCACGCGTCAGAAGCTGCCCGTGCTGTTCACGCCGGGGGTCAACCACACCACCGTCGCCGAGCACGCGATCGGGCTGATGATCGCCGCGAGCAAGCACTTCTGGCCGCACCTCCGCGAGGTCAAGGCCGGCCACTGGAAGCGGATCACCGGCAACGAGCTGGCGGGCAAGACGCTGGGCGTGCTGGGGCTCGGCCGCATCGGCAAGGAAGTCGTGAAGCGCGGCGTGGCGTTCGGGATGAAGCCGATCGCCTTCGACCTGTTCTGGGACGACGCGTTCGCCGGCGAGTGCGGCGTCGAGCGAGCGCAGACGATGGACGAGGTGATCGGCAAGGCCCACGTGGTCAGCCTGCACATGCCGGCGACGGAGCAGACGCGGCAGTACCTCAACGCCGAGCGGATCGCGCAGATGCCCGACGGGGCGATCGTGGTCAACACCGCGCGGGGCACCCTGATCGACGAGCAGGCGGTCGCCGATGCCTGCCGCTCGGGCAAGCTCCGGGCCTACGCCGCCGACGTGCTCGCCGAGGAGCCCATGAAGCCCGGGCACCCGTTCCAGGAGATCGACAACATCCTCATCACGCCGCACGTGGGCAGCCGCACCTTCGAGAGCGTCGAGCGGCAGGCCCTGCGCGCCACGCACAACGTGATCAATTTCCTCAACGGCGATTCGGACTACATCCAGGCGAACGAGATCGAGTGACCGCGGCGTCGGTGGCTCACTCGTCACGGAGCATGCCGCGGACCCGGTCTTCGACGTCGGCGAGGCTGGTCTGTCGGACCCGCGGTTCGTCAAGGGTGCCGTCGATGCGGAACGTGGTCGCGCCGCCCTGGAAGGCCCGGAGCAGCGACCCGAAGTCGTTGAGCAGTTCCACCTCGCTGCCGCGGAACGGGCGGACCGATCCGATCGCTTCGCCGCCGATCGCCGAGGCCAGGCCGCGGCGGACGTCGTACACGCGGCCCTGCATCAGCAGCTCGGTCGCGCCGTTGACGTAGATGAAGCGATCGATGTCGAGCCGGCCCGCCTGGAGCCGGAAGTCCGCCAGCCCCGCCCCGTCCGGGTCCGATCGCTTCACGCCCATCACCGACAGCAGCCCGCCGATCAGGTCGGTGTTGACCAGGTTCGACCCGGTCAGCCGCAGGCGACCGGAGCCGGTATGCCAATCGCCCCATCGCCCGTAGAAGTTGACGCGACCGTGCGCCCGCCCGGGCACGGGCGCGGTGGCGCCGGCCCAGCCCCGGGCCAGCGCGTCGATGTCGACGTCCGAGAGGGTAAGTTGCACGTGGTCGTGCCAGTCGTCGCCGCGCCGCCTCGCGCTGATCCACGCCTCGACCGTGCCGTCGGCCAGGCCCAGCGCCGACTCCCCGACCACCACCCGCTCGGGGCCCGCGTACACCCGGGCGTGCAGCGGACCGATCGGCACGTCCCGCCAGGTCAGTCCCGCGTCGTTGGGCTCGACGGCCAGTTCGATCTTCATCGGCTCGATCGCGTGGCGGCCCTCGGCGGGCTGGAACGCGAGCGTCACGTCCGCCAGGCCGGTCGCCTCGTTGGCGTCCGCCACCCACGGCGCCAGTCGCGACGGGGCCAGCCCGCGCACGGACAGCTTGCCGTGGCCACGCCACCACCGGTCGAAGGGCACGGTGACCTCGCCCGACCACCGGCCGCCCAGCGCCGCGCTGGGCTCCAGCCGCACGTGGACCTGCCCGCCGTTCCACGAGCCGGCCAGGGACACCGGGTCGATCGCGGTCTGGGCGAGGCTGAGCGTCGCGTCGACGTCGAAGTCGCCCCCGACGGCGCCGTCGTCGTCGCGATGGGCGCGGGTCGTTCCGGTCAGCCGTGCCTCGGCCGGCCAGGGGGGCATCGTCATCGGCCAATCCTGCAGGTTCAGCGCCGCATGGGCGACGAAGCCGCCGACCAGCCGGACCGCCGCCCTGCCGTGGGCCGTGCCGCCGTCCCGCTGCAGGTTCAGCTTGTCGAGCACGATCACGCCCCGGCGCCAGGTGCGCAGGCGACCTTCGGCCCGGTCGATCGCCAGCGCGCCGCCGCGCACGTCGCGCCCGACGAGCGTGCCGTCCACGCTCAGCCGCTCCGGCCGGTCCAGCGGCACCCGCGTCCGCAACCGCACGTCCGCTTCACCGGTCAGCGGCAGGTCCGGCGTGATCGATCGACTCAGCGCCGCCAGGTCGACGCGCGTCGCGTCGATCTCAGCGTGCAGGGCGTTGTCGCCCAACCCGTAGCGGGCGGCGACCGAGGCGTTGGCGTCGAGCACCATCGCCGAGGCGATCGACGCGGTGGCATGCGCCGCGTCGGCGGTCAGCGCCAGGTGAACGGTCTGGTCGGCGAGCGTCGTGCCGCGGAGGCGCACGCCGCGCGCCGTCACGTCCACGCCGCCCTGGGCGCCGAACGGCATCAGCGAGCCGCGGAGCGTCCCGGCGAAAGTGAGGCGGCCGGCCCAGGGCGACGCCGGTTCGGCCGCCGCGTCGCCGCCGAGGATGTTCCGCGCCAGCGCCTCGGCCTCGGGGGCCAGCGGCTCGGTCGTCGCGCCGTGGGCCTCGCCCGCCTCGGTGGTCCCGGCGAGCCGGGCCGACCCGCGCAACGCCAACCGCCAGGGCAGTGTGCCCGGCTGGTCGAGTTGCACCGTGCCGTCGCCCCGCACATGCCAGCGCGGCGCCGTCAGCGTCAGGCGGCGGACGTGGGCGGCGCGGGCGTCGCCGGTCGCTTCCACCGCCGCGTCGAGCGGCGACGCCAGCGGTGTGTTGGTCTGCCACTGCTCCAGGTTCGCCTCGCCCCGCCACTGCCGCGTCGACACGTCGAACCAGCCCGCAGCCCGCAACGACCCGCCGCCCAGCCGATGACTCAGCGACGTCACGGTCATCCGCGACTGGGCATACCGGCCCGACGCGGTCAGCCCGGCCAGCGAGATCGGCTCGCCGGCGACCGACACGCGCCCGGCGTCCACGTTCAACTCCCACGGCACCCGGGTCAGGTCCAGCGCCGACGCGGCCGCGGCGGCCGACAGGCCCGTCCACGTCAGACCCCCCGCTTCGAAGTCGCCGCGGCACCGCGCGTCGACACGGTGCAAGCCGCCGGCTGTCGTGGTCAGGTCCGCCTCGACCACGCCCACGTGCGGCGTGCGGTCGGCGCCACGACGCTGGACCCAGTCCGCCTCGAGCCGCGCCGACATCGACGACGGTTCATACCAGCCATCCACGCCCCATCGCATCGGCCCGTCCGTCACGCTCACGCGCTCGGCCGTCACCCGATCGCCCCGGTACGCGACCGACCCGCCGTCGAGGACCATGCTCCGGTCCCCGGCATGCACGAGCAGTTGCTTCGGCGTGACAGCGACCGCGTCCGCGCCGGCGGCCAGCACCACGGACCCGCTCGCCCGATACGCGCCCACTTGGAGCCGATCCAGGTCGAGCGTGCCGCGGACCCGGCCGCCCGGCATCGACCCGGTCCACCGGCCGGACACCGCGAGGGGCGCCGGCACGTCGACCCGCCACGCGCCCGCCAGTTCGTGCGCCGCATCCACCCGCAACGACAGTTCGTGCGCCCAGTCGCCGCGGGTGTTGATCGATCCGCCCAGCTCCGTGGCATCGCCGGCGACCACCGTCAGCCGCATCGTGTGCGTCGCGGTCGGCCGGCCGGTGAGCCGCACATCCGACAGCGTGGCCCGCCGGTCGTTGGCATCGGCGACGACAACATCCAGCCCGCGAAGGTCGACGTGCGGTGCGGGGATCGTCGGCATCCCGGCCGGCCTCGCTGCTTGGACCCCGCCCCCGCCGACCAGCCCGGCGACGCGCTGCAGGTTCCAGCGTCCGGCCTCGTCCTCGGTCACGCGGACCTTTGCCCGGTCGATCGCGAGCCGCTCGAGCGTGAAACCGCCGCCGACCAGCAGCGCCAGCGGCGCGGTGTGCTCGAGCTCGGCGGCGTCGATGCTGACGAAAGGCTCCGGCTCGCCGGGCAGCCACAGCCGCACGCCGCGGACCCGCGTCGCGCCCGACCATCCGGTCGCCATCTCCTCCAGTTCCACGCGCAGGCCCAGTTGGTCGGCCAGCGCCCGCGCGGCCAGGCGCCGGGGCCAGTCGGACCAGAACACCGCCTGCCCGGCGATCAGCACCACCAGCGCGGCCGCCGCCGCCACCGCGATGATCCGAATCACGCGACGACGCATGTCACGACTCGTCCTTGTCGGGCTCGGCCCGGGGCGGTTCGTCGGCGTCCTCCGGGCGGGCCGACTCGCCCCGCAGATCATCGGTGCGCTCGATGGGCTCGGTGGGGGGGATGTCGCTGATCGTGTTGCGTACGCCGAACAGCCACCAGTCCTCGCGGTAGCTGCGGCCGATGTGCGGACCCGATGAGGCGATGACCTCGCCGGTGTCGGCCCAATAGGCGACGAGTGCCGCGCCGGCGGTGCCGGCCTGCTTGCGGGTCTTGAACAGCGCCAACTCCGGCGTGGTGACGGGCACGGGCGGCGCACCGGCCACCGCCGCCACCGCACCCACCGGCAAGGCCGGGATGCCCACGGTGAACTCCGTGCGATCAATGCTCACCCCGGGCGAGCGCAGTTCGACGATGACCTCGGCCTGCGCGCGGTCGGCCAACACCGCCGCCCCTTCCTCCAGAAGCTTCGCCCGCGCCGACGCCACGAGGTAGTGATGCTTGCCCTCGGACAGGTACTGGTCATCGATGTAGACCCGCCGCCCGCGAAACTGCTCGGCGCTCAGCGGCTGGACCGCGTTCTCCACCGCCGTCGAGAGCAGGTACAACTCGGTGGCCGTGTGGGGCGGGTCGGTCAACCGCGACTCCGTGCAACCCGCCAGGCAGAGCATCGTCAGCAATCCCGGAACGCACCACCGCCGATATCCACATTCAATCATGCCCGACTCGCAATCCGATCCGGTCGCTCAATACCACGACATTGTACCGGGATGCGGTCGCTGGACCGAACGCCGCCAAGGCGTGAACGAAAAACGGGCAGGCCCACCGCGGTGGGCCTGCCCCTGGAGGACTCAAGTTAACGCGATCCGGTCGCTGGCGTTCAGCGGCG
>CAYWKS010000052.1:0-6736 GCA_964458935.1 uncultured Planctomycetaceae bacterium
AATACGTCTACTCGGCGATGGAGGATTTCAAGATCGACTTCGTGGTCGACTCGGGGATGCACGCGAAGACGATTTCGCTGCCGCTCAAGCCATTCACCCTGATCGGCGCGACCACCCGCGCGGGGCTGCTGTCCGGGCCCATGCGAAGCCGGTTCGGCATCACCCACCACCTGGAGTTCTACAACGAGAGCCAGACGCTGGCGATCCTGGAGCGGTCGGCGCGGCTGCTGGAGATCGGGGCGGCCGGTGAGGCGGCGTTGCGGGCGATCGCCGTGCGCAGCCGCGGCACCCCCCGCGTCGCCAACCGCCTGCTCCGCCGCGTCCGCGACTTCGCCCTGGTCAAGCGCGACGAGCGATTCGACGAGTCGTCGGTCGCCGACGCGCTGGAACTGGAGGGCGTGGACGCGCTGGGCCTGGACGAGCTGGACCGGGCGTACCTGCGGACGATCGGCGAGGTGTATCGCGGCGGGCCGGTCGGGCTGGAAGCCATCGCCGCGACGCTCAGCGAAGACGCCGGCACCCTCGAAGACGTCGTCGAGCCTTACCTGCTCCAGATCGGGTTCCTCGCTCGTACCCGCCGGGGTCGCCAGCTCACCGCCCGCGCCGCCGATCACCTCGACCTCGACCTCGCCGCGGAGAACGGGGGCGACAACGGCCTGTTCGCCGGCGGCCCTGACGCCAAGGAGTAGACCATGACCATGCGCCACGCCATCGCCTTAGCCACGCTCGCGCTCGTCACCACGGCCGCCTCGGCCACAGCCGACGATGCGCCGCAGCCGACCGGCCGCGCGGAGATCCTGAGCAACCTCGTCACCTCTTTCGGCATCGACCAGTTCGACAAGGTCGACGCGATCCGCTTCACCTTCAACGTGCAGATGCGCGACCGCCGCGTCGCGCGGTCGTGGCTGTGGCGGCCGAAGACCAACGAGGTCCTCCGGGTGAGCACGCTCGACCCCAATGACGATCGCGTCGAATACGACCGTGATGAGCTGAACGACCAGACGCCCGAGTCGATCCGCGAGGTCGATGCGAAGTTCATCAACGACACGTTCTGGCTGTTGTTGCCGTGGCACCTGCAGCAGGCGGACGACGTGAGCATCGAGTCGACCGGGCTGCACGTCGCGCCGCTGGGCAAGACGATCGCCCGCCGGATCATCGTCCGCTATCCCGCGGACGGCGGAGGGTACACGCCGGGCGACATGTACAAGCTCTACGTCGATGACGCCTGGCGGATCGTGCAATGGACCTTCCACCGCGCCGGGGCCGAGGACCCGTCCCTGGCATGCATCTGGACGACGGACAAGCAGGTCGGCCCGCTGCTGCTGACCACCGAGTTCCGCAACCGCGAGGCGGACTTCTACCTCTGGTTCACGGGCCTGGCCGTGCAACTCGTGGGATCGGACGACTGGCACGAGGCAAAGCAGGTCGACCACGGCTGCCGCAATTGCCCGTGATCGGACCCTTCCGCAAGCCGCGGCAGCCCTCGGGGGGGCCTGAGGCTCGAGCGCACGGACTTATCGGGCGTATGCCGCTGCGCCTTTTCGCGTTTGCCGCTGTAATCGCATCGGCCGCGAGCCGATGTATCCAACGGACCCCTCCATGTGAGGATGCGCGCGATGAGCCCTACGCGGCCGAACGGCTTCACCATGGTCGAAGTGATGATTGTGACCATGCTCCTCGCGGTGCTGGGCGCGCTGGTGTTGCCCACCTTCAGGACGCAGGAGAACAAGGCCAACGCCGTCGCGCTGTGCACCAACCTGCGCGGGCTGGCATCGGCGGCGAACGTGGCGATCAACAATGATGGGTTCATGCCGCAGACGACCGGCCCGAACATGCCCGCCGGGCTCGAGCCGTACATGTCCGCCGAGTCGTGGGCGAAGCTGTGGGAGCCGGTCGACGGCACGCACATGGGCCTGTACAACGCCATCCTGGGCGGCGGCCGATCAAACTACGTCGTGGTCAGCTCCGACGCGTCGACGATGACGATCTGGCAAGAAGCCGACAGCACCATTGACGACGGCGATGGCAATGCCGGCAATCTCCGCGTGTTCTCGGTGGGCGACGAGGTCTATGCCCTGTTCATCCTCGGCACCCAGTAGCCGCCGGGGCCGGCCTTCCCAAACCGGCGACCGAGAGCGGAACTGGCAGGTGCGCCGGGGGCGTCTGCCACGGTGACAGTCTCTCGCGCCCGCCGCCGCGAACCCTTCCGCGGCATCTCCGCCGCAAACCGCTGTCTGGAATAGCTTTAAAGATCATGACCCTGCCGGGGCGCCTGCCGGACCGCTGGCATCATCGTTGCCACCGCCGCATGTGGCCAAGGTGCATCGACCTGCTGTCGGTGCAGCAGCGGCCTCGAGTAGCGTGATTCACAGGCAACCACTCAATCGACGGAGATGCAGCACATGGCCGTGAAAGACCTGGCCTACGACGCAGAAGCAAGGACGAGCCTGTTGCGAGGCGTAGAGAAGCTGGCCTCGGCGGTGAAGAGCACGCTGGGCCCCCGCGGTCGCAACGCCGTGCTGGACAAGAGCTGGGGCGGTCCGACCGTGACCAAGGACGGCGTCACCGTCGCCGAGGAGATCGACTTCCGCGACAAGGCCGAGAACATGGGCGCCAAGCTTGTCCGCGAGGCGGCGAGCCAGACCTCCGACAAAGCCGGCGACGGCACCACCACCTCCACCGTGCTCGCCGAGGCCCTGTTCAAGGCCGGCCTGAAGCAGGTCACCAGCGGTGCCGACGCGATGGCCCTGGTGCGCGGCATGAAGAAGGCCGTCGACGTCGCCGTCGAGCAGATCGGCAAGCTCGCCAAGCCCATCGACGTGAGCAGCAAGAAGGACATCGAGAACGTCGCGACCATCAGCGCCAACAATGACCCGGCGATCGGCAAGATCATGGCCGACGCCTTCATGAAGGTCGGCAAGGACGGCGTCATCACCGTCGAGGAAGGCAAGAGCCTCGACACCAACGTCGACGTGGTCGAGGGCATGCAGTTCGACCGCGGATACCTCTCGGCCAATTTCGTCACCAACTCCGACGAGATGACCGTCGAGTTCGACAAGTGCCTCGTGCTCATCCATGAGGACAAGATCTCCAACCTGCAGAAGATGGTCGGGTTCCTCGAGAAGGTGCAGAAGGCGAACAAGCCCCTGCTCATCATCGCCGAGGACATCGAGGGCGAGGCGCTGGCGACGCTGGTGATCAACCGGCTTCGCGGGATCCTCCGCGTCTGCGCCGTCAAGGCCCCGGGCTTCGGCGATCGCCGCAAGGCCATGCTGCAGGACATCGCCACGCTCACCGGCGGCCGCGCCCTCATGGAAGAGCTCGGCGTCGACCTCGAGAAGCTCGAGCTCGGCGACCTCGGCCGGGCCAAGAAGATCACGGTCGACAAGGAAACCACGACCGTCATCGAAGGCGCGGGCAAGGCCTCCGACATCAAGGGCCGCATCGATGCGATCAAGAACGAGATCGAGTCCTCCACCAGCGACTACGACAAGGAGAAGCTGCAGGAGCGGCTGGCGAAGCTGTCCGGCGGGGTGGCGCAGATCAACGTCGGCGCCGCGACCGAGGCCGAGATGAAGGAGAAGAAGGCCCGGGTCGAGGACGCCCTGCACGCCTGCCGCGCCGCGGTTGAGGAAGGCATCCTCCCCGGCGGCGGCGTCGCCGTGCTCCGCGCCCGCAAGGCCCTCGAGAAGCTCGCCAAGGACAGCGAAGGCGACATCAAGACCGGCATCGAGATCGTCAACCGCGCCCTGGTCGCCCCCATCAAGTGCCTGGCCTCCAACGCCGGCCTCGACGGGTCCATCGTCGCCCAGAAGGTCGAGGACGCCAAGGACAAGACGCACGGCTACAACGTGCTCACCGGCAAGTACGGCGACATGATCGAGATGGGCGTGCTCGTGCCCACCAAGGTCGAACGCACCGCCCTGCAGAACGCCGCGAGCATCGCCGGCCTGCTGCTGACCACCGACGCGATGATCAGCGAGATCAAGGAACAGAAGAAGCCCGCCGGCGCCGGCGCGGGCATGGATGACATGGATTACTGATCCCGGCGCGGGGACACGCCCGCGGTGACCATCCCGCACGCGACTGCCGCGGCGGGTCGGCCGAGACGCCGACCCGCCGCTTTCTCTTGCGTCGCCGTGCCGGCGCGGACCCGGCATAGAATCGGGCATGAACACCACCACGCTCGACGCGATCGCGGCGCAACTGGATCGCAACACGCAGGCCGTGGCCACGCTGCGCGAGCGGCACGACGACGCGGCGCTCGCCCGCAAGCCGGCCGCGGGGGGCTGGTCGGCGTGCGAGTGCATCGAGCACCTGCACATCACCACCGAGCTGTACGCCCCGCGGGTGCGGGCGCTGATCGCCCAACACGGAAAACCCGGGTCCCGCCCGGACGATCCGGTGGTGCGGCCCGGGTGGTTCGCGGCGTGGTTCATCAGGCAGGCCAGCCCGGCCAACCCCCGGCGACTGCCGGCGCCCAAGGCGTTCCGGGTCGAGCCGGGCGCGGCGGGCGTCGCGTCGTTCGAGCGTTTCGCGGCGAGCCAGCGGACGCTGGGCGAGCTCATCCACCAAGCGCGGGGCCGGCCGCTCAACAATAGCAAGCTCGCGACGCCCGTCTCCCGGCTGATCCGCTTCACGCTGGGCGAGGCGCTGCTGCTGTTGGTCACGCACCAGCAACGGCACATCGCCCAAGCCGACCGGGCGGTGAGCTGAATCGCTGGCCGGCAGTCGCGTCCACGCGCCAAGGCATCGAACGCTGGTGATCGCGCGCAACGCCACCGGCCAGTCGGACGGCCCCGGCCAGGCTCAAAGACCCGCCAGACCGGGCTTCACCCGCATCGCACCCGCCGCGCATGGTCGCCTCAGCGTCGCCGAATCAGCCCCAGCGCCCCGAGGCCCAGAAGGGCCACCGTCGCCGGTTCGGGCACGGGCGTGCCGTTGAATTCGAGTTCGCGGACCTGCACGGCCCCGCCGGCGTGGGAGCTGTGCACCTGGAACTCGATCGTGCTCACCGATGCGACGGTGGTGAAGTTGAACATCTGGCCGCTGGTCGCCTGGACGGCGTTGGCCGAGTAGGTGGTGATCTCGCTGTCGCCGGCGTCGAGGAAGCGGAGGGTGAACGCGTCGACGCTGGCGTCGGGGGTGCCGCGGTCGTTCCACAGCTTGAACGCATCGACGTCGAACGGCTGGCTGAGCGTCAGGGTGAACACCGCCGGGTCGGACGCGTTGGGCGCGAAGCCGAGGTTGAACTGGACGAACGTGCCGCTGTCGCCGGTGGCGTCGCCGTCGATCAGCGCGTGGGGGTCGGTGCTGCCGGCGCTGCCGGTGTAGACGACGTTGTCGGCGGTGACCTGGGTGATCTGCCCGCCGGGGCCGTCAATCGTGGCCGCGTCGGCGACCAGCGCCAGGCCCAGGGCCACTGAGATTGTCATGCACGCCATACGCGTCATGCGTTCCACCCCTCATCGGGAATATCGGCAGCCGGGGCCGCCTTCGTGAGATCGACAAAGTGCCGCGCTGAACATCAGCGCGTCCGTCAGCGCGTCCGCAACATAGCCCACACTCTCGCGGAATGCCCCCGGCGATCTCGCCCGACACTTTACCCGGGGCGGGGGTGCGGTGACAACGAAAAACCGGGTCCGGGCGCGGGGTTCTCACGCTTCGGCGCCGCTGGAGGACATGGGCTCGGCGGGGATCTGCGGGTCGGCCGGCGGCGCGCCGGTCGGCGGGTCGGCCGGCTGACCGGCGGGCCCGGGCCGGCCGGCCGGGGCGTTGGGGTCGGTGCGGCCGGTCCGCGGCTGGTCCGCGGTGACCTTGCCGATCTGCAGCACCTCGATGTCGTGCACGTCGGTGACCGGGACCTTGACCTCGAACGGGTGCAGGTCGCCGGGCCCGAGCAGGGGGGTCTGGTAACGCCACTGGCCGACGATGCGGCGCTTGGCGTCGGGGAGGATGCGGCCTTCGTCGCCGGCGAGCCGCACCTCGAAGGTGTACCGCCACGCCGCCTGCGACTCGTTGAGGAACGTGCCGCGGACCATGACGTTGTGCCGGTCGATGTCGGGGTTCTGCTCGACGAGCACGCTGCCCCGCGTGCTCTGCACGAACAGCGTCTGGTTGTCCTGCTTGATCAGGCCCATCTCGTACTGGGCCGACCACTGGGGCTGGACCGCTTGTTCACGGGCCTGTTGCGCGGCCTTGAGCTGCTCGGCCTCCCGCTGGGCCTGCTGCAGCGTGGTGCGGTGCAGTTCGCGGCGGGCCTGCTCGAGCTGGTTCCGCTCGGCCCGCAGGGCGCGACGCTCCGCAGCGAGCTTCGCCCGCTCGGCACGCCACTCCGCCAGCGTCCGGGCCAGGTCCTCGTCGGCCAGGAACGCCTTGATGTCCTCCAGTTCCACGGTCGTCTGTCGCAGCTCGAGCCGGGCCGCGGCCAGCGCCTGCCGCAGCTCGGCGAGTTGGGTCTTGAGCGCGGGTTCGGCCGGGTCGCCTTCCTCCGCCCGCCCGGGCGCCGCGCTCGCCGCCACGGCGAACACCCCGATCAACAGCGTCAGGCTCCAGCGTCGCCCGTGCATGGCCGGCTCCTTCGATGAGGGGTCTGCATGGTACTTGGACGCGGCGGGGCGGCCGATCGTTCACCGCCCCGCCGCGCCGCCCGGGGCCCATGATCACCAGGAACAACCCGCCGGTAATGACCATCACGTAGCTGCCGCACCGGTACTTCTGGCCGAGGTAGCCATGC
>CAYWKS010000052.1:6746-10214 GCA_964458935.1 uncultured Planctomycetaceae bacterium
GCCCCGCGCTGCTGTGTGGTGCTTCTTGCTGTCGGTCGGGGGGGGTGTCTCCTCTTCTCCCCCCCCCCCCCCGCGCCGCCCGGGTCACTTGATCACCAGGTACAACCCGCCGGTATTGACCTTGACGTAGCTGCCGCTGCGGTACTTGTGGCCGTGGTAGCCATGCTTGACGTGGTGCCGCGGGTAGTGGTGGTAATAGCGGGTGGGCCCGATGCGGCAGTGATTGAAGTAGTACCCGCCGTAGTAGGGCTTGTGCCCGCGATACTTGTAGCCACGGTAGTAGTGCTTGTTGCCGACGTAGATGACCGGTCCGTTCGTGCGGTACGCCGGCGTCCGCGCGACCGTGTAGGACTTGCTGTGCGTCGTGTACGAGTCGGCGAGCTGGTGGGCGGGCGCCTCGGTCCCGACGTAGTTGACCCCGCGGGTCGTGACGCCCCGCGACGTGGCGCGGGGCTGGACGTCGATGGCCGGCTCGGGCGCGGCCCAGCGCGAATCGGGCTCGCCAACATATCGGTAGTCGTAGCGGGGCTCGGCGCCGTCGCTCGGCGCCGCCTCGGATTCCAGCTCACGCTGGCGGTCGAACATGTCGCCCAGCCGGCCGTCCAGCGCTTCCTGCCGAGCCAGCAGTTGCTCGATCCTGTCGATCGCGGCGCGGCGGTCGGCCTCGGCCGCGCCATCCGCGATCACCCCCTGCTCGGTCTTGAGCCCGCGGAGCTGGTCGAGGGCCCGATCGATGTCGGCCTTGAGCTGGTCGAGGTCCTCGCGCAGCTCGGTCACCTCGTCGGCGGCCGGCGGGTCGTCGCCCACCGCCGGCGCGGCGGCCAGGGCCAGCGCAACCCATGTGGCCGTGAGCATGCGAGTGGCAAACGCGTGGGGTTGGCGGGTCATGTCACCCTCCGCTGGGGTTGGTTCAGGCGGGTCATCGCCTGCACCCGCAGTATAGGCCCGGCACGCCGCCGGGCCCCGGGGTAAGGACGCCCGCGACGCGGATCGGGGCTCACGGGCGGACAAACGGCCTGGCGTCGATGCGGCCGGACCGCTCGATCGTGACCGTGACCATCCCGTGCCGCGCCGTGATCCAGCGGTCGATGCCGTCGAGGTGACCGGCCCACTTGTCCCACCGCAACCGCGCCGGGCTGGACGACTGGAGCACGACCCGCGGGCCCACCGCGTCGAGCCAGTCGCCCGCGGGCGGCGGGAAGCTGCCGTGATGCGGCAGGTCGGTCACGTCGGCCCCGAGCGCGACCGCGCCGTCGAGCATCCGCGTCATCGCCTGCGCCTGCACGTCCCCGCACAGGCACACCCGCCGGCCCGCGGCGTCAAACGCCAGCACGATCGACGCGTCGTTGTTGTGCTCGAACGTGGCGCCCGGTGGGGGCCAGACGGCGGTGACCTGCGCGTCGCCCAACCGCCGCGACCAGCCGGCTTCGACGAGTTCGATCGCGACGCCGCGACGGCGCAGCCCGTCCAGCAGGTACGCGGTCGCGCCGCGCGGCGAGCCCCGGGCGTCGGCCAGCGCGTGCCCCGTCGTCAGCACCCGGGCGACCGGGACGTAGTCGACCACGTCCAGCGTGCCGCTGAAATGGTCATAGTCCGGGTGGCTGACCACGATCGCGTCGAGCCGCCCCACGTTCAGCGCACGCAGCGCCGGGACGATCGTGTACCGGCCGATCTCCGCGTAGTTGCTCGAACCGCAGTCGAAGAGCATCGCCCGACCGCCCGAGCGGACGACGAAGCACGACCCGTCGCCCACCGCGAGCATGTCCACCCGCAGCGGCGGGGCGGTCGCCGCCCATGCCACCCCCGGCACGTACAGCCACGCCCCGCAGACCACCACGCAACCGGCCAGCGCCGCCCGACGCCCGGCGAACCGGCCCGCCAGCAACGCGACCACCACCGCCAGCGCGGCCACGGCCCACAACCACGAAGGCTGCGGCACGTACGCCCATGAACCCGGCAACTCCGCGCCCAGACGCACCGCCCGCTCGCACAACCGCCCCAACGCGACCAGCGGCTCGGCCAGACCCGCCCCCGCCCACGGCCACACCGCCGTCACCATGATCTTCGCAAACCCCACCCACAGCATCACCGCCGCCAGCGGCAACACCGCCACACCCATCACCACCGCCAGCGGGCTGACCAGCCCGAAGTGGTACGCCACCAGCGGCATCGCCACCAGCCACGCGATCACGCTCACCGCCACGTAGTCGCACGCCACACGCTTCAACGTCGCCCGCGCCCCGCCCGCTTCGGTCGACGCCTCGAGCGGGGGGCGCCCCTGAAGCCGCCGCGACACCGGCCCGACGAAACACAGCAACGCCGCGACGATCCCGAAGCTCAACTGAAACCCCGCGTCCAGAACGTCCCCCGGACGCCACACCAGCCACACCAGCCCGATCGTCGCCATCAGAGAGCCGCTGCTGATCCGCCGCGACCAGCTCAGCCCCAGGCAGAACGCGATCGTCATGAAACCCGCGCGCACGATCGGCACCCGCGCCGGCACGATGAGCAGGTACACGCCCGCGGCGACGGCGCCCGCGATCGCCGCGGTCCGCGGCCGGCCCGTCGCCAGCGCCACCCCCGCCCACACCCCCGCCGCCAGCAGACCCACGTGCAGGCCGCTGACCGACAACAGGTGCGCCAGGCCCGTCTTGCGAAACGCGTCGTAGATGTCCGCCAGCGCGACGCTCCGCCGGCCCAGCACCAGCGCCTCGACCAGCGCCGTCGCCGACGCGCGGTCGGCCCCGCGGTCCATGCCCGCCCGCAGCAGCGCCGCCGCCGCTTCGCCGAGTTGATGATGGCCCCGCCGCACTTCGCTGACCGCGTCATACGACGCGGCCTCGACCAGCCGCACGTTGCCGCGGTTCTTCAAAGCCAGCCGACCCACCACGCCTCGCCGCGCCAGCGCCGCCGCGTAGTCCCGCTCGCCGGCGTTCATCGGACCGCTCGCCGACCGCATCCAGCCCCGGCAACGCACGCGATCGCCCGAACGCCACCGCGCATCCAGCCCCGGCGCACGCACCTGCAGGCCACCGCACATCCGCAACGCGCCCGACTCGGTGTGCACCCGCTCCACCCCAAGCGTGAACGTTGTGTGCGGCCGGGCGAACATGAATCGCCCCAGCGCGTCGGGCGGCTCGGCGTCCAGCCGCACCTCACCGGTGATCCGGCCGGTCACATCAACCAGGCGGCCGGCCGCCGTCACGTACCGCGCCAGGTCCCCGCCCCCCGGCGGCGCGTGCCGCGCCAGCCAGTACCCGCTGCCCGTCAGCCCCGCCGCCAGCAGCAGCACCGGCCAGACCACCGCCCACGCCCGCCCCGCCCGGATCAGCCCCGCCGCCGCCAGAACCGCCAAACCCCCCGGCGCCAACGCCCACCACCCCGTACATCCACCCCGTACCGCCCCACCCACCGCCAGCCCCGCCGGCCCCCGGACCCACAGCCCCGCGAGCGGCACGCGCCACGGTC
>CAYWKS010000053.1:0-9788 GCA_964458935.1 uncultured Planctomycetaceae bacterium
CGACGCATCAGGTTCGCCGCGTCCGTGCTCGTCTCCACCATCGACCCGACGGGGGGCGGGGCGTCGGCGGGCGCCGCCGTCGCCTGAACGGCGCACAGGACAACGGCGGCGAGTCCGAGGGCCTGGATGGTCATGCGGCGTGCGGGCATGCGTTCTCCACGTCGGTCATCGTAGCGGCGTCAGGCGGCGGCTCGCTTCTGCCCGAACCACCAGGCGAGCGTCTGTTCGAGGACGAGCACGACCGCCAGCGCGATCGCGAAGGTCCGCCAGAGCTCGATGCGGCCGCCGGTGACCCCGGCGGCGAGCACGGTATCGCTGTCGGCCACGGTGACCCGGTCGGACTCGAGCTGATCGCGCAATTGCGGGGTCTGCATCGGCGCCAGGTCGCCTTCGCGCGGATCGATGTTCGCGGCGAAAAGCAGCGAAAGACCGCCGCCGTCGTGCTGCTGCAACTGCGCGCGGTAGAAGCCGGCGGCGTTGGTCTGGTCGTACCGCAGCAGCAGCGCGGGCGTTGCGGCGTCGACCGCGGCGCCGTTGGGTTCCGTCGCGGACGGCGCGGCGGCGCGGACGGTGAGCGGCTCGGACTGGCCGGGCGGGCGGACCTGCACCTCCGGCTGGTACCGGCTGACGTCCAGGCGGTGGCGCAGCGGCTGGCCCGTGGCGATGTTGCCGACCCCCGCCGTCGCACGCGCCAGGTAACGCGCCGCCTCCAGCATCGTCACGACGTAACTGGGGTCGCTCGGCCAAGCGGTCCAATCGCCGTCGGCCGAGCTGGTCACCATCAGCGCGCGGCCGCCGCCGATCGTCTTCTCGATCATCAGCGGCGAGCCCTCCGGGTCGTTCAGCGTCACGATGGTGTTGGCGTTGGGATCGTTGTCGGCTTCGGCGTCCCACCAGCGGAAGACCTTGATCCGCTGCAACAGGGGGTTGTCCAGCCCGGCGGCGATCCGGCTGATCGGATGCGCCGGGGCGATCCGGCCCGGCAGCGCCCAGTCGCGCTCGGTCTCGTCGCCCCGGACCCGCACGAGCCGGGCCGGCAGCACCCCGCGGCCCTGCCGGTGCAACTGCTCGTTGTAGATCGTCTGGTCGACCTGGTCGCCGAGGAAGATGAGCAGCCCCCCGCCGTCGGCGACCCACGCTTCGACCGCGTCGCGCCGCACCGGGGGAACCTGGTAAACGTTGGCCAGCACGATGACCTGGTAGGCATCGAGATCGACGGCGGGCAACTGGTTCTCGGTGATGACGTTCAGCTTGTAGCCGCTGGCCACGTCGCCCGGCGGGTCGAGCGCCCGCTGGAGGAAGAACGTCTCGCTTTGCCCGAACTCGACCGACGGGTCGCCGTCGACGACGAGCACCCCGACGCCCGGCTGCACCCGCGCCGCGTAGCGGCGGATGTTGTCGGCGGGCAGCACGTCGGGCGGGATCGTGGCGCGGATCGGCACGGACCCGGGCTCGCGGAACGTGAAGGTGAACGGGACCGAGGCGGTCGCGCCCGCGGCGATGTTGTCGATGGTCGCGGTCAGCGGCGGCGCATCGCCCGCGGTGAAGGTGACCTCGACATTCGAGGCCGGTGCCGGGCCGTAGTTGCGGACGCGCACCTCGAACCGCTCGGACACGCCGGCGACCACGTTCTTCTCGGTGGGCCCGACCTCGACCACCGCGAGGTTCTCGGTCCGGGCGTCGTCGATCGGGACGACGATGACCGCGTCGGTGCGGTCGGCCAGTTCGTCGAGCAGGCGGCCGATCGGGCGTTCGCCCTCGCGGCCTTCGGCCGGCTGCCAGTCGCGCCGCCGCAGGTCGGTGACGATGTACACCACGCGGTTGGCCACGCCGTCGCCGGCGGCGGCGGCCTCGTCGAGCAGCTCGTCCACGGCGAGCAGCGCCCGGTCCATCTCCGCCGGCCGGTCCGAGACCCCCACGCGCCGGAGGCGGTCGATGATGCGGTCGGCCTGCTCGAAGTACTGGCCTTGCATGAGCGGCTGGTCGGGCTGGGAGGTGCGGATCAGGGTGAACGTGTCGCCGGGCCGCTGCCCGGCGGTGCTGCGCACGAAGTCCTCGACGGCCTGGCGGGCCCGACCGAACGCGTCGCGCTGGCCGAGCTTGGCGGTCATCGACGGCGAGTCGTCGAGCAGGACGATCCGCTCGGTCCGCGCCGCGCCGGCGAGGAACCCGGTCGCGCCGGGCGAGATGAACAGCCGCGCCACCAGCAGCGCGATCAGCAGCACCGCCAGGCAGCGCAGCAGCAGCAGCAGCAGGTGCTCGATGCGGATGCGGCGGCGGTTGCGGCGGTCGGCCTCGATGAGGAAGTCCATCGCCGCCCAGTCGACGCGGCGGAACCGCCGGCGATTGAGCAGGTGGATGATGATCGGCGCCGCCACGGCCAGCCCGCCCCAAAGCAGCATCGGATTGATCAGTCCCAACCAGTTCACTTCACTTGTCCATCTCGGCGGTGCGGCCACCGGTGTTCAACGTTCCGGGCGGCCGGGCGGTCATCGCGCGGTCCGGGGCGCCGCTCAAGCTCGCCTCGCACTTCGGCGGGTCTTCAGCCGCGCCGCCAGGTACGCCGACAACGCCGCGTCCAGCGGGTCGGCGGTGCTCAGCCCGACGTAGTCGATGCCCAGCGCCGAGCACTGCCGCCGCAGCTCATCCACGAAGCGGTCTTTCGCCTGGAGGTACGCCTGCCGCAGGGCGCGAGGCTCGGCGAGCAGCTCGCGGTCGAGTTCCAGGCCGTGAAACAGCGTGTTGTCGGCGAAGGGAAAGGTGTGCTCGTGCTCGTGCATGACGTGGAAGACCACGACCTCGTGGCGGCGGAGGCGGAACTGCCGCAACGCGTCGGTGAGCGTCTGCGGATCGGCGAACAGGTCGCTGATCAGCACGACCAGCCCGCGGCGGCGGGTCTGCTCGGCCAGGTGCGTGAACGCCTCGGCGAGGTCCGTGCGATCGTCGCAGGCGGTCTGTTCCAGCTCGTGAACGAGCAGCTTGACGTGCGACGGGTGCGCGCTGGCCGGCAGGTTCAGCCGCACCGCCCGGTCAAAGGTCACCAGCCCCACCGCGTCCTGCTGGTGTTGGAGCAGGTGCGCCAGCGACGCGGCGAGCGTCGCGGCGTAGTCGAACTTGCTCATCGAGCCCTTGACGTCGTGGCCGTACCGCATCGACTTCGAGCAATCCAGCAGCATGGTGCACTGGAGGTTGGTCTCCTCCTCGTACTCCTTGATGTAGAAGCGGTCGGTCTTGGACCAGACCTTCCAGTCGATGTGCTTGATTTCGTCACCGGCCACGTAGGGCCGATGCTGCGCGAACTCGACGGCGAACCCGTGATACGGCGATCGGTGCAGGCCGGTGATGAAGCCCTCGACGACGAGCCGGGCGCGCAGGTCGAGCCGCGCGATCTTGTTCAGCACGTCGGGGTCGAGATAACGTCTTGGGTCGGCCATGTTTCGATTGGGTGGGAGCCAGCCCGGCGGTGCGGCGCGGGCGGTCGAGTCCTAGTCGTTCACCGGTTCAACGGCGGCGGGGTGGTCATGCCTTGCTGAATGCCCGCGCGGCGGGGCCGGCGGCTTCATCGGCCTCGGTCTCGGCGATCCGCTCGAGCAGCCGGTCGACCACGTGGTCGGGTGTGACGCCCTCGGACTCGGCGTTGAAGTTGGTGATCACGCGATGCCGCAGCACGGGGTGGGCCACGGCGCGGATGTCGTCGGTGCTGACGAAGGGCCGGCCGTTCAGCGCCGCGCGGGCCTTGCCGCCGAGCAGCAGGTACTGCACGGCGCGGGGCCCGGCGCCCCAACTGACCCATTCGCTGATGAAGTCGGGCACGTCCTGCTCGCCGATACGCGTGGCCCGGACCAGTTGCAGGGCGTAGTGGATCACCCGCGGCGCCACCGGCACCCGCCGCACGATCTCCTGGAGACGCGAGACCTCGTCGGCGTTCATGATGGCCTGGACCGCGGCGTCGAACTTCGCGGTCGTCACCTCGGCGATGCGGTACTCCTGCTCGTAGCTGGGGTACGTGACGAAGACCTTGAACATGAACCGGTCCTGCTGCGCCTCGGGCAGCGGGTAGGTGCCCTCCTGCTCGATGGGGTTCTGCGTGGCGAGCACGAAGAACGGCCTGGGCAGCACGTGCCGCGTCCCGCCGACCGTGACCTGCTTCTCCTGCATCGCTTCGAGCATGGCGGCCTGGGTCTTGGGCGGGGTGCGGTTGATCTCGTCGGCGAGGATCACGTTGGCGAAGATCGGGCCGCTGATGAACCGGAACTCCCGGCGGCCGGTCGCCTTGTCTTCCTGGATCACCTCGGTGCCGGTAATGTCCGAGGGCATCAGGTCGGGGGTGAACTGGATGCGGGAGAAGCTCATGTCGAACCCGTTGGCGAGGGTGGAGACCATGAGCGTCTTGGCCAGCCCGGGCACGCCTTCGAGCAGGCAATGGCCCTGGCTGAAGATCGCCAGCAGCAACTGCTCGATCACCTGGTCCTGTCCGACGATGACCTTGGCCAGTTCTTCACGGATCCGGCCGTAGGCCTGGGCGAGGGACTCGACGTGACGGAGGTCCTGCTCGTCGAGTTGGGTTTGCGCTGCGGGGTCGGTCATGCCGATGGCTCCAAGGGGCGAAGCGCCGCGTCCTGCGTCGAACCCGCAGGGCGGCCGGGCGCGGGGTTACGTTGACTACGTACGTCGTGACTCATGCGTTCATCTCTGTCTCGTGCCGGGCGACGGATCGGTCACCGCTGCAGGATGGGCAGGTACTGGTAGGGTAGCTGCAGCGTGATCAGCGCGATGGCCGTGCCATACGTCGTGCCGACCGAGTCGCCCATCCACGAGCCGTCGGGCTGCTGGGTCTTGACCAGGCGATCACGGGTGTCGGGGAAATAGCCCCGCCAGTTGTCCTCGCTGGACAGGTACATGGCCTGGGCGAGGTAGAGCATGCTGTAGAACTCGTGGCCCCCGAACGCCCGGCCGCTGTTGCCCGCCAGCAGATTCTTCAGGTAAGCCAGGCACCGCTCGGCGACGGGGTGCTCGTAACGTCCGGCGTTGTAGAGCACGGCGACGGCCGCGGCGGTGATGGGCGGGCGACTCGACCCGCCGCCACGCGCGCGGTAGCGGATCCCCCCGTCGTCGTTCGCCGATTTCTCGATATAGTTCACGGCTTTGTCGATGACCTCCCGTGGCACCTTGATGCCGGCGTTGCGGCAGGCGCGCAACCCCTGGATCTGCGTCACGGTGACCGAGCCTTCGTCGCCGCCGGCGTCGGGCGTGTACAGCCAACCCCCGTCGCCGGACTGGCTCCGGCCGGTCAGCGCGATGGCACGATCGAGCACGCGGCGGATGCGGACCTGGCGGGTGACGTCCTGCTCCATCCCGTAGGCTTCGGCGAGGAAGAGCATCGAGAAGCCGTGCGAGTACATCGACTTCTGCTCTTCGGCGGGGTCGGCGATGAGGCCGGACGGCTGGGCGCGGCTGAGCACGAAATCAACCGCCCGCCGCACATTCGACGCGTACTTGCCCTCGACGGGCGTGCTGCCGCCGGCCATGAGGCCCAGACCCGCCAGCGACGTCATCGTCACCGGGTACGACCCGTAACGCGTGCCGGTCCGCCAGGACCCGTCGCGGCTCTGCGTGCGGGCGAGGAAAGCCCGGCCGCCCTCGATGGCTTGTTCGGCCTGCTCGGTGATCAACGCCGGCCGCGTCGGCACGGCCTGCGCCCACGTCCACGCCGCGGCGATCAGCACCACCAGAACTCCCTGCCAGATGGCGGTTCGCTTGTGCATCAGACTCGGCTCCTGATATTCCGGGCCGGCTACTCCGCGCCCTGTATCGTATCACTTCACCGCGGCCGAATCGGCTGGGGCGTTCGCGACTCGGGCCCGGAGCCCTGCGGCCGGTCGACTTGCGTGTCGATCGGGGGGATGTCCAGTACCATGCCCACCTGTAACTGCTGCGGCGAATCGAGTTTATCCCTGTTGGCCTGGTAGATCGCCTTCCACTGTGCCGCGTCCCCGTAATGCGACGCGGCGATGTTCCACAGCGTATCGCCATGGCCAACCGTGTGCGTGCGCTGTACCGATGCGCTGGCCGGACCGTCGCGGGGCGTCAAGCCGATCAAGCCATGACTGGTCGTCACGATCATCACGCCCTGCCGCACCTCCGGCGGGCGTTGGATGCGGCCGAGGTTGTTTGGCAGCGGCACATCCTCCATGACCTCGCCGGTGCCCAGGTCGTACAGCGTGAGGCTCTGCTCGTAGGGCTTGTCGGGGGCCGGCTGCTTGTGACTCACCCAAGGCAACAGGCGTCCGGCCTTGGCGATGTCGGCGGCGCGGATATTGCCGTACCGGTAGCGGCCCAGCACCAATTGCTTGTCCACCTCACCGCGGCCAAGATGGATGATCAGCAGGACTTCGCTGCCTTCTTTGTCGCGACCGAGGCAGTACAGCCGCTCGCCGTCGGGCGTGCACGCCGCGTCGGTGAGCACCATCAATGACTTCAGCGTCTCGCGGTCCAGTGTCGCACGCGACTCGCCGGTCGCCACATCGACCAGGTGCAGGCTCTGGCGGTGCGACAGGTAACAGGCCGTTGTCGCGTCGACCCGCGAGGCGCTGCCCCAGCGAACGCCGTCACGCATCCATTCCCGCCGACCCGTGGCGAGGTTGTAGCACACCAGGTCGCTGGAGGCATCGAGGTACAGCACCCGGTCCTTGTACCAGTGCAGGCTCGCGTGCGGGCGGCGATTGAGCGATTGAGCGGTCGCGATGACCCGGCCGTCCCGCGCGTCGAGCACGGTCATCGCATCATCGGCGACGGTGAAGACAACGATCCGCCCGCCGACCGCCCACAACCCATCCACCGAGTCGCTCGTGAATCGTCGCTCCCAGCGGATGCGCCCGCTGATCATGTCGCGCACCCTCACCACGTCGACGCGGCTATCGTCGAGCACGTGTTCGGCGACCAACCCCCGATCGGCCATCACGTCGGTGATGCCGGAGATGCCGTGGCGAAACCGCCAGTGGGAGTGGTTCGATGCCGTGGGCTTCGCGGGCTGGTTATCCTTGGGGCTTTCGCCCCAAAGCCGCTGGCCGGTCAACAGCGATACCGCGGTCAGTTGCTCGCCACCATGCATCACGAGCACGTGGCCGTGCGTGAACAGCCGCCGCTGCGTCGTCGGCCGGTGGTACGAAAAGTGTTCGGTCATCTCCCGGGGCAGGCGCACGGACCACAGCGGCTGCTGCGGGTCGGGCTGGGCCAGGCGGTGGCACTCCAGTCGACTCTGGCGATTGTTCATCAACAGCAAGTGCTCGGACATGTGCTGCATCTGATCTTCCGGGTCGATGTCGAGCATGAGGTAGCCATAACCCGGAAAACGCCAGACCTCGCGCCAGGGCGGTCGCGGCAGATCACGGCCTGCCGCGGCCGCGGTCGGCTGGTCGCTCTCGGGCCGCTCCGCCAGGGCCCGGTGGGCCATGTCGGCAACGCGGCGCGGCTGGTTGGGTTCAGCGGTAGGCAACTCGACGTCGCCGTAGCGTTCGGCCGCCTCGCGCCAGACCCGCGCCCCGTCGCGACGCCACGACGACCGGTCGTAGGCATCAGCCAGGGCGACCGACGCATAGGCGGCAAGCCGGGGTCGGCCGTGCTCGGCGAGCTCGCGGAGCGTGGCGTAAGCCGCCGCCGGCGCCTTGTCGGCGCGGACCGCGGCCAACATGTCCACGGCCTCCAGCGCGGCCGGGCTGTCGGGGAAGACCTCCACCAGGTCCCGCAGCAGCGCCGCATCGGTGGTGGATATCACCGATCCGCCCCGCATGCGATCGAGCAGCGTCGCCGCGTGTGCGTGGCATTCCAGCCGCAGCGCCGCGTCCACGTCGCCTGCCAGCCCGCCCAGCCGCTTCACGACCGTCGCCGCCACCGGTACGCGCCGCACGCTGTCGGTCTGGTCGTCACGTGTTGCGTCGCTATACGCGGGCGTGGCAAACACTTCGCCGCCGTCGACGGTGTCGGCCGTCGCGCCCATGACCTCGACGTAGTGCGCTATGGCCTGTGCGGCGCGACCGGAGGCGGCGTGCCAGTCGGCGATCGCCAGGCCCGCGGGCGGCGCCAGGGCCGGCTGCGACGCGCCCAGGTCCGCGAGCATCGCCGCGTCCGCATCAGAGCCGGCCGCCCCGGGGTCTTCCGCCAGCCGCCGACTCACCAGCCGCAGCAGGTTCTGCGCCGCCGGCCGGCGGAGCTCGGCCGACGACGCGTCGGCGCAGGCTCGCCGGTAGTCGGCGATCGCCTCGTCGACCGCGCCCATCTGCTCGCGGACTCGCGCCCGAGCCAGCAGCGCCGAGGTGTCGCCGGCCTCGACGCGCGCGGCCAGCCGCCGCAACTGATCCATCGCACCCACCAGCGCATAAACACGATCCGCGCCGCTGACGATCAGCCGCTCGCCGTCGCTGTAGACGTTGCCCAGCGGGTCGTCGTTCGGCCGCACCGGCACGTGCAGCGCCACGCGCTTGCCGTCACGCCGCGGGTCCAGTTCGACCAGCCGATCGCCGCAGGGGATGAAGATGTGGCCCGCCGTGGCGACGCCGCGCCCGGTGATCCCGGTCATCGGCGCCCGCCACGCCACCGCGCCGTCGCCCAGCCGTCGGGCCACGACCTCGCCGCCTTCCACGGTGAACAGTTGCGTTGCCGAGGCGCCCAGGACATGGTCGGGCGCGGGCGTGTCGATCCTCGTCGCCGACTCCGCGACACCGTCGCCCCATCGGGTCGGATCGCGGGCGACGCACATCAGCGCCGCGGCGTCCCGGGGCGCGACGAACAACCGATCCGCCGCCACAACGATCGTGGTCTCGGGCCAGCCATGGCCGTCGGGGCTGCGGCCCCAGGTCTCGTGATGACGCGCCAGGTTGTCCCGGTTGGGCGCGGGCGCGCGATCGTAGGTGCGGACCCAATCCACGCCGCCGTCGGTCGCGCGCAGCGCGCCGATCAGCCCGTTACCCGGCGCGACATAGACCGCACCGTCGGCGACGGCCAGCCCCACGCCAACCCACGGCGGCAAGTTGCCGATGCCGGCCGGGCTGACGTACGTCCGCCAGATCAGCCGCCCGGTGTTGGGGTCCAGCGCCGCGGCCCACAGCTCGTCGAGCGTCTCGTACGCCACGTACAGCACGCCCGCATCTTGACGGGGCATCGACATGAAACGCACCATGCCCAGCGGGTCGGTGGGCTCGTTGCTGCGGCCACGCTGCCAGCGCACCCGACCCGACTCGGCGTCGACGCACACCAGGCTGCTGCCGGCGATCCCATGGACCCGGCCCTGCGGCACGCCACCCCGCGCCCCGACTTGGTGCGGCCACTGGGACTCGCGATGGCCGGCGATGAAGTACACCGACCCGCCGATCTTCGCCACCGACCCGCCCAGCCGATCGCCGAACAACGCCATCTCGCCCGGCGTCGCGGGGTGATCCGGCTCGTTGCCCGGCGAGAGCTGGTTGTGATGGATCGCGTGTGACGTGACCGGCGCCACGTCGCCGGTCACGCCGTCCGGCCACACCGCCGAACCCGTTGAGGCGTCCACGCAATGAAGCCGACCGTTGCGGACGTAGTAAACCCGGGCGTCGCCACACGCGACCGATGTCGACGGCCGCCAACCCAGCTCCCGCCAGCGGCGGATCAGGTGGGGCCGGCTCTGGCCGCCCGTCGACGTGAAACGCACCGTGTAGCCGCCCCAATGCTCCAGCTCGATCACCTCGGTGTGCAGGCGATCCCACAGCCCGACGCGCGGGTCGCCTTCGGTGGCGTCGCTCCAGTCCAACGCCGCC
>CAYWKS010000054.1:0-8922 GCA_964458935.1 uncultured Planctomycetaceae bacterium
CTGCCCGCCAAGGCGCGTATCGAGGTCGCCGAGGGCCAGCAGATCGCCGCCGGACACATGCTCGCCCGCCAGCCCCGGGAAGTGGCCGGCTCGGCCGACATCGTCGGCGGCCTGCCCCGTGTGACGGAGATCTTCGAGGCCCGCAAGCCCAAGGACCCCGCCGTCCTCGCCGAGATCTCCGGGACCGTCGAGCTCCGAAACGACCGCCGACGCGGCAAGATGACCATCATCGTCCGCTCCGACTCCGGACTCGAGAAAGAGCACCACGTGCCCCAGGACCGCCACCTGCTCGTGCACACCGGCGACTTCGTCGCCGCCGGCGACCCGCTCATCGACGGGCCGCTCATCCCCCACGACATCCTCCGCATCAAGGGCGAGGAAGCCCTGTTCACCTACCTCCTTGAAGAGGTCCAGAACGTCTACCGCGCCCAGGGCCAGAACATCGACGACAAGCACATGGAGGTCATCCTCGGCCAGATGCTCCACAAGGTCCGCGTCGAGAACCCCGGCGACACCACCCTCCTGCCCTTCGATGTCGTCGACAAGTTCGTCTTCCGCGCCGAGAACCAGCGGCTCAGCCACTCGGTCAAGATCACCGAGCCCGGCGACACCGGCCTGCCCGTCGGCGCGATCGTCGCCAAGAAGGAGATCAAGGAGGCCAACGCCAAGGCCGAGGCCAACGGCAAGGAGCCGGCCAAGGCCAAGCGCTGCCGCCCCGCCTCCGCCCGTACGCTCCTCCTGGGCATCACCAAGGCCTCGCTCCAGTCCGAGTCTTTCCTCTCGGGCGCCTCGTTCCAGGAGACCACCAAGGTCCTCACCGCCGCCAGCCTCGCCGGCAAGCGCGACGACCTGATCGGGCTCAAGGAAAACGTCCTGCTCGGCCACCTCATCCCCGCGGGCACCGGCTTCAAGCCCTACCAGGACCTGCAGACCAAAAAGCTCGCCGAACCCGTCGCCGAGGAACGGCCCAGCGACGAGCAGCTCATGGCCGAGGCCACCCGAGCCGCCGAAGCCCTCGGCGCCGATCGCGCCGACCTCGATGCCGAGCCCCTCACCGAGCTCGAAATCGAAACCCTCAGCCAGGAGCAGCCCGACGTCGTCGAAAGCCCAGAGGAATCCGCACAGCAGTAACCCCGCGCCCCCCGGATCATCCCCGGTCCGCGCCGCGGATTCGTTGCCCCCGCCATACCACCAGGCCCCGGTGAACTCACCGGGGCCTTTGACTGCGCACGCGCCGCCGCCCCAGCCACCGCACCGCCGCATGCTCTTGGAATTGGGTTGAAGCGACGCGCTACCGCCGCCGGCTCGGCGCCAGCACCAGCCCGCCCAGCCCCAGCAGCGCCAGCGTCGCCGGCTCCGGCGTCTGAACGACCGTCAGGTTGTTCAGCAGCCCCTGCTGGAACGCCTCGCTATCCGCCTGGAACAGAATATCCAGGAACAGGTTGTCGCTCGTGGTGAACAGCCCCGCATCGCTGAAGCTCAACAGCACCTCGTCGAGCAGTTGCTCATCGTTGTCCGAGGCCCCGCCCGTCGCGTCGGAGTACGTCGTGTCGTAGTCCGGCGTATAGAGGATCGACGCCAGCACCGCACCACCGGCGCCGTCCGTCAGTTGCACCAGCACCTCGTCGGTGTAGCTGGAGTCGGCGCCTGAATTGTTTTCCTTTTCGCCGAGCCAGAAACCCACCTCGATGGTGGCGCCGTCGGTGATGTCGGCCTTGCCGAGGTTGACGCGGATGCCCGCCTCGCTGCCGCCGGCATTCAGGTCGGAGCGGCCGCTCTGAAAGAACGCCCACAGGTCGCCGTTGCTCCCGCCGGGCTGGCCGGCGTTGTCCTCGACGCCCACGCCGCCGAAAAGCCCGTCGCCGTACTCCGCGATGGGTGGGTAGGTGCTGCTGATGCTGGCGCCGCCGACGACCGCCGTCGAGAACGGTTCGTTGAACGGCAGGCCGGCCGTCACCACCACCGAAGTCGGCAAGCCCGCGAACGTGCCCGTCGCCTCCGTGAACAGCGTCGAGCCGGTGGTCTTGTCGATCACCAGCCGCCCGACCGTCAACGGCTCGGCGCCGGGATCGGTCACCTGCACGTCCTCGTGCGGCCGGTTCGTGCCCGTCTGCCAAAGACCGTCGGCGCTTGTCGTGCTGCCAATGTTGCTGACCGGGATCTCCTTGATCTCCAGCGTGATCACCTTGCCGTCGATGATGCCGGTCATGTACTGCAGGGTGTTCGATTCGCCCACCACGCTGCCGTTGATGATCTGCAGCAGGTCTTCACCGGCGTTATTGCGAACCGAATCGGCGTGCACCTCGCCGGCAAGGTAGATGTCGGCCCCGCCGTTCACCATCGCCTGCCACAGGTCCGAGCTTTGCCCGCCGTCGTACTTGAGCTGGCTGGAGTTACGCGCCGGAACTTTCGGCGAATCGTCGATCGGTAAATGCCCCTGCAGGAACACGTGATCGATGGTCGCGTCGGCCTGTGCGTCGGCGAGCTTCTGCTCCACCCACGTCTGCTGCTGCGCGTCGATCTGGCGGGTGACGGTGTTGCCCGGGCTCGCCGACGCGTCATACTCGAACTCGTCGAGCGTGATGATCAGCACGTTGTCGCGCTGCACCGCGTATGCCGTGCCCGACGCCGGGCCGCTCGGCGTGTCCGTGAAACTGCCGGTGAAATGATCCGCGAACTCGTTCTTGTAGTCCGGCACCAGCGCGCCCAGGTCCCCGGACCAGTCCGGGCGATTGTCGCCCAACTCGTGATCGCCGACGACCGGGAAGATATTGTTCAGGCTCATGCCGCGGCTGGTGAACCGATCCTTCCACGCGCCGTAGTAGAAGTCGCCCGCCGCGTCGATCGCCGCCTGCTTGCCCGCGAACGTGCTGGTGTCGCCGAAGATCTTGCGGTTGTCCGTATCGACGTCCCACCAGCCCATGACCAGATCGCCCGGCACCAGGGCGAAATCCGGGTTGTGCGTGAACGCCTGGTCCAGCACGTGGTTGATCGTGTCCTCGTAGCCCTGCGTCCAACTGTTCGCGCCGGTGTCGTCATCGCCCGTGGTGTTGGCGTCGAGCGTGCGCAGGTCGCCGATGTCGATGTTCAGGAAATCGGGCATGCTGATAAAGCGGGTCTCCGCAGACGCCGCCCCCGTCAGCCAGCACGCGGTCAGAGCGGCGAGAACGAAACGATAGGGTACGAGTGACATGAACTTCATCAGTCCTTTCCGCTCGCTCTCTCAGGTTGTGCCGGAAGGCTTGGGTTGCTGCGGGGCGGCGTGACGCGAGGGCTCGCGTCGCCTTCCACCTGTTGTCGGTCGGGTGGTGAAAAAGGCCCCGCCCCTGCGAGGGGCGGGGCCTGATGATCTCGAAGCGCAACCGTGGTGGAGACCCGGTCCGCGGTAAAGTCGCTTACTTGCGGCGGCGGGGCATCATGAACAGCCCGCCCAAAGCCAGCAGCGCCAGAGAAGCCGGCTCCGGCGTCTGAACAACCGTCAGGTTGTTCAGAACGCCCTGCTGGAAATCGCCAGCCGCGTCATCAAAGAAGATGTCCAGGAACAGGTTGTCCGTCGTGTCAGACAGACCTGCGAAAGTCAGGGACACCTCATCCACATCCTGATTGGGCGTGTTTGAGTTATTGTCACCGTAGGTCGTCAGCCCCACGCCGGTCGGGAGCGTGTCGCCGTCGACGTCCGAGTACTCGGTGTCGTAGACTGGCGTGTAGTTGGTGGTGGCCACCTGCGTACCCGTCGTGTTCGGGTCGCCGTCGAACAGTGCCACCTTGATTGTCCCGGTGTAGGTCTTGTCGTCACCTGCGTTGTTGACCTTCTCGCTCAGCCAGAAAGCGACGTTGATGGTACCGCCGTCGGCCGCGGACAGGGCCTGACCCAGGTCGATCCGGACACCCGACTCGAATTGGCCCGCCTGAAAGAACAGCCAGACGTCGTCATTATCGCCACCGGCTGAGTTGGCGCTATCTTCGGCGCCGTGGGCGGTTTGCCCGCCAAAGCCTTCGTCACCGTACCCCTCGATATCCGGGTAAGTGTCGTTGATGGCGTCGCTGGCGGGCGACTCCACGTCGAAGGTTTCCGTGTAATTGATGGGGGCGGCCTGGGCCGAGGCGGCGGTCAGGCAGATGGCCGCAATAGCGGCGGTGAAAATGCTGGTGCTCTTGAACATGATCGTCCTCCGATTCTGGTTACTTCGCGAACGCCGGAAAGCGGCGTCAAGCCTGAACCTGATCCTTCGGACCCTCCGAAGACGGATCGGGCATAGCGACGTTGAAATAGACCACACGATCGCGGGGTTGTCCATAATACTTTTAGGCGATTTGATATAATTATCATGCGGCGCAAGTACTCCGGCCCTTCACGACGGGCCAGATTCGCAATTCAGGTTTTAATTTATATTACCATATCAGTAAATGCTTTACACCAATTCATCTCGCCTCGTGCGACACTTGCGCGCGCTGACCCGAGCGTTGCGCCCCTATATATGGAGATCTTCGAGGCCCGCAAGCCCAAGGACCCCGCCGTCCTCGCCGAGATCTCCGGGACCGTCGAGCTCCGAAACGACCGCCGACGCGGCAAGATGACCATCATCGTCCGCTCCGACTCCGGACTCGAGAAAGAGCACCACGTGCCCCAGGACCGCCACCTGCTCGTGCACACCGGCGACTTCGTCGCCGCCGGCGACCCGCTCATCGACGGGCCGCTCATCCCCCACGACATCCTCCGCATCAAGGGCGAGGAAGCCCTGTTCACCTACCTCCTTGAAGAGGTCCAGAACGTCTACCGCGCCCAGGGCCAGAACATCGACGACAAGCACATGGAGGTCATCCTCGGCCAGATGCTCCACAAGGTCCGCGTCGAGAACCCCGGCGACACCACCCTCCTGCCCTTCGATGTCGTCGACAAGTTCGTCTTCCGCGCCGAGAACCAGCGGCTCAGCCACTCGGTCAAGATCACCGAGCCCGGCGACACCGGCCTGCCCGTCGGCGCGATCGTCGCCAAGAAGGAGATCAAGGAGGCCAACGCCAAGGCCGAGGCCAACGGCAAGGAGCCGGCCAAGGCCAAGCGCTGCCGCCCCGCCTCCGCCCGTACGCTCCTCCTGGGCATCACCAAGGCCTCGCTCCAGTCCGAGTCTTTCCTCTCGGGCGCCTCGTTCCAGGAGACCACCAAGGTCCTCACCGCCGCCAGCCTCGCCGGCAAGCGCGACGACCTGATCGGGCTCAAGGAAAACGTCCTGCTCGGCCACCTCATCCCCGCGGGCACCGGCTTCAAGCCCTACCAGGACCTGCAGACCAAAAAGCTCGCCGAACCCGTCGCCGAGGAACGGCCCAGCGACGAGCAGCTCATGGCCGAGGCCACCCGAGCCGCCGAAGCCCTCGGCGCCGATCGCGCCGACCTCGATGCCGAGCCCCTCACCGAGCTCGAAATCGAAACCCTCAGCCAGGAGCAGCCCGACGTCGTCGAAAGCCCAGAGGAATCCGCACAGCAGTAACCCCGCGCCCCCCGGATCATCCCCGGTCCGCGCCGCGGATTCGTTGCCCCCGCCATACCACCAGGCCCCGGTGAACTCACCGGGGCCTTTGACTGCGCACGCGCCGCCGCCCCAGCCACCGCACCGCCGCATGCTCTTGGAATTGGGTTGAAGCGACGCGCTACCGCCGCCGGCTCGGCGCCAGCACCAGCCCGCCCAGCCCCAGCAGCGCCAGCGTCGCCGGCTCCGGCGTCTGAACGACCGTCAGGTTGTTCAGCAGCCCCTGCTGGAACGCCTCGCTATCCGCCTGGAACAGAATATCCAGGAACAGGTTGTCGCTCGTGGTGAACAGCCCCGCATCGCTGAAGCTCAACAGCACCTCGTCGAGCAGTTGCTCATCGTTGTCCGAGGCCCCGCCCGTCGCGTCGGAGTACGTCGTGTCGTAGTCCGGCGTATAGAGGATCGACGCCAGCACCGCACCACCGGCGCCGTCCGTCAGTTGCACCAGCACCTCGTCGGTGTAGCTGGAGTCGGCGCCTGAATTGTTTTCCTTTTCGCCGAGCCAGAAACCCACCTCGATGGTGGCGCCGTCGGTGATGTCGGCCTTGCCGAGGTTGACGCGGATGCCCGCCTCGCTGCCGCCGGCATTCAGGTCGGAGCGGCCGCTCTGAAAGAACGCCCACAGGTCGCCGTTGCTCCCGCCGGGCTGGCCGGCGTTGTCCTCGACGCCCACGCCGCCGAAAAGCCCGTCGCCGTACTCCGCGATGGGTGGGTAGGTGCTGCTGATGCTGGCGCCGCCGACGACCGCCGTCGAGAACGGTTCGTTGAACGGCAGGCCGGCCGTCACCACCACCGAAGTCGGCAAGCCCGCGAACGTGCCCGTCGCCTCCGTGAACAGCGTCGAGCCGGTGGTCTTGTCGATCACCAGCCGCCCGACCGTCAACGGCTCGGCGCCGGGATCGGTCACCTGCACGTCCTCGTGCGGCCGGTTCGTGCCCGTCTGCCAAAGACCGTCGGCGCTTGTCGTGCTGCCAATGTTGCTGACCGGGATCTCCTTGATCTCCAGCGTGATCACCTTGCCGTCGATGATGCCGGTCATGTACTGCAGGGTGTTCGATTCGCCCACCACGCTGCCGTTGATGATCTGCAGCAGGTCTTCACCGGCGTTATTGCGAACCGAATCGGCGTGCACCTCGCCGGCAAGGTAGATGTCGGCCCCGCCGTTCACCATCGCCTGCCACAGGTCCGAGCTTTGCCCGCCGTCGTACTTGAGCTGGCTGGAGTTACGCGCCGGAACTTTCGGCGAATCGTCGATCGGTAAATGCCCCTGCAGGAACACGTGATCGATGGTCGCGTCGGCCTGTGCGTCGGCGAGCTTCTGCTCCACCCACGTCTGCTGCTGCGCGTCGATCTGGCGGGTGACGGTGTTGCCCGGGCTCGCCGACGCGTCATACTCGAACTCGTCGAGCGTGATGATCAGCACGTTGTCGCGCTGCACCGCGTATGCCGTGCCCGACGCCGGGCCGCTCGGCGTGTCCGTGAAACTGCCGGTGAAATGATCCGCGAACTCGTTCTTGTAGTCCGGCACCAGCGCGCCCAGGTCCCCGGACCAGTCCGGGCGATTGTCGCCCAACTCGTGATCGCCGACGACCGGGAAGATATTGTTCAGGCTCATGCCGCGGCTGGTGAACCGATCCTTCCACGCGCCGTAGTAGAAGTCGCCCGCCGCGTCGATCGCCGCCTGCTTGCCCGCGAACGTGCTGGTGTCGCCGAAGATCTTGCGGTTGTCCGTATCGACGTCCCACCAGCCCATGACCAGATCGCCCGGCACCAGGGCGAAATCCGGGTTGTGCGTGAACGCCTGGTCCAGCACGTGGTTGATCGTGTCCTCGTAGCCCTGCGTCCAACTGTTCGCGCCGGTGTCGTCATCGCCCGTGGTGTTGGCGTCGAGCGTGCGCAGGTCGCCGATGTCGATGTTCAGGAAATCGGGCATGCTGATAAAGCGGGTCTCCGCAGACGCCGCCCCCGTCAGCCAGCACGCGGTCAGAGCGGCGAGAACGAAACGATAGGGTACGAGTGACATGAACTTCATCAGTCCTTTCCGCTCGCTCTCTCAGGTTGTGCCGGAAGGCTTGGGTTGCTGCGGGGCGGCGTGACGCGAGGGCTCGCGTCGCCTTCCACCTGTTGTCGGTCGGGTGGTGAAAAAGGCCCCGCCCCTGCGAGGGGCGGGGCCTGATGATCTCGAAGCGCAACCGTGGTGGAGACCCGGTCCGCGGTAAAGTCGCTTACTTGCGGCGGCGGGGCATCATGAACAGCCCGCCCAAAGCCAGCAGCGCCAGAGAAGCCGGCTCCGGCGTCTGAACAACCGTCAGGTTGTTCAGAACGCCCTGCTGGAAATCGCCAGCCGCGTCATCAAAGAAGATGTCCAGGAACAGGTTGTCCGTCGTGTCAGACAGACCTGCGAAAGTCAGGGACACCTCATCCACATCCTGATTGGGCGTGTTTGAGTTATTGTCACCGTAGGTCGTCAGCCCCACGCCGGTCGGGAGCGTGTCGCCGTCGACGTCCGAGTACTCGGTGTCGTAGACTGGCGTGTAGTTGGTGGTGGCCACCTGCGTACCCGTCGTGTTCGGGTCGCCGTCGAACAGTGCCACCTTGATTGTCCCGGTGTAGGTCTTGTCGTCACCTGCGTTGTTGACCTTCTCGCTCAGCCAGAAAGCGACGTTGATGGTACCGCCGTCGGCCGCGGACAGGGCCTGACCCAGGTCGATCCGGACACCCGACTCGAATTGGCCCGCCTGAAAGAACAGCCAGACGTCGTCATTATCGCCACCGGCTGAGTTGGCGCTATCTTCGGCGCCGTGGGCGGTTTGCCCGCCAAAGCCTTCGTCACCGTACCCCTCGATATCCGGGTAAGTGTCGTTGATGGCGTCGCTGGCGGGCGACTCCACGTCGAAGGTTTCCGTGTAATTGATGGGGGCGGCCTGGGCCGAGGCGGCGGTCAGGCAGATGGCCGCAATAGCGGCGGTGAAAATGCTGGTGCTCTTGAACATGATCGTCCTCCGATTCTGGTTACTTCGCGAACGCCGGAAAGCGGCGTCAAGCCTGAACCTGATCCTTCGGACCCTCCGAAGACGGATCGGGCATAGCGACGTTGAAATAGACCACACGATCGCGGGGTTGTCCATAATACTTTTAGGCGATTTGATATAATTATCATGCGGCGCAAGTACTCCGGCCCTTCACGACGGGCCAGATTCGCAATTCAGGTTTTAATTTATATTACCATATCAGTAAATGCTTTACACCAATTCATCTCGCCTCGTGCGACACTTGCGCGCGCTGACCCGAGCGTTGCGCCCCTATATATATGGAGCCGCACCATTGAATACCCTCGCGCATGACACATCCCCGCCGCGCTGGACCCTGCTGCCTGGCACAACGGCCTCTGCCCGCC
>CAYWKS010000055.1:0-8406 GCA_964458935.1 uncultured Planctomycetaceae bacterium
CGGCCGAAGATCGCGTGCAGCAGCTTCTCCTCGGGCGTCAGCTCGCTCTTGCTCTTGGGGCTGACCTTGCCGACGAGGATGTCGCCGGGCTTGACGTGCGTGCCGATCTGGATCACGCCGTACTCGTCGAGGTGGGCGAGCTGCTTCTCGCTGACGTTGGGGATGTCGCGGGTGAACTCCTCGCGGCCGAGCTTGGTCTCGCGGATCTCGACGTCGAACTCCTCGATGTGCAGCGAGGTGAACACGTCGTCCTTGACCAGCTTCTCGTTGATGACGATCGCGTCCTCGAAGTTGTAGCCGTCGAACGTGTTGAACGCGACCAGGACGTTGCGGCCCAGGGCGAGCTCGCCCTGCTGCGTGCCGGCGCCGTCGGCGATGATCTGGCCGGCCTTGACCTTCTGCCCGAGGCGGACGATCGGCCGCTGGTTCAGGCAGGTCTTCTCGTTCAGGCCGTGGTTCTTGCGGAGCACGTACTCATCGGCGTTGTCGATGAGGATGTGGCGGGCGTCGACCGCGGTGACGGTGCCGGCGTTCCGCGCCCGGACGACCATGCCCGAGTTCTTGGGCGTTTCCTTCTCCATGCCGGTCGCGACGATCGGCGGCTCGGTGCGGAGCAACGGGACGGCCTGGCGCTGCATGTTCGAGCCCATCAGCGCGCGGTTGGCGTCGTCGTGCTCGAGGAAGGGGATCAGCGCCGCCGAGACGCCGACGATCTGCTTGGGGCTGATGTCGACGTACTGCACTTCCTTGCTGGCGACCTGGCTGAGCTCGCCGTCCACGCGGGCGATGACCGTGCCCTTCGTCAGGGCGCCCTTGTCATCGACCAGGTCGGACGGGCCGAGCACGGCCTTCATCTCCTCGTCGGCGCGGAGGTACTGCACCTTCTTGCCGACCTTGCCGCTGTCGACGACCTGGTAGGGGGTGAGCAGGAAGCCGTAGTCGTCGATCTTGGAGTAGATCCCCAGCGAGGCGATGAGGCCGATGTTCGTGCCTTCGGGCGTCTCGATGGGGCAGATGCGGCCGTAGTGGCTGATGTGCACGTCGCGGACCTCGAACCCGGCGCGCTTGCGGTTGAGCCCGCCGGGGCCCAGCGCCGATAGCCGCCGCTCATGCGTGAGCTGGCTGAGCGCGTTGGTCTGGTCGACGACCTGGCTCAGCTCGCCGCGGCCGAAGAAAAAGTCAATGCTCGACGAGATCGACTTGGAGTTGATCAGGTCGGCGAGCTTGGCCAGCTCGTCGGGCTCCTTGACGCTCATCCGCTCCTGGACGGTGCGGCGGAGCTTGAGGAAGCCCTTGCGCATCTCCTCGACGGCCAGCTCGTCCAGCGTCCGCAGGCGGCGGTTGCCCAGGTGGTCGATGTCGTCGACGTGGGCCTTGTTCCGCGCCGAGCGGAGGTCGAGGATGTACTTGATGGTCTCGAGGAAGTCCTCGTGCCGCAGCCGCATCTCGCTCTCGGGCAGGTCGATCCCGAACTTGCGGTTGATGCGGAAGCGGCCGACCTTGCCGACGCGGTAGCGGTTCTCGTCGAAGAACTTTTCGTTGAACAGTTGGCGGGCCTTGTCGACCTGGGGCGGGTTGCCCGGTCGGAGCCGGCCGTAGATCCGCAGCAGCGCCGCCTCGTGCTCGTTCTTGGCCACGCCCTGCTCGATGAACTGGTCGGTCTGCTCGGCGGCGATGGTGTTGAGGATCAGCGGGTCCGAGGCGTCGGTGACCACGCGGACCTTCTTGAGGCTGGAGGCCTGGGTCTTGCCGGCGGCTTCGCCGATCTGACAGCCGGCGCCGACCAGCTCCTCGCCGGTGTCGGTGTCGACGATGGCCTCGGCGGCGTAGTGCTCGGGCTTGAGCTTGGCGACGGTGACCTCGCTGATCTCGTAGAAGCTGTTGATCAGCGCGCTGGTGGTGCTCATCTCCTCGCTGATGGCGCGGAGGAAGGTGGTCGCGGCGATCTTGGTCGACTGGTCGATCCGCATCGCCAGCACGTCCTTCTTGGTCACCTCGATCTCGATCCACGACCCGCGCTCGGGGATGATGCGGGCCGAGTGGAGCGGCCGGTCCGACTCCAGCGAGGCGACGGAGAAGTCGACGCCGGGCGAGCGGTGCAACTGGTTGACGATGACGCGTTCGGCGCCGTTGACGATGAACTCGCCGCCACCCATCATGATCGGGATCTCGCCGAGGTAGATTTCCTCCTCGGGGACCTCCTTGACGTCCTGTCGGACGAGGCGGACGCCGACCCGCAGGGGCATGCCGTACGTCAGCCGCAGGTGGCGGCATTCGTCGGGGGTGTAGCGGGGTTCGTCGAGCTTGTAATGCAGGTACTCCAGCTTCATCGTGCCGTCGTACGACTCGATGGGGAAGACCTCGCGGAGGAGGGCTTCGAGGCCCATCTCCGGGTCGCGCTGGTCATAGGTCTTGTCCTGCTGCAGGAATCGTTCGTAGGCTGCCGATTGCACCTCAACGAGGTTGGGGATTGGCAGGGCATCGCCACGCTTGGAGTAGTTGCGCACCTTGGTCACGCGCATCGATCACCTCGATCATGCGAAGGTTATAGGTCGAAAAGCTGAGCTGGATGGATCAAGTAAGCCAGCGCCCACACGCCCGTGAGTCTTTTACGGTATTCCGAGGTCTGCCGCCTGAAACATCTTAGTATAACCAGGCAGTCCGACCTGCGACAAGGGCCGATCGCGGTTTTCCGGCACAATTTTTGCAGCATCCACCGGCGGCGGCGTGCGGGTCGGCACGGCCAGCCGATGAAAAGGCCGCCCCACGGGTGTGGGGCGGCCGGGCGGATGCTTCTCTAAGCCGCGATCAGGGAGGAACTTACTTCACCTCGACCTCGCCGCCGGCTTCCTTGATCTTCTCGGCCAGGGCCTCGGCCTCTTCCTTGGGCTTGCCCTCGATGACCGGCTTGGGGCAGTTGTCGACCAGCTCCTTGGCTTCCTTCAGGCCCAGGCCGGTCGCCTCGCGGACGACCTTGATGACCTGGATCTTCTTGTCGCCGGCGCCCTTGAGCACGACGTCGAACTCGGTCTTCTCTTCGGCCTCGGCTTCGTCGCCGCCGCCGCCGCCGCCGCCGCCGGCGACCATCACGGCCCCGCCCGCGGCCGGCTCGATGCCGTACGCTTCCTTCATGTAGTCCTTGAACTGCTGGGCCTGCAGGATCGACCAGTTGGCGATCTTGTCGGCCACTTCCTTCACTTCCGCGTCCACCTGGACGCTCGGGGTCGCCGGCGTCTCGGTGGCCGCCGATTCCTCGGTGACTTCGGCGGTCGCTGTGGCTTCTTCAGACATGGTCATGACTCCCAATATCGTTACGCCGTCCGAGAGGTGATCGACCGTCGATCATTTAACCCCGCCGGGGCCAGTCGGTCGGCTTGACGAATCCAAACGTTGACGCGGCGCGGGCATCGCGCCTCAGGCGGCGATGGTCTGCCCTTCCTCCAGCTTGCGGGCGATCTCGTCGACGATGCCGACGATCTGCGAGCCGGGGCTCGTGACCGTGGCGACGAGCTGCGCCGCGGGGCTGATGACCAGTTGCACGACCTGCGCCAGGGCTTCCTCGCGCGTCGGCAGCTTGCTCAGCTCATCGATGCGGTCCGGGCCGAACACCACCCCGTCCATGACCGCGCCTTTGATCTCCAGCTCGTCGAGCTTCTTGGCCCAGACGAGCATCTCGCGGGCGACGTCGACGACGCTGTTACCGCCATGCACGACGGCGCTGGGCCCCTCGAGCAGATCGGTCAGCGGCGCGAGCTGCATGTCGGCGAACGCGGTCCGCGCCAGGTTGTTGCGGATGACCGTGATGCGAATGTCCTTGTTCGCCAGGTCGTTCCGCAGCGCGTTGTTCTCGTTGGCGGCGATGCCGCGGATGTCGACCAGCAGCGCGCTGTCGGTCTCGGCGAACAACCGCTGATACATCTGCATCATCATGTTCTTGACGGGCTTGCTCATGGCTGTGCTCGCTTTCGCTGGCGGGTTTCGGGGCCCGGGTCTGAACGCCGAATCCCGGTCGCGTGTTTACACCTCGACGAGTACGCCGGGGGTCATGGTCCCGGCCATCGAGACCTTCTTGATGTAGTGTCCCTTCGCGCCGGCGGGCTTGAGCCTTTCGATCTGCTTGATGAAATGCTCGGCGTTCTCCTTGAGCTTGTCGGCTTCGAAGCTCTGCTTGCCGATGACGGCGTGGATGTTGCCGCCGGCGTCGTTGCGGAACTCGACCTTGCCCGCGGCGTACTCGGTGACGGCCTCGCCGACGTTCGGGGTGACGGTGCCGGCCTTGGGGCTGGGCATCAGCCCGCGCGGGCCCAGCACACGCCCCAGCTTGCTGATCACCTTCATCATGTCCGGCGAGGCCACCGCCACGTCGAAGTCCATCCAACCGCCCTCGATCTTCTTGACCAGGTCTTCACCGCCGGCCTCGATCGCCCCGGCCGACTTCGCCTCCTCCACCTTGTCCGGCTGGCAGAAGGCGACGACCCGCTTGGTCTTGCCGATGCCGTGCGGCAGGCTCACCGACCCGCGGACCAGTTGATCGGCCTGCTTGGGGTCGATGCCCAGTTGCATGTTCAGCTCGACCGACTGGTCGAACTTGGCCTTCTTGAAGTTCTTGACGATCTTGACCGCTTCGTCGAGCGGATAGAGTTTGTCGCGGTCGACCTGCTCGAGGTCAGCGCGGTATCGCTTGGCTGTGCGCGGCACGGGGGGTGCCTCCTTTCGTCAGGCCCATCCGGGCTAACTCCCACTGTTCTGGGGCCCGTGGTGCGGCGCTGCGGATTGTCCATTACCGATGGCGGAGGTCGGCTCGCCACGCGCAGGCCATGGCGGGCATTCGGCCCTCAACCATCTTCGACCGTCACGCCCATGCTGCGGGCGGTGCCTTCGATGATGCGGCAGGCCGCATCGAGGCTCAAGGCATTGAGGTCGGGCATCTTTTCCTTGGCGATCTCCTCGACCTGGGCGCGGGTGATCTTGCCGACTTTTTCCTTGTTGGGCACGCCCGAGCCCTTGTCCACGCCGGCGGCATCCTTGACCATGACGGCGGCGGGGGGGCTCTTGATCTCGAAGTCGAAGCTGCGGTCCTGGTAGACGCGGATCAGGCAGCCGACGACCTTGCCGTTGAGGTGGCCGGTGGCGGCGTTGAACTGCTGGATGAACTGGCCGGGGTTGACGCCGACCTGGCCGAGCGCCGGCCCGATAGGCGGGGCGGGGGTGGCCTGGCCGCCGGGGGCCTGGATCTTCAGTTGATTGACAAGTTGCTTGGCCATCGCGTACCTCGAAATCAAACGAGCCGCGTAGTGTACCGAGGCCGGGGCGCAATGGCAAGGGGCCGGGCGGGCGTCGGCGGCGCATAAAAAGAGGGCCGGTGAGTATGGACAACCGCTGTCCGCTCACCGACCCCTTGGGCCGCCTCACCCCACACCCGATTTCCAATAAGAGACGGCCCGGCACCAAGCTTGCAAGCGGTGAAGCCGTTCTGCCCCGGCGGGCAAGGAATGCCTGTCGGGGGAAGCATTCTTGGCGGCCGGCGGATCGCGGGAGCTCGATCCGGGGCCTGCAGCCATTTCGCCCTGCAGCAGGTATTCTCGGCTTGGGTTTGAAGATGTGCAGGTTTGAATTTAGCCGAGAGCGAGATCCGCGGGTCATGCCGTTGGATCAGTATTCGGGTCCATCGCCTCAAATCGTGGAGCCCGAGGTCGGGTGCCGCTCGCCTGGTCAAGAGGCGAATCGGCTGTGCCCGGCGCGAGGCAGAACGGTTCACCAGTAGATTGTCAAAGACGACTAACGTATCCGATTATGCGCAGCATGGATCGGCTCGTCAACCCGACTGATGGGATGAATCGAAAATTTTTGGACCATGTCATCCACACCGGCCGGGGCCTGTCCCGGCCGCCCGCCCTTGCCGTCGCACCCACTGACAGGCTACAACACGGCTCATGCCGACCGATCCGTCCACACGCACCGCCCGGCGGGTCCGCCAGATGCTCCAGACCGACCAGTGGCTGGGGATGGATGCGGTGCCGCTGGGGCGGCCGGAGGCGTTATCGGGCCTGCTGGCCGACCCGGAGCAGGAGGCACAGGGACCGGGGCGTGCGGCCGCCGCTCCGCCGCCCGCGGCGAGCGAACCGAAGCCACCGCCGCGCCGCGGTCAGACCGGCAGGGGCGGGGCGGACATGCCCACGCCGATCCAGCCGTCGACCCCGCCATCGGACGACCGGGCGGCTTCGCTGAGCGCGCTGGAGATGGAGCTGACCGCGTGGGTGGAGCAGCATTGGCCGCGCGACGGCTGGCAGCGTGTGGTGTTCGGCGAGGGCGAGCCGGCGGCGCGGCTGATGTTCATCGGCGAGGCCCCGGGTGCCGACGAGGATCGCCAGGGCCGACCCTTCGTCGGGCGGGCCGGCCAGTTGCTCGACAAGCAGATCGTCGCGATGGGGCTGGAGCGGGCGCAGGTGTACATCGCGAACATCGGCAAGGTCCGCCCGCCGGGCAACCGGGTGCCGACGCCCGAGGAGGCCGAGCGCTGGCTGCCATGGCTGGAGCGGCAGGTGGACATCATCGGCCCGGCGGTGATCGTCACGCTCGGGGCGACCAGCGCCAAGTACCTGCTGAACGAGCCGAAGCTGGCGATCACCCGGGAGCGGGGTCGCTGGCGGCAGTACCGCGGGATCGACTTGATGCCGACGTTTCACCCGGCGTTCCTGTTGCGGCAGTACACGATGGACAACCGCCGCCGCGTCTGGGAAGACTTGAAGCAGGTCATGGAGAAGCTGGGGCTAGACCGGCCGACGTGATGGGTCGGCCGTTGGCGGGCCGGGCGGGACCCGGGGCGACCGCTCCGTCTTGTCGTCGTGCACGGGGCTACCATGAGATTATGCAAGCGGAACTGACGCGCACCGTACGCTTCTGCGTCGCGGCGGATGGATCGTTGGACGCCCGAACGCCGCGGGCCAACACGTTCGCGGCCTGGCCGCCGATGCGCGGGCTTGGCCGGTACTACGAGCTTCACGTGACCTGCCGCGGGCAGGTCGATCCGCGAACGGGGTACCTGGTGAACATCAAGCACGTGGACGAGGTGGTCCGCGAGGTGGGGCTGGCGGTGTTGTCCGACGCGGCCCGCGCGGGGGCCGAGGGGCTCGGCGGGATCGTTCAGCGCGTGGCCGAGGCGGTCCGGGCGCGATTGCAGTGCCCGCTGGTGCGGCTGGGGCTGCAACTCACACCAACCTATCGCATCGACGTGGAGACCGACGACATGTCGCAGGTTCAGATCGCCCAACAGTACGAATTCAGCGCCGCCCACCGGTTGCACGCGCCGGAGCTGAGCGACCAGGAAAACCGCGAGGTCTTCGGCAAGTGCAACAACCCGTCCGGCCACGGTCACAACTATCGCTTCGAGGTCACGGTGAACTGCCCGGCCGGCCGCAACCTCGACGTGGGCCAGCTCGACGCGGTCGTGGACCGCACCATCGTCCAGCGGTACGACCACACGCACCTGAACGTGGACGTACCGGAGTTCCGCCAGACCAACCCGTCGGTCGAGCACATCGCGCGGGAGGTTTACGAGCGGCTGACGCCGGCGGCGGGCGAACTGGGTGTGGAACTGGCGGCGGTGCGCGTCTGGGAGACGGGCAAGACCGCCTGCACGTACCGGGGGGCCGACTGATCGGGCCGTCGGCCGTCAACCACGATACCGCACAGACCGCGGGATCGGCAGGGCGGTAGGGTGGCACCTGAACCCGGAGACTCGCGTCTCCGCGTCCTGGTGACGCGGCCGCTGGTGGCGTGGCGACCGGTCGCGGCCGTCTCAGGCGGCGATGCCGGTGATCTTGACACGGAGGAAGCGCTGGCGGTGGCCCTTCTTGCGCTTGTAGCCCTTGCGGCGGCGGAACTTGATGATGGTGATCTTGTCGCCGCGGACCTCGGTGAGCACCTCGGCGTTGACCTTGGCGCCGTCGAGGACGGGCCGGCCGATCCGGGGCTCGGCGTCGCCGCCGACCATGAGCACGCGGTCAAACTCGATGGTGTCGGGGGTCTGGTCGCCCTGGCGCAGGTCGACACGGATGATGTCGCCTTCGCTGACCTTGAATTGCGTGCCGCTGTCTTCGATCACCGCGTACATGGTCGGTCTCTCCGGGGCTGACCGGGGTATCCCGGGTCGTGGGTGGAAAGCCCGGCAGTGTACCGCGGGCGGTCGGGGGCGGCAAGTCCGCGATCGGGGGCCTTGAATTCCCCGGGTGAAGATGCCACAATACGGGGTCTGTGCACGACGAGACCCGGACAGCATCGCGCAATAGACGAGGTGGACATGGCGATTCGGATCAAAGCCCGCAGCGGCGAGACGGCGGAACAGATGCTCCGCCGCTTCAAGAAGATGTGCGAGAAGGAAGGCCTGACCAAGGACGTGAAGAAGCA
>CAYWKS010000056.1:0-6545 GCA_964458935.1 uncultured Planctomycetaceae bacterium
TCGGGCCGTGTTTCATCTCTGCCGCGGGCATGCCCTCGGCGTGGATGTAGCTGATCTCCTTGAGCTTGAGCGCGCCTTCGAGGGCGACGGGGTAGTTGTACCCGCGGCCGAGGAACAGCCAGTTCTCGCGGTCAGCGACCTTCGCGGTCTCGTCTCGGATGTGGTCGCTGAGCTGCAGCACGCGGTTGAGCAGGTCGGGGATCTGCCCCAGCTCGTCGAGGTAGGCGGCGCACGCCTCCTTGGAGAGGAAGCGTCGGCGGCCGACGAACAGGCTGATCAGGGTGAGCACCGTGACCTGCCCGAGGAAGGCCTTGGTGGAGGCGACGCCGATCTCGGGCCCGACGTGGAGGTAGACGCCGGCGTCGGTGTCGCGGCTGATGGTCGAGCCGACCACGTTCACCACGCCCAGCGACAGGGCGCCACGTTCTCGGGCCTCGTGCAGCGCGGCGAGCGTGTCGGCGGTCTCGCCGGACTGGCTGATCGCGATCAGCGTCGTGCCCTCGTCGATGATGGGGTTGCGGTAGCGGAACTCGCTGGCGTACTCGGTCTCGGCCGGGACCTTGGCCAGCTCCTCCATGAGGTACTCGCCCAGGAGTGCGGCGTGCCACGCGGTGCCCTGGGCGGTGAGGATGAAGCGGCGCGTCCGCACCAGTTCGCGGGCGAAGTTGCTCAGCCCGCCGAGCACGACCCGGCCGTCCCGCTGGTCGATCCGGCCGCGCAGCGCGTTGGTCAGCGCCTGCGGCTGCTCCATGATCTCCTTGAGCATGAAGTGGGAGTAGCCGGCCAGCTCGATCTCGTCCAGGTTCATCTCCAGTTCCTGGACCTGGGGGGTGACGGGCACGTTGTCGATGGTGGTGGTGCGGAGTTCGGGCTGGCCGTCGACGATGCTCAGCCGCGCCACCTGGTAGTCGTCGAGGGTGATGACCTGGGCGGTGTGGCTGATGATGGCCGAGGCGTCGGACGCCGCGACGTACGCCCCGTTGGCCAGACCGACCAGCAGCGGCGAGCCCTTGCGCGCGACGACGAGGGTGTGCGGCTCGTCGGCGCAGACCACGGCGATGGCGTACGCGCCGGTGACCTCGCGCAGCGCCGCCTGCACCGCCTGCTCGAGCGTCAGGTTCGTCTGGTACAGCTCGCCGATGAGCTGGGCGAGGACCTCGGTGTCGGTCTCGCTGGCGAAGGTGTGTCCCTTGCCCTCGAGGTATCGGCGGAGGGTGGCGTAGTTTTCGATGATGCCGTTGTGGACCATCGCGATCTTGCCGCGATCGTCGCGGTGGGGGTGGGCGTTGGCCTCGGTGGGCGAGCCGTGTGTGGCCCAGCGTGTGTGGGCGATGCCGAGCGTGCCGGTCAGGCCGCCGGCCTCGTCGATCAGGTTCTCGAGGACGCTGACGCGCCCGACGCTCCGGGCGAGGTTGATCTGGGCGTCATGGACGACGGCGACGCCGGCCGAGTCATAGCCGCGGTACTCCAGCCGCTTCAAGCCCTCGAGCAGGACGGGCTGCGCGTTCTTGGGTCCGACGTAAGCGACGATTCCACACATGGATATAGACCTTCCGCGAAGGGGTTGCCCGGCGCCCGCCGTCAGCGCCGCATACAGCCATATCGACCGCGTGCGGCGACGACATTCACGCGGCTGGCACATTGTACGGCATGTGCGGCGGCGGGGGGGCAGGCCGCCGGGCAAGCGAGGTCCGCTAATGGCGGCAGTGGTGATGCTCGTGGTCCCTGTGATCGCAGGCTCCGTCGTCCCGGCCTTGGGGGTGGTCGAGGAAGCTGGCGAGCACGTCGTCGAGCGTCCGGCCGGTGTGGCCGAGGCTCGTGGCGATGTGGCGGTCGGCCAGGCCCTGGCGTGCGCCGGCGCCCATGCCCGCCGCGACGACCACGTCGACCGCGAGGTCGGCCAGCCACCGCGGGTAGCTGTCGCACCCGTGTGCCGGCCGGTCGAGCAGACGCCGGCGTTCGATCGTCCGCTGCTTGAGGTCTACCTCGCACAGCAGCACGGCCGAGCTGCGCCCGAAGTGCGGGCAGAACTGTGCATCGTCGACAGGGATCGCAACACGCATGGTCATCTCCGGTATCGGGCGGGTGCGTCCATGCTATCGGCAGAGGGCGGGGAAGCCGGCGTGAAGGATCGCGGCGGTTGCGACCGATTCGCGATTGACCGGAATGCCGGCCCGGCCGGGCCACCGCGGCGGCGGCGGCGTATCATGGCCGCATCACCATCGCCCCTTGCGACAAGGACCACGACATGGCACGACTCGTCCGCCACGACGCCACCGGGCCCTACGAGGTGAAGCCCTCCGAGAAGAGCGTGTTCATCTGCATGTGCGGCCTGTCGAAGAACTACCCCATCTGCGACGGCGCGCACAAGCTCTGTCGCCAGCAGGAATCCGAAGGCAAGCTCTACCGCTACGATGGCGAGCAGGCCGTCGAAGTCGAACCTTGACCGGCGCCGGCGGATCGAGGGTCCGAACGGCACCGGCCGATCATGCCGCGTCGGGCGTCAGGCGTCGGTGGACCGGGAAGCGGCGGCGACTTCGGTGAGCACCTGTTCCAGCGCATCGACGTGGCGGTCCATGCCCAGCACGTCGCTGACCTGGGTGGCGGCCTGGGCGCAGCGTGCCCGCTCGTCGGGGTCGCACATCGCGAGCATCGCCTCGGCGAGCTGATCGATGTCGCGTGGCGATGCGATGACGCGACCGGCCGGCTGCGGCCGCTCCTCGACGCGTGGGTCGCCCGGCGCCGGGTCGGCGGGGTTGATGCGGCCGGCGGCCGGGTCGAGGATCCACTGGCTGGCGCCGTTGCTGGTCGTGCTGATCGCCGGCACGCCATGTAGTAGCGACTCGATAACCACCTTGCTCGCCGGGTCGTACCAGGTGGGCAGCACGGTCGCGTCGGCCGCGGCGTACAGCGCGTCGATCTGCCCGGTCTGCCCGACGATCCGCACGGCGTCGGCCAGGCCCATCGCCCGCACCCGGCGGCGGAGGCTCAGCCGCATCGACCCGGCGACGATCAGGACCGCCCGCCGGTCGTGCCGGCGGACGCGGCCCAGCGCCTCCAGCGCGCTGTCCAGGCCCTTGAGCCCGGGGTTCATCGCGGCGAACAGGAACAGCACCGCCGCGTCGTCGATGGACCAGCGCCGCCGCACCACCCGACGCAGCCGCGCCCCGGTCGCCGCGTCGTGCCGCTCGACGCTCGCGGCGTTGGGGATCAGCGTGATCCGCTCGGCCGGGACGCCGTAATGCCCGCGCAACTGGTCGGCGACGTAGCGGCTGATCGCGACCAGTCGCTTGACGCGGGGATCGCGGACGGTCCGCCGCTCCAGCGCCAGCAGCGCCCGCTGCTTGGGGTTCAGCGCCAGCGCCAGCGACTTGAGGCGGCGTCGGGCGGGCGTCGGTCGGCGATCGACGTTGCGCCGCAGCGTCTGCCGCACCGTGCCCCCGCGGGGCTGGACCACGTCCGCGGGGATCGACATCGACACCGACAGGCTGACGTCGTAGCCGCCCCGGTCGAGCTGCCGCCGCACCCACCGGGCGAACCACCACAGCCCCGGCGCCGAGCCAGTCGACGGGGCGCCGGCGGGGGTTTCGATCCGCACGCCCGGCACGGCGTCGGGGTCCGCCGGGCCCCGGCTGGCCAGCAGCGTCACGTCGTGACCGCGCGCCGCCAGCGCCCGGGCGATCTGCTCGGTCGACCGCTCGTTCCCCCCGCCGCCGGGCAGGTACCGCTCAATGACGATCGCGATCTTCATGGGGCGCGGTCTACTGTAATGCTTCGCCGCACGTTCCAACAGCGACCCCGCGCCGGTTGCAATGCCCCCATGCGTCGCCGACACTTGCGCCCATGCGCCTCGTGCTCATGGGCGACGTGCACCTGTATCGGCTGCGGCTTTGGCCCTGGCACCTGCTGTCCAAGCGCATCCTCGGGCAGGTCAACCTCTGGGTGAACCGCCGCCACCGGTTCGACCGGCAACTGGTCGAACGGGTCATCGAGCGGGTCGAGGCGCTGGAGCCGGGGGCGCTGCTGTGCCCGGGCGACCTGACGACCACGGCGCTGCACTCGGAGTTTCGCGTGGCGCGGCGGGTGCTCGGCGACCTGTTCGACCGCTTCCCCACGTTCGTCGTGCCCGGCAACCACGACCGCTACACCTTCACCGCCACCCGCGCCCGGCGCTTCGAACGGTACTTCGGCGACTGGTCCGCCGAACGCTGGCCGCACCACGCGCGCTTCGGAGGGGCGGTGCACGTCATCGGGCTGGACGCGACGCGGCCCAACCCGCTGTTCGACCCCGGGCTCGTCGGCGAGGCGCAGCGGCGGCGGCTGGGCGAGTTGCTCTCCCAGACCCCCCCGGGCGAGCACGTGATCGTGATGAACCACTACACGCTCGGCACGCCGCCGGGCCAACACGAGGCGGCGCACCACGCCCTGATCGACGAGTCGGCGCTGCGCGCGGTGTTGCGCGACGCCGGTCGACCGATCGTCTACGTCCACGGGCACGTGCATCGACCGTGGTGCTGGCGGCCGGCCGAGGCGCCCAACGTCGTGGTCATCAACGCCGGGTCGCCGACGCACGTCGACGCGGCGTACCCGAGGGGCCAGGGACTCTGGCAACTCGATCCCGCGGCCTCCGCCGATGAGCCGTGGTCCCTGCACCGACACGAGCTCGACGAGCGGATGCAATGGCAGTCGCATCACGTTCCGTGGCCCACGCAACCGGGCGATTCGGTCGGGATGGGCGTCAGATGACCGCTTGGCTTGCGCCGGCGGCGTCAGGTATGCTGCCCTGACCATGGCGTGCTTGCGGTGATCACCTCGTGGAGCACGCGGCAAGGTGCTGGGCAGCCGGACGCGGGAACTCCGAACGCATCGCGTTGCGCCGGCAGGTGGTCGCGGTTGCAACCGTGGGCGTCCTGGGGCTGGGGCTGTTCAAGGCCAACCGGACCGTGCAGCAGGGTCACGAACTGTTCACCCGCAGGGCCTTGGCCGCCTGCACCGTCGGGTTGCTGCTGATCCTGGCGTTGGTCAAGTTCCTGGTATCGCTCCGAATCCAGTTTCACAGCAATCCCAATGAGGCGCGCGACACGGCCGGCTGCACGTTGGCCCTGGACCCGGGAGATGAGCTGCGCGGCGGACGCACCATCGCGTTGATGCGAACCTACCAAGCGTATCTGGATTTGCAGGGGCGCAACGCCGATGAATGGGTCAAGTTCAAGCGTGGCGAGCAAGACTTCGCCCGCGGGTTCGCGCTAGTTTTCACCGCGATCAGTGGTCTATATCCTGGCGGCCCTGATCAGTCCGCCGGCCCACCGGGAGTCCGCCCATGACACCCATGACAGTTCTACCCGATGCCAGGGACTTGTCGAACAAGGAAGATCGCCGGGCGATCCCTCCGCGGGATGGCTGAACAGTCCGAATTCAACAAGCGGCTGATTCGGCGGTACACGCGGTCGCGTCGTCCGAAGCCGGTCACCCATCGTCTGAAGCGGCTTTACCGCCGTGCCGGCTGACCGGCACCGCCTTACACCCCATGCGATGCGGGCGTTGCGGGGCATTCGCTTTTGCCGGGATGGGTCCTATGGTACACCAGGACCATGGCCGACCTGTTCGCCGAGCGACGAGAGAAGATGCTGCGCAGCGCCGAGCCGCTGGCGGTGCGGATGCGGCCGCGGTCGCTCGACGAGTTCGTCGGGCAGGAGCACTTCCTCGGCGAGGGCAAGCTGCTGCGGCGGATGCTCCAGGCCGACCGGCTGACCAGCGTGATCTTCTACGGCCCGCCGGGCACGGGAAAGACCACGCTCGCCGAGGTCATCGCCCGCTCGACCGATCGCCACTTCGAGCGGGGCAACGCGACGACGATGGGCGTCAAGGACGTCCGCGGCGTGCTCGACGGGGCGACCGAGCGGCTGACCGCCACCGGCCGAAAAACCATCTTCTTCCTCGATGAGATCCACCGCTTCAACCGCGCCCAGCAGGACGTGCTGCTCGGCGACGTGGAGCGCGGCGTCGTGACGCTCATCGGGGCGACCACCGAGAACCCGTTCTTCGCCGTCAACAGCCCGCTCATCAGCCGCTCCCAGGTCTTTCAGTTCCACCCGCTCGACGAGGACGCGGTCGCCGCGCTCGTCCGCCGCGCCATCGCCGACCCCGACCGCGGGTTCGGCCGGCTCGACCTCCGCGTCGACGACGAGGCGATCGACCTGTGGGCGACCATGTGCGACGGCGACGCACGCCGCGCCCTGGGCGCCCTCGAGATCGCCGTGCTCTCTGGGGGCGACCGCGCCGCGCCCGCCGCGGCCGCGGCCCCCGAACCCCACGCCCCCGACGCCCCGCCCATCCACATCGACCGCGACACCGCCGAGCAATCCATCCAGCGCAAGGCCCTGGAGTACGACCCGCCCGGCGCCACCCACTACGACGTGCTCTCCGCGTTCATCACGTCGATGCGCGGCAGCGACCCCGCCGCCGCCGTCTACTGGCTGGCCCGCATGCTCGAAGCCGGCGCGGACCCGCTGTTCATCGCCCGTCGCATCGCCATCCTCGCCAGC
>CAYWKS010000057.1:0-6525 GCA_964458935.1 uncultured Planctomycetaceae bacterium
ACGCCCTGGCGGGGACGGTCGACATCGACCTGACCACCGAGCCGCTGGGCCGCGCCGCCGACGGCCAGCCGGTCTACCTGAAGGAGCTCTGGCCCGATCCGCAGGAGGTGCGGCGGGTGATCGAGTCGTCGGTCGTGCCCGAGCAGTTCGCCGCGCGCTACGCCGACGTCGACGAAGGCCCCGAGCCGTGGCGCGCCATCGAGGTCAGCGGCGGCGATCGGTACGCGTGGAAGGTCGACTCGACCTACATCCAGCACCCGCCGTTCTTCCAGGCCATGACCGCCGAGGCGCCCGCGATCCGGTCGATCCGCAACGCCCGGGCGCTGGCGGTGCTCGGCGACTCGGTGACGACCGACCACATCTCGCCGGCCGGGTCGATCGCCGAGGACGCGCCCGCCGGCAAGTACCTCCAGCGGCAGGGCGTGACGCGGGCGCAGTTCAACAGCTACGGCTCGCGCCGCGGCAACCACGAGGTGATGATGCGCGGCACGTTCGCCAACATCCGCGTCCGCAACCACCTCGCCCCCGGCACCGAGGGCGGGTGGACGACCTACTTCGGCGAGCCCGCCGACGCCGACCCCGACAACACCTTCGCCCCCGATGAATCGCCCCGGCCCGGCGGGGTCTGCTCGATCTACGACGCGGCGACGGCGTACCAGCAGAACGACACGCCGCTGGTCGTGCTCGCCGGGTCGGACTACGGCATGGGCTCCAGCCGCGACTGGGCCGCCAAGGGCACGCAACTGCTCGGCGTCCGAGCCGTCCTCGCCAGCAGCTACGAGCGCATCCACCGCTCCAACCTCGTGGGCATGGGCGTGCTCCCGCTGCAACTGCCCGAGGGCCGGTCCGCGGCCGACCTCGGCCTCAACGGCGCCGAGACCTTCGACATCGAGGTGCCCGACGACCTGAAGCCCGGCCAGACGCTGCACGTGGTCGCCACCAAGCCCGGCGGCGAGCCCGTCGCGTTCGACTGCGTCTGCCGCGTCGACACCCCGGTCGAGGTCGAGTACTACCGCAACGGCGGGATCCTCCACACCGTCCTCCGCAAGATCGCCAGGGGCTGAAGCGCCCCGCACCGGCTCCGTTTGCGTTGGCTCATCATGCGGTTATGCTGGCGCGCGGATCAGGTGGCATGATCCCCAACAGGCCTTCACACGCACGCCCCCCAGCGAGAGGAAACGACCGTGAATCGAGCGATGATGTATTGTGCAGCCATGCTGGCGACGGCGGCGGCGGCGCTGTTGGTCGGCTGCGACGACGCCGGCGGCGCGAGCGGCGGCGGCCGCGATGCGGTCGTCGTCATCGACGCCGCCGCCGTCAGCCGCGCCCTCGGACGCGACCAGCAGATCCAGCAGCGACTGACCAGCGCCGGCCAGCAACTCCAGCAGCAAGTCCAGCAGGAACAGGCCAAGTACCGCGCCGAGATCGAAGCCAAGCGCGAGACCTTCGGCCCGACCCCGACCGACCAGCAGCAGGCCGAGCTCGGCCAGATGGCCCAGGAAGCCAACCGCCGCCTCAACGAGCTCAACCAGCAGGCCCAGCAACGCATGCAGCAGGTCCAGTCCCAGTTGGTCAACCAGTTCCGCGAGGAGCTGCAGCCGATCGCCCGCCGGCTCGCCGAGGAGCACGGCGCCTCGATCGCCATGGTCGACAGCGGCAACCTGCTCTGGTACGCCGACGCGATCGACGTGACCGACCAGGCGATCGCCGCACTCCGCGCCGCCGACAAGGACGCCGCTTCCCAGGCCGCCGCCCCCAACGCCGGCGGCGGGCTCGACACCCCGACGCTGCCACGCACGCCCAGCTCCACGCCCGGCGGCGACCCCTCGCTCGACGACGCCAACGCCGTCCTCGACGACATGGCCCCGGCGATCGAGTAAGCCGCCCCGCTCACGACTGGAAGCTGACGTGCCCGCCGTAGAGGAAGCGGCCGTACCCGACCGTGAACGCCCAGCACCCGTACAGCGCGTGCTCGATGATCGAGGGCACCAGGCTGCCGCTGCGGCGGTAGGTGTGCACGAACATCAACCCCCCGATGAACGTCAACACCAACGCCGCGACGTTGAAGAAGAATATGTGCACCCACGCGAACGCCGCCGCCGCCACCAGCCACATCACCGGCCAACGCGGAAACAGCCCCGCGTAGCGGTGCATCAGGAACGCCCGCCAGATCACGCCCTGCGGCGTCACCGACGCCAGCGGGTAGCCCACCATCACAAAAGCCCAGACACCCGGTGCCGCACGCGGGAACATGAACAGCCCCTCCGGGTGCATCCGCCATAAGATCACCACCATCAGCGGGCCCAGCACCGCAAACCGCAACGCCACCGGCTTGAGGTGCTCGGCCAGCCCCCGCAGCCGAATCAGCCGCCGCCGATCAAACGTCCCGTCACGCATCAGGTACACAAACACCAGCGACGCCGTCGCCAGCAACAGCGCCGGAACGATCCCCCGCGGCCAACTGGTCGGCTCGGTCCGGATCAGCACCTGTCGCAGCACCGCCAGCAGCCCCGGCAGCAACACGAAGATCGCCGCAAACTCGATCCAGAGGTAGGTCCGTCGGTCGTCCACAACGCCCCCATATTAGCCGACCCACCCCGACAGAATGGTCGCAGACCCGGCCCGGCCCACGCCCCCGCCGATCGACCGCGAATGCGGTACGATAACCCCATGCCCACGCCGGCCGAACACCCCGCGACCGACCCGCCGCGACTGCTGCTCATCGGCACCGAGCGGACCATCCGCCAGATGCGCCACGCCCTCGCGGCCGCCGACCGGCCACTGCACATCGTCGGCGCGGCGCTGTGGCAACCGCTCGACGCCACGCCCGCCGGGCATGACCCCGACCCGCTCGCCGTCCTCGGCACCGCCGACCAACTGCAGGACATCGCACGCGACCACCCGATCGACACCGTCGCCGTCAGCCTGCCCATGGCCATGGGCAACGCCATCCACAAGCTCCGCCAGGAATGCGGGCAGCTCGGCCTGAACTGCCGCTTCATGCCCACACTCGCCGACCAGTTGACCGGACGGCTGCAGACCCGCGCCGGGCAGATCGACTACGACCGGCTGCTCGATCGGCCCGCCCGCCGACTCGACGAGTCCGCCATCGAACAACTGCTCCGCGGCCGCCGCGTCCTCGTCACCGGCGCCGGCGGCAGCATCGGCGCCGAGCTGGCCTTGATCATCGCCGCCTACCGGCCCGATCAGCTCGCCCTCGTCGAACGCGCCGAGAACAACCTCTTCGAGATCCATCGCCGCGTCCGAGAACGCCACCCCGACCTCACCGTCCACGCCGACCTCCACGACGTCACTCACGAATCCCGCACCGCCGCCCTGTTCGACCGACACCGCCCCCACGTCATCTTCCACGCCGCCGCCCACAAGCACGTGCCCATGATGGAGGACCACCCCCGCCAGGCCGTCGAAAACAACTTCTTCGGCACCAAGAGCGTCGCCGACGCCGCCCACGCCGCCGACGCCGATCGCTTCGTCATGATCTCCACCGATAAGGCGGTCAACCCCTCCAGCATCATGGGCGCGACCAAGCGACTCGCCGAGCTCTACATCCAGGCGCTCAACGACCAGAGCGACACCGCCTACACCATGGTCCGGTTCGGCAACGTGCTCGGGTCCGCGTGCAGCGTCCTGCCCATCTGGACCGCCCAGCTCGCCGAGGGCCTGCCCCTCACCGTCACCGACGAGCGGATGACCCGCTACTTCATGACCATCCCCGAGGCCGCCGCACTCGTCATCCAGGCCGCCACCCTCGACCACGCCGCCGGGCAGGTCATGCTCCTGGACATGGGCCGGCCCATCCGCATCGTCGACCTCGCGCGACGCTTCATCGAGGAGCACGGCCTCGTCCCCGACCAGGACGTGCCCGTCGTCTTCACCGGCATCCGGCCCGGCGAAAAACTCTACGAAGAACTCCGCTACAGCGGCGAGGAGATGATCCCCACCGAGCACGAGTCGATCCGCGTCTGGCGGACCAGCCCCATCGAGCCCCGACGCATGAGCCAGGCCGTCACACGCTTCACCGCCCTGCGACACAGCGACGACCGCGACGCCATCGTCCAGGCGCTCCGCGACACCATCCCCGAGATGGCCGCCGCACCCGTCGCCGAGGCCTGACCCGTCCTAAATCTCTGGACCCGCCCATCCGATACTGTAGAATGAAGAGATTCGGCACTGTTTGCCGACTTGTGTATGCAGTGTTGCACAACAAGGAATACCCCGATGTTGCTCCCCGACCCGCCGGAAAAGAACCCCGAGACCTCGGAACTGGCCCGCGTCCGCAAAAACGGCGACCGCAGCGCGAACTACGCCGAGTACGCCCGGCGACGCATGCAGGACCAGCAGCAGCAGGCCGACGCGATCAACCGTCGCATGCTCGGCCAGCAGAAGCGCCGCACCGCCTGACCCGCGACGCTCCAGTCACACCTCTCATCGGCGGGCAACAGTTCCCACTGACCCGGGCTGTCGCTCTCAACACGTCGATCGCCCCCTGACGAACCCAAAACATAAAGGCCCGGCGATCCTCTCGCCGGGCCTTCGTCGTTGCGTTTCGTGTCACGGGCCTTGAACCGCGGGCCCGCCCGGCCTCACTTCACCTTGTCCTTCAGGCCCTTCAGCGGGCGGATCTTGATCTGCGTCCGCGCCGGCTTCGCCGGGATGTCCCGGTACTCCTGGAGCAGCGGCACCCACACGTTCTTCCGCGCAGGCTTCTTCGGCACGTCCTTCCGCACCACCTTCATCAAGCCCGGCACCGTGAACATCCCCGGGCCACGCTTCGAGATGTTCTTCGCCATCAGGTTCCCCAACTCTTCCAGGACGCTGTTCACGTCCTTCTTCGTCAGGTCCGTCTTCTCCGAGATCGCCGATAGCACCTCGCTCTTGGTCGGTGCCTTCTTCTGAGCCGTCGCCTTCGTTGCGGTCTTTGCCATGATGGCCTCCGTCACTAACGTTAAGCCGTGAGCATGACCACGCCGTCCATAGCGTGGTGTGCACGCGTTTATACAACCGTTCGACCTGAAAAAACAGGGGTAAAACGCACATCGATCAAAAAAAATCACGGGTTTCAGACACCCCACCCCCCGCGCGCCCCTGAATATCCAGCGCGCCGCAACACCCTCCACGCCCCCGCAACCCCTCGCGCGGCCCGCCCGCTGAGCCCGACCCGTCCCGACCGATCACCTATGCTGAACCGGTCCACCACGCACGCCATAAACGCAACGCTCATGCGAGAATGCCCATGCAACGCCCCATGATCGCACTGGCCCTGCTGGCCCTGGCCGCACTGCCGCTCGTCGCCGACACGCCCGCCTACGCCCAACACACCCTCCGCGTGATCACCGGCTGCGACAACATCCCCGAGATCCCCGGCCTCGAGCGCGGCGTCGATATCGGCGCCATCCGACCCGTCCAGCAACTGGTCTACCGACTGCCCACCGACCGCATCTACCAGCGATGGCGACGCGACATCGCCCAGGCTCAGCGGCTCATGGAACGCCAGGGCCGATGCTTCGTCTTCCACCGCGGCATGGAGAAAGACATCGGCGTCAACGCCGCCTGGACCAAGACCGCCGACGCCAACGACATGGCGATGCTCGTCCGGCAGGACGACGGCTCGTTCACGTGCGACCCGCGCGACGACCGCCAGCGACTCAACTGGCATCGCCGCGTCGCCGAGATCGCCGCGGTCGGATTCCGCACCCGCCTCGACATGCCCCCGGACATCGAGTTCGGACATTACACCGTCTGGCCCGGGTTCGCCTCGCAACGCCGGCTGCTCCGCCCCCACCAATACAGCCCCGCCCAGTTGCTCTGGGCACGCAAGTGGGACGCCTGGGCCGATGCCAACATCCGACAGCTCCGCCAGGCCGGCGGCGGGTACGACGGCCATCACATCGTCCTGCCCGATCCACACGACCCCGGCGAATGGACACCGGCCACCGCCAAGGTGCTCGACCGACTCGCCGACGCCGGGTTCCCCACCGTCGTCTTCACCGTCCGCTGCATCGACTACCAGACCCAGACGCTGCGGCCGGCCGACGAACTGCTCGCGGTCCTCCAAGCCCTTGCCGAGTTCAACGCCACCGCCGAACACCACGTCATCGCCTACCTCGACAACGCAAGCACCAGCCACTACCGGTACGCCGACCGCGATCGAAACCGCGACCCGACCCCGCAGTGGTCCGACCGGCACACCGACGCCGTCCGCCGCTTCGCCCAGCCGCCTGACTGACACCTTCATCGCCGCGCCGGCACGCCACGACACCGCCCCGCACGCCGTCACCCGGCGCCCGGCCCTGCCGCCCCGACACCGGTCACAACGCCACCGGCGGGATGCCGCCCGACGACCGCGCGGCTCGACGCACGATCGCGTCGCACCCACCGGTGCCCCTCAGCGCGTCGATCCGCCCAAACGACGGCCGCGCGCGCTGCGATGCCGCGCAACGCCCCTACAGGGACTTTATGCGCAGTTGCCGTAAGTCCTTGCGCGTGGCGCAGTTCGCGCCCATG
>CAYWKS010000058.1:0-5552 GCA_964458935.1 uncultured Planctomycetaceae bacterium
CACGGGATCAGAACCCGGCGGCGGGGACAAACGGCGGCGCGATATCGCCCTTGCCGTTCTCGACCTGGTAGAGCCGGAGCAGCAACAGCATCAAACGCGGGCCGCCGGTGATCGCCTCGTAGTGCTCGTGCTCGTTCGACGCCTTGGGCAGCGGCGAGGCGTCGTCGAGGAACTGCTGCACGCCGAGGTCCGCGAAGTGGCGGGCGCGATCGAGGTACCGCTTCTCGCTGGTCATGTCGTGGGTGTGCAGGAGCAGTTCGATCGCGGGAGCGACCGCGTCGGGCCTGAGGAACTTGTCCGCGCGGGGGTCGGACTCGAGGTAGTGCTCGGCGGCGGCCACAATGAGCGTTCGATATCGCTGCGCCAGCTCGGGCTGCACATCCTTAAGTTGCAGGTAGCGGTGGTAGCTGCGGTTGGCGATGTCGGCGTGGGTCGACAGGCCGTAGCCGGCCGTCCACGTCCGCGAAAAGGCCCGGTCGTGTCGCTTCTTGTGGTACGGCTCGCCGTTGTCGGTGCGCACCTCCGTCGCGAAGCCGCCCTTGGGCTCGCTGATCGTGTGCGGCATCTGGTGGACGTGCCGATCCTGCATCAGCGCCAGTTCCCTCATCTCCTCGGCCAGGTCCTCGGGCACGAGCGGCCGGGCCTTGTCCAGGCAACGCGCCAGTTCCATGATGCTGTTGGGCCAGGTCACCTTGAGCCCGAGACTGCTGTCGGCGGGCAGGTAGCCGGTCTTGGTCAGGCCCATGTTGTGCTTCATGCGACCCATGACCACGCGGATCGCGGTGAGCATCTCGTCCCGCCGCGGTTGGTCGGCGTTCTCCGGCCGGGCGTAGGCGTCGGCCCAGGTGATGATCATCTGCCCGGCGTAGCGGGGAAACTCGACATCGCGGTTCGGGCCGTGCTTGTGCCACGCCGCGTGCCGATTGAAGTTGCCCGTCTGCTTGTCCGCGATCTGGTGATCCCAGAACGCCAGCGCCACCTGGAACGACGCATCGGGCGCCAGGCGATAGCACGCGTCCCAGAAAGGCCACTCACCCACGATCTCATGGGGCTTGTCGTGCCGCGGGCCCATCTTTTCGTCCTCGAGGTGCCAGTAGAGATGCTCGCCCCACGCGGGGAACCCCGTGCCGGGGCTGCGGCAGTTCTTGAAGAAGTACTCGAGCGCGGCGTCCGCGGCGTCCGCGTATCCCTTGTCGCCGGTCAATTTCGTCAACGCGTAGAGCAGCTCGTACAGCTCCATGTCTTCCTGCGGGTTAGCGCCCTTGATCGACCGGTCCTTGCTCCGAACGCCGTGAACCCCCGGGAAGCTGTTGCGGTCCTTGTCGGGAAAGTCGTTGATCTTCATGCTCTTGCGGTTGAGCACGGAGGCGAACAGCGGTGAGTGCTTCTCGCCGTAGGTGTCCCGGCCTCGCTCGATCATCGCGTCGGCGTAGGCCTTGGCGGCAGTGAAGTACTTGTCCGACTCCGCGAAGGCCGTGCCGGCCATCACGACGACCCCGGCCAGCGCCGCGGCCAGACAATTGTGGAAACCTGCTCGATGACCCATGAAGAACACTCCACCTTTCGAGTTGAAACGAACGACCCGTCGGTGCAGACGCTCGCGAGGCGTCGCCGCGCTCGCGACATCGCGACGCGCCGGCCGCTATTTGATCGACACCTCGCGATTGATCACAATACTTTATCCATGGTGTGCCAAAACGGTGCGTTGACGCGTTCGCAATACTGCATCGGCGTCGGGTCAGCGTGGCCCCAAGCAGCTGGCGAGTGACCCAACGCCGCGGTGCATCAGCGGCGACGCCGGGGCATCAGGCACAGCCCGCCGAGCGCCAGCAGCGCCATCGACGCCGGCTCGGGCAGCGCCTGGCCGGGGTGGTCGTACAGGAACGCGATCTGGTCGGCGCCGAGCGGTTGGCCGTAAACCTGGAAGTCGCCGATCAGCCCCTCGAAGTCGTAGGTGCTGCCTTGCACGCCGCCGACGGTGCTGCCTCCGCGGCGACCGAGCGTCAGGTACGACAGGCCGGTGACCAGGTCAACGTGGCTGTCGCCGTCATCAAGGGCGGCTGCGATTTCGACGCCGTTGATGAACATGGTGATGTCCTCGGTCGTGGTCGCGTCCTCGCCGACGACGAGCACGGCGTGGATCCACTGGTCGACGCCGATGGGGTCTTCATCGCCGGGATCGAAGATGAGGTTGACTGTTCCGAGTCGGAGCTTCATCACCGCGTCGTCGACATCGCTGCCGTCCATCGTGAGGAGCATCAGCGATCCGGGCGCGAAGTCGTCGCCGGTGTCGCCGTAGCCGAAGATGCGCTTGTTGCCGATGCCGTCGGCCTTGAGCCAGACGGCGAAGCTGCGCGCCTGCCGTCCGATGGGAATGTCGGCGTTCATCGCGATGTCGACGATGTCGTGGGTCAGGTCGACCGCCCGGCCTAGCCCGGCGACCTCGCCGTCAACGTCGACGGCGTGATTGTCGGCGTCGTCGGCCGCGAACAGGCCCACGAAGCCGTTGCCAGAGGCGTCGGTGACGTTCGCGCCGTCGGTGTAGGTGTCGGCGTCGAAGTTGAAGTGGAGCATCAGCGCGTCGCCCGCGGCTTTCTTCTGGCCGATCCAGTCAATCTCCTCGTGGGTGAGGAAAGGCGAGCCCGCGTTGGCCTGCGTTGGGGTAGCGACCTGGTTGCGCTGCGCCCACGCCTCCCACTTGACGCGCAGCTCGCGCTCGAGCTCGGGGCGGGCCTGGCTCAGGTCGTTCGATTCGGCGCGGTCTTCGCTGAGATCGAACAGTTGATAGTTGCTCGATCCGTTGACCGCGACGATCTTCCAGTCGCCCACGATCGCGGCGCGGTTGCCCTCGTGCTCGAAGTAGAGCTCGCGTTCTCCGACGCCGGCGCCGCTGCCGTCGAAGGAGCTCGAAAGGTTCACGCCCTCCAGCTCGGCGGCGTCGGCGTTCAGGGGGTAGTCCACGCCGGCCATGGCCATGAACGTCGGCATCAGGTCGATGACGTGGGCCTTGGTGGTCGTGTCGACGTCGCCGGCGACGCCGGCGTCCACGCCGTAGCCCGAGATGATCAGCGGCGAGGCGATGCCGCCCTCGAACGTGTCCGCCTTGAACTTGCGGAACGGGGTGTCCGAGACGTTGGCCCAGCCGTTGCCATACTGGACCGTGACGGCCGAATCCTCGCTGTCCCAGTTGCTGACGTCGCCGACCCCATCCCACGAACCGCCTTGCGCGCCGTTGTCGGACAGGAAGACGAAGACGGTGTCATCTTCCATGCTGTCGGATTCATCGCCGTCGCCGTCGGGATCGCGGACGGCGTCCATGATGCTGCCGACACCCTGGTCGAGGATTTCCACCTGGGCGGCGTAGACCGCCATCCGCAGGATCAGGTCGTCCTTCTGCGTTTGGCTGAGGGTGTTCCAGTCGGGGATGCCGCCGTCGCTCGTGCCCTTGTCGGAAAGCGCCGCGTCGGGGCCGAACAACTCCATGGCAACCTGGTTGGCGAAACGGTTCTGGCGGATGGTGTCCCAGCCCGCGGCGTAGACCGCCTTGTACTTGTCGACGAGGTTGTTGCCCTGGGCGTCGGTCGCGTCCGACGGCGCCTGCAGCGGGAAGTGGGGCGCGTAGAACGACTGATACAGGAAGAACGGCTTGTCGTCGCCGTCGGCCGCTTCATCGCGGATGTACTGGGCGCCACGACCGGCGATCGCATTGGTGTAGAAGTAGTCGTTCGGGAGGTTGTTGGTGTTCTCGAAGGTCGAGGCCGTGTCGGTATCCACCAGCCACGTCGGCGAGAAGTAATCCTTCGCGCCTTCCATCGTGCCGTAGAACTTGTCGAACCCGCGCTGCTGAGGCCAAGTCCCGTTGGGCCCGCCGTTGAGGGTGTTCGTGCGCGTCAGGTGCCACTTGCCGGTCATGTAGGTGTCGTAGCCGGCGGTCTTGAGCACCTCGGGCAGCGTGGGTACGACGTCGGGCGCTACCGGGTCGGTGCCGGCGAACCAGCCGGAGTACCCGGGCATCGTGCCGCCGTTCTGGGCGCTGTAGTTGGTGCTGGGCAGGTGACCCATGCCCACGTTGTGCGAGTACTGGCCCGAGAGCAGCGTGGCGCGCGTGGTGGAGCAGCGGCTGGTGTTGTACATGTGCGTGTATCGCACACCGGCGTTGGCCAGCGCGGCGATGTTGGGCGTGTGGATCTCCCCGCCGTAGGGCGAGGTGTCGGCGAAGCCCATGTCGTCGGCCATGATGAGCACGATGTTGGGCTTGCCCGCGCCCTGCGCCGCGCCGCACCACGCGAGGGCCAGGATGACGGTCAGAACGCCGGGGTATTTCCAGGATGGCATTAGCGACTCCACAGTTAAGATCGTGTCGGCGCGGAGATCGCCCTCGAGCGATTCGCCGGCGCCTGCACGGCGATCCCACGGACCTGCTTAGCGCTCAGTCTGACTCATCCCATGGTTCTGGATGCAAAAGCGGCGTGGCGGGGCGGCCCGGGACGCCGCGTGGGGGGGGGTAAAATACAAACGCGCCCGGCGGGCCAAAGGGCGAACGGCGGCGGGGCATCAGGCACAGCCCGCCCAGCGCCAGCAGCGCCATCGACGCCGGCTCGGGGACCAGCGTGCCCTGGAACGCGAAGTTGTCGGTGACGCCCGAAACGGCCCCGTCGTCGCCGGAGTTGCTGAAGACGATCAGGAACCTGGCGGTCTCGCCGTCGGCCAGCTCGGTGTCGGTCAGGAAGTTCGACAGCGTGTAGTCGAAGTCGAGGAAGTCGCCCTCATCGGCGGGGCTTCCCTTGAAGCTGCCGTCTTGATTCTGGTCCATGATGAAGGCCAGGTCCGTTTGCGAGTCGATGGCGGTGCCGTCCGCGTCGTCGAGGTCGCCGCTGTCGTAGGTCAGGGTGAAGTCCCGCGGGCTGGTGTCGCCGTCCGTACCGTTGAACGTGTCGCGCGGCGCGAAGTCGAAGTGGAAGCTGTCGATGCTGTAGGGGCTGCCGGTGTTGTTCACCAGCGTCAACAGCACGTTCAGGTTGTCGGTGTTGCTGCCCACGGCGTCGGCATCGTCTCGGACGAGCATGCCGGTGACGGCGGTGTTGGCGCCGGCCAGATCGTCGCCGTAGTCGCCGTCGGTCGAGCCGAAGTTCCCTTTGATTCGGTTGTCGTCGATGCCCGAGATTTCGGCGGTGAAGCCGGCCACCGTGTCATCGGCGTCGAAAGGCCCGGTGGCGTCGGCAAAGTCATCCCACGCGGCGATGATGACGGCGTCCGCCGAATTCGCCATCGGCCCGGCAAGGCCGACAATCGCCGCGACCACCGCGGCCAGCATCAGGTGTTGCAAACGTAACATTCGATTTCCTCCAGGTTAAGAGCTTCGCTCAGGGTTCTGTTCGTCCTTTTCCGCCTCGCCTTCGGACGACGCGGTCGCGGGCATGCGGACACGAGTCCAGTTTGAGCCAACGATACTAAAATGATGCCACAGAATCGGCGAAGGTCAAGCGGATTTCACAATTTTCGATGAACTGATAGGAAATTTGATTCCAGGCGGGCCGGGATCGGGGGCTTGG
>CAYWKS010000059.1:0-4167 GCA_964458935.1 uncultured Planctomycetaceae bacterium
TCCGGTGTCATGTTGTCTGTACGCAGCCCGGGGATGGTCTCCGGGCAAGAACACCGGTTCCAGCGGACCGAAACGGAGGGTTCGGATGGTGAACGGGGCGAATCACATGCCGATTCGCAGGGCGGGCGAACCTCGTAGTGGCCCCCTCTCCCCTAACCCCTCACCCCCCAAGCCCCTGACCCCGGCCCGCCTGGAATCAATTTTCCTATCAGTGATCCGTGTACCTGAAGGCATTGGTGTGATCTACTATCTAAATAGTGCATTTGAGCCTGCAATATCAAGTAGTGTTTGAATAGTATCGTAAATGTTTCTGTGTCGAATTCGCCTATTTCCTTCTTCCTTTTAGGGGTTTCTTATGACAGTCTCAATCACACGCTTAATCATTATTTTGTTGATACCAGTTGCGCTATTTGGCTGTACCGCGAACCCTCAGATTGCGGGTATTGATACCTATGCAACCACTACGCCAGAAACGCATTCCGAAGCGCGTGCTTTTTATCTGGGCCCGTCAGACTCTGATACATATCTGCGACCTCTGATGCACCCATTTGAAGTCGCTCGTGAAGCTCGAGAAAGAAAGACCGAACTCTTAGACAAAGGAGTTTCAGAAGGTAGTCCTGCTCTATCGGAGGCTCAGCTATACGGTGATGAGTTCGTGGTCAAGCGCCAACCCTTGAGCATCATCCTTACAAATGCCTTGGTGCCTAAGTTTTCAGGCCGACGCGACATCGCGGTCATCCTAGATATCCTGACTAAGTCCGATGAGAAAGTGAAGCCCCTTGTGGTTTGGTACCAGCGCGATGTTTATGGCGGCCAGCTGCTGAATTTTGAGAACCTCTTGGTCTACTACAACGAGTCTTGGGACGATAAGGTTCCGCCTTACTTCAGGCTCCGAATGCTTGATGTTAAGACCGAAGACAATCAATCCATACAAAAGATGCTGCAGAGCACGGATCGGATCGCCAAGGTCGTCGGCTCGCTGTACCCGCACCCTGCGATTCCCGGGGTTCAACTGGGGCTCCAGGCCGCAGAGTTGCTGCTTACGAATCGCAAGAATGAAATCCTGCTCGATTACACCGTCCAGTTCTATTCTGCGAGCCAAGTGCACGATGCCGGTGATGCCGACCTTGGTTTGCTACGCAAAGGGCATTGGATGGCATTTGGAAAGAAGACAGAGGTGTCTCCGGAGTTCTGGACATCATCCTTTACTTTTGATCAGCGCACGAAACGCCTATACCTGGAAGAGGACCTTGAGTCACTCCCGCAATTACCTATCGAGACAAATGCGCCCGGCACAAGTAACCGAGTGCTTATCGTTGATGCAACCCTCGAAGCTCAGGATGCCCCCGCGGCTGAGGCATCAGTTGCTCCTTCTGACGATTCGTCTGACAGCAGCGCGTCGCCTGATCAAGCGGCAGACACGCCTGAGCCGGAGCAAGTGGCCATACCGAGGGTTGCACTCGATTCCCCATACATCCTGTTAACGGTGTCAACTGCGGAGTCAATCGTTCCTACGATCGTGCTCGATCGTTCAAGCGAGCTTCTCGATATGCTGTCATCGGAAACAACAAACCCTGATTATGACGGGATCGAGTCGAAGCTTGCGACCCTCGGCTCCTCGATCAAGGCGTATATCGGTGGGCGCCGCCTACAGCGGGAAGAGACGAACGAGAGTATGCGGAATGTGATTGAACTGCTTCGAGGTCATAGCATTGCTTCTCGAGATGGCGCAACCCAAGACGAACTCGTGAATCTGCTCTCCCCAGGCGCAGCCTTCTTGCTGACCATGAGCGTTGAGCGTGCGACGAATAGAGGTTTTGGTGGTGTGGATGATATTCTGGCTTGGTGGGACGCTGCTGGGAAAGATGGTGCCTATTCGATCGACCCCGCCACGGGTAAGCGTATTTGGACTGATCCAAGCGGTCAGGATGATGAGAATGGTGGCGAGTAATCCCATTAACCCATCGCTGTTGTGGAGAATGGGTCTCACTGTATTGCTATGTGGTATGTGCGGTTGTTCGTCTCGGCCCCGGCCCCCTGGTTTTGTGAGTAGTTTCTCGCTTGATCCACCATTGCAGTATCACGTAAAACTCAATGGTTCTGAAGACCAGCAAAGAAACGCCGCGATTGAATTGCTCGATAGTATCGCCGCGCGCTTTGAACGTGAAAAGCAGTGTGCAGTACACAGTCTTGTCGGCGAAGGCGGCCAGATGCGGGTATTTTACGAAGAACAATCTGTGGTATGGATTTTTGAGATGCGTTCCATGGCGCGGAGTCTTTTGAGTGCGCCCGAGCTCGCGGACCGGCTCGTGATCTCGGTTGGGACGGTAAGGCCACAAAGAGATATCAGGTCAAGCCGAGCAGTAATCAATCTGCGTGAGTCGCTCGGGTCGTTTCAAGACCTATGTGGTCAAGTGATCGCAGATTCGGTCGCAGATGTCCCTGACGCCGATCTACTCTTTCCCTGAGATCTTTGTTGTGGCTGAACCTGAAAGGCAAGCGAGAAGAAATCTTTATCTCTTGGGCGGCTGTATCGCGGCTGCTCTGATTGCTTTGCTTGTTATGAATTCCATCCAGTTTTTTTCCGTCTCTCCTGAGAAAGCTGCTGAACCTGACAGTAGTCAAAGTATTAGGGAGTTTGCGATGAGGCCTACATTTCTGATTCCTCCTGACAAGCGGTTTGAGCTACAGCCCGCTTCCCCGGGTCTTGGCTCACTGGCCGATAGCATGCAGGCGTTTATTGATCTGTTCTCCAACGCTTTGATGAGGAACGAAGATTGCGCCGTTGGCGTGTTCAATCCCGCGCGCATGGAACTCATCGTGGGCTATGATCCTAAGAACAATAAAATCGCATGGGATTTCTACATTCTTCTGACACCGTCGGGCACTTGGCTCGGAAATGACCGGTATACGGTCTCTTTGTATATGGCGGCAACACAGCGGGATATTGCTAGTTCTCGTGCGGCAATTTCATTTCGATCAGTCGTAACGAAATTCGAGACGGTGTTTAACGAAGCAGTGCGTGAAGCAGCCAAGCAAAGCGGCCATGAGATCATTTTCCCTGCTGAATAATTCTCCGCAAGCGAGTTTTGTTTAAATCGTGTTCTCTCCAATATACCCCTCCTTCGGCGCCCAATCCTTCGGCCAAAGTTCCGCCTTACTCATCGCCACTGCCAGCGTGATCGCCACCGCGTTGCCAGGTTGTAACTCCGCACCGCACCCGGGATCGGGATCGCGATCTTGCGATCCTCTAAGCAACGTGCAAGCACCTCCGGCGGCAAACCCTCGCGCTCGGAGCCGAAGAGGAGGATGTCGTAATAGACAAGCAAGCTTGTATGGAGGACTCGACCATGGCATGCCCTCGATGCAACGGGACCCGCTTTAAGCGGTGTGACTATGGCTGCTCGAATGGTTACGTTACAAGGCCTCATCCTCCCTGTGGCGGGCAAGGCTACAGGTCGGTCCCACCCTCACCAATGAACCCCAGTGGTCTTGAGTACTGTTGCGGTTCGGGCCAAGAGACTGTCCCGTGCCCCAAATGCGGTGGCGCTGGCCAGATTCCCTGCAATTGCCACTAGCCTCTACAGTCCCTCGAAACGGTGTTTGCCAATTAAGGAGAAGATGCGGCGTCAACTGGAAGAGCAGCCTGACTTCATCCGCGTTCGGTTGGGAGCTACGACTGACATCAAGAACGTTGGCTTTTACGGAGATGTAGCTCGGGGAGAACTGGAACCGGAAGAGAAGGTTAACCGAGTACGCTTCCGGGATGTGCGTGATGAGAAGCGGCGGGAATTCGAATGGCTGTTCAGAGAGGCGAATGATGCGAGGGAGATAACCCCTCACCCCCCAAGCCCCTGACCCCGGCCCGCCTGGAATCAAATTTCCTATCAGTCAATGACTCTGGGCGGTTCCTCCGGTCGCGCGGGCAGTAGAAAGCGAACCGTCAAATCCCTCGGCAACTTGAATTCATCGATGGGCAGTTGCTCCCCAGTCTTCAAGTCGCCTTTCCACGTATCCATCACCTTGCCCGAAGGATCGACGACAACCACATCGGTAGCATGCCAACTCGAATAATCGCTCATAAACGAAGGCCGAATGCCGGCATGAGCCGCCAACCCCTTGTATCTTGGAGATGATGCCTGGAAGTTCCAGGATCAGCCCTGTGGT
>CAYWKS010000060.1:0-3830 GCA_964458935.1 uncultured Planctomycetaceae bacterium
TGCAAGTGGGGCGATGAACACGAGGCGAGCAATGCCCGCAAGGCACCGCCCCCCAGCGCGGCCCTCGTCGAACAGGATCAGCCCGACCTGCCCTGGGACGCCTGACCCAATCACAACCAGATTGGCCAGTTTCGTCTTGACCGCGGCGGAATCCGGTGTCATGTTGTCTGTACGCAGCCCGGGGATGGTCTCCGGGCAAAAACACCGGTTCCAGCAGGCCAGAATGGAGGGTTCGGACCGTGAACGGGGCGGATCACACGCCGTTTCGCGAGGCGGGCAAACCTCGTAGTTTCCCCCTCTCCCCTGACCCCTCACCCCCCAAGCCCCCGATCTTGGTCCGCCTGGACTCAAATTTCCTCTCAGTCTGCCTGCTGAAGGCTGATACCCCCGCGATTCTGGGCGGCGCGGCAACCACGCCGTCCAGGCAGCGAGCAAGGAGCAGACCCGTGAGATATCGAAGCCAAACTACAGCAACCATCACAGTTCTTACCGCGGTCCTTGTTATAGGCGGCCTCGTCGGACAAACGCGCGCCAGCGCTGCCGATGATCAGGCAAGTCCATGGCGGTTCGAGTTCAACTCGTGGCTGTGGCTCTACGGCATTACCGGCGACATCGGCGTGGGCACGGCGACCGCCGATGTGGACGCGTCGTTCTTCGACATCCTCGACGGGTCCGATTCGATCTTTGCGTTCGCCGGGCGACTGGAGATCGGCTACGACCGATTCGGCGCTTTTATCGACGGCACGTACGCCAAGATTGAAGTCGATGACGCGTCGGGATCCGCAGGCCTTGCGAGCATCGACGTCACGTTGGAACTGGGTGTCGTGGACTTCGGCGGTATGTATCGCATCGCCGAATGGGACGTCGCCGAGAGCTCGCGGGACGGCACGATCGATCTCTATGCTGGCGGGCGTTACTTCACGATCGATGTCGAGTTTGACCCAGCCATGGCGGCCAGCCGTTCTGCCGGGCGCGACTGGGTCGATCCGATCATCGGCGCCAAGCTGCGCCAGCCCCTCTCACCGGACCTCCACCTGGGCGTGTGGGGCGACATCGGCGGCTTTGGCGTCGCCAGCGACCTGACCTGGTCGGTGACCGGCGTGCTGGGATACGACTTCATGCTGTTCGACCTGCCGATGACCGTCTACGGCGGCTATCGCGCTATCGGCTGGGACTACGAAGACGGCAGCGGCACCGACCGCGCCGAACTCGATGCCATCCTCCACGGCCCCACGCTTGGTTTCCAGATCCGCTTCTGACCATCGACCGCAGCGACGGCCCGCTTGACGCGGCGTCGCGACGTTTGGAACTCGACCCGAAAGCTTCCTAACACGAAAGGCCTCGAACCATGAACACGATCCGAATCACCACTGTTCTGCTCGGTGTAATCTCGACCGTCCTGCTGACCGGTTGCGCTTCGCCCAAGGGTGACACCGCCATGGAGAAACGCTTGCATGTGAACGACATGCGAGCGGATGCGGTGAACATCTTCTATCAACGCGTGCCCAGCATGCGTGGCGAGTTGGAGAAGGCGGCCGGTTACGGCGTGTTCAGCGGATTCAGCACGCACACCATCATCGTCTCCAGCGGCAACGGATTCGGCGTCATCCGCGACAACCAGACGGGCCAGGACACCTACATGCGCGCCTTGAAGCTTGGCGGCGGCCTGGGCGCGGGCTTCGAGGACATCTACGCCGTGGTCGTCTTCACCGACCCCAAGGTGATGCGCGACGTGCTGCGCGACGGATGGGGCGTGACCGGCAAGGCCACCGCGTCGGCCAAGGTCGGCGAGACCGGCGACGCGGGCGCGATGGTCATCACCGTTCCCGGTATGAAGATCTACCGATTTGCCAAGAACGGCGTGATGCTCGGCGGCGCGATCGAAGGCGCCAAGGTCTGGCCGGACAAGGAACTGAACTGAAACGATTCCCACTCAAGGAGTACGTCACGATGAATTGTCGAGTCTCTGCTATTCCAAAGGCGATGTTCTGGACATTGGTCGCACTGTTTGCGGTGCTGCCGGGCTGCGGCAAGACGAAAACCACTGCCAGCACCGATGGGGTCACGCTTGGCTTCAATCAAAGAATCCCCAGCAAGATCATGACGCCGGACACGGTGCAGACCTCGATCGGCACGCTCCGGTTCTTCGACGGCATGCCCGACGAAGCGACGGTCGACAAGCTCTACGACAACCTGTTGCTGATCCGCGGCGTGGAGACGTTCCTCAACGGCATACCCGCCACGTCGATCGAGGGGCTGCGGCTGGGCATGGTCGAGATGGGCGCCGATTCATACAACAAGTTCCTCATCCTTGCGGATTTGCTGGACTCCAATCCGCTGTTTCTCACAGGCAACACCGACACCGTTTACTGCTCGGGGTTCATGAACCTCAAGGAGCACGGCCCGATGGTGGTGGAGGTCCCGGCCAAGTGCGGCCCCGGTACGGTCAACGACGCGTACTTCCGCTTTGTCGTGGACATGGGCGCTCCGGGGCCCGACCGCGGTGCCGGCGGCAAGTACCTCATCCTCCCGCCGGACTATGAGGGCGATCTCGAAGGGCCGATCGGTGGGAAGATTCAGGAAGTCGACGGCGAAAACTATTTCGTCGTCCAATCGCCCAGCTACGTGAACTGGGTGATCCTCCGCGGGTTCCTGGTCGACGGGAAGACCGATTTCTCGGTGGCGATGTTCAAGAACGGGCTCAAGGTGTACCCGCTGGCGAAGAAGAACGACCCGCCGAAGATGCAGTTCATCAACGGCTCGACCAAGGTGTTCAACACGATCCACGCGAACAACTACGATTTCTATGAAGAGCTGCACACCGTGATCGAACGCGAGCCGATCGGCCTGCTCGATCCGGAGCTGCGTGGGCTGTTCGCGTGCGTCGGCATCCAGAAGGGCAAGCCGTTTGCACCCACCGACCGTGAGAAGAAGATCCTTACCGATGCGGTCGCGATCGGTAACGGCACAGCCCGCGCGATCGGCTTCAACCCCCGCCTCCAAGGTGTAAAGATATATCCCGATAGTTCATGGATGACGGCTTTCGTCGGCGGCAGCCACGAATGGCTCAAAGACGGCGGAGCCGGCGGCCGCAACCTCGATGCACGCACGCTGTTCTTCTATCTCGCAACCGTGAACACGCCGGCGATGGTCCTCAAGATGGTCGGCAAAGGTTCACAGTACGCGTATGCCACCATGGATGCTGACGGCGAATACCTCGACGGCTCGAAGCACTACAAGCTCAATATCCCCGCCAACGTCCCGGCCAAAGACTTCTGGTCTGTCATCCTCTACGACCCGCAGACCCGCTCCGAACTGCAGACCGAACAGCCGTTTCCAAGCAAGAACAGCAAGCGGAACAAGCTCAAGACCAACGCCGATGGCTCGGTCGATCTCTACTTCGGCCCCAAAGCACCCGAGGGCAATGAGTCCAACTGGATCCAGACCGTGCCGGGTAAGGGCTGGTTCACGATCCTGCGCCTCTACGGCCCGCTCGATCCGTGGTTCGACAAGACCTGGCGACCGGGTGAAATCGAGGTCCTCAAATGAACCGCTCGTCGTAACGACAGTTTCACGTGCTGCTGCTCGTGTTCGGCTGTGTGTGCATGGCGCACGCTCGGCCGGCGAGCGCTGAAGATGGCGACGCCGGCGGCAGCGGCGCCGTTAACCCCTTGTATCTTGCTGATGACTCCTGGAAGTTCCAGGATCAGCCCTGTGGTTGCCGCCCGGGGACTAGCACACGAACATCGGCCGTGCGTTGCTGTTGGGCCCCGTCCAACGCGCCGCCCGCGCTAGAATCGGGCAACTGCAACGCGCGGGGGATCGCCCCC
>CAYWKS010000061.1:0-3580 GCA_964458935.1 uncultured Planctomycetaceae bacterium
CCCCCAAGCCTCTGCCCCAGGCCCGCCTGGAATCAAATTTCCTATCAGTCACCGAGTCCCTTTTATCGCGGTCCCGGCGAGAAGAACACCAGTAATATCTTGATCCAAAGACACCCGAAGGAGTTTCACAATGCGTACATTAAGAATGGCCAAGCCGGCGCTATCGCGATTCCGTAATTGGCGACATAAATGTGTACTCACGGCGTTGGTGATCGGCTCGCTGTTTGCTGCACAGGTTGATGTTTCGGCGGATGTTGACGATGACAATCCGGGGGACGTTCGTACGACCGTTCGGAACATGCTGGTGTCCTTGGACCGGCACGACGCCGACGCCATCCTATCACATCTATACTTTGCCGATCCAGAACATGTTCGGCTGCTGACAAAGCGGCTCAAGCAGGTGGGGGTGGTTTCACCCACCGGATATCAGGTTGATCGCCCCATCCACGTTGTTAGCGATGAGGCCGGACCGTTTCGAAGACCTGGACAGTACCTGTTGCTGCTACCTCTCCGGGGCGACCGATACCGTGCCCAAGTATTCCAGATCGTTGAAAATGACGGGAAATTAAAGGTGCTATTTGAGCCGAAACGTGACTCAATCTTCCCACAGAAAGAAGATGCGGCCAGTGTGCCAACCGCCAGTGTCGACCAGATGCGAGAAACAATCATCAAGATGCGCATTGCCGAGTGGCAGGCTGCCGAAGGCGCTGATTTGCGATGGATGGTTCGCGAATATCTTAACGGATTGCAAGCAACGCGCCGCGCAATGTTGTTCGCTAAGGACAAGGGAATTGCGCTGGTCAACGGCGTGGACAACGTGACACAACTGGATAAATGGATTCACGAATTGGACGAAATGGCGTCTCCCAAGGCAAGAGAACACGTCGTGAATCGATTGAAAGCGTTGCTCGAGGAATAAGTGACAGGGAAGTTACCCGTGAACCATGAATTGACCCAAGAGAAGAGGAAATCATGGGGTGACTATCAGTCATGGTCGAGTCATCGTGTTAAGTGTATTGTGATGCGATGACTTTCACAACCATAGCATTGTCGGCATCAGTGGCCTTTATCGCCTCGCAACCCATCAGCGTTGCGTCGGATGTGCAGCGCCTGCAGCAACTCCGCCGCAGCGACCCCACCCGCGCCCAATGGTGCTTCGAACGCCTGGTGCCACTGTACGAGCAACAAGTCAAGGAGCACCCGACGGTACTCGAACACCGCCTGTCCCTCGCCGATACGCTGAACGAACTGGCATTGCTTCGCATCGACACGCTGGACACCGCCCTGCGCCGCAATGAACTCGACCCCGTCGAGGCGGTGCGACAAACGCAGCAGGCCGCCGCCGAAGCGAAGCAAGCCGTGGACGTGCTGGGCGGGATCATCACCCAGGCGAAACAGGACATCGACCGACTGCGCACCACACGCCCCGACGTGGTCGAGCGCAACGAAAAACTCATCCGCGATCTGGCACCGCTGCAAATTTCCTATCAGTAATTTCCTATCAGTCAGGAAGGCCAAAGCCAATTGGTGGAACTTGAATTTGTCGATGGCGATGAACTGGACCTCGAAAAGGTTTCAGCGCATAAGGATGGTAGTGGGTAAGCTGCCGCTTGCATCCGTCGCAGGGTGGCCGAATCTGTTCAAGCTGTCTTGTTTTCGATAGGAGTTGTCATGGCGAGTTTGTCCACTCTCCGTTTTCAAAACATCGTGATCGCCGGCTTGGCTTGGCTGGGGTGGGTGTTCTGCGGCGTGGCCGGCCTAGCCTCGGCCGGCGAAGGATCGCCGGTCGACGTCAAAATCCAAATGGTCTGGCCCGAGCAGGTCGAACCTGCCGCCGTGACGGTCTGCCTGTTTGAGAAGATCGACGGGCGCATGCAACGCGCGTATGTGACGCGAAGCAGAAAAGACCGGGCCCACTTCGAGAAGGTGCAGCCGGGCCGTTACCAAATCCGCATCGTTGAGTCGTCGGCTGTTAAGACGAGCGTTGACCTCGATCAGTTGATCGCGGTGGTCCCGCGCAATTCGCCCCAGTCGTTGACGGTCAAGCTGCAGTCGATCCAGGTCGTCAAGCTGCCGGTGAAAGTCCATTGGCCCGAGGGTGTCGAGCCCGGTGCCAAGGGCAAGCTGCGCTGGTCGCGGCGAGACGGCGACGTGCGCGTCCTGACCGTCGGCCAGGAACCGGCGGACATGCGCGCGGTGGCCGGCGGCGTCTACCAATGGCAATTCACGCCCAACATTGGCGGGGCCTCGCCGTCACGCGGCACGATCAAGGTTGATGCCGCAGCGACCGCTGACCAGGGATTGGTCGTCGAGGCCCGCATCAAGCAGCCCGACCTCCTGATCACATGCGTAATAGAGCTGGCCGATGAAGGTTATCTGGGCGAGCCGAATCAACTGATCGTTCGCGGGTGGCGGCTGGATGAGCGCCGCGAAGCCGCAGCTGATTTCAAGATCGTTCGTCTGGCCGAGGCGAGCGTCTTTGAACAGGACCCCCAAACCAAGCAATACGCGATCGAATTACCGGTCTATGACCTCAAGGCCGGTGCCTATCGGGTGGTTGCCACGATCGGGAACGTCGCGAGACAACGAGCATTGGTCGCCGAAGAACAGGGTGTGCGGATTACCCCGGATGAGGCGATAGAGCAGACGCTGCGGTTGAGCAAGCCGAAACTCAGCCGATTGGTCGTGCACGTGGCCTTGGACGACAAACAGTGGGCCAAAGGGGCCGATGTCCTGGTCGATGGCCCCGGCCCATTCGTCGCCCGCACCAAGACCAACGATAGGGGCGAGGCCGTCTTCCCCGCCCTTTGGCACGGAACCTACAGCGTAGCGGCTTCCACGCCCGCGCATCCGATCCGATCGAAGTCGATCACGCTTGCCAAGGCCAATGAACAAGTGCGGCTCGATCTGGGCAACGTCGTCGAGTTGGCTATACGCGTGGTCGACGCCCAAGAATCCACCGACGCGGGCGAGGTCACCATCATTCCTGCGCTGGACATCAGCCGCAAACGCGCGCTTTCATCGGCGAAGGTGGTTGATGGTATTCATCGGATCAGGGTCTACCCCGATTTCTTTCCATGCTTAGTGCTTGCCGAAACAAGACATGGGGCTGCCGCCAAGCTCATTGCCCGCTCGCCCGCGCAAGACGATCCCATCGATATCGCCATCGACCCAAAACCCAAGCGCGAGTTGATCATTGCGGTCCCCAACGCTTGGCTGAATCGGCCTGGGGAATACATGACGGTGTGGATGTGCCCCAAGGGGTCGATCGAACCCGCGGCGATCATGCGCGTGCCTCGGCAATCTTTCTCGCCGGCCAAGGGGCGTGCGATAGGCTATTCGCGCGCCTTGGGCGACGGTGCCTACCGTATTCTGGTTCGGCTCACGGACACAGCGAAGACGTTCTGTGACCTCGGGCAAGTGACGCTCAATGAAGACCAGACGAGCCTTGAGATCGACGTTCCCAAGGAGGTGCCGTCGGGCCAAACATTGAAACAGCTTCACAAGCCGTCGCCGTAGGTATCGTAACCCCTTGTATCTTGGAGATGATGCCTGGAAGTTCCAGGATCAGCCCTGTGGT
>CAYWKS010000062.1:0-3098 GCA_964458935.1 uncultured Planctomycetaceae bacterium
CATGGATCGGCAATCGCATGCCCGGGCCGTGCCGTCGCAAACGGAGAGGGCGGGATTCGTCAGGCCCGAAGTCCGTAACATGCTGTCAGAACTAGAAATAGCGATTAAGTCTCGAAATAGTGCGGAGATAGCGCAGTTGCGGGAGATGCTTGTCGTTGCCGGTTTCTTACCATCGTGAGCCGCCAGTTTGGGTCACTTCTTGGGTCACCCGGCTGCCCACAAGGACGTTTGGTTCTGGCGTCGCGTGGCGCTGACAGTGGGTTGAGTCAGGTGGCACGTTTTACTGGTCATATCGCTGTTCTTACAGCCACAAATGCGCGGGTTCAGATTGTGTCGAGCAGCAATTCCGTGAATACGATCGAGTTCTCTTCTACGCAGTTCTACGGGTAGGGATGTGCCGCCGTTATCTGCACCGCGCGACCGAAAGGATGAGCGGCCTGCATTGCCGAATGGGTCCAGGATGCGGTGCAGCAGTTCCTTGTCATGGATGTTGCGTCGCAATGAACCGAGGATAGCGGGGCGCAGGAACAGGTAACTAACCGCGACGTCGCACACACCGCGTTTCGCTGCTTCAGCGAACAGCGCGTCGAGACCGGCATCGTCGTCGGTTACACCGTGAATCAACGGGTCGGCGCGCAACGAGGCGTTGACGCCGAGATCGATCAGTCGGCCCAGGTCTTCAAGCCGCCGGGCAGCGGGCGCGGCTTTCGGTTCGATCGTCGCGTTGAGTTCATCATTCAGCGTGGTCAAACCTATCTGTCCAGCGACCATTTCGGGTCGCGCTGCAAACAGGTCAAAAAACCGCCTTGGTATGGCACCCTTGGTAACGAACTGCACCCCGACGCCCTGTTCGAGCAGCAGCTGCATCGTGCGATACGACTGGGCCAGCACTGCATCAATCGGCATGAATGCATCGGAAGACGGGCAGAAGTAGACCGCCTCTGGAAGGGGCTTGCCCCGCTCGATCTTGCTGCTGAGTTCCTTCTCAACCTGCTCAGCTGTGTTGCGATAGACCGTGACCGCATCATCCCCCGGATACTGCGAATAGCCCCGGATATAGCAATAGGCGCAACCATGCAGGCAACCCCTCGTCATGTTGATCGTAGGCAGATGCGATAAACACCGAAGACTCGACGGTGTCAGTGCGTTGCTCTTACGATCGATCAGTGTGACCCTCACCATACCCGCCTCCCTGGCAGCGCCGAAGCCAGTTCGCGACGGCAGACGCATAGCAGACTGGCTGATTGCATCCGTACGCGATCCGTCGCATCACTGGCGGCAAGATGATGCGGCTTGCGCTTCTTCAAGTGCTCAACCAGCGCGTCGGCATGCAGGTCCACATCCTCGATGAGAACCAGGTCGGCCAGCGAACTGAGGCGATCGAGCATGCAGCTACCGTCCGGCAGGATCAACGCTCCTTCGTTGAAGCGTCGGATCGGAAAACACAAACCACGTCCATCCCCTGCCTGAAGATTGCCGCTGATTCGATGCAGCCCTCGGAAGTAGTCACTCAATGACGCTTGGCGAAACGTGATACCACCATCGACTCGGGAACGAGCATTCGATGCCACCAGCGATCCGCAATCAGGAGATGGCTCCGCCAGGCAATCAGCGGGATGGATCACATCTGGCGACGGCCGTCTACGAACGGTCGACAGTTCCGCGACGAGATTGGGATCGCTGGACGATTCGATCTCGATGCAGCTCAAGTTATTCAGCAATCGACAAACCAACGCGACATCGTACTTACGTTGCCCGCTTCGACCATGCTCAGAGATCCAGTCTGCATAGTCAGCTGGCTGATAGTCAAGGTACGACATGTGCTGTCTGAGTTCCCGGCTATGTGTCCAGCGCGTCGCGTCTTGCAGGCTGACGTCAATGATGGACCACGCGAATTTTCGATCGGCAAGCGCAGACCGGTGCTCTTTGAGCAGCCGCTTGCAGATTTCCGCCAGCAAAGTCCCGCTCCCGCCACCAATGTCAACGAACGAGACTTCCGGTTGGTCGTGATGGTCTGTTCGCTGATGATCCAGGAACGGTGCCACCGCCCAATCGGTAATCGCCTTCGCGCGTTGCTTGGAACGCGGATCGGGTTTGAAGCTTAATGCGGATGACACCGCCTCGATGCAGCAGAAAGACTCCAATCGCCGGGACTGGTCCACCGAGGGGTAGATCAGCAGCGACGCCAACGGGTCGCTTTGAATCTTGATCTGACGGTAGTAGTAGAACAGCAGGTCTCGGTCTGTATCCGCGAGCGACGCAGGGCAGATGATTGGCAGGAACTTCGCATCCTCGTAGGCCTTCGGTTCGCGCAGTTTGGCCAGCAGGTAGACGGGATGACGGAGGGTAGTTGTCCCCGCAGCCTGCGTGGATTTGTGCCCCCACCATCCGATGCCGAAGGATTCCAGACCAAGCAGCTTACGAAGCGCACCATTCGTATCCTTCTTGTTCAGTAGTTCGCGAAGAAGGGCGAAGTAGGTTTGGCAATATGGAACAGCTTGCTCCAGATCATGGCCCGATTCAATGTATTGCCGTCGTGATGAGCCGAGACGCGCCAGCTCCGGACAGAGGTCGTTGTCCTGCGCTGCAAGTTCACCCCAGTATTCATCCCAATCGCATGCCTGTAGTTCGATGCGTCCGTTCCCGCCGATCAGCATGTTTCGGATCAGCGCGTCCGACCGCAGAACGCTCTGTATGTCCGAACGATGCAGGGCATGGTCCCACCCGGATAAAGCTACTTGATGAACCGAATGCGTCATTGATGCCCCCTTCTTGAATGCCGTACAAAATCCTAACCTATATGCCTTAGAACGTCAAGCATGGGTCGCTTCATTCGCTGAGCCGGGAACAAGTACTCGGCTCGTCCGTGAGAAGAAGCTTGCCCTCTCCGTGATCCGCTGACCCCTCAACCGAAACACCTTGAAAACAAATCGTTTATGCGATTGGCGGTTCCAAGATTACCCCCCGGTGACCCAAAAGTGACCCATGAGATTCCAGCAAAAAACCCCGATATCGACCTTGAAACGGCGATATCGGGGTTTAACGGAGAGGGCGGGATTCGAACCCGCGGTAAGGACCTTAATCCCTACGCCGGTTTA
>CAYWKS010000063.1:0-2714 GCA_964458935.1 uncultured Planctomycetaceae bacterium
CGCGGCCGGCCGGGGGATCGCGATCGCGCCCTCGCCGATTACTCCCACGTCATCGACCACATGCCCGATGCGCCTGCCGAGCTAATCGCCAAAGCACTGTCGTATCGCGCTGGCTGTCACCTTGAGCGGAGCAATCCTGACGCGGCGGCGGCCGATGCGCAACGGGTGTTGACGGAGTTTTCAGGCTATCCCGTGGCCGTCGCCCACTCGCATATTGTGCTCGCAGCCATCGCACTGGCCGAGGGGGATCTGGATGCGGCGGCCAAGCACCTGCGCCCGATCCGCGAGTTGGTCCCGGATCATCTCATCGAGCGCTGGAATGCCGCGCACGCCTGGGACTTACTGGCGCGGATGCTGATGGACGCGGTCCACTTGGCGAGGCAAGGCAGGGGGGAACTGCTGGGCGAGGCGTTGACCGAGGCAAGCTGGGGGTGGCACATCGCGGCGCGAGCGCGTCATCGATTGTCACCGTTTCAGCGACATACGCTTGCCCGGGAGATACTGGACTCGCAGGTCGACCTGCCGTTGCTGCGATCGACGCTGCTGGGGGAGATGCCGCCGACGCCGGAGCTGTCGACCTGGTCGCGGTGGGTGCGGACGACGCGGGAGGCCACGCAGCGGATTCTGCCAGCCATGGAGGTTCTGCACGAGCTGGGTCAGGCCGAGGGGAAGGCGGCGGAGGCGGGCCTGCTGCGGGTGGGACTGGCGTATCACTTCGGCGGGGCATTCGCGGCGGTGGACTGGATCGATGAGGTGGACCCCGCGCCGGCCGGGGCCCTCGCCGAGGAATTGCCGATGGTGCACTACTACACGGTGTTGCTGCGGCAGGCGTGCGACATGAAGTGTCGGAACGATCTGGATGACGCGGTGAAGGTGGCGGAGGCGGCCCTACGCGGTGAGTTGAACGGCGACCCCACTCACCACCAGCTGGAGCATCGGTACTATGCGGGACACATCTTCGCCCTGGCCGAGCGGCCGGCCGACGCGAAACATGCCTGGCGGAGCGGGCAGGACCTGGTGGCCTCGCGGTACATCGCGCTGACGCTGGGCGGGGAACCGGAGGATCAGCTAGCGCTGATCCGGGAACTGCTGGACCGCGAACTGCGATGGATGGACGAGCAGAAGTCGGGTTACCTGATCGAACCGCGGATGGCGGAGGGTGACTGGCGGGAATTCTGGCATTGGCTGCACTTCCTTGAGATCGGCCAGGGGATCCGGGTCCTGCTGCAACGGGTCGCAGAACTGCAGCAGAAGCGGGAGACGGGCGAGAGACTCAGCGAACTCGAGGACGAAGTGTTGACGAAGGCCGAGCAACTGCTGGGAGGCCCGAACGCCACGCAGAGCGATGAGCAGCACGTGCGAGATCGATTCGTACTGGTAGGCGAGATGAAGCGGAGGCAGGAGCAATGGTGGTCGAGAACGGACAAGGTTTCCCCCGAGCAACTGCGGCGGCGGGTGGTGGACGAGGGACTGGTGGACAAGATTTTCACAACGCAGCAGGTCAACCCGCGGACGGGGAAGGCCGGCCTGGAACCGGAGGCGATCGAGATGGCGATCGGTCGATGGGTACAGGCACAACCGAAGATCACGCGCCTGCAGGCGCGACTGGAGGCGCTGGTGTGGCTGCTGATGCTGGATGACCATCTGTCCGGTGAACAGGGACTGAGATTGATGGATTATGTGAGCGTGACGTCGGGCAAACAGTCCAGTACCGGCGCGATCGGACGACGGTACGCCCTGACGATGGGAATGAGTTCGACGACACTGGGTCTGGGCTTTGCGGCGGGCGGCGTGGTGACGATGGTGGCGAGCGTGGTCGAGACGCTGGGGGCGAAACTGATCGACGACGTGATGTCGAAGATTACGGACAAGTACCGGACACTGCCGGGGGTGCCGAACTACGAGGCATTTCGTGAGGACTACATTGCGTTCCTGATGGGTGAACGCTGAGGTCGAGGGTGAGCGACTTAGGGGAGGAAAGGGAACACCGGCCATGCAATCATCCACCGTACTTTGCCGTTGGCCCCGTAGCAACGCGCCTGCTGGGTTGGCATTGGGGAGGCGGCTTGTGGCGGGGGTGTTTGGTTTGCTTGGCTTTTCTCCCTCACGGGGTTAAAGCATGATGAGCAAAGAAAAGGGGTCGGGAGTCAATAACAGTGCAAACGACACAAAAGACTCCCGACCCTCTTTATTCCTCGTGTCCGGCCCACCCGCCTCGCTGCGCTCGGCAACCGGCCCGGACACGGGTATCATGCCAACTTCATCGCAAGCCGGCAGATGCAACATACAAGTTGACCGGCGACGCCCGCGAGTAGAATGGTGGGGTCGGTTGGACGCCTGCTCCCGCGGGCGGCCGGCAACTGAGCCTTTTACGTTAGCACCCCGCACATCGGCCTTACGTTGTAATTGGCCCATCCCAACGCGCCCGGCGCGATTGAAGCTGTGCATTCCACCGCGCGGGGGATCGCCCCCGGGGTGGCGGCGCGCCCATGCGCGCGGTGGGGCGGGTGGGGCTGGCGTAATTGCGGTCGATCTGAAAAATCGTATCACCAACCCCGGCATGGGCTTACACGCCTCCGCGGCGGTGAGGCGACGGGTCCGTGCGCCGAGCTGCGCGCCCCGGCCCTCTTATAGAGGGCCACACCATGCACACCCCATCCAACCCCGCATCCCCCTCACACTTGTCGCCTTCTCCCTCTTGCCTTCACACTTCG
>CAYWKS010000064.1:0-2394 GCA_964458935.1 uncultured Planctomycetaceae bacterium
TTTTTTTTTGTGCTTGCAAGTATCCTACAAATCGGTCATTAGTACTAGCTAGCGCAAAACCAGAGTGTGGATAGAAATAGGTGAATCAAGTCTATGAAGCACCACTAATCCTCCTCTTCTTCATACTGCTCACCATGCGGACGACCAATATAAGTCGCCCCTTCTGTGTGATTGGCGACTTCCTCTGCAAAGGCTCGCTTAGTTTTCTGAATCTGCTTGTCATACTTCTCGAGGCCCTGGGCAGCCAGCTCATACTTGTCGTTCTCGGCAGCATCCATCGACCCCGCGATCGCCCAATGCGTGAAAGGGGCACGGAATTTCGAGTAAGGACGGTCTTGAGACATAATGCAATCGCTCCTTGTGAGTGCCGCGCGTGTTGGTTTGGTCGCCTGGCGCGCGGCTTTTAAGTAGCAACAGTGTACCACCACAGTAAGGTACTCTGGAAACGGAGAACCGTTAAACACTGTGTAGGAGCTAAGATCGTGGCGAGAACAACCGCCCGCACGATGCCGACCAACCTGGATCGATTAACCGTCTACGTGGACGCCACGCTGAAAGAGAAACTCGAAAAGCTCGCCAGCATTGAAGACCGTTCCATGAGCCAGATGGCAGTCGTGCTCATCAAGAAGGGCATCCGAGAAGCAGAGAGCGAAGGAAAGCTATGAGAATCGTGGCCCCATTCATTGACTACGGTGAGAGCCAACCGCCCGAGTGGGCAATGAGTGCTCTCAACGACTGGCTAGAGCTTGGATTAATGCCCGCACGGGGTTATGTGCTCGCTGTTAATCCAAACGCAGACATCGTGGCGCAGCGCCTGGAGAGCGACGGCAGAGACCAGGAAAACTTCACACGCTGGCTAAGCACCGCCAGACCAGGTGTAGATGTGCCATTAGTCTGGCGCGACGGCGATGCCTGGGAACGCTGCATGTTCACCACTTTGCCGCCAACCATCACTCAAGCCTCGGCATCTGAAACACTCACCCTTGCAGGCGCAGCTTAACTGAAGTAGTATAGAAGAACTAATTATAGGCCCAGCCTGCCGAGCCATGCTCAGCACAAAGCCAGACACACCTCAGAAACTGGATAGGTTGCCGTTAACGTCAACCGGATGGGCTGCTGAAAAATTCAACTGGATGGGTTCTTAGAAACCCATCCAATGCCCCAGGTGACATCTATGGGGAGCTTAATATGCCCTGACCGGGTGTTACTGCACCCGGTCGGTTACCCCTGCCGCGCTCCGCGCGTCTAGGGGTATTGCTCGAGCCGGGAATGTAGCACCAGCGCACGAATCACCTCAAAGCTGACGCTGCCGCGGGCGAATTCCTGCGCCGCGTGTCAAGCCACCTCAACGGTGGCTCGCAGCGTCGTCACAGGAATTTCAAAGGGTACAGCAAAGTCAACCAGCGAGTTCACGCCAGCAGACCAGCTCATAAGGTTGCCCCGGCGATCGCCCTGGAGCGCGCACCAAAGGATCGCCGTAACGATCACACCCCAGCAGCTCCGGGCGAAGCGGTAGAACAACACCGGTGGCAACCGCTTGGTGATACCAAGCGAGAAAACCATCGGGATAACGTGGTTTGGCACGCTCTACCGGTTCCCAACCGCCACGAACCGCCGCGACGAGAAAGCCGACTGGATTTTTCACACCCTTGCGCTGCGCCTCTCTGAGGGCATCAAGGGCAGCTCTGACGCGCTCAACACCGGCGCGGAGAAGTAAATCTCTAACACCGGCGCTAAGCTTGCGGCCGGTGACCTGGGAGACCTGGCGCAGCAGTTCACGATTCTCGATCTCGATAGGTGACTCCTCATCACATTGACCGCTCTCCCCCTCTTTTATTGAAGAATCATTATCTACAACAACTGGGTTAAGTGTTGAATGTACATATATAGATTGATCAACGGAGTCATGCGGGTTTGAAGCTGTTTTTTTGGACATTTGTGTCCGACCTTCGGACATTTTCGGCCAATCATCACCCACTGGCTCAGGATGATGAGCAACCACCCGTAGGAAGCGGCCGCCCATTTTACGGATAATCTCAAGCGGCGATCGCTCGCCGTCAAAATTCACCAGCTCCGCAAGCGCGCGGCGAACTTGGCGATCCGAGTAGGTACGTAGCCCTCGCCACCGGTGACGAACTAACTCCCGAAATTCCTCGAGGTCGAGATCAAAAATCTTCCCTGCTGGCGCAGCCCGCAGGCAGAACCGATACAGCGCCTGGGCACAGGGGGTCAAAGAGAGAAGAAAATCTTCGTGATGATGGGTAATCCTGGCAAATGCTGTCACAATGACCTTAGTTATTTTGTGTACAAAAGCAGGAAGAGTTCTGAATCTTCCTGCTTTTTTTTTTGTGCTTGCAAGTATCCTACAAATCGGTCATTAGTACTAGCTAGCGC
>CAYWKS010000065.1:0-2391 GCA_964458935.1 uncultured Planctomycetaceae bacterium
GCCTAACGAATAAGGTTAGATCGCGCGAAGCCGCGATCTGAACCGTTTGTTGGACGAGCCCGTTGCTGCGGAGTTGGCTGGGGGTCTTTAGAAAATATCTCTCGGCGGGGTGGGGAGATCGAAGATCTGCCGGGGGGACGGATCGTCGACAAGGGCATTTTACGTCGCCATTGCGGCAACGGCAGCCGGAAAGCGGCGAGAAATCGCCGCGTTTGCCGGTCGCGGAGGCGAGCGCGATCCTCGGCCCAAGAAGACCGAATTTTCGGCGCGCGGCGTGTCGGGCGTAGTGGTTACATCACCGCGGTACCTGCGACATCAGGGATTGGCACCGGCAGCGGCGGTGCGAGCCCAGGGATGATGCGCGTTGTGACGACCCGCATCTCGCCCCCGCAGCACGGACAAGTGAGCTTGGGGCGTGGTTTCAGGAAGGCCACTGCCCGCTTCGGATCAAAGCCGAGCAGATACTGCAGCAACGCGATCAGGCGCTTGCTGTTGGGGTGCAGGAAGCCGAAATTGCGCGCCCGACGGAACCCTTTGGGCAAGACATGCTGCAGGAGCAGCCACAAGAAGTCAGGCCCCGACAGCGTCCGGGTCTTGGTGCGGCCGCTCTTGGCGTCCTTGTAGCGAAAGGTGACCTCGCCATTGTCACAGGCGATGATGTCCTTCTCGCGAATCACACCGCGATACAGGTAGCGCCCAAGGTAGACCAGCGCCTTCTTGCCGGCACCGACGCACTTGCAATCGACGACCCACTTGTCGGCGTAACGCGGCGGCAAGGGGAGCCCTTCGCCGGTGATCGCCGCGAGCAACTTGGCGCGAAAGACGTTGGCCAATGCCTTGTGATTGAACAGGTAGCGCTTGTTACCCTTGGCCCGCTTGGTCCGCCACAGCCGGTTTTTGGCATCAATGGCGGCCGCGGGCACCACCAGATGCACGTGGGGATGGTAATCGAGCCGGCGTGACTGCGTATGCAGGACCGCGATGGCCCCCGGGGTTCCCTGCAGCTGCTTGTCGTTCTGGGTGAAGCAGTGGAGCGTTTGCCAGGCGCACTGGATCATCAGCGAATAGAGGGTGTGTTGCTTGCTGAACGCCAAGGCGCGTAGCGTCGGCGGCAGCGTGAAGGTCACGAGGAAATAGGCGGTCCCTGGCACCAGGCGCTGGAGCTGGCGTTCCAACCACTGCTGGCTCTCATGGTGCTGGCAATGGGGACAGCTGCGATGCCCGCACGAATGCGGTACCAAGACCTGGTGGTTGCAGTCATTGCATTGGGCCAGCATCATCGGGCTGGCCGAGGTACGGCAATCCTTCATGGCCGCCAGTGCCTTCCGATGGGAGGGCAGCAGGGAATTGTGGTACTGGGCCAGGAGCTCGGTCTCGAACAGCGCAATGATCGTGGAGAGCAGGATCCTGTGGCGTTCCCCCAGGTGATGGAGAAGCCGTTCATCAGCGCATGGATGACCTGCTGTGCGTTGTGCTGCGTACCGGCTGTCAGATGGGTATAGCGGGCGGTGGTCAGAATCGAATGATGGCCGAGGATCTTCTGCACCTCGAGCAGATCGACACCGGCCTCGATCAGATGGGTGGCATAGCTGTGGCGCAGGCTATGCGGGGTGATCTTTTTTTTATTCCACAGGCCGCGACCACCTGGTGCAGGGTGTTCTGCACCCCGCCGCGATCCAAGGGTGTCGTCGCGGTCGCGGCCCCTTTCAGGCCACCGTGGCGATTCGGAAACACCAACACGGGGTTGCGATGCACCTGCCAGAAGCGGCGCAGCAGATCCAGCGTCGCCTCCGGCAGCGGCACCAAGCGGTCCTTGTTGCCCTTCGCATCACGGATATGCACCCGCCCACGGGCGGCATCGATATCGCCGACCTCGAGGCGCAGCCCTTCACCGAGGCGTAAGCCAAGACTGTAAACGGTGAAATAGAACACCCGATAGCTGAGCACGCGCGTGGCCGCGAACAGACGCCCCGCCTCCTCGACGGTGACGATATCCGGCAGGCGTTGCGTCTTCGGTGCCTTGATCAACTCGACATGCACCCACGGCTTCTGCAACACATGGGCATAGAAGAATTTCAATCCATACAGGTCGAGCTTGACGGCGCTCCAGGAATGCGTGTCCAACAGGGCTGTGAAATAGTCAGTCAGTTGCCGCTCGGAGAGCGCCTCGATCTCATGATCGAAATAACCGCCGATGCGCCGAATCGCCCGCGCGTAAGCCTCGATGGTCTTCGGCTGGAGCCCCTTGAGCTTCAGGCGTTTGAGATGTGTCTGGTAGAGACACTTGAAATTTGCTTCGGATGATGCTGTCATTGCCATGTAACCTCATGATTCTTGGCAGAATGGTCCCGCGCGGGCGCGGGCGTGAGGTTACATTTTAAATTCGAACGC
>CAYWKS010000066.1:0-2387 GCA_964458935.1 uncultured Planctomycetaceae bacterium
GCGTCGCGTATCAGCCGCACGATAGCGAAACGCGGCATCGCTGTATTACGCTTCGATTTCACGGGGCTCGGCAATAGCGACGGCGACTTTGCCAATACAAATTTTTCTTCGAACATTCAGGACTTGCTGTCAGCGGCAGAAGCGTTGGCAGCAAACCATCGTGCACCCCGGTTGTTGATCGGTCACAGCCTCGGCGGTGCGGCCGTGCTCGCCGCGGCTCCTCGGCTGGACGCCGTCAAGGCGGTGGTCACGATCGGCGCTCCGGCGACAGCGGCCCATATCCGGCACATGCTTTCGGGAGCGGAACAACGGCTAACAACCGAAGGTGAGAGCGAGGTTCGGATCGGACACCGCAGCTTCTGCATCAAGAAGCAGTTTCTCGAAGACCTCGACAACTACTGCGACGTCGATCACCTGGGCCGACTCGGACGCGCACTGCTGGTCTTCCACTCGTCGGCCGACCAGATCGTCTCGATCAACGAAGCCGCAAGGATCTACCAAGCAGCCCGCCACCCCAAGAGCTTCATTTCTTTGGACCAGGCCGATCACCTGCTCAGCAATCGGGACGATTCGGAGTATGTGGCAGAAGTACTGGTAACCTGGGCAGCGCGCTTTCTGAACATTCACAGAAGCGCGCCCGGCTGGCAAGATGCGTGACCAGATCGATTGAAACATGGCAAACCTGATGGCCGTGTTCACGCGCTGCGCGCCATGGAGAGCGAAGCGAAGGCGCGTAGTCCCCGGTAGGCGTAGGCGCGTGCGTAGGGTCGGAGTGGCGGAGGGGCCGCAGGTCCCGTAGCCAGCGGAGGCCCTATGCAAAGCGCATCCGACACGCCGTCAAGCCATTTGCGGGAGTGGTGCGAAGTCGGCATCGAGCTTGCGATGATGTCGGCGTAGCGGCCACGGACGCAGGGCGAACCGGGGCCAAAGGCTGTCGCCGAGCGCAGTCCTTTTGGGGACTTGGACGTCCCAAAATGTATCACGAGCACGGCGACACTCCGAGAATCCCAACGCCTGCACGCCATAGCGGTTGCACTCGCTCCAAGCCTGCCGACCGCGTTGTCGCCAGGCAATAACTAACTAGAGGTTTAACGACAATGACGAAGCTACAAATGATCATCGCCGCCCTCGGTCTAGCCGCTGCGCTGCCCGCAGCGGCGCAGATGATGGAGGCGCCGGCACCGGTGGGCGAGGTGCAGGTCACCGAGCTGAGGGCGACCGTCGAGAACGTCGACCTGGCCGACCGGCTCGTGATGCTGAAAGGACCGGAGGGCGGCACCGTCGTGATCGAGGCCGGCCCCGAAGTCCGGAACCTTGACCAGATCCAGGTTGGCGATGACATCGTCGCGCGGCGCTACCTGGCGATCGTGGTCAGCGCGGTCAGGGTCGATGACGACGCTAAGCGCAAAGAGACCGTGCTTGCCGAAGGCGCTGCCATCGCCAAGGACTATCCCGCCGGCGTTTATGGTCGTGAGGTCGCCGAGACAATCGAGATCCTCGACATCGACCCCTACAAAACCTCGATTGCATTTCGTGACGCCGGCGGTCGTTACCGCGAAGTCTCGATGAAGGCGCCGCATCTAGAAGGACGAATGGATGACTTCAAGAAAGGCGATATGGTCGAGGTCGTCTACCGCGAGGGCCTAGCTGTTGCGCTCGACCCGGAGTAATCAGCCCGCTTGGCGCTGGGGACGGAGTCTCCGCCCCCGGTGCCGGTCCGCTGGATTGGTCGCCGCTTTCACCTTGTGTTTCGGTTGACCAGCCTGTGCCAGGCATCTGCTCCGCATGCTGACCCGGACGCCCTGCCATTTTCCACATCGAGTGACGTTCGGGCGTCGCGCTCGATGCCCCTTAACCCATATCGCCCACGAGGATCAACTATGTTCCAGAACCATACCTCGGGTCTGATCGGCGGCTTCCTGGCCGTGAGCCTGACCCTGTCCGCGCCCGTATTCGCCAAATTCACCGCCGCAGAGGCGTCCGAGCTCGATGCCGAGGCCAAGACAACATTGGAGCAGTTCGTCGCCGAGACCAAGGGCGCCGAGGAAGTGTTCGCCAACGCCAAGGGCGTCCTGGTGTGCCCGAAGATCCGCAAGGCTGGCGCTGGAATCGGTGCCGAGCGCGGTCGATGTGTTCTGACCAGCGGTGCGGATGCGCACCTCTACTACCTGTCCACGGCGCTCAAGACCGGGGCAATCCTTGGCGTTTCGTCCCACTCCATGATTCTGGTGATGAACACCGATACGGCGTTGGCAAAGTTCACCAGCGGCAAGCGTGAGTGGGAGTTCGGCGTGGACGCGTCCGTCGCCGTTGCAAAGATCGGTGTTGGCGGGGACCTCGATACAACCAACCTGAAGCAGGATATCGTCTCCTTCATCTTCGGAGAA
>CAYWKS010000067.1:0-2371 GCA_964458935.1 uncultured Planctomycetaceae bacterium
GGATCATTTGTACAGGCGACCCGTCGGGTGCCCATTTGTCCACTAAGCCATGCCGACGAATTCCGCGCCGCCGCGGATCCGCTCGCGGCGTCACGCCGCGCTGCAGTTTTTTTCGCGCTGCAGTTTTTTTTGACGAACCGACATCGGTATGTTATAATTGGTGTATCTGGTCGAGTTGATCGGATGGCGCAGCCGGCAGCGCTCTCTCTTGCCGGGCAGCTGGCTCGCGAGCTGATCGCGAGCAGATATAGGGGATTTTGCTATGACGACGAAAAGGAAGAAACAGACGAAACAGACGAATGACGTGGGTGCTGTAGCTGTAGCTCAGACGAAAAGGAAGAAACAGACGAAACAGACGAATGACGTGGGTGCTGTAGCTGTAGCTCACGAGATTGCTACGCAAACGTCCGTCGCCGTCGACAGCGCGGCAAACCTCCAAGAGCAGGCGCGGCAAGTTGCCGACGTCGCAGTTTCGGCATTCCGCAGCTGCAAGACGAACGAGAAGAGGTACCTATTAATTTGCGGCGAAGCCTGCGATAGGTACTGCTCACTCCGAGAGGAGATAGGTCATCGCCGCTCGACGGCGATCGAAGCGCTGCGCGGCATGTTCAGCATTTACGCTGACTCAACTCCAGATATCGGCCGGTATATACTGGCCTATCACGCGCACAGACTGCTCGTCGTAGCTCGCGGCAAAGAAGACGAAACAGCCGATCTCGCATGGGGCTTTTTCGGCGTCGTGTTTTCGCAGGTCATCCATCGAGACGACTCGGAATCGAAATACGTTCTCTTGCCCGGATTCGAGTCCACGGCCGTCGATTTATTCGACGAATGCGTGAGCACGGGATGGACTAGGGACGATGCCCTAGCCCATGTCCGCGAGTTGCTGGCGGAGTGCGCTACCGCTCGGCGCGAGAATGCTGAGCGCGAAGCGGATGACGCGAAATCGCGCGCAGAGCAACTTGCGTCCAAGGCGCAAGTTGCCGTCGGCAGCGCCGCCACGCCAGAAGAAAAAGAGAATGCGCAACGTCTTATTCGCGATGCGCGAAAAGCGCATCGCGACGCGCAAAAAATGCGCAAGGACGTCGAAAAACTTGAAGCGGCCGAAGCCAAAGCGGCCGCCAAGCTGCAAGGCAGCGGTGGCCGGAACGGCGGTGAACCCAGCGAACCGCTCGCCTTTAATGGATCAATCAAAGATCTCGCTGAGAGCATTCGCGACCTGGTCAAGCAGGTCGCGAAACAACCCCAGCGAGACGAGCTACTGGACCGCCTGCTTAGTCTACTTAAGCCGCTCTATAGCGGCAAGCAGGCCAAGGCCATCGCGGCCGCGCGCTTGGTCCTCAATAGAGATGCTGCCTCATCCGATGCAGCATAAACCGCTAAAGATTCCTCTTTTCCACCCCGCGCACCGCAAGGTGCGCGGGGTTTTTTTTTGCGCTTTTTTTTGGCATGCCATGCGCGCTGCGCACCGTGCGCAAACTCAAACTTTTTGTACACGGGATCATTTGTACAGGCGACCCGCCGGGTGCCCATTTGTCCACTAAGCCATGCCAGCTTAGGGGGGGGCTTTCTTCTCTTCTCCTGGTCCGGCATTCTCACGTTCGTACGGGATCCAACCCGGCGTGGCGAACGCGTCGAGCTTCATCTGGCAGAAACCGTGCGTACCACGCACAAACACGTCCATCTCTGGTCGAACAACATGACACCTGCGACAACGCCACAACGAGATGGACAACTCTCCGACGTGCGGCAGGTCGCCCGACCACACGACCTTCTGCCACTTGTGTTCGCACGGTCGGATGTCCCACGGATGAACCGACGCGGCCCAGTTCGCCACCAGGTAATCGTCGCTTGGCTCTGCCATTCGTCTCACCTTTTTCGGTGCGGTGGTTTTTTTTGCGCGCTGCGCACCGTGCGCAAAAGCAAACTTTTTGTACACGGAATCATTTGTACAGGCGACCCGACCGGTGCCCCCATTTGCCCGCTAAGCCATGCCGGGTCTCGACGAGTTCCGTGCCGCGGATGATCCAGCTGCAGGCGGCAACGCGGTGCCAGGTGAGGAAAGCCCAAGAGGCTGCCAGCTTGACATACCTGTACCGGTGTGTTACAATAGGTATGTTCAATGAGTCGGTCGATGGTCGTCCGACTCTGTTTTTTTTGGCTGGCCGGCACGCCGAGTGCCGGCGCGAGTTAGGAGCTTTATGTCCATGATCACTTCCCATTTCTGCGCCGGTACCGGCGCGGTGCTTGTCGCTTCGCGCGACGAGCGAGCAGTCCTCATCGACGAGCAAGAAACCGGCGAGTCGGCCGCCGCATAACGACAACCTTCACCTTGCCGCCAGCGGACGTCGCTGGCGGCTGCACCAGACCA
>CAYWKS010000068.1:0-2371 GCA_964458935.1 uncultured Planctomycetaceae bacterium
TCTTGGATGTGGAGGAGGTTGCTCCAAATTCGTTGCTTGAGTTGGGACGATTGGTTGACGGGATGAGTTATCCCGTCATTCGCGCCGAACCTGAGTCCTGAATCAAAATGCATAACGGAAAAATGTTCTGGGTAATCCAACACAATCTATGGAAAGAAGAGGGATTTCGGACCCTGGTCGACGCTCTGGAAAGATTCGGCTCTCCATACCAAATAGTCAAGGTCGTGCCATTCAGCGATCGGCTGGTTCCTGTCGATTATGACCGGAACATCGAGAATCTGGATGATTTGCCGGAACCATGGATCCCCGATAGAGGCCTTGTTATTGCTTTCGGCTCGATTACCTTGGCCAAGATTGCCGCAGAACGAGGTTGGGTTCCTGGATCCTTCATGAACGAGAATTTCGACTTCAGCCGATGGCGTGAGAACTATGGAGCGCATCTGCTGAATGTAGATTCTCAAGTATGTCGTTTTGATGAAGTGGAGATTGGGGAAACCCCGATGTTCCTTCGTCCATGCGAGGACACAAAAGCTTTCACCGGTAAGGTTTTCGATCAGGAAGAGTTTGATGAATGGCGCAACGATGTGCTGGCGCTGAAAACCGGGTACACTTCGCTCAAACCCGATACTCTGGTTTCATGCGCGCCTCCCAAAACTATCTATCGGGAATATCGGTTTTTTGTGGTGGACGGCAAGCTCGTTACGCAAAGTCTTTACAAATCTGGGACTCGGATTTGTCATGATCCTCTGGTTGATGATGATGTGATTGCTTTTGCGCGGGCGATGGTGGATCTATGGCAGCCAGCGCGAGCTTTTGTGATTGATGTGGCGTTGACGCCGGACGGATTCAGGGTTATTGAAATCAACAACCTTAACAGCGCTGGTTTCTATGCCTGCGATGTGATGAAAATCGTTGCGGCATTGGAGTCCACGAAATTCTAGCGAATCTGTGTATTATGTTCGCTTTCGTCTTCAGCCAATATCCTCAAAGCTTCCGGACTACGACGGACTACGACGGAATTGGCTGCCTCGGGCGTCCGATCGTCCGCTCTCCTGCGATTGTGATTGCCTCTGGGGGAATCACTCCCGAGTAGGTCACTTGGCCGGTCAGCATCAAGCTGTCCTCCCAAGACACATCCCTCCAAGTCATCCCCTCCCAGGGATTGTCATCTTCCCTTTCTAGCTGTCGAAGAATATCGGTCAAATCGTCATCATCCGGGCCAAGCAATGCGGGATCCAGGAACCGGCCATCTACACGGAGTACAATACCGTCGCCGTCCGGCATCACATGCGAGTAGGTGGCAATCTGCCCCCGGTCGATTCCAAGATAGATCCAGCTTCCCCGACTTCCGAACCCGAGTTGCCGGCGATCGGGATCCAGCCCGTGTTCGAGGATCGACGGAAGATAAGCACGGCGAGTTGCATGATAGAAAACCAGCTCTGGCCCCCCGTCCGCCCCACGCCTTCGCCGAGCCCGCCGATGGCGGCCTGCAACTGCGATACCGCCTGTACGCAGGAGGTGTCCCGAGGTTACCGTCCGGGTTCCCTCTTCCGGGATCTGTCTGGACAGCCATTGATCCATCACCATGTTACCCAGTCGGGTTAACCGGTATCCGTCTTCTTCGGCAACGTAACGAACGTAGGGATCCCGGTCTGTGGTGAATCCGTCCACTACATCTTCGATCCGGTCCTGATCCACCTGGTCAGCAGGCATTCCGTATTTCTCGATTTCCTGGTACAGGAGGTTTTCGAGAAACTCGACCGGAATCACGACGCCTTCCTCGACGCCGGACAGCTGTTGCCACCGGATGGCTCGATACAATTCTGCAAGGCTAGAATTACTGAGTGACATTGACACAGAAAGGACGAAGTGTTTCTGTGCTAATGATACTAAACAACTATACCCAGTTGCGACCGGGGAGCAGTGGATAGGCCGGACGGATTCAGGGTTATTGAAATCAACAACCTTAACAGCGCTGGTTTCTATGCCTGCGATGTGATGAAAATCGTTGCGGCATTGGAGTCCACGAAATTCTAGCGAATCTGTGTACGGACCGCTCCGTTCTTCGTATTATAGTGGGGGACAACCCAAGTGGTTGCCCAGCTACGCCAGCGCCAAAGAGCCAACTTGGGCGCCCAGAGTCCCCGGAGATGGACGACGCTGGCGTAGTCAGGACTCGATGCAGCCATGGTGTAGCGGTAGCACAAAAGCCTTCCAAGCTTTTAGCGTCGGTTCGATCCCGACTGGCTGCTTGTTCGTTCGAAGGAAGATGGCCTTGATCTGATTGAGATGATCCAAGAAGGAGGCAGGCAATGATTGATTTTGTTTGGGTGACCGAGGATCCCACGTCTCCGCAAACCTCTCTGAGGGT
>CAYWKS010000069.1:0-2315 GCA_964458935.1 uncultured Planctomycetaceae bacterium
GTTGGACGGAGCCGCTACGCGGCAGGTTTCGGCCCCCCGCATACTCTCTCGTCCGCCTGAGGTCCAGGCGGCCGTCGACCGACGGCAACCACGAGAGAGACGACAACGATGGATATTGAGAAAGAGCGTACCCGATTTCGCGAGCAATATCAAAAACTTCAAGAGGCACTGGTCTGTCAGGGGATGCGTCCGAAGACGATCGACGCCTACTCGCGCGGGGTGCGGCGCGTGGCCGGCTTCGTCAAGCGCTGTCCCGACAATTTGACCGCCGAGGAGCTCAAGAGCTATTTCGCCAGTCTGGTCAAGTCGCACTCGTGGAGCACGGTGAAGCTCGATCGCAATGGCATCCAGTTCTACTACCGTCACGTCTTGCACCAGCCCTGGGATTGGGTGGAGATCGTGCAGCCGCCACGGGCGCAGCGTCTGCCGGACATCCTGAGCGTCGAGGAGACCTTCGCACTGATCAACGCCACGCGCAAGCTGCGCGATCGCGTCTACTTCCTCACGCTCTACAGCATGGGTCTGCGTCTGGGCGAGGGACTGCGCCTGGAGGTTGGCGACATCGATGCCGGGCGCGCTCGGGCGCATGTGCGTGGCGCCAAGGGTGACAAGGATCGCTTCGTGGAGCTGCCCGCGAAGACCCTGACGGCGTTACGCCAGTTCTGGACGACCCATCGCCATCCCCGCCTCCTCTTCCCGAATCCGAGTGCCCAGCAAAAGGCCACCACGCCGATGGATCGCGGCGGCGTGCAGGCGGCGCTCAAGGCCGCTGCGGCCGACTGCCGAATTCACCGGCGCATGACGGTGCATTCGTTGCGCCACAGCTACGCCACGCACTTGCTCGAGCAGGGCGTGGACCTGCGTACCATTCAGGTGCTGCTCGGCCACGCCAACCCGCAGACGACTGCGCGCTACACGCATCTGACGGACGTGACTGCGGTCAACGCCCGCGAGCAGATCGAGGCGTTGCTCGATCCCTTTGCGCTGCGCTGGGAGGACGCGGCATGATCCTGCTGTCCGCCCTCATCGATTGGTTTCTGCCGCAATTGCGTGAGCGCCATGGCCACCGGCTGCTGCCGTCCCACGAGCAGGCGCTGGCGGCCATGGCCACAGGTCGCACCGAGAGCAGCCCGGTGATGGTCGTCGCATGCACCGACTGCGGCCACCAGGAGCGCATTCCCCACTCCTGCGGTCATCGCAGCTGTCCGCACTGTCAGCATCACGAATCCCAGCGCTGGATCGAGCGTCAGCAGGCGAAGCTGTTGCCGGTGGGCTACTTCATGGTGACCTTCACGCTACCACGAGAGCTACGCGGATTCGTCTTCGCACATCAACCGCTCGCCTACGACCTGCTCATGTGCCTGGCCTGGCAGACCTTGCAGCAATTCGGCCTCAACGATCACGACCTCAAGGGCAACCTCGGGGCCACCGCGGTGCTGCACACCCACTCCCGGCGCCTCGATTACCACCCGCATGTGCACTTCATCGTTCCCGCCGGGGCACTCGACCCACGCCAGCGGCTGTGGCGCAAGAAGCGCGGCAAGTACCTGTTCAGACAGAAGAACCTCGCCAAGGTCTTGCGCGCTAAGTGGCTTGCTGCGATGGCCGAGGAAGGGCTGACGGTGCGTCCCACCTTACCCGAAGACTGGGTCGTCGACTGCAAGCACGTAGGTCGTGGCGAGAAGGCGCTGGTGTATCTCGGCAAGTACCTTTACCGCGGCGTCATCCGCGAGAAGGACATCGTCAGCTGCGACAACGGCCGCGTAACCTTCCGCTACCGGGACAACAGCGGCGCCGTCAAGACGCGCACGCTTCCCGGCGAGGACTTCGTTTGGCTACTGCTCCAGCACGTGCTGCCCAAAGGCTTTCGTCGTGCCCGCGATTACGGTTTGCTGCACGCCAACAGCAAACCACTGATTGCGCTGTTGCACTACCTCTTTCCCGCCGTCGCTCAGCGACCTGAGGCCAACACGCAGCGCCCACCGATTCGTTGTCCCAGCTGTGGCGGCATCATGCACATTCTCGTCACCGGATGCCGCCCGCCGCTTGCGCAGCGACCAACCTGATTTCGACAGCCCGCTGCCGGGAGGGCGCTCTTTGACTTAGCCATGACGCGACTCGATTCCCTTGTGCATGAGCGGTCAAAGAGGCCGAGACTGCCGCTCGCCCGAAAAACGCGGAAATCGCGCGCTTGCCGGCCAGCGTTTGCTCGAAAGGCACTCGCCGGGCGTGCCCGTCGCCTCCCGGCCCGGCATCGCTCCCTCATTGCGTGGCCGCTCGCCCCATCGCAGGGTCCAACCGCCGAGACATATTTC
>CAYWKS010000070.1:0-2281 GCA_964458935.1 uncultured Planctomycetaceae bacterium
CCATTTAATGTAATGATCTTACACGATGTTGACACATGCATATGTGGGCATATATAAATCACTCATGCCGAGGACGACCGCTACAACCGGGCTGCCGCCGCGGGTGCTGAAGGCCTCCGCGGCGGTCCTGCACGCGATGGCCCACCCCGCGCGACTGAAGATCGTTGAACGGCTCATCGGCCGGGAGCAGCGCGTCGGCCAGCTCGTCGACCTGCTCAAGCTCAAGCAGCACGCCGTCAGCCGCCACCTGCGGGAACTGCGGGCCGCCGGCATCGTCGCCGCTCGGCGGGACGGCCGCCACGTCTACTACCGCCTGGTGAACGCCGACGCCGCGGCGGTCGTGAAGGCGATCCACCGCAGCTACTTCCACGCCGCCAATTTCCGCGACGGCGAAGCGATCTGACCGGGCCCCGGACGCCCACGATTGACTGCGTGAGCTAGGTTTCGTATACTTGAACATGCTTTGGCAGGAGGCCATGACGCCCGGCTTCACCGGGTGCCGCCCCGGCGACAGGACCGGGGCATGAAACATTGCCAAAGATTTTTGAGCCAGCAGGCTTGACAGACGTTGGAAGATGATTAATATCGTCCGACTCTGCTCAAGGGCGGAACCCGGCATGCCGAACTGCATGAAGTCGTGCATTGCCGGGGAAATGATCTTTGACAAGTGAACAGTTGGGACGCCGCGAGGATGTGAGCGGGTCGGCCGATGGGTCACAGCATCGACCGCCCGCGACCAAAGCATCGACCCCATCGGGGTCAGCTCAAGCATCCTTGTGACGCCTGGATATTCCTCTTTTTGAGAAGCCAGACAATGCTTGAGTGCGACCATCTCGACTCGCGTCGAGATCATCAGGTCAACTTTTTATTGAAGCGATTCAGCCGTCGGGTCCGCCCGCCGGCTGATAGCACCCATATTCAATTGAAGAGTTTGATCCTGGCTCAGCACGAACGCTGGCGGCATGGCTAAAGCATGCAAGTCGAACGCGAAAGTGACTTCGGTCACAAGTAGAGTGGCGAACGGGCGAGGAATGCCTTGCTAACGTGCCCCAAGGCGGGGGATAGCACGGGGAAACCTGTGGTAATACCCCATAACCCCGGCAGGCCGCATGGTCAGCCGGGCAAAGGCTTGCTGCCTTGGGATCGGGCAAGGTGCTATCAGCTTGTTGGTGAGGTAACGGCTCACCAAGGCCAAGACGGCTAGCGGGTGTGAGAGCACGACCCGCCGCATCGGGACTGAGACACTGCCCGGACTCCTACGGGAGGCTGCAGTAACGAATCTTCCGCAATGCGCGAAAGCGTGACGGAGCAATGCCGCGTGTGGGATGAAGCCCCTCGGGGTGTAAACCACTGTCAGGTCCTAGGAAGACTGACCAGGACCAGAGGAAGGGCCGGCTAACTTCGTGCCAGCAGCCGCGGTAAGACGAAGGGCCCGAGCGTTGTGCGGAATCACTGGGCTTAAAGCGTGCGCAGGCGGAACGGTTAGTGTCTTGTGAAATCCCACGGCTCAACCGTGGAATTGCAGGGCATACTGCCGTTCTTGAGGCCGGTAGAGGTCGTCGGAACTGTAGGTGTAGCGGTGAAATGCGTAGATATCTACAGGAACGCCAAAGACGAAGGTAGGCGACTGGGCCGGTTCTGACGCTCAGGCACGAAAGCGTGGGGAGCAAACAGGATTAGATACCCTGGTAGTCCACGCCGTAAACGATGTGCACTAGATCGATGCGTCTCTGACGGCGTGTCGGTCGGAGAGAAAGTGTTAAGTGCACCGCCTGGGGAGTACGGTCGCAAGGCTAAAACTCAAAGGAATTGACGGGGGCTCACACAAGCGGTGGAGCATGTGGCTTAATTCGAAGCAACGCGAAGAACCTTATCCTGGGTTTGACATCCTTGGATGCCCTTCCCGAAAGGGAAGTAAGCTGCTCATTCGAGTGAAACTTGGACAGGTGCTGCATGGCTGTCGTCAGCTCGTGCTGTGAAGTGTTGGGTTAAGTCCCTTAACGAGCGCAACCCTTATCGCTAGTTGCCAGCGGGTCAAGCCGGGGACTCTAGCGAGACTGCCGGTGTCAAACCGGAGGAAGGTGGGGATGACGTCAAGTCCTCATGGCCTTTATGCCCAGGGCTGCACACGTGCTACAATGACGCGTACAGAGCGAAGCAATCTCGCAAGAAGGAGCAAATCGCACAAAACGCGCCCCAGTTCGGATTGGGGTCTGCAACCCGACCCCATGAAGGTGGAATCGCTAGTAATCGCGCATCAGCCATGGCGCGGTGAATACGT
>CAYWKS010000071.1:0-2099 GCA_964458935.1 uncultured Planctomycetaceae bacterium
GGTTGTCTAACCCTCCCCGTAGACCACGACGCCGTGGAGCAGCATACCGAGTGCCGGTTGCGGCGGGATACGGGTCAGGAACGCGGGTGGGCCGAGGGCTTCGAGCAGGATATCGGCCTGGTCGTATAGGGTTGGGCCCGCCAGCACGCGTTCGAACAGCGCTTGCCGGTGTGCCGCGGTCCAACCGGGGCGATCGAGGCGGGGGGCGATCTGGTTGTGCCAGAAGGCCTGGGCGCCCCGGGTCGGATCGCCGGCCAGGTCATGGGAGACTTCCAGCCAGCGCATCCACGCAGCCTTCTCGGCGTCCCGATCGAGGCCGGCGAGCAGCGCGCGATCGGTGTCCGGGTACCAGTCGCCGCTGGCCAGGCGCTGTTTGGCCGCCTTCAGGGCCGCGCCCAGCGGGCCGCCGTCGCGCAGCAGGGTCTGATGGGTGAGCACCGCCAGCACCATGGCCCAGGCGTCGGGGATCGCATAGATGGCGGCGAGCACCTGGCGGGTGCCGTTGCGAAACAGCGCACTGACCAGGCCCGACGGGTTGCCGTCGAGGCCTTCGACGGTGCGCCCGGCGACGCAGGCGTTGATGAAGGCCCAAGCGACCTTGGCGTGGCTGAACAGGATCTGGTCCTGGTCGAGGAAGCGCTTGGTGGCGGAGTCTTGTGGCGCCCGCCCGAGGTAAAGCGCCACCCGCTGGGGATGGGCGGGATCGGCCCCGCCGTGGCTGGCGATGTGCAACAGGCGCATGGGCTCCCCGGCCGGGTAGGGGCTGGGGTCATGGACCGGACGCTCGCCGTCGGCCTGATGCAGGGCGTTCAGGACCGCCGTCTCGGTGCGCGTGAACGGGATGTCCTCGTTGGCGCCGGGGTGGGCGAAGGCGATCAGGCCGAGGCCGCGCGGATTGGCGGGCGCGGCAGACTCGCCGTAGAGGCCACGGTGCTGAGCGAAGAAAACCAGGCCTGGATAGCGGTCGAGTACAATGCCGTCGGGTGCCGCGGCCGACAGTGGCAACTGGTGCAGCCGACCGTGGGTGATGCAGTGCAGGCGCCCGATACCGGCAAGGTGCTCGGCCAGCGGCTGCCACAGGGCCTGTTCCAGGGCTTCGGCCATTGTGTCCCAGAACTGCGCCTTCTCGAAGCCCTGTTCGGCAAGCCGGCGGCAAAAGTCGGTGGCGGAGTTGTCCGCACCGGACGCGCCTTCGGGTAACTCCGGTTGTCGCCGGTAGCCCCGCCCGGAGCCGAGGCAAAGGCTCAGTGCCTGGTTTGTCGCCGCGATCGTATCGAGTTCGGCAACCTCACGCCACAGCGGTCGTCGGTCCGGGCGCACCAGCAGCAGCCCGCTCGGCGCCGCCGGCGGATCGATCAGGCACAACAGGGCTTCGTCTGCTTGCAAACTGCCCTTCAGGGCCGAGAACTGCAGTTGGCGGTACGGATCGAGCGCCTCGTAGCCGGGTTCGGCCGCGGCACGTTGCCGCTGCGCGCGCAAGCGCTGACGCAGCGGCTGGTACTCCGCCAGCAGCTGCTGGTAGGTCGCCGCATCGAAGACCGCCGCCCCGCCTGCTGCCAGCATCCGCGATCCGCCATCGCCGCCAGCAGGCGGGCGGCCGCCGTGAATCACCCGCTCGATGCGGGCATTGAGCATGCGCAACTCTTTACGCAGCCGGTGAAAGGTGCGGACCGCGAGGGGGGTATCGGCCCGCTCGACCTGCAGTGCATCGAGCACCTCGGCGGCCAGATCCCGGCCTTGAATGGCTGCCAGGATTTCGGGGATGCGTTCCGTTTCACCGGACTGCACGCAGTAGGCGAGCCAACGGGCGTGGAAGTGTGCAAAGTGTTGGTGCAGTTCTGCCACGTGGTGCCAGCCCAGCTCGTCCGGCCGCAGCGGGCGGGCAAGCTCGATCGACTCGGCCATGCGCTGGCTCTTGTCGCGTGCCCAATCGTGCGGCTGTGCGCGCTGGGCGAGCAGGTTCGCGGCATTGGCATAGAGCGTAAACCGTGTTGCATCGGCCTGCGGCAACAGATCGCCAGGGATCTCCTCGTTGCGTGCGATGGCCCGGTCATAGGCGGCCACCGCTTCGTCCAGGCGGCCGAGGGAGTAGAGCGCAT
>CAYWKS010000072.1:0-2070 GCA_964458935.1 uncultured Planctomycetaceae bacterium
TGTTTGGTGACAATTAACTTGACCGGTCGACGACAACTAACTTGGCCGTTTTCCGAGGCTAAGGTAGCCGGCATTTTCGCAACGAGAAGGCGCGCGAATGTCGGGCAAGCGGATCACGATGCAACAGGTCAGGTTATACATGAGCAGCAGAAAACAAGGGCAGACGCAGGCCCAGGCGAGCGCCAAGGCGGGCATCTCTGAGCGTAGCGGCCGGCGGATCGAGGACGGACGGATCGGCGTTCTGGAGTGCAAGGAGCGGCATTGGCGGACACGCAAGGACCCGTTCGCAGACGTTTGGGACGACGAGATCGTTCCGCTGTTGGAGAAGCAATCGGCGTTAGACGCCACGACCTTGTTTGAGGACTTGCAGGATCGTCACCCGGGGCGGTTCGGCAACGGCAAGAAGCGTACCTTTCAGCGTCGGGTCAAGGCCTGGAAGGCGCTGCACGGACCGGACAAGGAGGTCATGTTCCGTCAAGTGCAGGAGCCAGGCCGGCAGGGATTATCGGACTTCACTGAGCTCAAGGACACCACGGTGAGGATCGCCGGCGAGGCGCTCGCTCACCGTCTCTACCACTTCCGGCTTGCCTATAGCGGCTGGAGTCACGTGACGGTGGTACTGGGCGGGGAGTCGTTCAGTGCCTTAGCCGCGGGGCTGCAGGACGCCTTGTGGCGCCTGGGCGGGGCGCCGTTGGAGCACCGCACCGACAGCCTCTCGGCGGCGTTCAAGAACCTATCACGGGAGGCGCAGGCGGATCTGACGGCGCGCTACGAGGCGCTGTGTCGGCACTACGGGATGGTGGCCACGCGCAACAACCGCGGTGTCAGTCATGAGAACGGCGCTGTGGAATCCCCCCACGGGCACCTCAAGCGGCGCATCGCTCAGGCGTTGTTGTTGCGCGAGTCGGCCGATTTCGCCTCCATTGAGGACTACCGTCAGTGGCTGGAGGCCCTCGTGGGCCGCTTCAACCGGCGTTGCAGCGAGGCCTTGGCCGTCGAGCGCGAGGCGCTTCAGGCGTTGCCCCTGCGGCGCACGGTCGACTACAGCGAGCAGGTCGTGTCCGTGACGACCTCCAGCACCATCGAGGTCAAGCGGGTGCTCTACAGTGTCCCGGCGCGCCTCATCGGCGAGCGGTTGCGTCTCCACATCTTCGACGAACGTATCGAGGCCTTCGTCGGTGCGACCCGGGCGGTCACGCTGCCGCGGGTCTATGCCGTCAACCACGAGCGGGCGCGGTGCATCGACTACCGCCACCTTATTGGCGCCCTGGCGCGCAAACCGCAGGCATTCCGCTACTCGCAGCTGCGCGAGGACCTGTTGCCGAACGCCACCTACCGGGCGATCTGGCGGTACCTCGACAGCCACTTGGAGGCGCGCGCGGCGTGCAAGCGCATCGTCGGCATCCTCGCCTTGGCCGCCCGCACCGACTGCGAGCAGGCCTTGGGCGCGTACCTGCGTGAACGGATCGACGCTGGCGAGATCCCCAGCCTGCAGGCGCTCGAACAGCGTTTCACGCCCGGCCACCCGGCCGCGGACAGCCACGTCCGCGATGCGCTGCCCAGCGTGCAACACCCCCTCGCCCTCTACGACAGCCTCGTGCCGTCTCACCAGCCGTCGTTGGAGGTGCACTGACATGGTCCAGACCGCCACCTTACCCCTGCTACTCAAGCAGTTGCGCCTGGCGAGTATCGCCCGGCACTGGCAAGCGTTTCTCGGTGAAGCCGAACGCAACGGCTGGGACAGCGCCCAGTACTTGACCGCCTTGTGCGAACAAGAGCTCGCCGACCGTTACAGCCGGCGCATCGCCCGTTCCGGCAAGGAATCCCACCTGCCCGTTGGCAAGAGCCTGGCGAGTTTCGACTTCGCCCAGGTTCCCGGCCTGGCCCGGGAACGCATCGAGGCCCTGGCCGGCTGTGCGGACTGGACCCGCCAGGCGCGTAACGTCCTGCTGTTCGGTGCCAGCGGCGTGGGCAAGACGCATCTGGCCGCCGCCATCGGCCACGGACTGACCGAGCAGGGGGTGCGCGTGCGCTATGTCGCCACCACCGCCCTGGTCCAGCAGCTGCAGC
>CAYWKS010000073.1:0-1995 GCA_964458935.1 uncultured Planctomycetaceae bacterium
CGGGTGCAACCCGTCGCCCGCTAATATAACCCTTTGATTCTGAGAGATGCAGCCATCTGCCCAGGGTTTCGGGACGTGGTTTGGAAGCAAGTTTTTATCGAAGAGGGAACACAAAAAACGCAGTGTTCGAGCGGAATTGCTGGACATTTGGGCTCCTTCGCGCCACGATAGGGCGGGAAGCAAGGTGAAGCAAACCCGTGGAGCCCACGATGAACAACAAGAACGAAGCTGTGATCGCAGTCAACGAGAAGTTGCGCAAGAAGGTGCTGGGACAGGTGTACAAGTTGCTGACGTTTATCGAAGATGCGGCGCGTGATGGCATGGCCGTGCACCGGGTCGAGGGGGAGCTTTGGCGGCAACGGTTGGATCTGGGGCTCAGTTTGCTGCTGGGGTATTTCCGTCTGCATGGTAATGGAGATCAGGGAGAGCGGGTGGAATTACCGGACCACACGCAAGTCAAGCGGCTCGAGCAACCGCGCCAGCGCATCTACCGAAGCGTGTTCGGTGCCTGTGCGTACGAGGAGGTGGTCTATGGAACTCGTGAGGGCCAGGCAATCCTCTGGACTCCGCTGTCTGAGCGCCTGCAATTGCCCGCGAGCAACTTTTCGTATCTGCTCCAGGACTGGGATCAGGGACTGGAGGTGGAACAGCCCTACAATCAGGTGAGCAAGACAATCGGGCGCATCCTCGGGTTCGACCAATCGGTCAATTCCCTGGAACGCCACGCCGGGCAGGCAGCAGAAGCGATTGATGCGTTCTGGGCGCAGCAACCCCCACCGCCGCTGGCCGAAGCGGGCAGCGTGGTAGTGTGCAGTGCCGATGGCAAGGGGGTGCCGATGCGCCTGAGCGCGCAAACCGATGCGCAAGCCAACGCCGAAGGCGAGGACACGGGGCAAGCAGAAGGTACGGGAACGAAGAAAATGGCGCTGCTTGGGGCGGTGTACACCGTCTCGGCGTTCGTGCGCACGCCCGAGGAGGTGCTCGAGGCCTTGTTCCGGGACCCAAACAAAGACGACAAATCCCCACCCAAGCACCCCAAGCCGATCGCCAAGTTCGTGCGCGCCTGCCTCGAGCGCGACGAGGATGGCACCACCATGCCACAGACCGAAGAGATCTTCTCGTGGATGGCCTCGCAGGTCCAGCAGCGCAATCCCACCGGTGAGCGGCCCGTGGCCGTGCTCATCGACGGCCAAGACGCGCTGTGGAAGGCGGCTTGGCGCTTCATCCCCGACACCGATTCGACCGAGGTGACCGAGATCCTCGACCTGCTGCATGCCACCTCCTCCGTGTGGGAGGCCGCGCGCCTGCTCTATCCCAACGACCGGGGCGCTGCCGAACGCTTTGCCAAACGCCACATCAAGCAACTGCTTGAAGGCCACGTCGGCGCGCTCCTGCGCGCGTTGCGCCGCCGCATCCGCACCCACGAATTGCGAGGCAAACGCCTGCGGGACATGGAGCGCATTTGCACCTACTTTGCCAACAACGGCCACCGCATGGCCTACGACCAGTACTTGGCACAGGGTTTCCCGATTGCCACGGGCGTCATCGAAGGGGCCTGCCGATGCGTCGTCAAGGATCGCATGGAACGCTCCGGGATGCGTTGGTGCCTCGCCGGTGCGCAAGTGATGCTGGGTTTACGTAGCATCCACTTGAGCGATCTGTGGGATCCGTTCATGGAGTTCCGCATTGAGCGCGAATGCCGCCGCTTGTATCCGCACCGCGCTGCAAACGAAGATCACTACTCGCTACCGATGGCCGCCTGAGGAGACGACAACCTCTGGTATCTGCAGATACTCGGCAACGGAGAGTTCAATACCGCCCGAACCGAGACGCTACCTCAGCGAGGAGCTGACTTGCGATATCCGGTGGCAACGTGCGTTCGACGCACCAGCGCCACCTCTGCGCGAGTGAAAAACACCATTGCTAGGGCGTGATCCATCCGTTCGCCTAGATTTGGCCCTATTTACCACAAGAGCGCTCGGCGGGTTGCACCCG
>CAYWKS010000074.1:0-1882 GCA_964458935.1 uncultured Planctomycetaceae bacterium
GCTCTTGTTTCCTCTGGACCGAATGCTCGGCCAAACTCACCTGCAACTACGGCGGTCAGGGATTTGATTCCAACACCGCGGTCGATATCAACAGCACCGTACCCACCCCGGAATGGTGTCCAACATGATCAAACCGCTTGCCCTGATTGCCGTTGTATGCTTTGCCGGCTCGGCGTTTGCCCAGCCTCGGGCCGGCGACGTGGTGTTCAAGCTGGCCGGTGCGCCCCGCCTGGACCTCAATGAAGCCGACCTTGAAGCGCTTGAGTTGAAGCTGCTCCCGGCCAACGGGGGCCAGACCGTCGTTTGGCTCAAGCCGCGCGTGCTGGGCCGCCTGGTGCTCGCGGCTCAAATCCCCGAGCACGAGTTGGCAGACACCCCGCGCACCCTCGAGATCGTGCTCAATCGCAGCGAGCGGTTGCCCTACAGCGCCGAGATGCGGTTCAAGGTCAGCAAGCAAGACCTCGCCAAGCCCATCGCGAAGGTCCTCGAACTGAACAAGGCCCGCTCCGCCGTGGTCAAGGTCGTCATGCTGGACCAGAACAACGAGCCGGTGGCGGGGCAGCAGGTGTCGATACTCCGCCAACAGGGGCAGGGCTTTGTGCAATACGCCACACGCACCACCGATAACCAGGGCCGGGTGTCGTTTACCGGCTGGGGTGATAAAGCCTACCTGCTCAAGCCTAAGCTGCTCGGCGGCCCCGTGCCCCCGGACGGGCACAACCTCGAGATCCCACCCGAAGGCCGTGGTGGCAGCCAGGTCCGCGATCTTCGCTGGTCGGTCCGCGTGCCCCTGATCAACATGGTCGCCCAGGTTAAGGTCGGCGACGTCAAGATCGACCGCAGCAAGTTCGCCAACGGCATCTTTGTGCGCAACCTGGATACGCAGCAGGTCCACCGCGTAACGGTCCAGCGAGATAAGATACACGTCACGGACTTGCCCGCGGGTGACTACCGCTTCGAGTTAAGCGACCGCAACCTCCCCAAAGCATGGCTGGTCGAGGGTGCCGAGTTTGTAATCCCGCCCGATCGGCGTGCCGACGAACCTGAAGACCACACCCTCAAGTTCGGCCCCCGTCCCCAGATCATGCCCGACATCGCGCTGCTGTCCGCCGCTGGCCGTGCGCCCGTCACGGACGCGGCGCTTCACCTGGTTTCCCCGGTGTTCGGGGAGCACGAGTTGCTCACCGATCAACAAGGCAAGCTCGAGGGTGAGCCGGTCCCCGCGGGGCGCTACCGGGTCACCGCCGCCTCCCATGGTTACGCCTTCACCCCGCATCACCTGCTGATCGAACCGGGCAAACGCATCGAGATCGTCGGCCACCCGCTGGCCGATACCCGCGTGCGGGTTGCCAGCCGGGGCGGGCCGTTAGCGGAGGCGCAGGTCGTTTTCCTCAGCGATCTGCCGGGTCTGCGAGAGCGCGTCGGGCAGACCAACACCCAGGGCGTGGCGATCGTCCCCTCGGTCCCCACCGGCTCCATGCGTGTGATGGTGATAAAAGACGCGGTGATCCTTTACTACGGCGCCGTGGAAGTCAAAGACCAGAAGCCCCTCGAGCTCTCGCCCATGCCGCTGTGGCATGGCAAGGTGGTGGTTACCGGGCGACTCCCCGAGAAGGCGGCACTGCTCGCGGTGGACCCCGATTGGTCAATCCTGCCCGTCGGCATGGACAAGGAACCCGCCGATGAAGGTGAATTCGAGCTTCACATGCCGCAGGGCGCGTTCGGGTTCTACCTCCGACACGGCGATCAGTTGTATCACCTGGGCACCGCCACCGTGACGTCCCGGACCGGTGAACTCCGGTTTGATTTGCCCACGAATTGGCAGGATCAGTCGATTGATTTTAGCAAGGTGCTCAAACGCTGAGCGGCGCAAGGTCTGTTT
>CAYWKS010000075.1:0-1809 GCA_964458935.1 uncultured Planctomycetaceae bacterium
AATCAAGACAGTCGCTCACCCCCCAAGCCTCTGCCCCAGGCCCGCCTGGAATCAAGTTTGCTATCAGTAGGGTTTGGTTGAAGCTGGTGCAGGCCCGCCGGGCGCGGTGATCGGTCCGTCGAGTCGACTGGACGCGTAGCCCTGAGGTCGGTAGGATTAGCGACACAAAGAGCTGGCCTCCATCGGGGCAAGGGTCGATCGGGGATCTCGAGAACACCAAATACTTCGGGAGGCGCTATGGGCCGCATCACCACATCGGTGCTTTTGATTGCTCTGATTCTGGCCGGACAGGCGAGTCGCGCTGGCACGATTTGGGTCTTCGATGACGTGAGCGGGGCGCTTATCACCGAGTTCGATTTCGATGTCGATGCCAAGCCTATTGAGATGCTCGCGTTCGGAGGTGGCAACCATGTGTTCGTCGGGCTAGACAACGACACCGTCGAGGTTCGGTCAGGAGCCAACGGCGACCTCCTGAGCGGGCCGCATCAGATCAGCGGCCGACCGGCAGCGATGGTTGGTAGCGGCTCCCATGTCTGGGTCGCCATGGCAACCAAGAAGATCAAAAGATTCCAGGGCACCGGCGCGCCGATCGCAGGAGAACTCTCCCTTCCCGGGAAGCCGATCGACATGATCTGGGCCGAGGATAACGTGTGGGTGGCGGTCGATGAGGACGGCGAGGGCAGGATCATCCGTTTGACTGGGACGGGCGCGGTCGGAGGAACCACGATCAACCTGGCGGCCAAGCCCGTCGCACTACTGTGGATCAACCCGCACACTTGGGTCGCACTCGAGAACGGCACGGTCCAGCGATACGTTGGTGCCAATCAGGCCGGCGAGGCGATCGAGATGCCTGACAGTGCCAAGCCACTGGCGATGAATCAGATCGGGAACACGATCTGGGTCGCGCTCGACAGCGGAAAGATCCAGCGATTCGACCCAGAGGACGCAACTCCACTCGACGACGACCCGATCGTCGTCGGTGATCTCGGATCGGCATTACGGAATGTTGGCCGGCTAGTTCATGAAGGCGAGCTAGTCTGGGTAGTGCGTGACGATGCGAAGATTCAGCGGATCTTCGATGTAGAGGGAGAGCTTGAGAACAGCACAATTGACCTGCCGGCCAACGCGGAATCGATCATCGTCGTGGACGACGTGTGGGTGGCGGTAGGCGATCCGACAGTCACCGGCGGCGGCGACACAGGCGGGACTGGGACGGGTACGAGTACAGGCGTGGGGGGAGGAGGCAACAGTCTTGGTGGCGGCGGCACTGGCCAGCCTAGCCTAGACGAGAGCGCCTTCCACGTTTCACCCCGAAGAGTTCGGCTCACTGCCGGCACGAGCGGTGACGAAGAAAAGGCCTCGCTCTTTTATACCAATACTAATACCGACCTCACCCAGGGAATGTGGGTGAGGTTTGAGGTCGAGGACACGGATCGGTTCGAACTCGAACACGATCTGTATTTTGTGCGGCCGCAGGCTCTGATGGCGCAGAAAGTGTGGCTGAAGGATGAATCGCTCTTCAGTTCACTTTTGCCCGGCTATACCGTTGTCAGTGCGAAGGCGTACGCCCAGTCTGACCGTGACGGCGAAGGTCCATACGTCCTCAAGCAGGCGCGTGTCGACGTTGAGGTCTCCGCGACCCGCGCCGCCGCCGTCGCGGCCATCCTGGCAGTCGTCTTGGGGTTCATTCTGGGGCGCATCAGTCGACGCCGCACATCTCGCGTCTGAGTACTTGCGGTGGCGGCCACGACGTGCGCGACTCGGTGTGTGGCGGGGATCGCATCGATCGTGCGGCGTTCAGCGGCGGCG
>CAYWKS010000076.1:0-1595 GCA_964458935.1 uncultured Planctomycetaceae bacterium
TCCTGAAACCGTGAAGTTAAGGGGATAACAATTCGTTTTCGTTGAATAGGACGCGCCAGGTGTCATTCTATTGAGAGTAACGAAGAGGCAGACGCGCTGAATTGATCGGCGCATGCGCTTTTTTGCAGTGAATGCGAACGAGAGGCAATAACAAGGTGCCGACAGGCAATAGGATGTGGCCGCGCGCTGGCGCGGGTCGCGAGCAAGCCGCAACGCAGACGCTCAGGTGCCTGCCAAGCGCGCGTACAGGCGTTGAAAGATGGGAACCACCGGACAGCGGTAGCCGAAGGCGAGCTTGATCCGCCGACCGGTATGAATCAACCGTGCAGCCAGGTACATCAGCTCTTGCATAACGGTACGAATGCGCCGGCGCTTGGCCTTGTGACGTGGGGGAGCATCGGGACCAAGGAGGCCGTTCTGCCCGATCCAGCGCAGGACGTTGTAGGCCAGCACGGCACACGCGAGGACCAAGGCGTTGGTGGCGAACTTGCCCGAGGGCAGGCGCTCAATATCCAAGTCGGTCTTGAATTCGCTGTGATACTGCTCGGACGTTCCGTGGTCGGCATACAGGGCGATGATCGTTTCCTCGTCATACCACAGGCTTGTCCACCAACCTTCGATCTCGATGTGGGGCACCAGCAGCCGTTGGCCGTGCTTGTCGATGGTGCGCTCAATCACGCGCATGACCCGTCGCAGCGAGTACTCGTAGCCGGCGTGGAGGCGCGTTTCAATCACAGCGAACACGGCCACGCGCTTGCCCGGGCGCGGCTCACTCCACTCCCCATGCTGCTCGGCATAGGCAAGCCATTTCTCGGGGCTTTCCTGGCGCGGGTTCCACTTGATCACGTAGTGAACCGGGACGTGTTGCTCGTCCTGTTCGTTGTGAGCCGCGACCGCGGCGATGTTCTCGATGGCATCGTTGCCCCCGTCCAGACGCAGCAACACGGGGGCCGTGGTCAACTGGCGGGCACGCCCAATCACGCGTGCGAGGAACGCGGGCGTGCCCTTCTGGCAGTGCTGGCTGCCTTCGCGCAGTTCCAACTCCAGACAGTATCCCTCCTGGCCCAAATAGGCCGCCATCGGGGCATAACCGTCCATCCCTTTGTAGGTGCGCGATACCCCCTCTTTCTTGGTTTGCGAGTTGTCGAAGGGCGTGACGTCGCAGTCGAGCGGCACAAGGCCATTGTCCAGCGGTGTGAACTGCGCACCGCTGCGGCGCAGAAACGCGACGACTGCCGCCTCGACGATCTGCTGGTAGCCTGCGGCATTGGCATCCATGCGTTGGCGCAGGATGCCCTCGGAAGGGACCTGATCCAGACCCAAGGCCGTGCCAAAGTACTCATCGTCCCGAAACCCGGTGATCGCCTCGAAGTCGCTCTTGCCCAGACACAGCAGCGCGATATAGCTCGAAAGGATGGTCGCATGCGGCATGGCATCGCTGCGCAATGGCGACACCGCTTCGGCATCCGCTGCCAGATCCGTACATTCATTCAGTGCCGCGCCAATGAGACCAAGACCGGCGTGCGAGGTAAGATCCGCCTCGGATTGGGTAATGATGAGCCGTCGCAACCTGTCACCTATTGAGTGAGTCTGAA
>CAYWKS010000077.1:0-1592 GCA_964458935.1 uncultured Planctomycetaceae bacterium
GGCCCTGTTACGATCCGTGTGGGCTAAGTGGTTTTTCTGCCCCTCTGCGTGTGTCACAATCTTGTAGCGATTGCGCCGCAGGCGCTCGAAATCTTCGGCGGGCTTTCCGCGGCGGAGTGTGGTCAAAGGGTGAACGAGTGTGGACAGGTCAGGGGCAACTCGCCTGCACCAGTCTCGACCGAGACGCTGGCCTTGAGGGCGAGTTGTCCCTGACCTGTCCACACGGTCGCTTGCGACGTTCACGCTTTGTCCACACGGAGCCGCTGGCACGGCCTCGCCGCCACATCCACTCAACGGGGGAAGCTGTGTTGCACCAACTGTCGCTATTGGCCCTGGCCCTGGGGCTGGCCGCGCCGTGGCTGGTCACCAATGTTCGGTTCGCTCCGGCGGCGGGACGCATCGACTTCGACGTCGCCTTCCCCGCCGGGACCCACTTCGACTGCCCGCACTGTCAGGCCAAGGAACAGCCCGTCCACGACACCCGCGAGCGCACTTGGCGCCATCTCAACTTCTTCCAGTACCAGGCCTACATCCACGCCAAGGTGCCGCGCGTGCGCTGCGTCGCGTGCGGCAAGACGACCCAGGTCGTGGTGCCCTGGGCACGACCAGGCAGCGGCTTTACCCAGCTCCTGGAGGCGCTGATCGTCACCCTCTGCAAGGTCATGCCGGTGCGCCAGGTTGCCAAGTTGCTGGGGGTCAGCGACATGCGCATTTGGCGCACCCTCGATCACTACGTGGAGCGCGCCCGCACCCAGGAGGACTACTCCGATGTCACCGAGGTTGGTATCGACGAGACCGCAGCCCGGCGTGGACACGACTACATCACCTTGGTCCATGATCTGGCGGCGCCCCGCCTGATCTATGCCTGTGAGGGCCGCAAAGCCCAGACCGTGGGCGCCTTCGCCGATGACCTCGAGGCCCACGGTGGCTGTGCCGACAACATCAAGCATGTTTGCATCGATATGTCGGCGAGCTATCGCGCCGGGGTGCAGGAGCATCTGCCCGCGGCCGACATCACCTTCGACGAATTCCACATCGTCCAGCTGCTCAATCAGGCCGTCGACCAGGTGCGTCGCACCGAAGTCAAGGAGGTCCCAGCACTCAAGGGCAGCCGCTACATCTGGCTCAAGGACAAACACAAGTGGACGCGCCGCCAGGTCCTACAACACGCCGAGCTCTCCCGTCTGAACCTCAAGACCCACCGCGCCGCCCGCATCAAGGAGAGCTTGCGCGAGATCTTCCAGACCGCACAGAGTGCCGACGAGGCCGAACCACTGCTCAAGAAGTGGTACAGCTGGGCACGCCGCTCCCGCCTGGAGCCCATGAAGAAGGCCGCCGCGACCATCAAGGACCATTGGCAGGGCGTCCTCAATGCCTTTGACTCGAAATTGTCCAATGGGCGCGTCGAAGCCGCCAACGCCAGCATCCAGGCCGCCAAGGCCAAGGCCCGCGGCTATGGCACCACCAAGCACCTCATCGCCATCGCCTTCCTGGTCGCCGGAAAGCTCCTCCACCTGCCAGTCTCGCCGTTCCAGACGCAACCTTCAGTCTAAGCCACTGCAACTATTGGACCTGACACCGTGCCCACACAA
>CAYWKS010000078.1:0-1553 GCA_964458935.1 uncultured Planctomycetaceae bacterium
TCGCGAAAATCGTCCACGCTGTAACTGGGGGGAACGGCGCGGGCGCGAGGTCGAAAAACGTTTGGTGGTTGGACCCCGTGGCCTAACCGGACCCGTCACGACCGGTCCGCACCCCCGAGTGTACCGCCGGCGCTGCCGGCAGGACGAACGGTAAAGAGACCGGGGCTGAAGTTGAGCCCGAGGCAAAACCGGTCGGATGTCCGCGCCGCTCCCATGTATCAGTGTAGCTATGGGAGAGCGCAGATGAAGGCACTGTATCGACGCGTAGCGGGAATCGATGTTCACCGCATGCGCCACGTGGCAACCATCCTGATCGAGCAGGACGACGGCGACACGGAGAAGCACAGCCGTGAGTTCGGCGGCTTCAAGCAGGAGTTGGACTGTCTGGTTGCCTGGTTGAATCGCTATGAAGTGGAATTGGTGGTCATGGAAAGTACCGGCATCTATTGGAAGAGCCTGTACGCGCATCTGGAGCGTGCCGGAATCGAGACCTGGGTCGTGAACGCCCATCACATCAAGAACGTACCGGGACGCAAGACCGATATGGGAGATTCGCATTGGCTGGCGGAGCTGGGCCGCTTCGGGCTGGTGCGCCAGCTTTGTTCCGGTGCAGGATCTGCGCGAGCTGCGCCTGATCTCGCGTTACCGCAGGAAGCTCGGCGGCACCTTGGCCGGGGAGAAGAATCGCTTGCACAAGGTGCTCGATGCTGCCGGGATCAAGCTCGGTGCCGTGGTCAGCGACATCAACGGCGTCTCGGCGCAGGCGATGCTCGAAGGATTGCTCGGTGGCGAGGAGCCAAGTGCGTTGATCGACTTGGCCAAGGGTCGACTCAAAGCGAAGCGCAAGGAACTGCTGCTGGCGCTCGACGGCGAGCTTTCGGCACGCCACCTGCTGGTGTTGCAGGAAATCCGAGGGCATATCCGCCAGCTCGAGACGCAAATCGCCGAGCTCGACGACTATCTGATCGCCGCCATGGAGCCCTACCGCTGGGCTTGGGAGCTGCTGCAAACCATTCCCGGCATCGACGCTATCGCCGCAGCCATGATCCTGATCGAGATCGGCGACGACATGAGCCGCTTCGGCTCCGCCGACCGCCTTGCCTCGTGGGCGGGCCTGTGCCCGGGCAATCACGAGAGCGCCGGCAAGCGCAAGAGTGGAAAAACGCGAAAGGGCCATCAGATCGTGCGTTACCTCTTGTGCGAATCCGCCAACGCAGCGCGACGAACCAAAAGCGTATTTGGTTCGAAGTACAAGAGCCTGGTGATCCGCCGTGGTCACAAGAAGGCGATCGTCGCGTTGGCGCATAAGCTCATCCGGACCATCTATGCCATTCTCAGTCACCGTGAGCCCTATCGAGATTCGGGGATCGATTACCAGGCCGCGGCCGTTTCAAAGAATGCACCACGCTGGATCCGGGCACTGAAACAATTCGGATACTGGCCGACGACACCAACGCCGAAAACGGCATAATCCTTCGTCGGCTCCCGATCGACATTCCGCTTCTGCGGAAGACAGTTGCTTGACTCTTCGGTCTGGGGGCTTTCACGGTAAC
>CAYWKS010000079.1:0-1542 GCA_964458935.1 uncultured Planctomycetaceae bacterium
TACTGAAGTCGAGGAGGCGGCTCTTCTCTGGATGCAGCTCGAGTCCGTATTTCCCGAAGCGTTTCGGCCGTATTTCCATCACTCGCCGTGCGTCCTCTTCGTATTGGAAGCCGATGACAAAGTCGTCGGCATACCTCACCAGAAAGCAGTTCCCTCGCATCCGTGGCTTGACTTCGGTCTCGAACCATTCATCCAAGACGTAGTGGAGGTAGATATTCGCCAACAGGGGGCTGATGATTCCGCCTTGCGGCGACCCTTTATCGCTGTAGCTGATTTCTTCTCCTTCCAGGATCCCGGCATGTAACCACTTGCCGATCAGCCGCCGTATTCCTCCATCGTTGATCCGGCGCTTGATGAAGGTCCGCAACCAGCCCCGGTCGATGTTGTCGAAGAATCCCGTGATGTCCGCGTCATAAATCCATCGAATGCCGCGCCTCATGCACTGCTCGCGCAGGTACGCGAGGGCGTCGTGGGCGTTGCGCCCTTCCCGAAAGCCGTAGGAGAACGAGTAGAAGTCCTGTTCAAACACCGCACTCATGAGCATCGATACCGCTTTTTGGACGATCTTGTCTTCGATTTCCGCAATGCCGATCGGACGTTTCTTGCCGTTTTCCTTGTCGATCCACACGCGTTTGATCGGCGGGGCTTTGTAGGTCCTCTCTACCAGCCGTTGGTAGAGGTCCGCCAGGTTTGCTTCCAGGTCCTTTGCGTAGTCCTTTACCGTGATTCCACTGACTCCCGGTGCGCCGTCGCGGCGCAGAAGGAAGAAGGATTCTCGAAGAAAGTCGAAGTCCATGCGGTGGATCAGGCTTGTAAAGACCAGACCCAGATTCGCGATCGCTTGTGCTGCGATTTGCCGAAGTGTTGTTGAGATGAGGATTGACCTCTGTGTGCCTTTCATCGTCCCCTCCGACAATACGTTATGCCCGGCTTCGCCTTCCCTCCAGTGGGTCCCTTGGGTCTTGGTTCCCCACCTTCTCGGCTTTTCCTGTTTTCAGCCATCGGTACTCTGCTCAGCTAAGACTACCGTTTCTCCATCTCGAGTCGCTTCGCTTTACGCTCGCTTCCCGATACCTTGTGTCGTTCGCTTGTGTTTGTGTCCCCTTTCAGGTTCACTGCCCGGGTGCGAAAATGACCCCGACAGCGCCTGGCCCCTTTCTTTACCGGCGTGCCTCACCAGTTGTCACCACAAGGAGATGACGGTCCTCTCAAGTTCCCAGGCTACCCCTGTGTGCACATGCCCCGCTCGTAGATCCCGGTGGTGTCCCCTTCGCTCGCCGTAACACTCCAGGGACTACAGCCTTCCGGCGCATCAAAACCGTCGGCTTTCCCGAGCTTGCACCCGGTTATCCTCATGGACCACAACTATACAATTTTCGGGACTCAGTCACGCGGCCTGCACACTCGCTACACCCGGCTTCATACGCACCCTTGCGGGAAAATACGCACGCGGGTTCACTAGAGATTCGGTGGCTAACCTCCTCATCATGGGAATTGGGCCGAAACCCGCACCCACTGGGTAACATTATCCAATTTCACGAC
>CAYWKS010000080.1:0-1532 GCA_964458935.1 uncultured Planctomycetaceae bacterium
AGCGACTGGTTGGCGATCTTGAAGTACCCGCCGCCGGCGAGCTTCTTGAACTTCACGAGAGAGAAGTCCGGCTCGACGCCGGTGGTGTCGCAGTCCATGAGCAGGCCGATCGTGCCCGTGGGCGCGATGACCGAGACCTGGGCGTTACGGTAGCCGTGCGCCTCGCCGAGCTTGAGCGCGTCGTCCCACGCCCGCCGCGCCGATCGCAGCAACTGCTCGCTGTCGGCGAGGTGGCCGAAAGCGGTCTCGTCGGCGTGTTCGAGCTGCTCGTCTTCGATCGGGACCGGCGGGATCTCCAGCCCCTCGTACCAGCCGATCTCATGGCTGGCACACTGATCGCGGTCGCGGCACACGCCGTACGCCGCACGCCGATGGTTGCGGATCACACGAAGCATGTGCTCGCGGTTCTTGAAGAACCCGGGGAACGGCCCGAGCTCCGCGGCCATCTCCGCGCTGGTCGCGTAGCTGCGGCCGGTCATCACCGCGCTGAGCGACCCGCCGATCGACCGGCCGAGCTCACTGTCGTAGGGGATGCCGGCCTGCATGAGCATCGCGCCCAGGTTGGCGAAGCCCAGCCCCAGCGTCCGGAACTCGTAGCTCAGCCGCGCGATCTCCTTCGAGGGGAACGCCGCCATCAGCACGCTGATTTCCAGCACGATCGTCCACAGCCGGATCGCGTGCTCAAAGCCCTCCAGGTCGAACGCCCGCGAGTCCTTGTTGTAGAACTTCAGCAGATTGATCGACGCGAGGTTGCACGCGGTGTTGTCCAGGAACATGTACTCACTGCAGGGATTGGACGCGTTGATGCGGCCGGACTGCGGGCACGTGTGCCACTGGTTGATCGTCGAGTCGAACTGCACGCCGGGGTCGGCGCACCGCCAGGCGGCGTAGCCGATCTGGTCCCACAGATCGCGTGCGGGCACGCGCTTGGCCACGTCCTCGGTTGTGCGGCTGTGCAGCTCCCAGTAACCATCCTCGTCGAGCCGCCGGAAGAACTCGTTGGGGATGCGGATGGAGTTGTTGGAGTTCTGGCCGCTGACGGTCTGGTATGCCTCGCCGTTGAAGTCGAAGTCGAGCTTCAGGCCGAGCTTCTCCGCCGTCTCGCGCTGCTCGGCGGGCAGGTGCCTGGCGCCTTCGACGAGGGCGGCGACCTTCAGTTCCTCGCGGACCTTCCAGTTGATGAAATCTTCGATATCGGGGTGGTCGAGGTCGAGGCAGACCATCTTGGCCGCCCGCCGGGTGGTACCGCCGGACTTGATCGCCCCGGCCGCCCGGTCGCCGATCTTGAGCCAGCTCATCAAGCCGCTGCTCTTGCCGCCGCCGCTGAGCGACTCGTTCTCTGCGCGGAGGCTGGAGAAGTTGGTCCCGGTGCCCGAGCCATACTTGAACAGCCGCGCCTCACGCACCCACAGGTCCATGATGCCGCCGTCGTTGACGAGGTCGTCCGCCACCGACTGGATGAAGCTGGCATGGGGCTGGGGGTGCGCGTAGGCCGACTGCGACTTCACGAGCTTTCCGGATTTGTAGTCGAC
>CAYWKS010000081.1:0-1495 GCA_964458935.1 uncultured Planctomycetaceae bacterium
TGAGGTGGACCCCACTGTTTGGACAGTGGTGAGGCACAGTTAAGAGAGAGTGCCGCCCGCAGTTGGGTCCCGCGCCATGCCGTTTTGGCAGGATCCGTTGCCCTTATATCATCTTTTCTATTATCATGGAATCACTTTTTGTTGTTTGTTGTTGAGCCTGTGGGTATGTGGTCGAAGGCGAGCATTTCCCCATGATCCCTTTCTCAGACCTCTCCGTTGGCACATTATTAGCCGGGATCATGGGGAAAGCGCAGCCGTTCGGCGAAGCCGATCGTCCACATACCCACAGGCCGGCGCCGGTTTCATAAACTTCGTGCGGCGTTCGGTAGCCCAAAGCCTGATGGGGACGGTCATCGTTATAATGGGTTAGGTAGGCGCCAATGCCGCTACGCGCCTCGGCAACGGTCGCATAAGCCTTGATGAAGACCTCTTCATACTTGAGGCTCCGCCACAGACGCTCAACGAAGATGTTATCCATGCATCGCCCTTTGCCGTCCATGCTGATCTGAATTTTCCACGCCGCTAAGACGCCGATAAAATCGCCGCTGGTGAATTGGCTGCCTTGATCGGTGTTGAAGATTTCCGGGCAGCCAAAGCGAGCCAGCGCATCTTCCAGGGCTTCGACGCAGAAATCGGCGTCCATCGTGTTCGACAGGCGCCAGGCCAAGGCTCGGCGGCTCGTCCAGTCCATTACCGCCACCAGGTAGAGGAACCCTTTGGCCATCGGGATGTAAGTGATGTCGGCACACCAAACCTGATTGACCCGGTCGATCGTCAAATCTCGCAGAAGGTAAGGATAAACGCGGTGCTCCGGGTGCCGGCGGCTGGTGTTCGGCTTCTGATAAATCGCTTCGATCCCCATCAACCGCATAAGCCGTTGAATGCGCTTGCGGTTAACAAGGTGTCCAGATCGGGTCAGCGCAGCCGCCATCCGTCTGCTGCCGTAGTACGGCGTGCGCAGGTACTGCTCGTCGATCAGCCGCATCAATGTCAGATCGGCCTCAGAGGCTGGGATCGGTTTGTAATAGACACTCGAGCGGGCCACATCGAGGAGTTGGCATTGTCGGCTCACCGACATTTTCGGGTGACCGCGCTCAACCAATCGCATGCGATCGGTCCGGCTCATCGACCGGACCTCTGTTGCAAAAAATCCCGTTCCACCGTCAGCTCGCCGATCTTGGCGTAGAGGTCGGCCAGCCTTGCCTCATCCGCTTTGTCACTGGCAGTCTTTCCCGAAATTCCGGTGTTGAAAACTTCGGTCGCCCCATCAACAAGCGCCTTCTTCCAGCCGTGGATCTGGCTGGAGTGGACGCCAAAACGGCTCGACAGTTCCGCCACCGTGGCGTCGCCCTTCAACGCTGCAAGCGCTACCTTGGCTTTAAACTCCGGCGTGTGCTTCTTCCGTGATTGCTTCATGTCCTGCTCCATCAATCCGCCTACTCTAGGAGCGGGACTCTCTCTTAGCGACCTGTCCAGAATTCGGGGTCCACCTCAG
>CAYWKS010000082.1:0-1493 GCA_964458935.1 uncultured Planctomycetaceae bacterium
AAACTCCTGATCAACGCCGCACGGATTCGGTGCATCCGTGCATAAGGTCCATAGGAGGGCCGGGGCGCGCAGCTCGGCGCACGGACCCGTCGCCTCACTGCCGCGGAGGCGTGTAAGCCCATGCCGGGATTGGCGATAGGATTTTTCAGATCGACCGCAATTCCGTCAGCCCCACCCGCCCCACCGCGCGCATGGGCGCGCCGCCACCCCGGGGGGCGATCCCCCGAGCGTTGGAATGTACAGACTCCATCGCGCCCGGGACGTTAGTTGGCAGGCCAGTTGCAACGTTAGGTCGATACTCGCAAGGTCGGTAAATCTGGCGACTGTTCGGGCATAGCCCGTCACCGAGACGGTTCTGGCTCACCACGGGCTCGAGGACCCGAGGGGTTAATGAACTCGTGCTCGGTTGTGGTTGCCGCCCGGCCGGGCGGCAACCACAGGGCTGATCCTGGAACTTCCAGAGATCATCTCCAAGATACAAGGGGTTGCCGATTACCTCGAATTCATCCTTCGTAGTACTACGGAGAATGGACACGCCCACCGCGAAGCCCTCGACACTTCCGGGGGTCAGCCCGAATTGCCCTGGGACGCCTGAACCGAATCGCAACCAGATTGGCCAGTTTCATCTTGACCGCGGCGGAATCCGGTGTCATGTTGTCTGTACGCAGCCCGGGGATGGTCTCCGGGCAAGAACACCATTTCCAGCGGCCACGAACAGAGGGTTCGGATGGCGAACGGGGCGAATCACATGCCGATTCGCGGGGCGGGCAATCCGCGTGGTTGCCCCTAACCCCTCACCCCCCAAGCCCCCGATCCCGGCCCGCCTGGAATCAAATTTCCTATCAGTAAACCTCTGAATGGTACCACGACGATGATATCCTCTTTCAGGTCAAGATTGACAAGATTCAATCGAAAATCAAGTCAGCTGGACGGAAACCCGCGTCGAACTAATCTTTACCCAAGCAGACGAGAGGGCGCAATGCCACATCGCCGCATCCTTGGATATTGGGCAAAAACGCTCGCCATAATCGGTGTACTGATTATGGTTACTGGCTGTCCTTCGGTACCGCAGGACCGCCACCGAATTGGGGCGGCACACCTGCAATATTCTGACCTGCCAGTGTTGGTGCGCGATTCGTGGCAACAGCACTATTCTGATTATTCGGTGATCGCGGTTGAAAAGGTCGTCGAAACTGGACGCGTTGAGATTTATTCAATCGTCGGTTCTCGCGCGTTGAATCAACGGGTGATCGTCACCTACGATGCGGAAGGCAAGCGTCTGGATGTCAAGGCGGAATCAACTGGCGCAACACCAAACGCACCGTAGTCAATCGGGCGTGGATGCGATCGGTTGTTCAAGCCGTATTCTCTTCACAAAACGCATCCATGGGATGATGTGGCAGATAGTGGGACCGGCTTTGTTCGCTGGGAAGGGTGCTAACCCCTTGTATCTTGGAGATGATGCCTGGAAGTTCCAGGATCAGCCCTGTGGT
>CAYWKS010000083.1:0-1471 GCA_964458935.1 uncultured Planctomycetaceae bacterium
ATCAGCTACATCCACGCCGAGGGCATGCCCGCGGCAGAGATGAAACACGGCCCGATCGCCCTGATCGACGAGGGCATGCCCGTCGTCTTCATCGCACCCCACAACAGCCAGTACGACAAGGTCGTCTCCAACATCGAAGAGGTCCGCGCCCGCGGCGGGCGGATCATCGCCGTCGCCGACGAGGAGGACGACCAGATCGAACGCTACGCCCAGACCGTCTTCCGCGTACCCCATGTCTCCGAGCCACTCCAGCCGCTGATCACCACGGTCCCCCTGCAGTTGCTCGCCTACCACGCCGCGGTCATCCGCGGCCACGACGTCGACAAGCCCCGCAACCTCGCCAAGAGCGTCACGGTGGAATGAGCCGACGGCCGGCGCCTGCAACGCCGGGGTTCAGGTTCAGCAGTCGGCGCGCCGGGCGGGTCGATGTGGCGGCGGGCGCCGTGCTGCGCGGGCGAGGGCATACTACCCCACCCCGCCGAACGTGTTACCATATCCTCATCGCGACGATGGAAAGGAGCGCTGGGCTCATGCGTGTTGCGGCAATGGTATTCGGCGGGCTCGTCGGCGTCGGGCTGCTGGCCGGCGGGTGCGCCACTTACGTGAACATCCCCGAACAGCCGGGCTTCTGGGCGTCGAGCAACCCCGATCGCGCGACCGTCCGCAAGGTCGAGGTTGCGGCGCTGGCCGAGCTGCTCGAGGCTCGCGATGAGCCAACGCCCTACCGCGTCCACCTGCCCGAAGGGGCCAGCTACCAGACGTATCAATGGGTGCTGCAGCGGCTGCCCGGACAGGCCATGGCCAACGACGCCAACGCCCCGGCGACCGGCCCGCTCTACGACGTCGTCGGCGTGTTCGTCCGCGCCCGCGAGGCCCAGGTCGACGTCGTCCGACCCGCCGCCACCGGCGGCATGCAACTCGTCAGCGTCTACCTGCGCTACTACCTCGACGGCTGGCACCCCTACCGCGTCCGACCCTGGCAGATCCCCGTCAGCGAGGCCGTCCGGATCTCCGCGCCCGGGGCCGACATCGACGATGACGGCGACGAGCCCGAGCTCGCCCCCCAGCCCGATCAATAAAACCGAGCCCCGGACGGCTGTCCATCCGAGGCTCGATCACCACAAGCAGGCAACACGGCCTGTCGGTCGAGCGCCCGAATCGAGCGCCCGAAACTCTTGCAGGTTGGTTTCGTCCTTGCACCCCGAAACTACGATCCGCCAGGGCCGGCGGCCAATCCGTCCCGCCGTTTTTCTCAACCCGACGCCGCGACGCCTCGCGCAACCCGCCCCGCTTGCCCGAGCGGCACAACCGGCCGCACCCCCGCCGCTCCCACCGTTTTGACCCCATCTCGCCCCCGACTTATCATCCCGCGAATCAGCCTCAGGAGAGGTGGCCGAGCGGCTGAAGGCGCCGGTCTCGAAAACCGGTATGGCGTTTTACGTCATCGTGGGTTCGAATCCCACCCTCTCCG
>CAYWKS010000084.1:0-1435 GCA_964458935.1 uncultured Planctomycetaceae bacterium
CAGCAGTTCTCATTTTGACGAAAAAGGGGATTCCCCCCGGAGTCGAGATGTGATTCAAGCTTTGTGTGAACGGGCTTGACTCATGGATTGCGGCACTGCGCGAGCGGTGCGATCGACTGCCGGATCGGCGGACGGGCAGCAACGGACGCTACCGGATGGCAGACATCGGGTTGGCGGCGTTCTCGGTTTTCTTCATGCAATGCCCGTCGTTTCTTTCCCATCAAGCGCTGTTGGCTGAAGGTCCGGGTCAGGGCCGATCAAACGCACACACGCTCTTCGGAATGACGGCAATTCCGTCTGACAATCATATTCGGGCGATGCTTGATGGGACGCCGAGCGACCATTTTGACGCCGTCTTTCAGACGCTGATTAAAGACCTCGAGGCTCGGCGCGGGTTGGCATCGATGCGCTGCTTGAATGGCCGCGTGCTGATTGCGTTGGATGGGTCGGAGCACTTCTGCTCACGCAAGATTTCGTGCCAACACTGTTCGACGCGTCGCCGCTCGGATGGAGAAACTGAGTATTTTCATAGTTTTGTCGGTGCCACGTTGGTCGCACCCGGCCACAAGACGGCGTTGCCGTTGCCGCCGGAATTTGTGCGCCCGCAAGATGGACACAAGAAGCAAGATTGTGAAGCTATGGCCGCGCGCCGATGGTTGGAGCGGGTCGGCCCAACGGTTGCCTGGCTGAAACCGGTTTTTCTCGGTGACGATCTCTATGCCAAACAGCCGATGTGCGAGGCAATAAACCAGGCCGGTGGCAATTTTCTACTGGTATGCAAACCATCCAGCCACAAAACCCTGACGGAATACTTGACCGGTGTCGACCTAGACAGCGTCACCGAAACCAAGGGACACGGTCGAGACAAGCGCACACATCGATATCGATGGATCACCGACGTGCCGTTGCGCGACGGTAAAGATGCATTGCTTGTCAATTGGTTAGAGATTGAGATCACCAAACCCGACGGCAAGGTCACCTACTGCTCCAGCTTCGTTACCGACTTGCCGGTCAGCCGATCAACGGTGGCCGAACTGGCAGCCTGCGGCAGGGCAAGATGGAAAATCGAGAACGAGACCTTCAATGTGCTGAAGACTGGCGGCTATAATCTTGAGCACAACTTCGGACACGGAAAAGAGACTCTTGCCAGCCTTCTTGTTGTCCTCAATTTGCTGGCTTTTGCCATGCACAATGCTTGCGATCTCATCGAAGAGGCCTGGCAGCGCGTCCGGGCACGCCTTGGCGCCCGCGCGCGCTTATTCGAGCACATCAGATCGATAACCGCCTATCACCTGTTCCCATCCTGGCTCAGCCTTATGCGAACAATCCTAACAGGTGTACCACCGCCGAGACCCGCCTGATTGCCTGCTATTGTATGCAGGTAACGTCGGACGGCCAGCACACCACCACTCGCCCCCATACCGAGAACTGCTGG
>CAYWKS010000085.1:0-1428 GCA_964458935.1 uncultured Planctomycetaceae bacterium
CCGCCGTAGTTGCAGGTGAGTTTGGCCGAGCATTCGGTCCAGAGGAAACAAGAGCGCCTGTGAGTTCGCAGCCCCCCGTGTTTTTTTTTAGCCATGCAGCGCCGGGGGATCGCTGCGGTTCTGCTGAAGCATATCGTCGCGCCGCCTGGCAAGTCAACAGTTTTCTTTCAGTCACGGCGCGGTCAGCGCGTGTTCGCTGGGCGCTTCTCGACCATGCGCGTCGCATGCTGTGCCAGCGAGCTACTGCCGGACCGGCGTAGAAACTCGGCCTGGCTGACCCGCTCGTCATGCCAATACCACCACTCCAGCGGCGGTGCAAGCGGGCTGTCACCGTCCGTGTGCGACCAGTAGCCGTGCCTGCTCCCGTTCGCATCCATCGTGCCACCCCACTGATTGCCTCGTAATGTCAGTTCGATGAACGCGACCCGATACCACCCACGTTCGATCCGCTTCGTGTGAATCAGCGTCCCGTCTATCGTGCAGAACGCGCCCACTCCCAGCTTGGTCGCTTCCTGATAGCTGGCGGCGGTGTTTGACATCGGCTCGTTCCCAGTGGCGTCGCTTTGCCATCTGCCCAGCCAGAAACTCAGCGAGGCCAGGGCGATCGCCGCAACAACCACTCCAAGCCGCATCGTCCATGTCCACCGCATCGGCAGCGTCAGGAGCTGCACCGCCTGGCGAGGCAGCGGGGGCGGGCCGCCCGCGGCGATCTGCCCGTAGCACCCGGCGCAGACCTCATTACCCGAATCGATCCGCCACAGTCGATCGACTTTGTTCCCGCACGCGTCGCAGACCTGGGCCATGGCGTGTTTTTCCTTGACACCTGTCAGGTTCATGTTAGGATGCTGGCCGCACCCGTGGAGGCACATCATGCAGGTTCCGGTTGGCGCGTTTCGTTACGCACTCGAAGTGACCCCCGACCCGATTGTCGATGAACGCGGCGTCGCCGCCAAGTCCGCCCTCAGCTTTGATCGGCAGGTCATCCGCATCAGCTCGAAGCTTTCGCCGCAGCAGCGGTACGCGGCGTTTTTGCGGCGGTGGACGCAGGCGATCCAGCACGACTGCGATACCACCGATCGCGAGGAATTGCCGATTGATGGCGTCTGTCGCCTGGTCGCGGCGGGCATGCTGGGGCTGACTCCACAGGACTTCGCCCGGATTCATGTCTATCTCGCACAGGGCATTGAGTCGACCGCCGTCATGATGCTCGCGGGCGCCGACGCCGCGATCCCGGTCGTTCAGCTCGGCGACTGATCCTGGCCTCGCAAATCGTGATCGCCATTTAGCCACGATCGCAATACTGATAGGAAATTACTGATAGGAAATTTGATTCCAGGCGGGCCGAGGTCAGGGGCTTGGGGGGTGAGGGGTTAAAAGCTGTACCGTGTGCGGCTGATGAAATGGTCAGGTCTGCTCAGAGAACAAAAT
>CAYWKS010000086.1:0-1413 GCA_964458935.1 uncultured Planctomycetaceae bacterium
AGGGCCGCTTCCGCGAGAACCTGCTCGGCAAGCGCGTCGACTACTCCGCCCGCTCGGTCATCGTGGTCGGGCCCGAGCTCAAGCTCAACCAGTGCGGCCTGCCCAAGAAGATCGCGCTGGAGCTCTACCAGCCTTTCATCATCCGCAAGCTCAAGGACCACGGCCTGGCCGCCACCATCAAGAGCGCCAAGCGGATGCTCGAGCGCCGCGACCCGGAGGTCTGGGACATCCTCGAAGAGGTGATCTACCAGCATCCGGTGCTGCTCAACCGCGCGCCCACCCTCCACCGCATGGGCATCCAGGCCTTCGAGCCCGTCCTCGTCGAGGGCAACGCCATCAAGGTCCACCCGCTGGTCTGCACCGGGTTCAACGCCGACTTCGACGGCGACCAGATGGCGGTCCACCTGCCCCTGTCGATCGAGGCCCAGACCGAGGCCCACACGCTGATGTTGTCGACGAACAACATCTTCAGCCCGGCCAACGGCAACCCGATCATCAGCCCCTCGCAGGACATCGTGCTCGGCGTGTACTACATCACCGCCACGCGGCCCGGCGAGGACCTGAGCAAGGTCGAGGCCAAGGAACTGCCCCAGTTCCGCGACCCGATGGAGGCCCTGCTCGCCTACGACACCCACAAGATCACCATGCACCAGCCGATCGTTGTCCGCTTCCCCGATGACCAGTTCACCGAGGTCGTCGAGGAGCAGCGCGGCCCGACCAAGCCCTTCCCCGCGAACAAGCGGCTGGTCACGACGGCCGGGCGGCTGCTGTTCAACGACGTCACACCCCAGGGCGTGCCGTTCTACAACTGCGCACTGGGCAAGAAGGGCTGCAGCCGCGCCATCGACGACGTCTACGCCTACTGCGGCAAGCCCGCCACCATCGATTTCCTCGACGACATGAAGGAGATCGGGTTCAAGCGGTCGACGCTGGCCGGACTGAGCTTCGGCGTCAATGACCTCCGCGTCCCGGCGAAGAAGCAGGAGCTGATCGACGCCACGCAGAAGCGGGTCGATCGCGTCGAGAAGGCCTACCACGCCGGCGCCCTGACCGAGCGCGAACGCTACAACCAGTTGCTCGACCTCTGGGCCCACTGCCGAGAGCAGGTCGTCAAGGAGCTGGTCAACGAGCTGAAGAACGACCGCCGCGACCCCGACGGCGAACTGGTCCCGATCGACAGCGACCAGGGCCGGCCCTACCTCAACCCGGTCTACCTCATGAGCGACTCGGGCGCCCGAGGCAACATCAGCCAGATGCAGCAGCTCGCGGGCATGCGCGGCCTGATGGCCAAGCCGTCCGGCGAGATCATCGAGACGCCCATCAAGGCCAACTTCCGCGAAGGCCTGAACGTCCTCGAATACTTCTCCTCGACGCACGGCGCCCGCAAGGGCCTGGCCGACACCGCCCTCAAGA
>CAYWKS010000087.1:0-1312 GCA_964458935.1 uncultured Planctomycetaceae bacterium
TTTGACTTTGTTGGCGAAAGTAATCAGTTTATAAGTCGATCGCATTACACCAAAAATAACTGAAAAGATTTCAAGCCAACAAGCAAATAAAGACAAACAAAATTTCTGACAAAAATCAGTTTTGCCAGGTATAATTTATGGATAAGATAAATATAAAAATAGCGTCTTAGTAAGAAGCAAGTCGAGCAAATTGTGAAGGACGAGTCCCAAAATTATAAGCTTCAGTCCACCATTGCCAAATACGAACTAGGTTAATAGCTATGGCGATAAAAATGTGTTGTAATCGTGTTTTAGGAAAGCCGCGATAGCGACAACGACGCAAACCAAAAGCTCTCGTACCTTGAGAAATTGTTCCTTCGATTCCAGCTCTGGCTGAATATTGTTCTTTAAACTCTTTGGTTTTTTGTCGAGATCTAGCCGTTATCAGAGCTTCATGTAACTCTTTTGGTTTTAAAGTTAAAGTTCTAACTCCGCTTTTATCTTTGGTACAATCAGGACGAAACGAGCAATTTTGACAATCAGTTTTCTTAAATCTGACATAAATAACTGGTTGTTGATAGAGATTTAATTGTTCTTTCCAAGTACGAGAATACTTACCTTGAGGGCATCTAACTTGTTGTTGCTCCCAATCAATTTGAAAATCGGCGGAACTAAATCCTTTCCCCGCTAAAGCTTGCCACTGACAATTTTTCGGAACTGGAGCGACTAAATCGAGCTGATATTTTTGTTGAGAATCAACCAGTAACTGAGCATCAACATAACCGGCATCGGCGAGATGATTGTCAGGTAGAAGTTCAATCCGATCTAGACTTTGATGGACATTTTCGGTAACCTCATGATCTTTAGTTGTAGCAGGTTTAGTTTCAACATAAGTAATTAAATGAGGGGCATCTTCATCACAGGTTTCACTTAAATGAACTTTGTAGCCCATCCATGTTTGAGTTCTTTTATTACCCGCTCTTGCTTCAGTTTCGTAAGGGGAATTGATTAAAATCGCAGGTGGGGGACAATTTTTTTGAGTTCTCAGTTCAATATTTTGCTGGGGATCGAGATAAAATTGTTGAAGCCAAACTTGTCTTAAGATTTCGACAGCTTCAATTTGACCCAACCACGATAGTGTAGATTCTGAGTAAACTTGATCTAATAAATAAAATCCATCTGCTCCCATCTCCACAGCAAGTTGATTGCGTTCTTCTTTATTTTTTGGCAAATGATGGTCTTGAATTTTAAATTCGTAACGTTTGTACCAATCGGATGATGGCACAATTTGTTTAAGCCAGTTAGGAGCGATCGCCGCAATTGAGTTTAAAGC
>CAYWKS010000088.1:0-1271 GCA_964458935.1 uncultured Planctomycetaceae bacterium
CGACGCGGCATCATCAGCAAGCCGCCCAGACCCAGCAGCGCCAGAGACGCCGGCTCGGGCAACGCCTCGGTCGTCACGCTGTCCATGGTCAGACGACGCTTGCTCGTGCTGTTGGTGAAACCGAAGCCCTGGTGCATGTCCGCGGTGAAGAGGTCGGCCGGGTCCAGGCCGTCGTCGGCCCAGTCACCGCTGAGGTCCGGCGCCCCGCCGTCCCACGTGATCCCGTCGAACATCAGCTCCCAGCCGGTCGTGTCCACCGTGAGCATCGCCGTGAATCCATCTTCCCAAGAGCTCTCCACGTAGTTCGCGCTGGTCACCACCGTCGAGCTGTCGTCGTCGTCCCCGTCGTCGACGCGGAGTTCGAACGCATCGGCCCCGTGGTCGAACTGCAGGAACACGCCGACGAAGTCGACGTACTGGGCATTGCCGGCGTCGTTCTCGGGCTTGTTGGTGGTGTCTTCCAGCGCCAGGTAGACGCCGCGGGTGTTGCTGCCTGATGCGACCTCATCCACGACCCAGGTGCTCTTGACCTTGACGGCGAGGTTGTTGGTCACGTCGAACGCGTTGTTGCTGAACACCGAGTGGGCCTGGAAATTGCCGCCGGCCCTGTGAGTCATGATGCCGTCCTTTTCCTCGACGGTGCCGTGCGCGTCGCCGCCACGGACGTGGCCGCGCCAATACATGTCGCCTGCATCGCCATCGCCGATGACACCCTCGCTCTCATCCCCGCCGACGGGCGCATCGCCCAGCGCCAGGTTCGGGTCGGCATCAAACTGGTTGTCGAACAGAATGACCGCCCGCGCCTGACTGACGAAGGCGAACATACCTGCCGCTACGAATGCGGCAACAACGATACTGCTGTACCTGGACATAAGATCCTCGCTTTCCCACAAAGATGTGATCGCTCTCTCTAGCGAAGCAGTCCTGTTGTCGCCGAGCAGGCATTGACGTGCGGTTTGCTCGACGACTCCTCTGTCTTGACCCTACTACACGTATTGGTTGCTGTAAAGAAAAAATCCAACAATGCTGTGAAAAGTGTTCAGTGCGCGGGCACGATCGCCTTTGAAACCGCTAGAACGCCTTAACATGGGTAACGTGCCGAAGGCCAGCCTATCCACCGGCGCGGTTTTTTTGTCAGCATATTGACAATCTCCATAGTATTTCTGCCAATCAGCCGCGTGGCCGGCGGCGGACCCGATGCGGTTCGGACCGCGTGGCCCCCATGCATAAAGAATCGACGCGTCTTGACACGTCGATTCTTCGGAGGAGCA
>CAYWKS010000089.1:0-1202 GCA_964458935.1 uncultured Planctomycetaceae bacterium
GTCAGGCGTCCTTCGTGGATTCCGTGGATGTGGCACCAGGAGCAGAGGCTGGCCACGTTCTCGGGCTCGTCGGTTCCGCCGTGGGACTGAAACTTCAGGTGGTGAGGCGTGACGTCGTGGCGGTCGCAGACGGGGCTCGTGCAGCGGTGGGCGTCGCGGAGGTGGACGTCGCGCCACTTGCCTTCATTGCGCTCGATGGTGGGGATCCAGCTTTGCCAGAGGGCGAGGCATGCGAAGGCGAGGAAGGACGAGCCGGGTGGGGCGACCCTTTCGAAGAGGCGCTCGACGAATCGCCAGTGCTCGTGAAGCTCTTCGGAGATGCGAAAAGCGACGACCTGGCCGCGGCCGGCGTCGAGGGTCACGGATATCTGCGGAATGGTGCGAGCGGCGCCGAAGACGGTTCGGTAGAGCTCTCCGGACTGGACCTTCTTCTCGAATAGCCGAAACCGGGCGAGGAGCGCGTCGTCGGGGGGGCCTTTCGGCGCGTCTTCGAGGCGACCCATGACCTCGACGGTGGTGAGCTCTTCGCGAAGGTGGACGATGGTTCTTCGCTCGGCGCGGTCGAGCCAGGCTGCCGCGGTCTCGGGCGTGACGCTTTGGCTCAAGAGATACGCGACCTCGTAGCCGATCCGCCCTTCGGAGAGCGCGCGCTCCAAGGCGGGGAAGGACAGAAGCCGCCGGGCCAGGGTGGCTTTGTGCTGAAGGGCCGACAGCGAGGTGCCGAGGCGCTCCTTGGCATACTGCTCGGGGCTCGCGTACCCGAGTGCGCGCCAGTACTGGGCGCGGAGGAGCGTCTGAGCTCGGTGCCCCATCTCGAGATCGCGGACCGCGAGGCGGGCGCACAGCCTTCGGAGCTCGGCGTCGAGCTCGACGAGATCGGTGGGTATGGGCGCGGCGACGGTCGAGGGCGGTGCGGGAAGGTCGGACGCCGCGGGGATGCGAGCCTCGGCGTCGACCTCGCGAAGCGCCTTCAGCTCGCGGATGCGCTCGCGGTAGCGGTCGAGCACGGCACGGTCGAGGTCCGGCGGGACGATGGGGTGGAGCCGGTTCGTCCCGAGCCCGAGCAAGGTGGACTCGGCCTCGCCCAGCAGCGCGACGACGAGCTCTTCGTCGGAGGGCCGGGCGCGGTTGAGAAACTCGACGAGGATCCGTGCGGACTCCACGAGCAGGGACTCGTCGCGACCGGCGCTTCGAGACGCGCG
>CAYWKS010000090.1:0-1181 GCA_964458935.1 uncultured Planctomycetaceae bacterium
CTAGTGGTCTGATGCAGAAATGGAGAGGTCGTCGAAGCCACGATACGAAGCCTCTGCGTAGGTACGCTTGGAGGCACAAGCGATGCGAAGGGCGGTGACGATCGAGCTGACGAGTGAAGAGCGGCGCACTCTCGAGCGCTGGTCACGTGGGAGGCGTGTAGCTGCAAGGAGCGTTCAGAGGGCCCAGATCGTCCTGCTCGCTGCCGGCGGCGCCTCAAACGCGGACATCGCGGCGGAGCTGGGCGTGAAGACCGACACGGTGGCCAGATGGAGGAATCGCTTCGCCGTGGACCGGATCAAGGGAATCTCGAAGGATCGGCCGCGCGGCGGGCGTCCACCGAAGGCCCGAGAGCTGGTCGAGTCGGAGATCATCCGGAAGACGACGCAGGAGACTCCTCCGAATGCCACGCACTGGAGCACTCGCACACTTGCTGCGGAGCTCGGGATCACGCAGTCGATGGTGCATCGAGTGTGGAGAGCGAACGGCTTGAAGCCGCACGCCGTTCGCACGTTCAAGCTGAGCAACGATCCGCGTTTCGAGGAGAAGCTCATCGACGTCGTCGGCCTCTACCTGAATCCACCGGACAACGCGCTGGTTCTGAGCGTCGACGAGAAGAGCCAGGTCCAGGCTCTCGATCGAACGCAGCCGTCGTTGCCGTTGGTTCCTGGGCGGTGCGGTACGATGACGCATGACTACAAGCGCAACGGCACGACGACTCTGTTCGCAGCGATCGAGGTCGTGCATGGCGAGGTGATCGCCAACTGCATGTCGCGCCACCGTCACCAGGAGTGGATCAAGTTCCTCAAGCAGATCGATCGCGAGACGCCGATCGACCTCGATCTCCACCTGATCGTCGACAACTACGCCACACACAAACACCCCAAGGTCCTGGCCTGGCTGGAGCGCAACCCGCGCTTCCACATGCATTTCATCCCGACGAGCAGCTCGTGGCTAAACGTCATTGAGCGCTTCTTCCGCGAACTCACCGAGAAGCGGCTTCGGCGAGGCGTCTTCAGGAGCGTCGGACAGCTTCAGACTGCGATCCAAGACTTCGTCGACGCCCACAACGATGCGCCGCGCCCCTTCGTCTGGAGGAAAACCGCTGAGCAGATTCTCCAGAAGGTTGGTCGCGCAAGGGCCGCGCTCAAAAACCCTCAACAGCGTGCATCACACCACTAGT
>CAYWKS010000091.1:0-1077 GCA_964458935.1 uncultured Planctomycetaceae bacterium
ATGGCACAATTTGTTTAAGCCAGTTAGGAGCGATCGCCGCAATTGAGTTTAAAGCCGAACGAATTGTTTCACCAATAATTTCTAAACGGCTTAACTCTCGAAGATTGGCCAGTACATGGGTTGAATCTGTTCGTTGATTTTTAGGTGTTTTAAGTAATTTTACTTCTCTCAAACTAGATAGCATTCTCTCAAATAGTTCTTGTTCGACTCCACCTTCAATCAAGCGGCTGCGAAACTCACTCAACACAGAAAAGTGGAAGCCCGAATCGGTTAAATTTAAGCTCAATGCGTATTTCCAGTCAATCCGGCTGCGAACTGCATCTGCTGCTTGTCGATCGCTCAAACCTTCAACAAATTGCATAATACTAATTAATGCTAAACGCCACGGTGCTAAGGCTGGCTGCCCTCTAAGTGCAAACAAATTAGCAAAAACTTTCTCATCATAAATTACTCCCAACTCGTCGCGCATTCTCATATAAATATTTCCCTTTGGAAAAGCTGCTTGAGCCACATGAATAGTTTCAGTTGGAATAGTAAAGTCTTTTTGAGGATGAAATGACATTAGTAAAGAAGAACTGCTGGCAATGCAATTTTTGAAATCTTTGATTAGCAAGTTTAGCACAAGAATATTTTATCTTCCTGGCAAACTAAACCATTTAGTAAGTACATGAGACGAGTGCGGCGGAAGCAGTGAGCTAGGCTCAGATATAGTATCTTGATATTTATACCGATATTTGTCGGCATATTGCTTATTGGTTGCAAAATACTAATAAACCCTTCATATTAATTCGTGTGATTGCAATTTTAATATTCTACGATTGACAATTAGCTTTTTTAATAGAAATGAGAGTCCAACTTATACCGACATTTTGCGATAAATATCGGTATAATGTGCCCGTCGCGGCTAGCCTTAGTTAAAAGGTTTGTCAGCACTACATCCTGCACTCTTCTAACTTCGTCAAAAATTTTCAACTAGACCGTCTAGTATGTGAAAAGGGGAAGCTAGACCGTCTAGTTGTTGATCTCTTTTGTATTACATTTACTTACTATCTGATTGCTTTCGCCAACAGAGTCAAA
>CAYWKS010000092.1:0-1069 GCA_964458935.1 uncultured Planctomycetaceae bacterium
AGCGACAACCTCGGCTACATGATGGATCAAGATCGCGACGGGCTTGCCGGGGAGACGGTCGATGACAGCTATACACTGATGTTCACACAGACCTCGCCACCATCCGTTCGGATTATCAACGATGGCGATGCGGGCTTCGCGTTCATCGGCAACTGGAACACGTACGTCGGCGCGGGGCTGAATCAGAATTTTTCGTACAAGGTAGTAGGCGATGGTACTTCCGATGCAAGCTGGAGCTTCAGCGGCTTGCCGGCGGGGCAATACCGGGTGGCGGTCACCTGGGAAGCCTACAGCAATCGTGCCGAGGACGCGGTGTACCGGATCTATGAAGGGACCACCGAGCTTGCGGCGGTAGCGGTCGACCAGCGTCAGGAACCGGGCGACTTCTACGACCAAGCGTGGTGGATGGACCTGGGCGGTGAGCAGACCGTGCTCGGCGACACCCTGACCGTGGTGCTCGACGATGCGGCCGGACCGGCCGGCAGCTACATTGTCGCCGACGCGGTGCGGATCGAACGGGTCGGCGACGTGCCGCTGAACCCGGAGATCGAAGTTGTCGTTGGCGGCGCGGTGGTCAGCGACGGCAGCGGCGTGGTCGACTTTGGCCGCACCGTGCTTGGCGAAGCGGTCAGTCGCGAGGTGACGGTACGCAACCTTGGCACCAGCGCGCTCACGCTGGGTACGATCAGCGTGCCGGCGCCGTTCCTTCTTGCCGCGGACGTGGCGACGGCGAGTGTTGGTGCCGGCCAAGAGACGCACTTTCTCGTCGTGCTCGACGGCGCGGTTGCCGGCGACTACAGCGGGACCATCGTCTTCGCCAACAACGATGCCGACGAGAGCCCGTTCGACTTCGGTGTGACCGGGCGTGTCGCGGCCGCTGACGCCGGCAACGTGTGGCGGCTCGACGACGGCGACAGCGGTTTTGGTGCCAGTGGCGGCTGGAGCACCTATACCGGCGTCGGACTGGACGGGGATTTCGTCTACAAACCGGTCGGCAGCGGTGCGGAAAGCGTGAGCTGGAGCTTCAGCGGCTTGCCGGCGGGGCAATACCGGGTGGCGGTCACCTGGG
>CAYWKS010000093.1:0-1059 GCA_964458935.1 uncultured Planctomycetaceae bacterium
GAGTTCAATCAGCTGCGGGATGCAGCGGCTGACCTGGGCGCCACCACGGCCTTCACCGCAACCGATGCGGCGAATGGTCTGGTGTTCCTCAGCAAGACTGGCCTGGATACCACTGAGTCCCTCTCGGCTCTGCCCAACGTGCTGAACCTCGCGGCTGCCTCAGGTCTCGATCTGGCCACCTCGGCGGACATCGTCACCAACATCACCAAGGGCTTCCAGCAGAACCTGGACCAACTGCCCAAGTCCATCGACACCTTGTCTACTGCCTTCGTCTCGGCGAACGTGGACATCCAGGGTCTGTCCACCTCCTTCCGGGATGTGGGCCCGGTCTTCGCCTCCAACAATCAGACCTTCGAGGACACCGCGGCCATTCTGGGTGTCCTGGGTGACGCTGGTATCCAGGGCTCCAAGGCGGGTACATCTCTGCGCCGTGTGTTCCTGAATCTTCAGGTGGACGTGCAGAAGTCCGGTGGTGTGCTGAATCAGCTGGGTGTGAGCATCCGAGATTCGGAGGGCAACTTCCGGAGCCTGATCGACATCCTTGGGGACCTGGAGCAGGCTGGCATAAACTCGGATCAGGCGCTGAAGCTCTTCGGCGTCCGTGGTCTGGCCTCGGCCTCTGTCCTCCTGGACAAGGGGGCGGACTCCCTGCGCGAGTTTTCGGGCCTTCTGAATGACACCAGCGGCACGGCTGAGCGACTCCAGAAGGTTCAGCTGCGTGGCCTCTTCGGTGCCTTCCGCCAGCTCACCTCGGCGGTGGAGAGTGTGGCCATCAAGATCGGAGACAGCGGTCTCCTGAAGGATCTCACCGCGGTGGTGGAGAAGGCGGCGGAGTTCGTCCGTGGTCTACGGGGGACCAGTGCAGAGGTCCTCAAGCTGGCTGTGGTGGTGGGCACTGCGCTTGCGGCCATCGGTCCCTTCCTGGCCACCATCGGCTTCGCTTCGATCGGTATCGGTGCTCTGACCACGGCTCTGGGTACGGCTGCCTCCGCCTTCGGAACCCTCTTCACCACCCTGGCCCGACTGCCCCAGATCATCACGGCGGCCACGGTGGCCTTC
>CAYWKS010000094.1:0-1059 GCA_964458935.1 uncultured Planctomycetaceae bacterium
GCTCACGCCCAAGGTGGTGGGGTTCGAGCTGCGCGGGCGGCTGAATCCCGGGGCGACGGCGACGGACCTGGTGCTCAACATCACGCAGAAGCTGCGGGAGGTCGGGGTGGTGGGCCAGTTTGTCGAGTTCTGCGGCGGCGGGCTGGCGTCGTTGAGCCTGCCCGACCGCGCGACGATCGCGAACATGGCGCCCGAGTACGGCGCGACGATCGGGTTCTTCCCGGTCGACGACGCGACGCTGGACTACCTGCGTCTGACGGGCCGGCCCGACGCCGTCGTCGACCGGGTCGAGCGCTACTGCAAGGCGCAGGGCCTGTGGCGGAGCGACCACAGCCGCGCCGAGTACACCCGCACGGTGGAGTTGGACCTGGGCGAGGTGGAGCCCAGCCTCGCGGGGCCCAAGCGGCCGCAGGACCGCATCCTCCTGTCGGGGATGAAGGGCCAGTGGGAGCAGGACCTGTCGGCGACGTTCGGCAAGACCAGCCCGTCGGGCGACTCGACCGGTGAGCGGTGGACCGACGAAGGCGGGATGCTCGAGACCGAGGCGGAGGCCGCGGTCGCCACCGCCGAGGCCGACCCCGGCGTCGAGGGCATTGAGGTCGAGTACGCCGGGCAGCGGTTCAAGCTGCGGCACGGCGACGTGGTCATCGCCGCGATCACCAGTTGCACGAACACGTCCAACCCGTCGGTGATGCTGGCGGCGGGGCTGCTGGCGAAGGCGGCGGTCGAGCGCGGGCTCGCCGTCAAGCCCTGGGTCAAGACCTCGCTGGCCCCGGGCAGCCGCGTGGTCACCGACTACTACGCCAAGTCCGGGTTGAACACCTACCTGGACAAGCTGGGGTTCCATCTCGTGGGCTACGGGTGCACGACGTGCATCGGCAACTCCGGGCCGCTGCCCGAGCCGATCGCCCGGGCGATCGAGCGGGGCGACCTCGTGGCGGCGAGCGTGCTCAGCGGCAACCGCAACTTCGAGGGCCGCGTCAGCCCGCACTGCCGCGCCAACTACCTGGCGCGCCCGCCGCTGGTCGTGGCGTACGCCCAGGCGGGGACGGTCGACAT
>CAYWKS010000095.1:0-1052 GCA_964458935.1 uncultured Planctomycetaceae bacterium
GGGGGTGAGCGACTGTCTTGATTGTCAAGCATTTTGTGGCTCGGCCATGAGTGCGTTGAGTCTAATGAGCAGCTTCCGCATGCAAGCGACGAGGGCGACCTTCTTGGCTTTGCCCTGTTCCAGCAGGTGTTGATAGTAATCGCGGATCACTGCGTTGTGGCGGGTGGCGACGAGTGTGGCCATGTAGAGCGTTCGACGGACGGTGGCTCTGCCGCCACGCACGCGACGCTTGCCGCGGTGCTGGCCCGAGTCATCGTTGTACGGAGCGACGCCAACCCGGGCGGCGATCTGCCGACGACCGATGCGGCCCAGCTCCGGCAGTTCGGTCACCAGCACCCGTGCGGTGGCCGGGCCCACGCCCTTGACCGACTGCAGCTTCGTATCGCGTTGCTTGAGCTGCTCATCCTGGTCGATCAGTTGCTGGATCATCGATTCGATCGCGGCGATCTCGGTCTGCAGATGCGTGATCGTCCGTTGCATCGACTCCCGCACGACCGGCAGGTCCACGTGCTCGGCCTGGCTGCGCGTGGTGTTGACCTGCTCAACCAGTTGCTGGCGGCGGGTGACCAACTGCTTCAAAGCCCGCTGATGCTGGCTGGGGGCGACGGTCAGCCGCGTGGGCACGTGGCGGGCGAACAGCGCCAGCACCCTCGCGTCGATGCGGTCGGTCTTGGCCAGCAACCCCATCGCCTTGGCGAAGTCACGTACCGGTCGCGGGTTGACCATGGCCACCGGCAGTTGAGCGCCGAGCATGCGGTAGAGCACGGACCGCTCGTAGCCCCCGGTGGATTCGACGACGATGCGGACCGGCTGCAGTTCAGCGATCTGCTCGGTCAGTTGCCGCACGCCGTCGTCGGTGTTGGGCACCTGCCCGGTGCGGTCATCGGGTTGGAGGTGAACGTCGAGTTGGTGCTTGCTGACATCGATGCCGAGGGTGCGATCCTTCGCGGACATGGGCCAGGTCCCTTCCTTGCGGATGCGAACTCGGCCCGCTGGGCGATCCGGGGGCCGGCTCTGGCGACTGTTCGGGCATAGCCCGTCACCGAGACGGT
>CAYWKS010000096.1:0-1036 GCA_964458935.1 uncultured Planctomycetaceae bacterium
TATTCGATCTGGGCCGATGCGTTCTACCGCTTTCAACGCACGAAAGGGAAATCACACAATGTGGCGATCCGGGCCCTGGCATTTAAATGGTTACGCATTCTATTTCGATGCTGGCAGGCACATCGACCGTATGATGAGGCGACCTATCTGCGTTCACTCAAACAGCACCAATCACCGCTTTTGAACTCTATGCTCACACCCGAGCAAACGGTCTCCTGTTAATAAATCAGGATGGTGATTCGGGCCGTGGATTGCTTGTGGGTAACCTGTGGTTACCCAGTGATGGTTTTTGCTGAATTTTGCTTGCGGAAGTACTCAGGGCGTGTGTTATGCCATACTCTCAGCCGGCTTCAGGTGCAGCAGGCGGATCGGCTCCTGTTTGTGGCGGACGCCGCGGCCTGGATCTGGAACCGCGTGGACGGGATGCTCGAACGCCTGGGCATGGCCGCCGATCGCGTCTACCAATTGATCGATTTCTACCACGCCGTCGAGCACTTGGGCCAAGCGGCGGCGGCCGTTGCGCGCTTCAGCGCAGCCGAACGCAAACGGTGGCTCGGCAAGCAACGTAAACGCCTGTGGGACGGCAAGATCGACCAGGTGATCGAAGAACTGCGAACTCTCTCCCGCGGGCGCCCAAAAGTACGCAGTCAACTCAATTCCTTCGTGCGCCATCAGCCCCGCATGCAGTATGCGATTGTCCGCAACGCAGGCCTGCCCATCGGCAGTGGTGCCGTCGAGAGCGCGGTGCGCCGCGTTCTCAATCTACGACTGAAAGGCCCGAGTATCTACTGGCTGAACGAAAACGCGGAGGCGATGCTGATGCTGCGCTCCTTCTACAAGGCTGGACGCTTAAACCTACTGAAAAACATGGCACTTAGCCCCCTTTCCTATTGCGATGTTTGACCGACAAATCCGGAATGCGCCCCGCTCGATGGCCGGCTGTTGGCAGTGTGGTTGAACGATTGGATGCTCAAACAACTGCGCGCCCAGAGCGCGGACAAGGGCGACCTACTGAGCTTGGCTTTTCTGGGTAAAG
>CAYWKS010000097.1:0-1016 GCA_964458935.1 uncultured Planctomycetaceae bacterium
GTCGCCCCGCTTCATCGTGACGCGGGCGTGCTTGGCCTCCCAGACGAGCGGCCCCCGCTCGCCGTCTTTGATGTGGTAACGCTTCCAGGCTTGATCGCGGAACGCCCCGGACGACTCGAAGAGCTCCTTCACGCCCCGCGGCCTCGGCGCGTCGGCTCGCAGCCGGGGCGTCTTGCGGGGGCGTCCCCGTCCGCCCTGGCGGTACGGCCTCTCGGTCACGCTCGGCGCCCGCAGCCAGCACGAGAAGGTGACGGGGACCTCCGCCACGAAGCGTTGATGGCGTTCGTCCAGACCCTGCAGGTACAGGGGTTTTCCGCCGTAGCCCTCGTCGAACGTCAGCCAGTCGAACGCCATGCCGTTCGCTACCGCCCGGTCGTACAGCTCCAGGGCGATCTTCCACTTCGGCCGGTAGACCACGTCGTCGGGGATGCCGGCGGCCCGGCAACGCGGGCGGTCGTCCGACCAGCTCTCGGGCAAGAACAGTTCGCCGTCGACGAGGCAGTGGAAGTCGCCGCAGGCGTAACCCAGGTGCACCGTCACCAGGCAGTTCTCTTGCTTGCCGACCTTGCCGCACCACTGCCGCTGCACGCCGGGCGTCTTGTCGCCCTTCTTGACGTCGCTCGTCTCGTCGACGACGCCCACGGAGTTCGGCCCCGCGTGGTCCCGGATGACGATCTGCTGCAGCCGGTCCCGCACCGCGCCCTCGTCCCAGCGGTGCTGCGCGAGGAACTCTTGCAGGGTCCGCGGCGGCACGCCGGCGGCGAGCGCCATCGGCTCGCAGCTCTTGGCCGGCAGGTCCGAGAGCTGACCGCTCACGTACGTCGGCAGGTGCGCCCGCGTGTCCTTCCGCCTGAAGCAGTCGTCGAACCGCTTGAGGTAACGCGTCAGCTCCGGTTTCAAGCGACGGACCTGTTCGGCGTCCATGCCAGCACCCACCCCACGAGCCGCCCCCCAGCGGAAAACTACAACCTCGCCGCTTGAACCATACCAAGCAAGATCAACCTAGCGCTGTAGTA
>CAYWKS010000098.1:0-1006 GCA_964458935.1 uncultured Planctomycetaceae bacterium
TTCTGATGACCAGAAGCTCAAAGCATGGCTCAAACAGCGTGCTGCGGCGCTTCAGGCCGAGAAGGCTCAGCCAGCCGCGCCGCCAACCCTTCAGGGCCAACTTCAGCAGAACGAGTGAACATGACAACCTATCTTTTCAGTGGTGGATGAATGCGATCGAACCTTGTCTCTCAGCATGTGCCCTTGCGCATTGTGACCAGTTGTGTGGTGCTACTCGCGTGGGCGGCTCCCGCCCCAGCACAGCAGCAAATCGTCTGGCCGCATCAGTTCAACAACAAGCATTACGCCTTCCTGGGCGACTTGGCCAAAGCGTTCCTATCAGTCATCACCAACTTCAGCCGTAACGAGCCGCTGGAGGAAGGCGTCACCGTCTCGGTGACGGCCAAGCTCGCCACGTTCGACCAGTGGTGGAAGTGGCCTAAAGGATGCTGCGCCGCAGTGGATGCAGAAACCAACCGCCGGTCATGAACGCCAAAACACCGAGCAAGGAATCGTTGAACGTGAGAAACAGCCCCCCAACGATGAACGCCGCTCCGAGGATCGCCCCCAAGGTATTTGCCGTGTTGTTGGCTATCACCTGACTCCTGGAGGCCATCGGATGTCCACAGTTGGGGCAATGCGGCGCTGACGTTGAGACCTCGCGCGAACACTCTGGACAGTTGGTTAGTGCCATGCCGTGCCCCTTTCGCCGTTAACTATACAGAAAGGTTCACTCCAAATGAAGACATTCAATGATGCAACCGGTCGGACCTGGACGCTCACGCTCAACCTCGGCACCGCGATGGCGGTCAAGGCGACAACCCCTTGTATCTTGGAGATGATGCCTGGAAGTTCCAGGATCAGCCCTGTGGTTGCCGCCCGGCCGGGCGGCAACCACAACCGAGCACGAGTTCATTAACCCCTCGGGTCCTCGAGCCCGTGGTGAGCCAGAACCGTCTCGGTGACGGGCTTTGCCCGAACAGTCGCCAGATTTACCGACCTTGCGAGTATCGACCTAACGTTGCAA